>NZ_JBALPP010000021.1:0-32310 GCF_036965425.1 Neobacillus drentensis | reverse complement strand
AATATTTTATGTGTACATTTTATGTTCTGGAGTATGTACATAAGTTAATGGAAATACAAATTCAAATTCCTAGTTGACACATTGGATTAATGGGCTTATTATAATTTAATAGATACATAATATTCCAAAAATGTATTAAAACCTTACGAGCTTAGCTTATCAGTCAACTGAAGGCTGCTTCCATTCTATATGGGAGCAGTCTTTTTTATTAAGTGTTAGGAAGGAGCAAAGAGTATGCAGGAATTATTTGTAAAAAATAGCAAGCAGCGTAAGTGGCTTGAACGGCTGTACCCATTAGAAGCGGACTTTAAAGCACAAGCCTCACAAATCGACATAGAGGGCAGCTTCCCTAGAGAGAATATCCAGGCGTTAAGAAAAATCGGATATACCAAATTGACCTTACCAGAGGAATTTGGCGGGGCAGGATTTTCTCTATATGATACCGTTCTCTTACAAGAAAAACTGGGAAGCTATGATGGCAGCACAGCGTTATCGATTGGATGGACATTAATGACCGTTGGAGAATTATTTGAAAATCGGTATTGGGATCCAGAAAAGTTAGCCTTTATTGCTGAAGCAGTGAACAATGGAGCCATCATTAACCGAGCAGTAAGCGAAATGGCTACAGGCAGTCCCATTCGCGGGGGCCGGCCCGAAACAAGTGCTAAGAGGGCACTTGGCAAATGGGTGATTAATGGGCGGAAAAGCTATACAACCTGCTCACCGGAACTGGATTATTTTTTAACTTCTGCTTGGATCGAAGAAAAAAAAACGGTAGGCTTTTTTCTGATTCCAAAAGAAGCAGAAGGACTAACCATCGAGGAAAATTGGAATGTAATCGCGATGCGTGGTACCGGCAGCCATGATCTAGTATTAGAAAACGTGGAAGTGGATGAGTCGGACTTGGTCGAAATTCCCAGTTATCATACGGGTTTTAAACTGAATGGATGGGGTCTGCTGATTCCTGCCACCTATTTAGGGATCGCGCAGGCGGCCAGGGACTTTGCACTCGAATTTGCCAATACCCATTCGCCCAATAGTATTAAGGGTCCAATCGCTCAGCTGCCGAACGTGCAGGCATTATTAGGCGAGATGGACTTGGAATTATACAAAGCAAGATTTGCCCTATATGGTACGGCAGAGGTTTACATTGATAAGGATCGTCAACGGGATATCACAAATGAAGCACTTGTAGCCAAACATATTGTGACCAACTCCGCGATTACCGTGGTCGACAAAGCTATGCGATTAGTCGGAGCAAAAAGCTTACAGCTGTCCAATCCTCTGCAACGTTTTTACCGAGATGTCCGGGCAGGCTTGCATAATCCGCCAATGGATGATTTAACCATTTTAAAATTAGCTCAAACAGCTATTCAACAATCTGAATCATAGGGAGGAAAAAACAATGAAAATGAATAAGTTTTTTAAAATTGCCGCTACAGGAATCGCTTTAGTAACCCTCATCGCAGGCTGCGGCTCAACGGCAACAACTGGGGCAAAAACGGATACGGGATCTGCTAAGAAAGAAGTCAGAAAGATAAAAGTAGCGTTTGATCAAGGCGGTAAACCAATCGGATACCTAGATGAAAAAGGCAACCCAACCGGATATGAAATTGAAGTCATGAAATTAGTGGATAAAGCCTTGTCAGAGTATGAATTCGAATATGTGCCAACATCCAGTGAAGACTTATTGGTAGGAGTGCAGCAAGGCAAATATCAAGTAGGGGTAAAAAATGCCTGGTTCACAGAAGAAAGAACGAAGAGTTATATTTTTCCGAAAGAATTCCTCGGACTCAGCGGTGTTGGAATTTTGTTAAAAAAGAAAAACGAAAAAATAAAAGACCTATCAGACTTTGCTAAAGCTAAGCTTTCGTTAGCACCTATTGCAGCTAGTAATGCTCAATATACCATTGTGGATGAATATAACCAAGCCAATCCAGACAATAAAGTTAAACTTGAAGCCGGAGATGCATTCTCAGTGGATGTGGTTCAATGGGTAAATGAAGGACGTGTAGATGGCGGAATTTATTTGGGTGCAACGTATGAAAAGCAAGTTCTTGCAAAGGATGGTCCTTATCATAATTTAGCAAATGACCTTGTTTATAATGAGTTTGCGGTTGTCAAAACGTGGCCATTATTCAACAAAAAAGAACAAGAATTTGCAGATGCCTATGATCAAGCCATCAAGAAAATAAAAGAGGAAAAGAAGACAAACAAACTGATGGTTAAGTTTTATAATACTGATTTATTTAAACTATTGGATACTGTAAAAAGGTAACCGTCTAAAAAGAGGTGGAATATGCAAACATATTTTGATAGTACCTACATTTGGGGGGCATTGCCACAACTTCTTTCGTTTTTACACGTAACATTTATGGTTGCAGGTCTATCGGTTTTGTTCGGTACGATTCTAGGATTTATCTTAGCCGTAATGAAACTCGGAACGTGTTCGGCTGTCAGAAAAATCGCCAATGGATATACAACCATTTTAAGGTGTACCCCCTCTATTGTTCTTTTATTTTTAGTCTATTACGGGCTTCCGGCAATAGCCAGTAACTTTGGTACAGAACTGAATCATCTTGACACTTCGATTTATGTTGTGATTACCTTTTCGCTGCAATTTGGGGCCATCATGTCTGAGGTGATGAGAACGGCCTATGAAGCGATAGACCGGGGACAATATGAGGCAGCGGTTAGCGCCGGGCTTAGTCCCGCCCAGGCATTTCGGAGAATTGTGTTGCCACAAGCATTTGTTGTCGCATTGCCCAATTTCGGAAACAGCCTACTTGAATTAATGAAAGAAGGATCATTAGCGTATACCATTGGTTTGATTGATATTATGGGGAAAGCAAGCCTTATTATTTCAAATAACTATAATTCTCATTCGTTAGAAATCTATCTTGCCTTATCCCTTATATACTGGGTTTTATCCATTTTGATTGAACAGTTCTTTTCAAAGTTAGAAAAGATTTTTAGTAAAGGTAAACTGGTTATAAAGACGACATAGGGGGTGACAGCATGTCGGTTGGATTGGATGTTCCATTTTTAGTAAAAACCTTTTTTGTTGCATTATCTGGAGTGCCTATAGCCTTACTCATTACGATTGTTTCCTTACTCATTGCTCTACCTTCAGGATTTTTGCTCGCCTTATCGCGGATAAATCAAATTCCAGTGATAAGCCAGTTGGCACGAGTCTATGTTTCGTTTGTGAGAGGGACTCCTGTCATTGTTCAAATTTTTATTATTTTTACAAGTGTTCCTTTACTATTGGCTCCCATATTCGAGAAATATCATGTTAAAACGAGTATCTACGATATCAATCCGATTTGGTACGCATTTATTGTTTTCTCGTTAAATACAACGGCCATATTAATAGAAGTATTTCGATCTGCTATTAGCACGGTCAGTAAGGGGCAGCTTGAAGCAGCTTATTCCGTTGGGTTGAGCAATGTGCAAGCGTTTAGAAGAATACTCATTCCACAAATATTCGTGGTGGCATTGCCTAATATTTGTACAGCAACGGTCAATCTCATTAAAGCTACCTCTTTGGGTTATGCTTTGTCATTGAGAGAGATTACGTTAAAAGCTCAAGTGGCAGCCAATGTTGGCTACAATTTTATTGAAGCGTACATCGATATCTTTCTTGTCTATCTCATTTTATGCAGCTTAGTGGAAACCTTATTTAAGCTGTATGAAAAACGGTTAAGGAAGTATAAAGCAGCCGCTGCCTAAGATCATGATTGGAGGCAAAGTCATGTTAGAGATTAAAAATATCCACAAGTCCTTTGGTAAGAATGAGATTTTAAAAGGAGTAGATTTACAGATTGATAGGGGTGATGTGGTTGTCATTCTTGGCCCGAGTGGCTCTGGTAAGACCACATTGCTTCGATGTATTAACTTTCTAGAACGAGCCGATCAGGGGCAAGCTATTTTTGGTGATATTCATGTAAACCTTAAATCAGCAACCAAAAAACAAATACATCAAATCAGGCAAAAGATTGCTTTTGTGTTTCAGAATTATAATCTGTTTACGAATAAAACAGTATTAGAGAATGTGACAGAAGGTCTTATCATTGGAAGAAAGGTTCCGAAAGCAGAAGCCAATAAGGTGGGGCAACTGGCCTTGGAGAAGGTCGGATTGGCAGATAAATTGAATTCCTACCCTAGTGAACTGTCAGGCGGGCAGCAGCAGCGGGTGGGCATTGCAAGAGCGATTGCGTTAAATCCAGATATTATTTTATTTGATGAACCAACTTCTGCACTGGATCCAGAATTAGTCGGTGAAGTCTTAACCGTCATGAAAAATATTGCAAAAGAGGGAACAACCATGTTAGTGGTGACACATGAAATGTCTTTTGCAAAGGATGTAGCCAACCGAGTCATCTTTATGGATGGCGGTGTGATCGTAGAAGAGAATTCTCCAAAGGAAATTTTCTCAAGACCAAAACAAGAAAGAACGCAGCATTTCTTAAGGCGTGTCATACCTGAGGATTTTATTTATAATATTTAATGAAGCAGAAACCTCTAGAGATGGAGGTTTTTCTTCATTGAATGGGGAATAACTCTTGACAAAGCATCTTTGATTAAATACAATATTTCTAGAAATACTGAAATAAGAATTGCTGAAAGGAGGTTTTTAGTGGTGAATGATGATATTGCAGTAAAAGTTTATAAGGCACTGGGTGAATCGACTCGTTTACAAATCGTAAAATTACTTGCCGGGCAATCAGAGTTAGCTTGCCTGGAAATGGCAAATCAATTAAAAGTCCCTGCCAATTCAACATTGACACATCATTTAAAACCATTACTCGATTGCGGATTATTAGCAGTTCGCAGAGAGGGAACCTTCAGATATTACAGTTTACAACGAGAAGTCCTTGCACAATACGCTCCCGCTTTACTTTAATGTTAAAGCGGATTAATTTTAAAATCAATTTCAGTATTTATAGAAATACCGAATAAACAAACGGGGGAAAAAATATGGATCAAATTATCAAAGAAACAAATTCTTGGGGAAATTTAAAAAATGGTTTAGAAAGTAAATTGTTTGAACCGATAAAAATCGGAGCTTGGAATTTACGCTCTCGTATCGCAATGGCACCGTTAACAAGATCCTTTGCAAATGATCAGACTGGCGTAGTAGGAGAGGATATTGTTGAATATTACCGAAAACGTGCTGCCGATGGTGTTGGTTTAATCATTTCAGAAGGAACGGTCATTAGTCCTCGTGGAAAGGGCTATCCTGGAATTCCAGGCATTTATTCAGAAGAACAAATTAAGGGATGGAAAAAAGTAACGGATGCTGTGCATAAAGAGGGAGGAACAATGATCGCTCAAATATGGCACGTTGGAAGATTATCCCATCACGAGCTTGCTGGAAATCTGCCTCCTCAAGCACCATCCGCTATTCCAGCTGAAGGCCTTGTCTCTCGTTTCCGTAAGCCATATGATGTTCCTGAAGAAATGACAATTGAAGATATTAATGAAGTCATCAATCAATATGCGCAAGCTGCGAAAAATGCAATTGCTGCAGGTTTTGACGGTGTGGAAATTCACGGTGCCCACGGATACTTGATTGACCAATTTAATACAGATATAACCAATCATCGTACCGACGAATATGGTGGTGACCTTGCTCAAAGATTAATGTTAATGAAGGAAGTAATTAAAGCAGTTATCGACGCAATCGGTACAGAACGAACAATGATTCGATTCTCAGCTCATAAAGCAGATATACCAAATTACATGTGGGAAGATCCAGAAATGGCTATTCGTACATTTGTTGAGGCATTTAAGGAAGCGGGTGCAACAATGATTCACCCATCGATTATGCAATTTGATCGAGTGCTTGCAGATGGAAAAACGATGCATCAATTAGTCCGAAAATACTGGGATGGTGTCATTATTGGTGTAGGTTCATTAAATCCAGAAATGGCGAATCAGGCGATTGAAGAAGGAATAATTGATGTTGCTGCTTTTGGACGTCCATTCATTGCTAATCCTGATTTTATTCATCGTTTAAAAAGTGGTGAAGAATTGGAAGAATACGAGGTAAAGAAGCATCTTTATACATTAATTTAAAGCATTAGAATAGAAAGAAGCTTTTATAGCTTCTTTCATTTTATTTTCTATTTCAGTGTTTATAGAAATATAGAAATCAAAAGTGATATTAAGGAGGAAAATTGACATGTCAAATACAGCAAAGATTTATATTTTAGCATTGATAAGTTTTTTAGTTGGCACTTCGCAATACATTATTTCAGGTATTTTGGATAAAATGGCAGATGCTCTAGGAGTGTCAATTGGAGCGGCAGGTCAATTAATTACAGTCTTTTCATTAGCCTATGCAATCGGGACGCCTATATTAATGGTATTAACGGCTAAAATGGAAAGACGTAAATTACTGATCTATACGTTATTTGTTTTTATTGCAGGAAATTTACTTTCAGTTATTGTTCCAGGGTATGGATTATTTATAATTGCTCGCATTATTATGGCTTTAAGTACAGGTGTCGCGGTCGTGACAGTTTTAAGTATCGCAGCAAAGATTGCACCTGCTAATAAAAAGGCAAGTTCAATTGCAACAGTTGTCATGGGATTTACTGCATCATTAATTATTGGCGTTCCTATTGGACGTTTTATTACATCTACGTATGGCTGGAAATTTGTATTTATCGGAATCGCATTATTAGTTTTACTTGTCATTTTTATTGTTTTAAATACAATACCAAAAATGAATGGTGATGCTTCAATTTCTTTAACGAGACAAATTGCGATGTTCAAAAAGCCAAAAATTGCTTTAGCATTATCAATCACCTTCTTTTTAATGACAGGGTACGGGATTATTTTTACTTATTTATCTCCATTCCTTGTAAATACTGTAGGTATGAGTGATCATCTTATAAGCATTACTTTACTTGCTCTTGGCGTTGCAAGCTTATTTGGTTCTAAACTAGGTGGCTTAAGTGCAGATAAAAGAGGCGTAATTTTTACATTAAAAAGAGGATTACTTGTAAACCTAACATCTTTAGTCGTGCTTTCTTTCCTATCCCATTCAATTATTGCAGTATTTATTATATTGATAGTCTGGTCATTTGCAGGCTGGTCATCAGGTGCAACTCAGCAATATAATTTAGCAACGATATCACCTGAATCCTCAGATGTGCTGCTAGGTCTGAACCAATCGATGATGCAATTAGGTTTTGCGGTTGGTGCAGGTTTAGGTGGAGTAATTGTGGGGCAAATATCATTATCTTCCATTACATGGTTCAGTGCGTTAAGTGTTGTGTTTGCAAGTATTACAACATTTGGATTATCACGTTTCTTAAATAATAAAAAGATAGTCAACCAAGGTTTTGCGGTACAAAAGCGAGCTTGATCAAATTGGGAGTCTTAAATCGTTATCTTTGTAGATGAGTGAATTAACACGTCCAATTCAAGCAACAGCTAACTTATGTGGCATGCACTTCCTACCTTTGGTGGCTTGATTTACCTTTACTGTAATGAGTATAGGGGTGTTATTCAAGGCGAAAATCCCGTTTATAGCCTATTTGAAACGGCTTTTGGTCCCTTTTGTATTCTTAATGACAAGCTTGATCGCCATTTTATTTTCCATTGCACCTATTTATCAAGAAGAGCTAGAGGTGCTTTGGATGGCTGAAATAGGTTTATGGCAAATCTATATTAGTTCATATAGTTTCCAACAAAAGGAGTTGTTCTAAATAAGATTTTATTAAATTATCAAAAAAAAAAATAGTATGTTAACTTTCTAGATTATATGGTATAGTTAAAAAAAATTTAATAAATACTTTAAATAAGTGCTCACATTTGTGAGGTAAAAGGGAAACTAGTGAAAGTCTAGTACAGCCCCCGCTACTGTAAGAGCTGATGAAATTACAATGCCACTGAGAAATCGGGAAGGTGTAAGAGTAAAAAGAAGCTTAAGTCAGGAAACCTGCTTATTTAAACGACACTTGCTTTTCGGAGGGAGAAGTATAGGCGGGACAATTATACTTATTGTTTTTGTGTTTCAGTATGCTAAATTTATACTGCTATTTCACATCATGCCTGTATTCCTTTTAAAAGGAGTGCAGGCATTTTTTATTTGGAGGTTAGCCTATGAATAAGGGAAAAATTTTTGTGGTTGGCTTTGGTCCAGGTGATCGTGAGCACATTACAAAACGAGCTGTAGATGCCTTACAGCAAAGTGATTGTATTATTGGCTATAAAACATACGTGGAGCTAATTGAACCTTTCTTAACAGCAAAATCCATTGTCAGTACGGGTATGACAGAAGAAGTGTCACGTGCACAGGATGCAGTAAAGAAAGCTGAAGCTGGCAATATTGTCTCAGTCATTTCCAGCGGAGATTCAGGCGTTTATGGTATGGCTGGATTAGTGTATGAAGTGCTGATTGAAAAGGGCTGGACTGAAAAAGAAGGAATTGCGGTAGAAATTGTTCCAGGTATTTCAGCCATTAATTCTTGTGCGAGTTTATTGGGTGCGCCAGTCATGCATGATTCCTGCACGATCAGCCTAAGTGATCATTTGACGCCTTGGACTGTAATAGAAAAGCGCATTGAAGCAGCTGCGATGGCGGACTTCGTTATAGCTTTATATAATCCGAAAAGCGGTAGACGGACACGCCAAATTGTAGAGGCGCAAAATATTCTATTAAAATATCGTTCACCTGAAACACCAGTGGGACTTGTGAAAAGTGCTTATCGTGAAAATCAAAATGTAGTGCTGACAACACTGTCTGAAATGCTTGAACATGATATCGGAATGCTGACAACGGTTATTATCGGGAATTCTTCTACTTTCTTTTATGACAATAAAATCATTACTCCTCGAGGGTATCAGCGTAAATATACGTTAGGTGAAGAAAAACAAAGCTTAAAACCGCATCAGCGTTTGAAAAAGGAAGCCGAACCATGGGCATTAAATCAAGAAACTGGGGAAGCGCAAGCTGGTTATGAGCAAATTGAACGAAAAAAACAAGAAGTTAGCTCATTAGATTTGGCTTTAAAGGCTTTATCTATGGTGACTAAAACTGAACTAGTAAATCCATTGTTAGTACAACAAGCTGTCGAAGATATATTTGAATTTGCTGTTTCACCTGGTGTTGCCAATAAATTTATTAAGCCAGACCAAATGCGCGTATTGGCAGAAACTATTGGCGAGACAGGCACCATGGAATATACACCAGATCATCGGTTTTTATTAAAGATTCCAACAGATCAGCCTGAATCGATTGTTAAAAGACTTAAACAAAATGATTTAATTGTCATGCCTGTGGGCGATGTTTTAAATGTAAAAGCTTGTGATTTTTGCTACGGTGAAAAAGCAGAATCGATCCCATATGCAGAAGAAATAGCAGCAAAATTGGGGGGCTTAAAGCTTCCAAAAGAATTACATATTGGTTTCAACGGCTGCGGTATGGCTTGTTATCGGGCAGTATTCGATGATATCGGGATCGTTTACCGCAAGAAAAGATTTGATTTATTTATTGGCGCAAAGCCGGTTGGTCGTACAGCTCATGCTGCTCAGCCAGTAGCAGAAGGAATTGAACCAGATGAGCTGCTGCCGTTATTAACGAAAATTATAGAAGAGTACAAACAAAATGCCCATCCAAATGAACGCCTTTTTAAATATTTTAAAAGAGTGAAAAAAATTCAGTATTTTAACTATCAGGAAATGAGCTCCAAAATTGAAGTCGAGCCGGCACCATGTGGAGATTAGGAGGAACAGATGATTTTATTTTTAGCAGGCACAAGTGATGCGAGAGCATTGGCCATTCAATTGCAAAATCAGGGCTATCCTTTATTAGCAACAGTTGTCACAGAATCTGCAGCCGAAAGTTTAAATGCTCACCATATTCCTTATCAAGTAGGGCGGTTATCAGTTGATGACATGCAGGCGCTTATTCAGAAGCAAAAGATGTCCTGTGTCATCGATGCCAGCCATCCATATGCGGAAGAAGCGTCGAAAACCGCAATGGCAGCAGCACAAGCATTTGATATTCCCTATATTCGTTATGAAAGGCCAGAAGAACAGTTTATTTCTCCACTAATTACAGAAGTTGAAAGTTATGAAGAAGCAGCTAAATTAGCTCAATCTCATAAAGGAACGATTATGCTGACAACAGGAAGCAAAACGTTGGAAATTTTTACAAAATATTTAATGCGCGATGAAATTCAGCTTATTTGTAGAATGCTTCCAAATATAGGGAACATGGAAAAGTGCCATAGGTTAGGCATTAAACAAAAGGACATAATTGCGATGCAGGGTCCATTTTCGGAATCATTAAATAAAGCACTATGTGAGCAATATAATGTGACTCTAATGATTACAAAAGAAAGCGGCAAAGTGGGATCTGTAGATGAAAAAATGACAGCTGCTCTGCAATTAGGGATTCCTGTCATTTTAATAAAGCGGCCAGCGATTGAATATGAAAATTTTTGTACTTCTTTCGAAGAAGTAACTCAACTATTGGGAGGTTTTATTCATGGCAAACATGAACTTTAATACAAAATTTATTCCTGTAACGGTCGATCCAGACAAGATTTATGATCACAGTTTCGCCATTATCAAAGAAGAGATGGGCGAACATACATTTACAGATGAGCAATGGTTAATTGTTCGGCGGGTGATTCACGCTTCAGCAGATTTTGAGTTAGGCCGCAGCATGATTTTTACGCCTGATGCCATTGAGGCAGGGATTCAATCCATTTTAGCGGGCCGTCATGTAGTGGCGGATGTACAAATGATTGAAAGTGGTTCTGGCCGCAAGCGATTCCAAAAGCATGGCGGTGACTTGCATTGTTATATTGCAGATGAAGATGTCTCAAAGGAAGCAAAGGCTCAAGGAACAACACGGGCTATTATTTCCATGCAAAAAGCAACGCGTTTACAAGAAGGAGGAATTTATGCCATTGGCAATGCGCCAACCGCGCTGCTGGAGTTAATTCGTTTAATTAAAGAAGGTGAGGCAAAACCGGATTTAATTATTGGAATGCCAGTTGGCTTCGTATCAGCAGCAGAGTCGAAAGAGGAGTTAGCATTGCTGGAAGGAATTCCATTTATTACGAACGCAGGGAGAAAGGGTGGCAGTACAGTGACAGTCGCTGCACTTAATGCCATTTCAATTATGGCGGATGAACGAGCAAAAGAAACGAAATAAAAAAGACCCTTCACAAATGCGCCACGGCTATACGACAGGAGCTTGTGCAACAGCGATGACAAAGGCAGCATTGCAAGCTCTTGTCGTAGGAAAGGTACCAGATGAAGTCACGATTTATTTACCGGCTGGCCAGTATGCAACATTTAAAGTATCCGCATTTCAAGTGTCAGAAGACAGGGTAATGTGCGAAACGATCAAAGATGCCGGGGACGATCCTGATGCTACGCATCTAGCACGAATTCAGAGTACCGTTCGTTATTCAAAAGAAAAAGGCATTTATTTAGATGGCGGGGTTGGTGTAGGGCGAGTGACAAAAGCGGGACTACCTGTACCAGTTGGTCAAGCAGCGATAAACCCCGTACCACGTAAAATGATATATGGGGTCGTACAAGAAGCAATTGAAAACTTTAAATTGGATTGCGGAATTGAAGTAATCATTTCTGTACCAGATGGTGAAGAAATTGCTGAAAAAACATTGAATGGGCGGTTAGGCATTATCGGCGGAATTTCGATATTAGGGACACGGGGAACAGTGGTTCCATTTTCAAGTTCTGCTTATATGGCAAGTATCGTACAAGCGATTAATGTAGCAAAAGAATCAGGATGTGAGCATTTAGTCATTACAACGGGTGGGCGCAGTGAAAAATATGCTATGCAGCAATATCCTCATTTACCAGAAGAAGCATTTATAGAAATGGGCGATTTTGTTGGTTTTACGTTAAAAAATATTGCACGGAAGAAGATTCCGAGAGTCTCGTTAGTAGGGATGATGGGGAAGTTCTCAAAAGTTGCCCAAGGCGTTATGATGGTTCACTCAAAAAGTGCACCTATTAGCTTTGAGTTTTTAGCAGGTATTGCCAATAAAGCAGGTGTTGATGAGAAGACGCAGCGAGAAATTTTACAGGCGAATACAGCTTCACAGGTGGGAGATATGCTTCAGGGGAACGAGGCATTCTTTGCAGCACTTTGCAAAAACTGCTGCTACTATGCTTTGAATCATATGAATACTGACATTGAAGTGTCGACAACCTTGTATGCCATGAATGGAGACTGTTTAGGAAAGGCTGAGAATATTGACAAATTGGATGAAGATGATTGGTATAGGGGATAACGGCGCGGAAGGCTTGCTTTCTCAATATGCTGAGTGGATCAATGAATGTGATGTACTTGTAGGCGGGGAGCGCCATTTACAATTTTTCCCGGAATTTAAAAAAGAGAAAAAAGTAATCAAAGGAGGTTTGTCAGCATTAACAGCTGAATTACAGCAAGAAACACGAAATGTCGTTATTTTAGTGTCCGGTGATCCGCTATTTTATGGACTTGGCGGTGTACTTGCGAAGAAGCTTCCATTAATAATTTATCCTTATACCAGCTCGGTACAGCTCGCCTTTTCTAAAATGCAGGAAAGCTGGCAGGATGCGTATATTGTCAGCTTACATGGGCGTTCCATTAAAGGGTTTGCACAAAGAATTGATGGACGTAAAAAAATTGCTGTTTTAACAGATGAAACGAATTCTCCGCAGGCAATTGCAACTTATTTAAAGCGTTTTGGCATGACAGAATATGATGCCTTCGTTGCTGAAAATCTACAAGGTGAAAACGAGCGCTGCCGCTATTTCACATTGGACGAAATGGAGCAATCCTCCTTTTTTCCATTGAATGTTGTGATTTTAAAACAGCGTGAGGTAGTGGAACGTTCTTCTCTTGGAATTCTGGATGATGCATTTCTTCAGCGAAAGCCAGATAAAGGATTGATTACTAAAAGAGAAATTCGGATTCTTTGTCTACAGGAGTTAGGACTTAAGGAAAATAGCATTGTTTGGGATATAGGAACCTGCACAGGATCTGTTGCGATTGAAGCGGCGAAAATGGCTCGGGAAGGTGCCGTGTATGCCATTGAAAAAAATGATGGTGACCTTGAAAACTGCCTGGAAAATCAATTAAAACATCGTACAGATTTTGTTGCAGTGCTGGGGAAGGCACCTGACCGTCTAGATGAATTTCCAGATCCACATGCGATTTTTATTGGCGGTAACGGTGGAAATATGGAGCATTTGTTGCAAACATGTATTTCACGCTTACAGCCAAATGGACGCCTTGTTATGAACATTGCAACGATTGAAAATTTGGCAGAAGCGTTGCAGCATCTAAAAATATTAGGCAGTGAAGTATCGATATTACAGGCACAAATTTCAAAAAGTAAGCCAATCTTAAATTTAACACGTTTTGAACCGTTAAATCCAATCTATATAGTGACAGCAAAGAAAGGAAAAGAATCATGAGAATAGGAACCTTATTTGGATTAGGTGTTGGGCCAGGAGATCCAGAATTAATCACAGTAAAAGCATTTCGCAGATTGCAGGAAAGCCCGGTCATTGCTTATCCCAAAAAATTAAAGGGCAGTAAATCTTATGCCCATCGTATTGTTGAAGTTTATATTAACCCGGCAGAAAAAGAGATGCTTGGTTTGGTATTCCCCATGACAAAAGATGAAGATACTCTGCATACTGAGTGGACAAAATCTGTGGAATCTATTTATAGCTATTTAAGTCAAGGAAAAGATGTAGCTTTTGTGACTGAAGGGGATCCGATGCTGTTTAGCACATTTATACATTTAATGAACTTAATGAAATCAACGTACCCTGATGTTCCAATTGAAACGGTAGCTGGCATTTCGTCGTTTAATGGTTCTGTTAATCGCTTAGGGATTGCATTGGCTGATGGTGATGACCATGTCGCCATGATTCCTGCTACGGAGGATATGGAAGAAATGCGCCGAGTCATTGAAAATCACGATGCGATCGTCTTTATCAAAGTAGCAAAAGTTATAGACGCAATGCTCGAACTACTGAAGGAAATGAATTTATTAGAAAAAACGCATGTCGTTACAAAAGTTACATCTGATGAAGAGGTAATTTGGAAGATCAATGAACTACGGGGTGCAGAATTAAATTACTTGTCATGTATGGTGGTGCGCAAATAATGAAGAAAATTTGGATTATCGGAGCAGGTCCGGGAGATCCGGATTTAATCACGGTTAAAGGTATAAAGCTATTAAAAGAAGCAGATGTTGTGATGTATACTGATTCACTCGTAAGCGAAACGTTAGTAGCGGAAGCGAAGGAGTCGGCAGAAATTATCCGCACAGCAGGGATGCATCTTCAAGAAATGGTGGATTGTATTGTCGAGCGTGTCGATGCAGGCAAAAAGGTTGTACGTTTACATACAGGCGACCCGGCGATGTACGGGGCAACGATGGAGCAAGTGGCACTGCTGAAGCAACATGATATTAGCTATGAAGTGGTGCCAGGTGTAAGTTCTGTTTTTGCATCTGCAGCAGCTGTTGGTGCAGAGCTGACGATTCCTGATTTAACTCAAACTCTCATTTTAACGCGGGCTGAAGGGCGTACACCAGTGCCAGAGCGTGAAAAATTACAGGCACTGGCAAGTCATCACTGTACGATTGCCATGTTTTTAAGTGCGACATTAACAAAGAAAATTACCAAAGAATTGCAGGCAGCAGGCTGGGCAGACGATACACCAGTTGCGGTTGTACAGCGTGCTTCATGGCCTGACCAAAAAATTGTTCGCACTACACTAGCTGAATTAGATGAAGCAATGCGTGTCAATGGCATTCGCAAGCATGCGATGATTCTAGCGGGCTGGGCATTAGACCCGCATATCCATGAAAAAAATTATCGTTCGAAGCTCTATGACAAAACCTTTACTCACGGCTTCCGCAAAGGTGTGAAGGGGAATGATTAGTTTACGTGAAGGGGAAATTCCTGTAATCGAAAAACGCAAACCATATGCTCTTGTTGCCATTACAAAACATGGGGTGGCACATGCAAGAAGCTACACGGAAAAATTCCCATATGCGGATCTATATTATATGAAGAAATTCGAACAGGAGGACGAAGAGGCGCGCCAAATTCAGTTATTTGATGGTACGGTTCGCCTATTATTGCCCGCTTTGTTCCAGCAGTATAAAGGAATCATTTGCATTATTTCCCTTGGTGCTGTTGTTCGCATGATTGCTCCGCTTTTGATTGATAAAAAGAAAGATCCTGCCGTGTTAGTGGTGGATGATAAAGGCCAGTATGTCGTCAGCGTTTTATCAGGTCATATTGGCGGTGCCAATGCCTTAACCCATGAATTTGCCAATGCGATTGGTGCTTCACCCGTTGTTACAACCGCGTCTGATGTTCAAAAAACGATTCCCGTGGATTTATTTGGCGCCCAATTTGGGTGGATGTGGGAAAGTGAAGAAAAATTAACACCTGTTAGTGCATCGGTTGTCAATGAAGAGCATGTTGCGATCGTGCAGGAAACCGGTGAAAAAAATTGGTGGATGTACGATCGCTCAATTCCGGACAATTTAAAAATTTATCCAACGATAGAGGAAGCGATCATGGCAAAGCCACAAGCGGCACTGCTTATTACAGATCGTTTAATTGAGGCACATGAAGAGGTCTTGCTCGAGAACGGAGTTATGTATCGCCCAAAATCAATTGTACTTGGCATTGGCTGTAATCGTGGTACATCAATGTCAGAAATTGAACAAGTCATAGATGAAACATTAGCGGAGTTAGGTTTAAGTAAAAAAAGTGTCAAAGCAGTTGCGACCATCGATTTAAAGAAAAACGAAACAGGTCTGCTTGAATTAACTGCTAAACATAACTGGCCGTTTGTAACTTACACACCGGACCAGCTAAATGAAATACCGATGCAAAACCCATCAGAAACAGTCTTTAAATATACAGGTGCATATGGGGTCAGTGAGCCGGCCGCATTGCATTATGCGAATGCGAAAGAGTTACTGCTGGAGAAAAAGAAAAGCGGAAATGTGACGATATCGATTGCACGTGTCAATTTTGAGGAGGAAGTACGATGAATCGATTTGTTCTAGCCGGCACAGGGAGCGGTGTTGGAAAAACAACATTCACAATCGGCATTATGCGTACGCTTATGAAGCGTGGATTAACAGTCCAGGGCTTTAAATGCGGCCCGGACTATATTGACCCAACGTATCATACAGCAGTTACAAAACGCCCTTCTCGTAATATTGATAGTTTCATGATGTCCCATGATACAGTCCGTGCAATTGTCGCAAGAGCGAGCCAAGATGCAGATGCAGCTATTATTGAAGGAGTGATGGGCTTTTATGATGGCAAATCCCCATTATCAAATGAAGGATCTGCTGCTCATATTAGTGAGATTACAAAAAGTCCCGTTATTTTAATTGTCAATGCAGCAAGTATGGCAAGAAGTGCGGCTGCGATTGTCAAAGGATTTCAAAAGTTAGATGAAAGCTCCAATATTGTTGGTATTATTGCCAATCAATTAGGGAGTAAAAGCCATTTTGAAATTGTCAAAGCAGCAATAGAACAAGAATGTGGAATTCCCGTCATTGGTTATTTGCTGAAAGGAGCTGTACCAATGATGCCAAGCCGTCATCTTGGTTTAGTACCAGCCATAGAACGTGGTGATTTAGATACATATTTTGATAGTCTTGCAGAAGCAATCGAAGAAACAGTGGATGTTGAACAACTGTTGGAAATTACAAAAACACAATCATTAGACGTTTCTGAATCTATCTTTGATGCACAGCCGCAAAGACAAGAAGTACATATTGCAGTTGCAAAGGATGCCGCCTTTAACTTCTATTATGAAGAAAATCTAGAACTACTTCGTACATATGGTGCCACATTGCATTACTTCTCTCCTTTACAAAATGAGGAAGTTCCAGAAAATGCGCAGGGGCTGTATATCGGCGGTGGTTTCCCGGAAGAGTTTGCTAAAATCTTGGCGAAAAATGAGGAAACGAAGCAATCAATAAGAGCCGCGCTTGAGCGAGGGGTGCCAACATTAGCGGAATGCGGCGGTTTTATGTATTTAACAGAGGAAATTGTGAATCGTCAAGGACAGGTATTCCCGATGCTCGGGATCATTCCAGGACGTGTGCGGATGCAAGATAAATTAGCGGCACTTGGATACAGGGAAATTACGGGTGTTCCAGGCAACTTTCTAATCAATGCAGAGGAGCAGGCAAAAGGGCATGAGTTCCATTACTCAACGTATGAAGGGGAGCATACCTCACCAGCTTATTTTAGTAAAGGCCGTTTTCGTGCTCAGCAGGAAGGTTATCTACATAAAAATATTGTTGCTGGCTATACACACTTTCATTTTGCTTCGAATCCACAGCTTGTGAAAAATTGGCTGACAGCATGTTTGGAGGTAAACAATGAATTATTTCCCACTATTAATGAATATTGACTATAAAAAGGTTGTTATTGTTGGGGGCGGACATGTAGCTCGTCAAAAGGTAGAAGCGCTGCTGCCAACAAAGGCACTAGTAACAGTGATAAGCCCAGCTGTAACCGAAAAATTGCAGCAATACATCAATGAAGGGCTTGTGACATGGAAAGAAAAAGCATTTGTACCTGCAGATTTAGATGATGCTGCACTGATTTTCGCCGTTACAAATGACGAAGAGGTAAATAATGCAGTGGAAGAAGCGGCACAGCATTGGCAATTACTCAGCCGTGCGGATGCAAAAGGACGTGTTGATTTCATCAATCCAGCAGTCGTTCGCCGTGGTGATTTCGTATTGACTGTATCGACGTCCGGAGCAAGTCCAGGCCTGACACGCCAAGTAAAGACGGATTTAGAAGAGCAATTTGGAGTACATTACGCGCAGTATGTTTCATTTTTAAAGGAAGCGCGTCAGAGAATTTTACAATTGTTTTCGGGCGATGCGAAAAAACAGCTATTAGCAGAGCTCCTGGATCCACAGTTATTACAATGGATGGAGCAAGGTGAAAACCAAAAATGTGAAGCGTGGCTGCAGCAGCGTATAGGAGAAAATCGGTAAAGATGCTGATTTAGTGTCAACGATTGATGCCATAAAACATTATTATGCTGATCAGGATGTCAAAGCGATGAAGGGGCTTGAGTTTTAAGCACCCAGGCCGCCATGTTTAAATCACAAACTGGCACCCAATTCACCAGAGAAGGATTGTCCATTTATGTTGTCGAGATTGAGGAGAAAATTAAATGATAAAATGTTCCTCTTTACAATTTGATTTTGAAAAGCTGTGGAAAGAAGGCATGTTAGACTGGCATGGCAAGATGCCAGAAAGAATGATCGATGATGTGCTGGAAGAAGCATATTGGGCTCAGTCCATGAAGAAAAAAACATACAAGCAAACAGATAACTATGCAAAAAAAATTTACGAAAAAATGAAACAACATATCCCCAAAAATTCAACTTGTATTGAAATTGGGCCGGGATGGGGCAACTACACCTTCCAACTCCATCAAGATGTCAAAAGTTTAACTTTAGTGGATGGTTCTGAAAGTGTGCTTGCTTATTTAAAACAATACTTTGAAAACGATACAAATGTTCAGTTCGTTCATAGTAAATGGGAAGAAGCGCAAATTGAGCAGCATGATTTTGTTATTGGGGTGAACTGCTTCTATCGTATGTATGAAATGAATGCGGCGCTGAAAAAAATGAACAGTCTTGCCAAAAAGCGCGCCATCATTGGTTTAACAACAGGACCTATTCAACCGCATTACGTTATTTTAGATGAGCAGTTTGGCTATGACATTAAACATCCTCGCCGTGATTATATTACCATCGTCAATATGCTGTATCAGTTAGGGATTTATGCAAATTGTGAAATGCTTAAGCTGGAGCGTGAGTATCGTTATGATACATTGCAGCAATTATATGAAGCACAGAGCAAAAAAATCTTATCACCTCGGTTTGATATGGCACATGTGAAAGCATCACTCGAACGCTTTATAGCAATGGAGGATGGCCAGCATGTATATCGTTACCCCTTCTATGCAGCGATCATTAGTTGGGAGCCTGTGAAGTTTCATGACTAAGTTTCGTTTTGACTTTACTAATAGGGGCTTTAATCGGGGGCACTGTTGATATAACAAATAGACATAGTGGTTACAAGATGATGGGAGAGGGGGAGGTCACTTTATGACAACATGGAATTTAACGCAAATGCAGCGTCACTTACTCATTTGCAATGGGGCAACCTGTATGGGAGCAGGAGCTGAGGAGGTCACGCAGCAAATTCGAGACGAAATCCGGAAAAACCGTTTAGATGAGCATATTCATACATCGCGTACACGATGTAACGGCCGCTGTAAAGATAAATGCGTCGTAATTGATTACCCAAAAGGGACATGGTATTCGGTTCAACATGAAGAAACTGCACGTGATATTGTTCATGAAGAAGTTAAAGAAGATGCAATCATTTATTCAATGGAGCACGGTGTACGGAAACGCAGCGAAGACCGCATAAAAGGAATTGAAAAATACAAGAAAGGTAATGGACCGATGAAAAAAGCTGTATTATTTGTTGGACATGGCAGCAGGCTTGAGGCAGGGAATATAGAAGTTCGCGAATTTGTCGGGCAAATGAAAGAATACATTGATCCAGCCCTTTTAGTAGAAACATGTTTTTTAGAATTTGCATCACCAAATATTGAGGATGGGATTCAGTTGTGTGTTGAAAAAGGTGCGGATGAAATCCATGTAATTCCCATCATATTATTACATGCAGGACACTCAAAACTGCACATTCCTGCAGAGATTGAACATGCTAAAGAGCATTTCCCAGATGTTCGATTTACTTATGGCCAAACGATAGGTGTTCATGAGGAAGTTTTTGAAATTTTAAAAACAAGACTTGCTGAAGCAGGTTTTGATGTGGATCAAAAGCATGAGGATACGGCTATTCTATTAATTGGACGAGGCGGCAGTGATCCATATGCTAATGGTGATTTTTATAAAATCAGCAGATTATTGTGGGAGAAATTAAATGTACCTATCGTTGAAAGTGCCTTTATGGGGGTAACGACGCCAACTGTGCAGGATGGGATGGAACGCTGTATAAAATTAGGTGCAAAAAAAATTATCATGCTCCCGTATTTTTTATTTACGGGAATTTTAATGGAAAGAATGAATAAAATGGCCGATCAGTTTAAAGAGACTTATCCCCATGTAACAATTGATATAGCTCAGTATTTTGGCTATCATCCAAAGTTAAGAATAGTACTGTTAGAACGTATGAATCAGGCCTTAAACGGTACATCCACTGGAATGCAAGATTTAGAAAATTTCCGTAAATATGCTGAAGAACATGGGTATGAACATCACCATCACCATAATTAGAGAATAGGGCTGGTCGAAAATTAAATCAAGAAATGTAAGGAGTTCAAAGAAAATGGCTAAAGCTCTTCCACTTATGTTTCAAGGTACCAATTCGGATGTCGGCAAAAGTGTTGTCGTGACCGCCTTTTGCCGGATTTTTGCCCAGGACGGATTTAAAACGGTTCCATTTAAATCACAAAATATGGCGTTAAATTCCTATATCACAGTGGATGGGAAGGAAATCGGCAGAGCGCAGGGAGTTCAGGCTGAAGCCGCAGGGATTCAGGCAACCACCGATATGAACCCGATTCTACTAAAGCCGAACCGTGATAACCAATCCCAAATTGTCGTCCATGGTAAACCATATAAGAATATGGAAGCAGGAAGGTACCGCCGGGAATTCTTTCAAACGGGATTGGAGCTGATTCAACAATCACTCTCCACCCTTTCCCACAATTATGAACGAATTGTCATTGAAGGGGCTGGCAGTCCGGCAGAGATTAATCTGAATGACCGGGAAATGGTTAATATGCGGGTCGCCAAAATGGCGGATGCCCCTGTGATTTTAATTGGGGATATCGAAAAAGGCGGAGTGTTTGCTAGTTTAGTAGGAACCCTTCAGCTGATGGAACCAGCGGACCGCGACCGAGTGATAGGCGTGATTATCAATAAATTCCGAGGCGATATCCGCCTGCTAGAATCCGGATTAACTTGGTTTGAGGAATATACAGGAAAACCCGTTCTCGGCGTAATTCCTTATTTGGAAAATCTAAATATTGATGCCGAGGATTCCGTAATTTTAAATCAATATACAGCTACACAAAATACTGAAAAAGAATTGGATATCGCGGTGATTCAGTATCCGAAAATCTCCAATTTCACCGATATCGATCCGTTTTTTGCCGAGCCGGATTGTCATGTCCGTTTCATAACGAGAGCGGATCAATTACATCATCCAGATTTAGTCATTCTCCCCGGCAGTAAGAATACAATTGAAGATTTGCTGTTTTTAAGAAAGAGCGGCATCGCTCAAAAAATAGCAGAACTACAGAAAAAGAAACATGCCGTTCTATTCGGGATCTGCGGCGGCTATCAAATGCTTGGTGATAAAATTGAGGATCCGTTAGCAATAGAGTCTCTCCATCAAGCAATCGAAGGCCTTCAGTTACTGCCAATTGAAACGACTATTACGAAAGAAAAGACGACGATCCTATCAAATGGTAAGTTGCATCTTTTCGGAAAAAACTTCCATGTGACAGGTTACGAGATTCATATGGGTGAAACCGTGGCGACAGGAGCGTCCCAAGGGCTTATTTTTTCGAATGAAAAATGGGATGGCTGTCATTCCCCGGACGAAACCATCATTGGCACTTATTTTCATGGGATATTCCATAATGATGAATTTCGTGAGGAATTGCTTAATCAGCTCCGCCGTAAAAAGGGATTGGAGGCCATCCACAAGCGCCCATCTTTTAACCAATTGCGGGAAGAAGCGTTTGACAGGCTGGCAGAACATGTAAGGGGACACGTTAAACTGGATGTCATTGAACATTTAATGAAGGATTACCAAAAAAGGGGGATCACCCAATGAATAGCGTAAAAACATCCATCAAGCCTCTTGATAGAGAAATGGGACAGCAAGTTCGTGCGTATATCAATACGTTAACCAAACCTCCGGGAAGTTTGGGAAGATTAGAGGAATTAGCCATTCATCTGTCGGAAATGACATCTGAAGCCTTCCCGGTCGTGTCACCGCCCGGTGTGATCGTTTTTGCCGCTGATCATGGCGTGGTCGAAGAAGGGGTGTCTGCTTTCCCGCAGGAAGTAACCGTGCAAATGGTCATGAACTTTTTAAACAGCGGTGCGGCCATCAATGTTTTTAGCAAGCAAATCGGAGCAATGTTTGAAGTGGTCGATATCGGTGTGGCAGCTGATATTGAGGCTGAAGGATTTGTGAATCGGAAAATCCGATATGGTACCAACAATTTTTGCCAGCAGGATGCAATGACAAGAGAAGAGGCCGAACAAGCCATCGCTGTTGGTTATGAACGGGCGGAACTGATTATTCAACAGGGAATCAAATGTTTAATTGTTGGTGAAATGGGGATCGGCAATACGACGCCAAGCAGCGCGATTGCAGCGGTTTTAAGTGGACAGGACATCGGTATTCTTGTCGGCCGAGGAACAGGGATTGCACCAGAAAAAATTCGTCATAAACAAGAGGTCATCACACGGGCACTAAAGGAAAGAAACCCTGACCGGAAGGATCCCATCGATATTTTAGCAAAAATTGGCGGTTTGGAAATTGCCGGGATGACAGGTGCAATGCTCTCCGCCGCCCGGAACCGGATTCCGATATTGGTAGATGGGTTTATTTGCACGATTGCAGCTCTTTTGGCAAGGGAAATTTGTGAGACAGCAGCGGAGTATATGATTGTCGGCCATCGTTCCGTCGAGCCTGGACATGAAATTGCGCTGCAGTTATTAGGGAAGAAGCCACTACTTGATTTAGATTTGCGGCTGGGTGAAGGAAGCGGGGCAGCAGTAGCCTTTCCGATCTTGCAATCAGCGACCTTAATGCTGAAAGAAATGGCCACCTTTGCATCGGCTGGAATTTCAAATGAGTAATGTAAGAAAGGAGCGAGAAGATGACAAATGGAAAAGTGTATCTGGTTGGTGCTGGACCAGGAGACCCTAAGCTGATTACAGTGTATGGGATGGAGTGTATCCAGCAGGCGGATGTGATTTTATATGACCGTTTAGTAAATGAGGAACTGCTGAAATATGCGAAGCCGGATGCTGAGCTGATTTTTTGCGGAAAACAGCCAGGAAGACATCAGATCATTCAAGATCAAATTCACCAGCTGTTAGTTGAAAAAGCCAGTCAGGGCAAGATAGTCACCAGATTAAAAGGGGGCGATCCCTGTATTTTCGGCCGTGTTGGTGAAGAAGCGGAAATTCTTGCGGAACATGGGATCCGCTATGAAATGGTGCCGGGGATTACAGCTGGTATTGCAGCGCCTGCTTATGCCGGAATTCCGGTGACCCACCGTGATTATGCTTCCTCCTTCGCGATCGTCACGGGCCACAGCCGAGCGGAAAAGGATGAGGATCAATTAAATTGGCCTGCCCTTGCTCAAGGAATTGATACGATTGCCTTTTATATGGGAATTGGGAATTTACCCTATATTGTTTCGAAATTAATCGAAAACGGTAAAAGCCCTGATACGAAAGCCGCCATTATCCAATGGGGGACGACGGCCAAGCAGAAGACGGTGACTGGAAGTTTAAAGGATATCGAAGCACGGGCCCTTGAAGCTGGGATTACTCATCCGGCGATTGTTCTTGTAGGCAATGTGGTCGGCCTGCGCGAGAAATTACGCTGGTTTCAAGAAGCAGAAGAAAAACAAGCAGTAGGAGCAGGGAGGGACTAAGATGTCGATTATAGCGGAAATCAAAAATCGAAGAGCGATCCGTGATTATGCGGCTCGAGAGGTCGAAGACGAAAAGATTCACACCCTATTAGAGGCAGCGACATGGGCACCGAATGACCGGATGAGGGAACCATGGGGCTTTTATGTGATTAAAGGCGAAGCAAAAAAACGCTATGAAGCGTTGGCCTATGAATATCTACTGGAACGCTTTCCAACCAAACCAAATTTAATCGAAAGCTCCTTAAAGGTACTGAAAACCACTCCGGTTCATATTGTTGTTACCGCTGACATCGTTCAAGAAGATGAAGAGGCATCTGCCGATAATGAATATGCCGTATGTTGTGCGATCCATTCGATGTGGCTTGCCGCCAAAGAATTAGGATTAGGTCTGGTCTGGCGGACAAGGGGCGTCGGACTTGTTCGTGACCAACGAATGTATGAGTTTATTGGCTCACCCGAAAACAAGAAAATAATCGGAAATTTGTTTATCGGTTATCCCGATACAGAAGTAATAAAAAAGGCAAAGGTGCCGGCCCGGACATCCTTTGAAGAAAAAACAGTCTGGTTGTAACGAGGAGTGAATCGGATGGAAGAGGTAACAGAAAACAAAGCAAAGCGCGGTCTTACATTAGTTTATACCGGTGATGGAAAAGGGAAAACGACGGCAGCCCTTGGGCTCGCAGTTCGTGCCTCCGGCCGGGGAAAACGGGTGCTGATGGTTCAATTTATCAAATCGCCTGATCGAACATATGGGGAAAAAATTACGTTCGAAAAATTGGGGATTGAAATCATGCAGACAGGAGTCGGCTTTACATGGACGAAAACACCGGAGGAACATCGGGAAGCTCTCAAAACAGCATGGGCTTTTACAAAAGAAATGGTACAGTTTGGCGGCTATGATGTTGTCATTTTAGATGAACTAAATAATGCGCTCGCGATTGATAAATTCCCGATAGACGATGTCCTTCCGTTAACTGAAGTACTAGAGTTGATTCAGCAGCGCCCAAAGGGGATGCATCTCGTGATTACCGGACGGTCCGCCAAAGAAGAGATCATCGCTTGCGCGGATTTAGTAACTGAAATGAGGCCTGTTAAGCATTATTATAACGAAGGAATTCCTGCCGTGAAGGGAATTGAGTTTTAATGGTCTATATTGAAAAATTTGGACATGGGGGCGATTTACTGACGGCCCGACAGTTGTTTGGTAAAGATTCTGCGCAGTTGTTAGACTTCAGTGCGAATATCAATCCACTCGGTCCACCTCCTAGGGTAATGGAGTTGTTAAAGGATCAGCTGGAGTCGATCGTTCATTATCCCGATCCCGCTCATCGTGTTCTCAAACAAAAGCTAGCGGGAAAGCATTCCGTTTCATCGGAACAGATTTTGATTGGAAACGGGGCAGCAGAGTGTATCGCCCTTGCGATTTTAGGCTTGCAGCCTGAGACAGTGGGAGTCACCTATCCATGCTTTTCGGAATATGAACAGCTTGCTAGAGCTTTTGGGGCAAGCATCAAACCATTGCTTGGCAGGGAAGAAAATGATTTTAAGCCGGAACGATCGGAAATTCTCCAATTAATAGCGAATACCGATCTTGTATTTGCAGGACATCCCAACAATCCCACTGGTGTCACGTATTCGAAGGAAGAACTTGTCGAGATGGCTGAACAGGCAGAGAAGACAAATACATATTTGATCATAGACGAGGCATTTATTGATTTTATTCCGATCGAAACACGAATCACGCTGCTTGAGGATTTGCAACGTTGGAAACAGGTAATCCTGGTTCGCTCGATGACAAAGTTCTATGCGATCCCTGGTCTCCGGCTGGGGTACATGGTGGCCGATCCAACTCTGATTTTAAAGCTGCAGGCGAAACAAGTAACCTGGAGTGTCAACCAACTGGCCCTATTGGCTGGTGAAGCGGTCCTGAACGAAAAGGAATACGAGGAAGCAACGATTACCCTGATTCAGGAGCAAAGAACCTATGTCAAACTAGCCATTGAAGAGAAGTTAGGCTGGAGGGTTTTTCCAGGGCAAGCGAATTTTCTGTTAGTTAGGATATCAGCTGACATCACGGCGGCTGAATTACAGTGGCGCATGGGACATAAAGGAATCTTAATACGCTCCTGTTCCATGTACCAGGGGCTAACAGATCAGGATTTTCGGATTGCGATTCGAACCGAAGAGGAAAATCAATGCTTGATCCAAGCCTTAATTGAAGTAAGCAAAGAGGGGAATCCATCATGACCTTAACCTATGTTACTGGAGGAATTCGCTCCGGGAAGAGTGAATTTGCGGAACGCTTGGCTTTCAGTCAAGCAGGCCGAGTCCTTTATGTTGCGTTCGGGGTTCAAAGCGATCAAGAAATGGAAAAAAGAATTGATAGTCATAAGAAGCGGCGCCCAAGTGAATGGGGCGTATTAGAAGAGCCGAACGAACTCACTTCCGTTCAAACCGTCTATCAAGACTACGATGTCATTTTAGTTGATTGTATTTCTTCGTGGCTGGCCAATCATTGTATGTGGTTGACAGAGCAGGAACTGAAGGAAGAAAACAAGAAAACCAGTTTAATAGAGGAAGTGGAACTCTGGATTAAGAGGATACAAGAAAATCATCAGCATGTCATTGTCGTTTCGAATGAGGTCGGTTTGGGCGGGGTCGCTTTATCATCGTTAGGACGTTTTTTTCAGGATGTTTTAGGAAAAATCAATCAATTAGTGGCAGCCGAAGCAAATGAAGCTTACGCCGTCTTTTCCGGTCTGCCACTGAGGTTGAAGTAATGAAGGCGTTCCTAGCAGCCCTGATGTTCCTCACGCGCATCCCCATTCCGAAGATAGAGGTTTCAAATACCGATTGGAAAAAAAGCCCCGTTTATTTTCCGTTGATCGGTTTGTTGATTGGCGGCATGTTATGGTTGGCTGTGTTTCTAGTTGATAAATTGTTTCTGCCTCCTGTCAGTGCATTTTTAATTGTTTTTGTCTGGATATGGATCACAGGTGGTTTACATATCGATGGCTGGATGGATTTAGCGGATGGATTGGGCAGCAATCGAAGCCGTGAGCAAATGCTCGAAATCATGAAGGATAGCCGCGTGGGTGCGATGGGTGTGATTGCCGCAATCTGCCTAATCGCAGGGAAAATCCTTGCGGTATATGAACTAGTTGAACTTCATGAACCGTTGATGCTTGTTTTAAGTCCATGGATGGCTCGATTTTTGCTCATTTGTGCGATCAAATTCTGGCCCTATCGAAACGAGGCAGGACTTGGATCCGGTCTATCAGCCTTTTTATCGTACCCTATTATGTTGATCCATCTGATTTTGATTTTGGTGATTAGCTATTGGGCAGCAGGATTAAACGGGATTATGCTGTTATTCATGACGAGCGTTCTGACATTACTGTTTATTTTAAACATTTACCGGAAATTAAACATGCTAACAGGGGATTGCTATGGTGCCATTGTGGAATGGAGCGAATGTGTCTCTCTATTTCTGGCCATGGCGATTGGGAGGCTGATGGGATGAAAATCATTATAGTCAGGCACGGTGAAACGAATGAAAATGCAGAAAGACGTTATCTAGGACATTTTGATGCAGCATTAAATCAACAGGGACGGATGCAGCTTAAGAACTTGAGCGAGATCTTAAGAATGACAGAAACTCAACCAATCTCTGCCATCTATTCTAGTGATCTTATAAGGGCCGTTGAAAGTGCTCAGTTGATTGGAAATGAGTTTCAGTTATGGCCCATACCGACATTTGCCCTTAGAGAATTACACTTCGGTGAATTTGACTGCAAGACCTATGAAGAAATTAGGCAGAAAGATCCAGAAAGGCTCGAGAAGTGGATCCGCAATCCCTATTTGGTTGCTCCTCCAAATGGAGAGACACTGCAGCAGTTAGGGAAAAGGATCGATGATTGGTTGGAGACCATTTTAACAACTGAAAAACCAGCTGGAACAATTGTCATCGTCAGTCATGGGGGGCCCATTCGATGGTTTCAAAGTAAATGGGTCAAAGGGGATTCAAACGAATTTTGGAACGTCGAAGGCCTCGGACACGGAAAAGCTATGGTAATGGAGTGGCATGCCCAGACGAAGTTGTTTACGACATCAAATTAGTGATAAGAGCGAGGAGAAAAAGGTGCAGCCATTTCGCAAGCAGAATCAGTATACATCGAGATTATGGCCGGAAATAACGATGGTGAAAAAAGGGGACCATCTCTTATTTCAATTCCCGCGGAGATTGGCTGCTTTCAGTAGTGCCGTTCATGGCGGGGGCTTCCAACAGGTCAGCCACTTTGTCAATTGGCAGGTCCCATTGGACTATGCCTCCAATGACCCCATTCTTCTAATGAAACAAAAAATCATCGAATGGGAATACCCGCTGGACCGGACCGCAGGCTTACAAACAGCGGCAAAAATTCATTGTGCCTCCATCCAAGAGGAAAATGGAGATGAGTTTCGGATGGTCTGCTGTGTCACTGCAGGTGTAGGAAATCGAGAAAGGGCAGGAAGAAAGCGGAAGACCTATTCAGCGTACCAATGCGGAACGATTAACACCTTTTTGTTTATCGATGGCCGACTTACAGAAGCTGCGATGATTAACGGGATTATCACCGCAACGGAGGCAAAGGCCGCAGCGATGCAGGATTTACAAATAAAAGTGGATTCTGGCGAGTTTGCGACTGGAACGACCACCGATTCGGTTGTCTTGGCTGCCAGTCAAGCAGACTATTTTCCAACCCATCTTTTTGCTGGTACCGCCACCACCATTGGAAATACGATCGGCTCCCTTGTTTATGAGGCCACATGTGAAGCAGTAAGGAATCAGGAGGGCTGAGAATTCGATGTTAGTTCATGCTATTTATATTGTCATTGCTTATCTTATTGATCGGATCATCGGTGACCCCCGTAAGCTGCCACATCCGGTGGTCATCATCGGGAAGTCTATTAGTCTTTTGGAAAAAGCAATTCGTTCTTTCAACTTAAAGGAAAGGTATTTGAAACTGGCGGGACTCTTATTTCCTATTCTGATTGCTGGCGGCAGCTATTTATTCGTTGCGTTGCTGCTTTACGGCCTCAATCAGCTGAATCACGTTCTTGCTGTCATTGCGGAAATCTGGTTAATTTCAACGACCATCGCGACAAAAGGCTTGGCTGATGCAGGGTTGGAAGTATTCCGACACTTGAAAAATCAGGATTTAAGGGCCGCAAGAAAAAGTCTTGGAATGATTGTCGGAAGAGATACGGAGACCCTTGAAGAAAGTGAAATTTCGCGGGGGGCTGTGGAAACCGTAGCGGAAAATATTGTCGATGCAATTATATCACCGTTATGCTTTGCCCTGATCGGGGGTGCCCCGCTTGCAATGCTGTACCGAGCGGTTAATACGTTAGATTCGATGGTTGGATATAAGAATGAGAAATATCAAAACTTAGGCTGGGCCTCGGCCCGTCTAGATGATCTATTAAACTATTTGCCTGCCCGGTTAACGGTTGGAATGATGCTGGTTGCTTGTTCGATTAAACGTCTCGATGTACAAGGCGCTTGGAGAATGATGAAACGGGATGCCAGACTTCATCCGAGTCCAAATAGCGGTTACCCAGAGGCGACAATCGCAGGGGCGCTTCAGGTACAACTTGGAGGAACGAATTATTATTTCGGTAAAGCCTCTGAACGGGCAAAGATGGGTGAACCACTACGGAAGATCAAAGGCGATGATATTTTGCGTACAGTAACGGTTATGAAAACAACCTCCATTATCTGTGTCATGTTATTTCTGGTCCTTTCGATAGTAGTGGAATTAGGCATGAAGTAGGGGAATAGGAGCCTGAACAATGAAAGTGGGAAAAGGAAGCTGCAATGGAACATTTGGAGAATTGGTCCAAGGTATTATGGAAGAGCGTCCGTTTTTAATCACTTTGCCCATCCCGAGTTTACGAAGTGAGGCTAGATTTGTTCCAGACACAGCCATTTCCCGGATAAGGGTCGTAAATTCCAAAGTGAAAGCAAAGAAAGCGGGAGAATTGTTACTCCAACTTTTTGGGATAAGAGGAGGCGGGTATCTCAAAATATATTCAAATATTCCTGCTGGCAAGGGGATGGCAAGCAGTTCGGCTGATATAGTTGCTGCATTAAGAGCAATTGCTGACAGCTATAGTATTCCGCTCACCAATGAAATGATCTCGAAGATTGCTGCAAAGGTGGAACCTACCGATGGGGTAATGTATGAAGAAGTCGTGGTATATGACTATATTCACGGTCAGCTGATTGCAAGCTTTGGTGCCTTACCCCCATTCAATCTCGTTGGTATCGATCTTGGGGGAATGATCAACACAATAGAATTTAATGAAGTACCGAAAGACTACAGCCAGTACGATCAACAGCAATTTATTAGAGCTTTTGATCTGGTTACAAAAGGGTTTAAGGAAAAAAATATAACTTATATTGCGGAGGCAGCAAGCCTCAGTGCACGTGTTAATCAAAAAATATTAGCAAAGCCTGTTTTTCCTCTATTAGATCAGCTGGCCCATCGCTATCAGGGCGGAATCGTTGTCGCCCACAGTGGAACAGTCGCGGGTATTTTACTAGATGGAAATCTTCCAAACAGTGAATTGGCGGTTTCACACTTAATTAGGGAAATGTCACTCGCTTACAAGGGAGTTCCTATAAATTTATTTCATTATGAAAGCAAGGAAAAGATAATGATTTGAAAATTCACAAAGTTTGTTTTCAAAAGGGGGTTAACATGTATAGTCATGAGGAACGAGAAGTGATTTACGATTGTATTTATAAAAGGAGAGATGTCCGCACTTTTCTCCCGGATCCGGTAAGTCCTGAGGTGATTCAACGTGTTCTTCAAGCGGCCCATCATGCGCCATCCGTAGGGTTTATGCAGCCATGGAATTTTATAATCGTTTCTTCAGACGAAATAAAAGAACGGTTGGCCTGGGCGGCAGAAAAGGAACGAAGAGCATTGGCCATCCACTATGAGGATGAACGAAAAACAAAATTTTTAGAACTGAAAGTTGAGGGCATCAAACAGGCACCGTTAACCATTTGTGTCACCAGTGATTTCACACGTGGGGGCTCCCATGTATTAGGAAGAAACTCGATCCCGGAAACGGATATTCTATCGGTAGCCTGTGCAATCCAAAACATGTGGCTTACGACATATGCAGAGGGATTAGCGATGGGCTGGGTAAGTTTTTATAAGAAAAATGATGTCAGGGATATCCTGCAGATTCCGCCTCATATTGATCCAGTCGCCTTAATTTCGATTGGATACACCAATGAATATCCATCCGCCCCCATTCTAGAGCAAGCAAATTGGGAGAAAAGAAGAACTCTTCGGAATCTAATATTTTTTGAGGAATGGGGGAATCAGGAAAAAATCGATCGAATCTAGGGTGTCTGTAATCATTATCCCAAGAGATTGATGTTTTTTGATCCAACTGTTTATAAAAGGGAGGAATTTTTATATGGAAACTGTATCACTGTTTTTACTTGTTTTTGTATTGGGGCTTCGACATGGATTGGATGCGGATCATCTTGCCTTTATTGATGGACAAACCCGTTATAATTGGCGAATGGGCAGTTCGTTTGCACGTTGGGTGGGGACATTATTTTCATTGGGACACGGAGGAATGGTAGCATTAACAGCTGGTATTTTAGGAATGGTAATAGAGAATTTTTCATTCCCAGCTTATTTTGATAATATTGCATCATGGGTGTCGATTATTTCTTTATTCCTTATTGGAACGTTAAATACGTATAATCTGTTACGCACTAGAAACAATCACGAAGAGTTTCAACTTAGCGGACTAAAGGGGAAGTTTATTCCAAAAATTGCGAAGGGTACAACAAATCCGTTTCTAATTATTTTAGTAGGGTCTTTGTTTGCCTTGGCTGCCGAAACGGTAAGTCAAACTGCTGTATGGTCTTTGGCGGCAGGAAATGCAGGTAAATATACTCCTTTATTTTTAGGGCTAGTTTTTATGTTTGGCATGATGATTACAGATACAATTGATTCGTTGATTGTCTATAAAATGGTGAACCAGTCCAGCAAAATCGGTCAAGCTGCATCAAGACTAATGGGCTGGGTGATTGTCGTCTTGGCCTACGGGGTTTCCTTCTATCTGGCATTTACTTTCTTCAACCCTTGGGCAGAACTAGATTTCGAATTCGTAGGAGTCATTCTTTTCCTTTTCTTAGTCGCTTCATTTATCTTTATAAGCGTTTACTCTAAGAGTCAAAAACATGAAATAAATACTACGAATTAATTAAAAGAGCTCTGCCAATTTTATGGTGGAAGAGCTCTTTTTTATTTGCTATGTAAATTTCAGATAAGCACCCTCAAAAAGAACCCTTTAATTCTAATTGAGAAGGTTTTCGTTACCTTACTTTCGTTATTTTGATATATCCAATTTTTTTAGTCTTTTTCTAATATCATCTAATACATTTATCTTACCTTTAATAAACGCTTTGTTGTAATCCTCCTTTTCTTGTGATAATACAG
>NZ_JBALPP010000020.1:71450-71738 GCF_036965425.1 Neobacillus drentensis | reverse complement strand
ATGACTAAGAAATTGACAACAAAATATTTTTTTAAAAAAATAACATTGAACACGTAATCCGCCCATTAAAGGCAGAAATCTTAATAAAATTCAAACCATTATGATTGCCCAAGCGCCTTTTTTGTTCACTCTTTTCGACCGATTCATACATAGATTTATTTAAACTTCGGTCTTTATTATTCCAAATAGGGATTTTGAACATTTGAAATGCACAAATAAGCGGAATCTTTAATAAAAATCAAGCTAGTATTATTGCTCTATCGGCATTTAATCTAATCTTATAGGCCA
>NZ_JBALPP010000020.1:30123-71436 GCF_036965425.1 Neobacillus drentensis | reverse complement strand
TACATAGATTGTTTAATAAATCATCTTTAACGAGCTTTTACCAAAGAAATGAATGATTGAATTTGGAAGGAGGAAATGCTTTATGTGGCTATTGCAAGCTTTTTTGATTCAAAATACGAAAGAAAAATCTCTGAATACGAGTTTGCTCAAAGTGCATATCTAAAAGAAATAGATGAACTAAAATTGAATTACTCTGCTAATTAAACTAAATACAGGTTATTAGGAAAAGTTGATATTCAACCAAGGGATGGGATATTGGGTAAATGTGAGAAAGCAGGTAAATTACTAAATACCTGCTTTAAAATTTACAAATATATTTTTCACAAATTTTACACAATTCTTCAATGAAACCCTATAAACTCATTATTTATTACCTTGTTTCGACCCTGACCATCGGTATTGTTTTCCAGTAATGGAACGGATCACTTGGCAGCATGCAATGGATAATTTTCTATTTTGGAAGTAAGCGAAGGGAGGAAGTAAACCAACCTTAAAGGGATATTCCAATCAAATTTGCCATTTCTATATTCGGTTTGAGGATATCTGGAAAGATAGAGGAGGTTGACCCTATTTTAACAAAAAGTGTGATCCACTTCATTTTATAGCAGTAGTGATCCGCTACAGATTAAACAAGGTGCTTTTTTGTGTTTAAATCCTTATCTAAGAGTTTAAAAAGTGACCAAAAAGTTAGATTTATTATATTAGCAAGACCTTTCTTTGTAACAGAGGTTAATTGTACCAGCCATAAAGATATATCATAATAATAATCAGATTTTTCAGAAAATAGGTTGATATCTTAGAGAAAATATTGTAAACTTTGTTGTATAAGAGATTGCATACAATCATGTATTGATAGAAAAATACATGAAGGTTTTTCTTTTTTACACATATTGTATACATTTTATTCCAGCATCAAGGCTAGAAAAAGGGAAGGGAAAAACAAATGAATTCGAAAGAACTGGAAATTTACAAGAACATTAAACAAGCAATCGTTCATCAAAAACTGCGGCCCAATATGCAGCTAGTCGAGAAAGAAATCGCTGAAGCTTTTGGTGTGAGCCGTACTCCAGTCCGTAATGTCCTTCGAAAGTTGTCATATGAACGGTTGGTAAAAATTATTGAGAATAAAGGGGCGTTTGTGACCTGGTTCTCGGTAAATGAAGCAATAGAAGTTTTTGAGATGAGACGAATTCTTGAAGTCAATGCAGTTCGATATGCCTGTCGTCTGGCAACAGAAGAGCAATTGCATGAATTTGGGAAACTCGTTGAAGTCGAACTTAATACTTATCAAGATGCTGACTACATTGAAGCGATTCAAATGTCTGGAAAATTTCATTTGAAGATAGCAGAACTTGCCAGAAACTCTTATTTTTATCTGTATCTTGAAGACTTAATATCCCAAACTTCTGTTATTATCTCCATATATGGAGAGAGCCATGGAAAAAAAAGCACCTGTCTCCATCATCATCATATCTACAACGCCATTCAGCAGCGGGATGAAGACCTTGCAGAAAAACTGGTAATAGAACATCTGAAAGAAATTGAAGATACCCTCCATTTTGATGAAAACCTACAGATACCCGCATCTTTGTCGGACTTATTTCAAAATATGCTATAAATTGATCACACCTATAACCCAATAAATTACGTTCATTTTTCCTGATTACATAAGCTGGAAACTCCACATGAACCCTAAAAAATACAAAAATGAAAAAAGACGCTTTTTGAAAGGAATGGGGCTGCAAATCTCATTTTGCTAAACTAGTTTTTTCTTTGTGTTCAAATTTCTGAATATTCAAAATTACTTGTTCCTATTTTTATTTCTCACTAGGTTTCTTGGATTAAAGAAGAGAGGAGATCAGCAATGGGGTATGACTTAATGATTCGAAACGGTACGATCGTTTTTAGGGAAAACGTGAAAAAGGCAGATATAGCCATTAAAAATGGAAAAATAGTTGCCATGGCCGAGTGCTTAATAGGTACTGCTGATCAGATTGTTGATGCAACAGGTCAATTGGTAATGCCAGGGATGGTCGATGCACATGTACATATTTGTGAACCGGGGCGCACGGAGTGGGAGGGATTTGAAAGCGGTTCAAAAGCGTTGGCTGCTGGAGGCACCACATCCTACATCGATATGCCCTTGAATGCATTACCGGCAACAACGACAAAGGAAGCATTGGAATTAAAACTTGCAGCAGCTAAAGGGAAGAACTACATAGATTATGCTTTGTATGGGGGATTGGTTCCGGGAAATCTACAAAATTTGCAAGAGCTTTCTGATGCAGGTGTTGTAGCTTACAAGTGTTTCATGGCCACATGTGGAAGCGACCTGCCAGGTGATTTTAAAAATATTGATGATTTTACGCTTTATGAAGGGATGAAAAAGTTAGCCGAGCTTGAGCATGTCTTAGCCATCCACGCAGAGAATGCAGAGATTACGGACCGTTTAGCCCTAGAAATGATCAAGCAAGGAAAAACATCAGCCTCCGATTTTGTTGCATCCCGCCCTATTTTTACCGAAGTAGATGCAGTAAAGCGGGCGTTATTATTAGGGAAAGAAACGGGTTGTAAATTGCATTTTGTGCATATTAGCAGTGCAGATGCAGTAGGAGAAATTATCACAGCACGAAATCAAGGACAGGATGTGACCCTGGAATCATGTCCGCACTATTTTACAATTACGGCCCGTCAGTTTCAAGCTATTGGGCCCCTTGCCAAATGCTCACCCCCTTTACGGAGTAAGGTGGAACAGGATAAATTGTGGGAAGCATTTAAACAAGCCAAAATTGATATGTTAACCTCAGATCATTCACCTTGTCCACCCGAAATGAAGTTTAGTGCAACTAACAATATGTTTGAAGTGTGGGGAGGAATTTCGGGATGCCAGAACAATGTAGATTTGATGTTTGATGAAGCTGTTAAAAAGCGTAAAGTGCCGGTAACCCAATTTGTCCGGATGATCGCAACCAATCCTGCCGAAAGGTTCAACCTTAGAGCGAAAGGTGAAATCGCCATCTCCAAAGACGCGGATATTATCTTGGTTGATCCTAATCAATCCTATGTAGTAAAAACAGAAAACTACTACTATCGACACAAGCATAGTCCGTATACCAACAGAAAGATTGATTGCCGGGTGACCAAGACATTCGTTAGGGGGCAGTTAGTCTATGACTTAGATGAAGGGATCGTAGGAAAACCTATTGGACAATTAATTCTTTCCCAAAAATCTTCAAATTATATTGTGCCATCGTAGAAAATATCAATGAATCATGGTAAAGGGAGAAAGATAAATTTTGCAATTGATGGAAAACTATCAATTACTTAGAGTCTATTAAATTCTATAGAGAAAAGATTTGGGGAAAGCGAGGTAGGTATATCGATGCGTATTGGAATTAATGTTAGAAAGATGTCTGAGCAAATGGCGAGAGAACCGTTAGGCACTCTTTGCCATGCCAATTGAAGGGGGGGCCGTACCATCCTAGATGTAAGACTGATACTAGACAAATCGGTAAACTACCAATTATCGAGACAATCAAAAAAAATAAGGGGTGTGAAAAGATGGTAAAAAGATTTTCAGTTTTGTTTATTGTGTTTATTCTGATTGTCAGTGTTATGGCAGGTTGCTCAAGTCAAGCAGGAAATGGTACAACAGGCAAAAATAATACGAAGGATACTCTAACTATTGGAGTTCCAGAAGCGCCAACTTATATGGATCCTCAGATTCAAGCCACCCTTGCTTCATACCGTGTAACAACACAGATTTTTGACAGGCTTGTAGCTCTTGATGATGATATGAAAATTGTTCCTGCACTTGCGGAATCTTGGGACGTAGAAAATGAAACAACTACCGTCTTCCATCTTCGCAAGGGTGTCAAGTTCCACAATGGGGAAGAAATGAAAGCTGAAGATGTTAAATTTAGTCTGGAAAGAGCTATTGCAAGTGCAGGCGTAAATTACAATTACCTCATTATCAAGGACATCATTATAGTCGATGATTACACAATTAAGATTGTAACAAAACAACCTTTTAATGCTCTATTGTACAGGCTTTCGCTTGATGCAGCTGCAATAGTAAGCAAAAAGGCAGCTACGAGTGATAAAGATTTTAATAAACATCCCATTGGTGCCGGTCCTTATAAGTTTGTCTCTTGGGATCTAGGTGGCGATGTTGTTTTAGAGGCATTTCCTGATTATTACAAGGGCGAACCCAAAATTAAGAAATTGATTTTCAAGCATATTCCTGAAGCAATCAACAGATCTATCGGTCTTGAAACTGGCGAAATTGACTTAGCTTATGATTTGGCAATTACTGATTTGGATAAAGTCAAGAACAACAAAAATCTTAAAGTGGAGGAAGTTACCAGTACAACGGTAAATTATCTTGGATTCAATACCAAAAAGCCTAATCTTGATGATGTTCGCGTCAGAAAAGCAATCGCCTATGCACTTAACACTAGGGACATTATCGATATCGTTTTTAATGGCATCGCAACTCCGGCTCATAATACCATGCTTCCACCAAACCTTTCTGGTTCTGTGCCAGATACCGTTAAGTATGATTACAATTTAGACAAAGCGAAAAGCTTGCTCGCTGAAGCTGGGCACCCAAATGGCTTTAAGACAACTCTTTGGGTTCCTGATACCCAGGTTCTAAAAAGTGCTGCGGAAGTAGTTCAGGGGCAGCTTAGTAAGATTGGGATTGATGTTGAAATCAAGCAGATGCAGTCAGGAACATTCTATTCTTCTACAGGAAAGGGTGAACATGACCTGTTCTTTATGACAAAAACATCTATCGATCCTGATAGTATGCTTAGAGCTATTTATCATTCTGAAGCCTTTGGACTTTCAGGCAATCGTTCGTTCTGGGCAACGAAAGAAGTCGATGAAATGTTAGATAAAGCAAGTGAAACAACAAATCCCGACGAAGCTAATAAGCTTTATGCAGAGGTACAGAAAATTGTGGCTGACCAAGTTCCGGTTATCCCAATCGCCATTGAGCATTTAAATGCAGGAATGCAGTCAAAGGTTAACGGCTTCGGCTTATATCCTGGAAAAACGCATTACATTTATGGGACGCATTTTGGTAAATAAGATTTGTTCTAAGTTCCATGCCGATATCCTATCGGCATGGAACCTAAAAAACTAACAATCTCATAAAAGCTGATTTTTCCACGTACGTCAATTAGATTTTTAGGGGGTGCCAGATGCATAAATTTATTCTACGCAGGCTTGCCATGCTGATTCCAGTATTATTGGGGGTAAGTTTCATTGTATTTTCCATTATGGATCTTACTCCTGGTGATCCTGTTGAGATGTATTTAGGTGATAACTATACACCTGAGGCGCATGCTGAGATGACGAAGGAGCTCGGTCTCGATAAACCATTTATTGTCCGTTATTTAAATTATATCGGAAATGCGGTTCAAGGTGATTTTGGTATTTCTTATTCAACAAAACAACCAGTACTTGATGAAATTCTGGCAAGATTTCCTAATACTCTCGTTCTTGCCATCGCTGCATTAATCTTTGCTATTGTGGTAGGTATTATATTGGGAACTATTTCAGCAGCTAAGCAAAATTCAATATTTGATTCAACATCAACATTTACAGCTTTGATAGGAGTTTCAATGCCAAACTTTTGGTTTGGGTTAATGTTAATCATAATATTTGCCGCAGGTTTAGGGTGGTTTCCATCTTCAGAATTCAGTGGGGTAAAGTCCTTGGTTCTACCGGCAATTGCTTTAGGGACAAACTCGCTTGCCATAATTACACGAATGACACGTTCTTCCCTTTTGGAAACAATCAGGCAGGACTATGTCAGAACAGCACGTGCAAAGGGACTCAAGGAGTATAAAGTAATTATTAAACATGCGCTTCGTAATGCGATGATACCAATCATTACCATATCGGGGTTGCAGTTTGGTTTTCTTATTAGCGGTGCTGTGGTTATAGAGACTGTTTTTTCATGGCCTGGAATTGGCAGGCTTCTAGTTGAGGCCATTCAATTAAAAGATACGCCTATTGTATTATCACTTGTCCTTATTAAAGCAGCAATGTTTACGGTTATTAATCTAGGCACTGATATCATGTACGCATTTTTTGATCCGCGTATAAGAGCACAGTACAAGGCGAAGAGGGTGTAGGGAATGAATACAACCATAATACCGAGTAGGAACCAAAAATCTGAAATATTACCGGAAAAGAAAAAAAAGTCCCAATTGGTTTCTATCTGGAAACGCTTGAGGAAGAATAAACTGGCAGTTGCCGGCTTAGTTATATTAACTTTTATCATTCTTTCGGCTGCTTTTGCAAATGTTTTATTTGATTATAACACAGTAGTAATTCAACAAAATGCCGCAGAGAGGCTGCAACCACCATCAGCAAAACATTGGCTTGGGACTGATGAATTAGGAAGAGATATTCTCGCAAGAATCGTTCATGGAGCGAGAGTTTCAATCCCAATCGCGTTTACAACCATCCTAATTGCAACAGTTGTAGGTGGTTTAATTGGGGCCATTTCCGGTTATGGGAGTAAAAGGGTTGACAATATTATTATGCGGATTATGGATATTTTTCTAGCCATCCCCGGTATCTTATTATCTATTGCCATTGTAGCTGCGCTTGGCCCAAGTTTGAGGAATTTGTTAATTGCTATAAGTATAGCAAATATACCTCCATTTGCTAGAATCGTAAGGGCATCTGTTTTGTCCATTCGTAACGAAGAGTTTATTGAAGCGGCTAGAGCGATTGGTGCAAATGGTGTACGAATTATTTTTAAACACATCATTCCCAATTCTATGGCCCCAGTAATCGTTCAAGCAACTTTGTGTATTGCTGGTTCGATATTAGAAATTGCCGCCTTAAGCTTCATCGGTCTGGGCATTCAGCCTCCTGCTCCCGAATGGGGCGCTATGCTTAGCGGCGGTCGACAGTATATACGATATGCATGGTGGATTTGCGCTTTCCCTGGCATAGCGATTATGTTAACCATTCTTTCTCTCAATCTACTTGGGGATGGATTGCGTGATGCATTGGACCCTAAATTGAAAAATTAGGAGGTAACTATGAATCGTAGCAAACTACTTGAAATTAATGATCTCACTGTTGAGTATAGAACTGATGATGAGATTGTTTATGCCGTTAACTCTCTTAATTTGAGTTTACATTCTGGAGAAAGCCTTGGTCTGGTGGGGGAGACAGGCGCAGGTAAATCAACAACAGCACTCAGCATTTTGCAGCTTGTTGCAGACCCACCCGGCAGAATAACGAGCGGTGAAATTCTTTTTGAGGGTGAAGACCTTCTAAAAGCGAAAAAGGATTTTCTGCGTCATATCCGAGGAAACAAAATATCCATGATTTTTCAAGATCCTATGACCAGCCTTAATCCTGTTTATTCCGTTGGCGACCAAATTGCGGAAGTAATTTATCTCCATGAGAAATGCAGTAAAACGGAAGCACAGCAAAAGGCTGCTGATATGTTGGAAATGGTCGGTATTCCTAAGGATCGGTATGATGAGTTTCCACATCAATTTTCAGGAGGAATGAAGCAGCGGGTTGTCATCGCCATGAGTATCGCATGTTCGCCAAAACTTATCTTGGCGGATGAACCAACGACAGCGCTTGATGTGACGATTCAAGCACAGGTGCTTGAATTGATGAATGATTTGAAAGTGAAGTTGAACACTTCGCTTCTTCTCATTACGCATGACCTCGGTGTTGTTGCTCAGGTATGTGATAGAGTCGCCATTATGTATGCTGGTGAGATTGTGGAAATCGGAACGGTTGAGGAAGTGTTTGAACATCCAAAACATCCCTATACGGTAGGCCTTTTTAGATCAATTCCTGCGCTGGATGAAAAGGTTGATAGATTAAAGCCGATAAAAGGGCAGATGCCGGATCCTACAGACTTGCCATCGGGTTGTAAATTCCATCCGCGTTGCCCGTACATGAATGAAGTCTGTACGAAAATGAAACCGGCCATGACGAATGTTGCAGGAACTCATATAGTGAATTGTCTTATCCACGAGGGCAAGCTTGATTCTACGGAGTTTATGGAGGAAGTCAATTATGTCAGATAATATTCTGGAGGTTAAGAACCTTAAAAAACATTTTAAATCGAAAAACGGAACACTTCATGCCGTCGATGATGTTTCTTTCAGTATTAAGCGCGGTCAAACATTGGGTCTTGTAGGCGAATCAGGCTGCGGGAAGTCAACAATAGGACGCTTAATATTAGGGCTTCATCAAGCGACAAGCGGGGAAATACTCTTCAATGGGCAAGACATCTGTAAAATGAATAAGAAGCAGATTCATGACTTGCGAAAAGATCTGCAAATTATATTTCAGGACCCATTTGCCTCACTAAATCCGAGGATGTCCATTGGTGAAATTATTGGAGAACCGCTCTTAATCTATAAAAAAGTAAAGCGGGCAGAACTTGATTCCGAAGTCAGACGTTTAATGGATGTTGTTGGATTAAGTAAAAGATTTATCAATTCTTATCCCCACGAACTTGATGGGGGACGGCGGCAGCGTGTTGGAATTGCAAGGGCTCTTTCCTTGAATCCACAGTTTATTGTTTGCGATGAACCAGTATCTTCTTTGGATGTTTCGATACAGGCCCAGGTTCTGAATTTGCTTAAGGACCTTCAGGCTGAATATGGGCTGACTTATCTATTTATCACCCATGATTTATCCGTCGTTAAATATTTTTCAGACAAGATAGCGGTTATGTATCTTGGGCAGCTTGTTGAAATTGCAGAATCAGATGAATTGTTTAAAAAGACTGTTCATCCCTATACACAAGCATTGCTTTCTGCAATACCCGCCCCGAACATACGTCAAAAGATGCAGCGAGTTAAACTTATTGGAGAACTGACAAGTCCAATTGATCCTGAACCTGGCTGCAGGTTTGCAAAACGATGTTTGTACAGTCAGGCACAATGTATAGGTCAAGATTTAGAGCTCAAGGAATTTGGAAATAGCCACTTTTGCTCATGCTGCAGAGCCGATGAGTTACTAAATACCACCATAAGTAAGTAAGAATCAAGTGTATGAAAATCATCCAATCGTTATACAGCCAGAACTGAGACATAGTTGAGCAGGTGACTCCGCAGTAGTCGGAGATAATAGGACAGCAGGTTTGTCAAATTTCCACACAAAATATTCAGAATCCACTAAATATTTTATAAAAAGGGAAATCGGGAAAGGATGTTTTAGCGATGCGTATTGGAATTGATGGTAGAAAAATACCAGAATCAAAGGTGAGAGGACCTTTAGGCACTCTCGATCATGCCAAAAGTCTTGGGATGGAAGGGGTGTTTTTTCGAACCATCCTAGATGTAAGCCCGAAACTCGACAAATCGGTGATCCGTGAAGTCCGTCAGCGTGCCGACGAGCTCGGGCTCTATCTTGAAGCAGGTCTTGGTAAGGTAAATCCCTTTGCACTTCCCGAAACACCTGAGATACGAGATATCGGTGATGGGGATACTTTACTCGGATTTCGTAGAATGATGGAGGCTTGCGCAGAATTCGATATTAGAGAGCTTTGGATTTCCACTGCCGGGATAAAACAACAATATAGAGGTCGATTCACTACAGACCGCTTCAGAACAGATGTGTCCTGGGAAGAGCAACTAGAGGCCACACGGAGCTTTATGATGAAGCTTAAGCCCATTGCTTTGGATCTCGGGATCCACTTGAATCTTGAGACGCACGAGGAGATTACAACATTTGAAATTCTCCGACTTATTGAAGCTGTCGGTGAGGATGTTGTAGGGATAGTCTTTGACACAGGTAACATCCATATTCGGGGTGAGCATCCGGTGTATGCCGCTAAGCGCATTGCTCCGTACGTACGTCAAACACACCTAAAGGACGCTTATGTTGAACTTATAGAAGATGGTGCATATTACCAGTCACGTATGATCGGATCAGGTCTTGTCGATTTTACTGCGGTGCTTACTGAACTGAACAAATATCGCCCTGACCTTAACTTAACAATTGAATGTGATCCTCCACGATTGGGCGCGGTAAAAGGTGAGCCGCACTTTCTAGAACTTTATAACCCAGAATGGATCGCAGGACATCCTGACCTTTCAAGAGAAGAATTTGCCGCCTATTTTGAACTCGTTCGTGAGTTCACTGAACGAATCCGTAATGGAATGGTCAAGAGCTGGCAGCAGCATAACTCAGATACCTTTGAGTATCCTGAAGCCATCCAATGTATCGAGTATTCAAAACAGCACATTGAAAATATCTGTCTGGAGCTTGGTATCACAAGGGGGGATAGGGCCCATGCTTGAAAATTTACCTGAAAGAGTTGGAATATTTGCGAAGGATCTCTGCGGTTCATCATTTGATGTTAGGGACTCCATTCAAAAGACACTCGATCATAAGCTAAAAGGTTCCTTCATTGGGAATGCCCTCAAAGCCAGTCCGACATTGGACCGGTGGGAATTGGAGGACATCCGGCAAGTTGCACAGGAATCAGGCATCACGCTTGGTCTCCAGCTCGGGATGCTGAATCCCTATCGGCCTGAACGATCCTCTGATGCTTTGAAAGTCGGAAACGGGGACCTTGCCAAAGGTTTGCTTAAGTTGACAGAGGCAGCTCTCCAGCTCGGACAACCGAATGTGATGCTGGTTGTTGGTATGGAAGAAGATCGCTTTAATCAATCGGTGGCATGGTCTGATCAGTTGGCAGTGGTCTCCTCTTTCTTGAAACGACTTGAACCCGACCTCCGTTCGCTAGGCTCCCGGGTGCTGATTAAGACTCACGAGGAAATCACTTCCTGGGAGGTTCGTCGACTGCTCGAAGGACTCGATTCCAATCTATTCGGCGTTGCGTTCGATCCTGTTAATCTAATCGTACGGATGGAGGATCCGACAGCAGCAGCGGAACGTCTAGCAGGTCGCATTTGGCAAGTCCACGTTGACGATGCACATCTCTTATGGAGCGGTCGAGGCTACTCCCGGTTGCTTTGTCCAGTTGGTAAGGGGTGCATCGACTGGCCAGCCCTGATTACCCGAATCAGCACAAGTGACCCAGATGCCTGGTATTGGGGGGAAATCCATCGCGCCGAACTTGATACGCCGTTCTTGAAAGAGGGTTGGTTTGACACACATCCAGATAACGAAATTACTGAAGTAGCGACGTGGCTTTCGAAAGGAATGCCGCTATCCGAATCGCCTCTGTCCCTATTGGGAGATATTGATGAACGAATACGCACTGTTACCAGGTACCTTACCTGTTTTGATGTTGGGCTAAATCAAACCACCGCTTGAATGTGGTTTGTGACTTAATAATTTATGTAAAGGAGAAATAACTTTGAATGGAGCCAAAATAGAAATACTACAATGGGTAGAAAACAATCAGAAGCAAATTATTCAATTTCTACAAGAGCTTGTTGCAATCCCGTCCGATAACCCACCTGGAGATTGTTATGCTATAGCTGATCATCTTCATAAGAGGTTAAAGGATTTCCAATTCGATGATGTCCAATTCTTAAACGTAGATTCGGAAGAAGTCAAAACTAGCGGGATGATCCGTGTAGCTAATGTAATTTCAACCACCTCCTTTGGAAAGGGAAAAGGCCCTGAAATTGCCTTGAATGCCCATGGGGATGTAGTTGCTCCCGGAATGGGATGGACATATAACCCATATGGAGGAGAAATTGTAGATGGGAAACTTTATGGTAGAGGAGCAGCTGTGTCTAAGTCAGATATCGCTACCTATACTTATGCCCTATTGGCACTTCGTACCGTGGCAGAAGAATTGAATGGAAAGGTATCTTTGGCTTTTACGTTCGATGAAGAAACAGGAGGAGAAATTGGTCCAAAGTGGTTACTGGATAGGGGGTTTATTAAACCAGATATGGCTATTGCAGCAGGGTTCACGCACTCCATTGTCAACGCCCATAATGGATGTCTGCACTTGGAAATTCGGGTAAAGGGGAGATCAGCTCATGCTGCGGCGCCACATACGGGGTCTGATGCAATTCAGGCAATGAGCGCAATACTCCACTCCTTGTATGTATATCGCGAGACACTTAGCAAAGTCAAATCATCCGTCTCGGGAATTGAATCCCCAACGTTAGTAGTAGGTTTAATCTCTGGGGGAATTAATACTAATGTGGTTCCTGACCGGTGTACTATTCGTTTGGATCGGCGTCTTATTCCGGAAGAGAACAGTGATCAAGCGGAAAAGGAAATCCAGCGGGTGGTTGAGCAGGCTATTCGTGATTACGAAGGCATTGAAGTAGAAGTAGAGCGAATTCTTTTAGCAAATAGCTTTGGACCGGTTCCGGAGGATGAACCATTGATCCATACTTTAGGGGCTAATTGGAAAGAAATCATGGATGGAGAACTTGAAATCCATGGGGTTCCGCTTTATGCCGATGCCAGGCATTTTTATGAAGCGGGTATACCGGTTGTTATGTTTGGAGCGGGGCCTAAAACCTTATTGGAAGCAAACGGTCACAGAGCCGATGAGCATGTCCGTATTGATGACTTGGTGAAGGCCACAAAAATTGTAGCTTTAACTCTTTACGATCTATTAAAAAAATAAGTAACATACTTATAAAAACATTCCCAGCTTGTACCTCAATACATGCAGGGCTGGATTAATTTCTAGGGGCGCTATAGAATCTATTAAACATACTTTCAAGCAAAAAAGTGGGTGCTAGACTACTTAGGTCAAGTTTCATATAAAGGAGAAATGGAATATGTTTGGCCTATCTCAAATAAGGAACATAGATCGCATTATTGGACGTCTTGATGATTTGTCAAAGATTAGTTTAACCGAGCGAGGTGTAACACGTCTTTCCTTTACTAAAGAAAGTGAGGAGGCTAACCGATTAGTTAGCCATTGGATGGAAGAAGCAGGGATGATTGTAAGAAGGGATGCTCTGAATAACGTTGTAGGAAGATATGAAGGAACTCAAGAAGAAGCTCCTGTTCTTCTGATTGGTTCCCATCTAGATACGGTAGTCGAAGCCGGCAAATATGACGGCATTCTTGGAGTGATTTTAGGAATTGAAGCTGTGCAAATTCTCCATGAGAAGGGTATATACCCGAAACACCCTATCGAAGTTATTGCATTTTGTGATGAGGAAGGGACCCGCTTTCATACAACGCTTCTCGGAAGCCGGGCGATTGCTGGAAACTTTCTGGAGGAAGATTTGGAAGCTGTGGATAAGGATGGCGTTACATTAGCAAAGGCAATGCGGGAAATCGGAATGGATCCCTCTCTATATCGATTAGCGGCAAGGGACCCAAATTCAATCCTAGGATATCTTGAACTTCACATCGAGCAAGGTCCGGTATTAGAAAAGAAGAATCAGTCCTGCTCATCCGTAAGTGGTATAGCGGGTCAATCCCGGCTAGAGTTTCGCGTGAAAGGGTCGGCTGGCCATGCGGGGACAGTACCGGTTGCGATGCGCCAAGATGCACTTGCGGGGACTGCAGAAATGATTCAAGCCGTGGAACGGATTGCTCTTCAATACGAATCACTGGTAGCGACCGTTGGAAAGCTGAACGTTTATCCGGGAGCAAGCAATGTTATTCCTGGTTTGGTGGAAGGGGCGCTGGACCTGCGCTCAATCGATGATGCTACTAGGGAGGTAGCGTTAAAACGTATTCAAGAAGAATGTCAGCAAATTGCTAACCGCAGGAAATTGACATGTGAATTCCATCTGGTTATGGAATCCCCAGCAGTCCACTGTTCATCCCATTTTATCAATATTATCGAATCTGTTCTGGAAGAACATCACATGGACCCGCTTCGTCTAGTAAGCGGTGCAGGGCACGATGCGATGGCTATTGCTAAAATTGTAGATACCGGCATGATTTTTGTGCGCTGTAAGGAAGGACTCAGTCATCATCCGGATGAATTCGCATCTGAGGAAGATATTGAAGCGGGACTTTCTGTTCTGCTTAATACCATATTAAAATTATTAGCCTGATAACACAGGAAAATCAATAAAATGTTGATAGAATCTACATCACCATAATATTGACATCTATCATTTAGCAGTTGGGTAGAAGGCTTAATGAAACCACTTGTTCAACAGGTGGTTTGTAATAAGTTTTTAATTATGACCACCCGTTTCTGACACTAATTAAAGAAACGAATCAGTTCTAAAGAGTAACGCTCAAAAAGGGTAGTTCCTTTTAAGGAACTACCCTAATAACATTCCATTTTGTTTAATATCATGCACTAGCAGTGCCTTTGTTGTTTGATAAAGCTTTAACAGTCCTAATAATATTGTTTTCAAGTTCTTCATTTTTTTGTTCAATTCTTTTTCCAATGAAGAATACATCAACAAAATTCCAAATAAATAATGTCGCCCATCCAAATAATAGCATTAGGATCGCTCGTCCGATATCACCTGAATAAAAACGGTGTCCAGCGAAAGTACCTAAGAAGAACCAAAGAGCATAAGCAATTCCCTTTGATTTTTGTTTTTTGTTCATTTCACTATTTACCATAGCAAGTTGTTCTGCCGATAAATCCTTTTTCATTAATAGGTTATTCAATATATGTCAACTCCAATGAATGTATTTCGTAACGTTCAATTTCTAACAAGGGTAATCATAACTCTTATTCCGAAATGCTTCACTAGTAGATAACAGTAAAAATAGGTATTTTAACCCATGAATATTGTCGTTTGTTTCCGAAAAACGCAATGAATAAATGAATGGAAATTTATAGTATAAAAGGATTCCTACATTTGTAGGGTCCTTTTTTATTTGTTTTCTTTTAAAATAAAACTGTAATTCAGAAAATTATAAATATTTATCGAAGGGGGTATCATAAATGAGGTATGTCTTATCATCACTTTTCTTCTGCAGCTTGCTCATGCCAGCTTTCTCAGCAAGTGCTGAATCGTCTTCAACAGCTGAATCTTCCGGTAATGATTATCCAATTGTATTGGTACATGGACTAACAGGATGGGGAAGAGATGAATTGTTTGGTTTCAAATATTGGGGAGGCATAAATGACCTAGAACAATATTTGAATAACAGCGGACACAGAACGTATACTGCTGCGGTTGGACCAATTTCTAGTAACTGGGATAGGGCAGTGGAACTCTATTACTATATTAAAGGAGGGACGGTTGACTATGGGGCTGCCCATGCAAAAGAATTTGGGCACGCAAGGTATGGAAAGACTTTTCCTGGCCTCTATAGCGAATGGAATGGTAAAAATAAAATTCATCTTGTTGGGCATAGTATGGGCGGACAAACTATCCGAACGCTGACAGAACTATTGGGAAATGGAAGTAAGTCCGAAAAAGAATATTATAAGGAGCACCCTGAGGAAGGAATTTCTCCACTTTTTGAAGGGGGGAAGCATTGGGTCCATAGTGTTACAACTCTCGCTACTCCCAATAATGGTTCCACGTATGCGGATGCAGAAAGAGTAAAAACGCTTGTTAAAAGTATGGTTACTAATTTTGCCGCCCTATCAGGGGCAGGCGGAGACAATATCGTTTATGATTTCAAGATGGACCAATGGGGATTGAAACGAAACCCTGAAGAATCCTTCCTTACTTATATGAATCGTGTCATGAACAGCTCAGTTTGGACAAGTAAAGATATAAGTTCGTATGATTTAAACACTGTCGGAGCTGCTGAACTTAACAACTGGGTGAAAACCCAGCAAGATGTTTACTATTTTTCCTATACTGGAGATGCCTCTTATAAAGGACTTTTGACTGGTCATTATTATCCGCTGCCAACCATGACCCCTCTGTTATGGGATTCAAGTCTGTTCATTGGATCTTATACAAGAACAAACCCTTCACCTGTGATTGACAAGTCTTGGTGGCAAAATGATGGAATTGTAAATGTGAAATCTTCCAAATTTCCATTCGGACAGGCAAATAAGCTTTTTGACGGCACGATTCAAAAGGGAGTATGGAACTATTATCCTGTTCAATATACTTGGGATCACTTTGATTTTGTTGGAATAAGTGAAGCTCATGTAATTGGAATTAGAGAAATTAATGACTACTATTTAAAAATCGCCAATCAACTCCATGGACTTCCAAAATGAGTTAATTTGATTGAACGGATACCAAAATAAAATTAGTGTTCGGTTAATCAAAAGACCTTTTACTAATTGGATATAGACAAATAAATAAATTACTGCTATAATTACATTCGTCGTTGAAAAATAAATATGCGGGTGTAGTTTAGTGGTAAAACCTCAGCCTTCCAAGCTGATGTTGTGGGTTCGATTCCCATCACCCGCTCCATTCATTTGGGCCTATAGCTCAGCTGGTTAGAGCGCACGCCTGATAAGCGTGAGGTCGATGGTTCGAGTCCATTTAGGCCCATCATTTCGTTTTAGAGAAACCGAACAATTTTGTTCGGTTTTTTTGTGTCTTTGGGGAAAATAATTCGGAGGAATCAATCTTTAAAATGGAGGAGCATGAGATGCCAGAACTTCCGGAAATGGAAAACTATAAAATCTTGTTAAACGAAAAAATAGCTGGTCAGATTATTACCGATGTTCAAGTAAATAGGGAAAAATCAATTAATCTTAATCCAACACTATTTATCAATACCATTAAGCAGCAAAAGGTCCTCAATATAAGCAGGCGTGGTAAGCATTTGCTTTTTCAACTGCAAAATGGACAAATCCTTCTTTTACACTTAATGCTCGGAGGCTGGATGTTTTATGGAACTGAAGCGGAAAAACCAAAACGAACGGTTCAAATCCGGTTATCGTTTGGGCAAAATCATTTGTATTTTATCGGTTTAAGACTAGGATATCTTCATCTCTATAGTCAATCAGAAGTTGAAAAGGAGCTTTCCCATTTGGGCCCTGAACCTCTGTCAAACGATTTCACAGTAAATGATTTTTTATTAAGAATCAAAAAAAAACATGGTCGCTTGAAAACAACGATGCTGGATCAAGAATTCATTGCTGGTATTGGCAATTGCTATTCTGCTGAAATATGCTTCGATGCAAAGATTTTACCAACAAAAGATATAGATGACATTAACGATGTGGGGCGAAGTCAGTTATACCAATCCATGAAATTTGTCCTGCAGGAAGCCCTAAAGCATGGAGGATACCTTGAAAATCCTTTTTATAATGGCGACAAGTTAACTGGAAGCTTTTATAAAATACGCAAAGTTTATGACAGAAAAGGTGAGGCATGTACAAGGTGTGGAGCGACAATCATCGAAGAAATGATTTCTTCTAGGAAAACTTTTTATTGTCCTAATTGTCAGAAATAGTCCCGCATTCAATAGCGGGAATTTTTTAAAAAAAATGTAATCCGAATATTTAGAAAAGAAAGTTTTCTGTTTTGTTAAAAAAAGTATAAGTTATTGTTTCGAATTTGTGTTAAATGTAATATACTATATACAAATAAGTATAACACATTTAAAATTATCCTATAAAATAGGACCACATAATGGAAAAGTGAGGGGGTGTTAATGATTAAACTAACGAAACGCCAAGATGAGATCCTTGAAATTGTGAAACAGAATGGACCAATAACGGGGAAAGAAATTGCCGAGAAATTATCTTTAACAAGGGCAGCATTACGGCCAGATCTCGCCATTTTAACCATGTCAGGAAATTTGGATGCAAGACCAAGAGTCGGTTATTTTTTTAATGATAATTATGAAGTTAAGCTTCAAGCTAAGGAATTTATCCATCAAAAAGTGACGGACTACAAAGCACATCCAATTGTAGTTGAAAAATCGACTTCAGTTTACGACGCTATAGTCCAATTATTTTTAGAAGATGTTGGTACCCTTTATGCCGTAGATACAGAAGGGCATTTGGCAGGGGTGATTTCCCGTAAAGATCTGCTCAGAGCATCACTAGGAAACAGGAATCTTCATGAATTACCAGTCAGTGTGATCATGACGAGGATGCCGAATATCATCACCATTCATCCAGATGAAACTCTGCTTGAAGCTGCGAAAAAAATGATTAATAACCACATAGACTCCTTACCAGTTGTAAAGGAAGAGCAAAAGAATACATATTTGCTTGTGGGACGAATTACAAAAACGACGATTACGAAAGCCTATTTAGAAATTATGGAAGAAAAATCACACTAAGGGGAGAGGCGCCATTTTGGTACAGAAAGAGGTTGTCTATGTAGTTTCTGACTCAGTAGGGGAAACGGCTGAGTTTGTAGTAAAAGCAGTGGCAACACAATTTAATGGAGGACAGGTTGAAATTCGCCGCAATTCCTATGTAGATGACTTTGAGGATATTGAAGACGTCATCATGCTGGCAAAAAGGGGTCACTCCATTATTGCGTATACCATTGTTATTCCTTCCTTAAAGGAATATATAGATCAACGTGCTTCCGATGAGGGTATTTTAGCAGTTGATTTGCTTAGCCCCTTGATGAATGCATTTGTAACAAGGTTCAATAAGCAGCCACATCATCGCCCAGGGTTAATGAGAAAACTGGATGAGGAATATTTCAAGAAAATTGAAGCAATTGAATTTGCTGTAAAATATGATGATGGACGTGATCCAAGGGGGATTACCAAAGCTGATATAGTCCTGATCGGAGTTTCAAGGACCTCCAAAACACCTTTATCGATGTATTTAGCTCATCAACGCTTTAAGGTCGCAAACGTACCATTAGTTCCTGAAGTACCGCCGCCAGATGAATTGTTCCAAGTTCCACGGAAGAATTGTATCGGCTTAATCATATCACCAGATAAATTAAACGAAATTCGCAAGGAGCGCTTAAAGGCTTTGGGGCTCGGATCGCAGGCAAATTATGCAAGCTTCCAGCGAATCTTAGACGAACTCGATCATGCTGAAAAAATTATGAAGCGGGTTGGCTGCCCAATTATTGACGTTTCAAATAAAGCAGTAGAGGAAACTGCGGGGTTAATTTTAGATGTGTTGAAAAAAGAGAGGAGCTTTTAATCATGGAGAAATTCGTTTACTTATTTCACGAGGGTAATGGCGATATGAGAGAATTGTTGGGTGGAAAAGGAGCAAATCTAGCAGAAATGACTCGGATTGGCTTGCCAGTCCCGTATGGCTTTACGATTACGACGCAAGCATGTAATGCCTACTATGAAGCTAGCAAAACCATTCCAACAATCGTAGAAAAGCAAACTATAGAAGCTCTTACCCTTTTAGAAGAAAAAATGGGCAAAAAATTAGGTGACCCGCAAAATCCTTTACTCGTATCTGTTCGTTCTGGTTCAGTTTTTTCCATGCCTGGGATGATGGATACCATTTTGAATCTAGGGATGAATGATGAAACAGTAGTCGGAATGGCAAAATTAACGAATAATGCTCGTTTTGCCTTTGATTCGTACCGTCGTTTTATTCAAATGTTTAGTAATGTCGTTCTTGAAATCGACACGTATTTCTTCGAACAGTTTTTAGAAGAAACCCGCGAACAAAAAGGCTATTCCTCTGACCCTGAAATGACTGCAGAGGACTGGCAGGAGGTTATTGCCGGGTACAAAGGAATTGTCAAAAAGCATACGCGAAAAGACTTCCCACAGGATCCAAAAGAGCAGCTTTTCCTTGCCATTAATGCCGTATTTAACTCTTGGAATAACCAGCGGGCGATTGTTTACCGCCGTCTCAATAAAATAGCTGATCATCTTGGAACAGCTGTTAATATTCAAAGTATGGTGTTTGGCAACATGGGAGATGATTCGGGAACAGGCGTTGCGTTCACTAGAAATCCCTCCACTGGAGAACACGTTCTTTATGGTGAATACTTAATTAATGCCCAAGGTGAGGATGTGGTGGCCGGAATTCGTACACCGCAGCCAATTGCCACTTTAAAGGATGAAATGCCTGGGGTTTACAAGCAATTTGCTGATACCTGCAAACGACTTGAGCAGCATTACAAAGAAATGCAAGACATTGAATTTACGGTTGAACGGGGCAAACTTTTCATTCTTCAAACCCGCAACGGCAAGCGTACGGCTCAAGCGGCAATTCGAATTGCCGTTGAAATGGTTGAAGAAGGCATTATTGATAAGAAAACAGCGCTTCTTCGCGTCGATCCCGATCAATTAAATCAATTGCTGCACCGCCGCATTGATGACAAATTTGAAAAAAGAATTTTAGCAAAAGGCTTACCCGCATCCCCAGGTGCGGCAACAGGTAAGGTAGTCTTTGATGCCGATGAAGCAGAACTTTTAGGGAATGATGGGAAAAAAGTAATTCTCGTTCGTCCGGAAACAACACCTGATGATATTCATGGAATCGTAGCTTCTCAAGCGATTTTAACAAGCCGCGGTGGAATGACGAGCCACGCAGCAGTTGTTGCTCGCGGAATGGGGAAAGCTTGTATTTGCGGCTGTGAGTCGTTGAAAATTGACTTAAAAGCCAAACAATTTACGGTTGGTGAAACTGTTGTTCATTATGGCGACATTATTACCATCGACGGTTCAACGGGCGAAATTATGCTAGGAGAAATTCCTATGATCGACCCTGAGCTTTCAGATGAATTCCAGCTGCTGCTGGCTTGGGCCGACCAAGAACGAAAATTGGGTGTTCGAGCTAATGCCGATAATCCAGAGGATGCAAAAAAAGCGTTTGAATTTGGGGCAGGGGGAATTGGCCTTTGCCGAACGGAACATATGTTTATGGACCTGAAGCGGATTCCAATTGTTCAAAAAATGATACTAGCGGAGCATTACAGTGAAAGAATGGAAGCACTAGACGAGCTTCTGCCAATGCAGCAGGGCGACTTTGAAGGGATTTTTGAAGCGATGCAAGGCTTCCCGGTAACCATCCGTTTACTAGATCCGCCATTACATGAATTTTTACCAGATAAAGAGGAACTTTTAGTAGAAGTGACAAAGCTGCAAATTTTAGACCCGCAATCTCCTGAATTGAAGAAAAAAGAACTTTTGCTTAAAAAGGTTCGACAATTAGATGAATTCAATCCAATGCTCGGCCACCGCGGCTGCCGTCTTGGTATGATTCATCCGGAAATTTATGATATGCAAGCGAAGGCGATTTTCTATGCGGCAGCAAAACTTGCAGAAAAAGGGATGGAAGTACAGCCGGAAATCATGATTCCGCTTGTTGGCCATGTGAATGAATTAAAGCAGATGCGCCAGCTGGTTATTGATGCGGCAGTTAAGATTCAAGAGGAAACAGGGAAAACGTTCCAATATACAATAGGAACGATGATTGAAATCCCTCGTGCTGCATTGACGGCTGATCAAATTGCTGAAGAAGCGGATTTCTTCTCTTTTGGAACGAATGATTTAACACAAACAACCTTCGGATACAGCCGTGATGATGCCGAAGGAAAATTCCTGCAGGCGTATATTGAAAACAAAGTACTCCCAGAAAATCCGTTTGCAGTACTTGACCAGCATGGGGTTGGTAAGCTTGTAGAAACAGGCGTAAAGCTTGGCCGCAGCACAAAGCCATCGTTAAAAACAGGTATCTGTGGTGAACATGGCGGTGAAAAGAGTTCAATTGATTTCTGCTACCGAACAGGCTTAGATTATGTCAGCTGTTCGCCGTACCGCGTACCGCTTGCAAGATTAGCAGCTGCACAGGCAACAATTCGTCATGAGTTAAATAAGGAAGAGGTATATACAACTGCTTAACTATAAACTAGGACGGTACCTTAATAGGTACCGTCTCTTTTAATGGGATTATACTTTTATTTTCTGCTTATACTAAAAAAAATCATGGAAAAGGGAGTTATGATATGGGGGCAATCGAACGGAACGGGTACCGGTTTGTACCAGAGTATAGCATCATTCAACAAAATGGAGCTATACATGTTTACAACAAAGATCATTTCATAGAGGAAATTCAATTTCAGTTTTCTGGAAAATTTCCTGAATTAGATCAAATCGAGGACCTAGTGGACCGATATTGCGATTTACATAACATTTAACAGAACACTTGTTCGACAAAGAGATAAATGCTATAATTAAAAATGCAATAGAATTGAATTTCTCAAGGGTGGGCGGCACACTTCCGATTGGAAGGAGGTGATGCTTTTGACAGTTTTTCAAGCATTGATGTTAGCTATTTCCTTTGCTAGTCTCATTGTCACGGTTCTGTCTTTCCACAAAAAAAAATAATCCACCCTTGAGCCGGCAAGCATAAGCGGTGGATTACTGCCTTATATGCCGATTCCCCTGAGGGAAACAGCTATTGCATGACCGAGTCGTTTAGTCATGCTCGGTCTTTTTTACTATATGAGAATCTATACTAACATTATACATAACTTATTAGAAAAAAGAAATATTGAGGTGAAAACGAAATGAGTAAATTAATAACCATTTATCCTCAAGCGATAGAACATACAAAAATGAAAGTATTTGAAGATATTGATCGATATTTGGAAACGAAGGAATCGGGGCCATCCTTCGAGCAGTATCTAACCGACCGAAGCCACTATCTTGAACAGCTTTGGATCAATGTCTGGCTAAATAAATCCACGAATGATGTTCCCAAAAATGAAAAAAAGCAGTTTTTAAGTGAAAAAGAATTTGAAGTTCAAGGAGTGGACCGCAAACTCATCAACAAGCTTTTTCGCGATGAAATGAGAACCTATAAGCCTTTTAACGTTATATCATGGTTAAAAGAATACTTTCAGAATCAAGATGAGGAATGGACAAAACGATATCAGATAGCGAAGGAGAATTTTATTAAAAGAGAAGAGAAACAGCAGTTTGAAGAACAAAAGCTAAATATTCAGAATGAAATTGAGGAAGAAGCTGCTCTAATTTTAGAAGAGAAATATCAGATTTTCTATTTATATGTCCGATATTTTGTAGCAAAGCAGCTAGCTGCCGATATAAAAAACAATGTGAAGTTTAAATCTGTAGATACGTTTGCTCTTGAAGAAAAATTAGAGGATGAAGGTGCATTTAACCCTTCGACATATACGACAGTTGGGACTTTTTTTGAGGAATTAACTGGAGATATCCATAAAACGCTAAATTGGGGAAGAAGCTACTTTGAATATCAGACTTACTTCTATGTTTATGAAGGTCTTATTTCAGATTACCTTTCAGAACTGATTCCTCAAAAAGTATTGGAAGGGCTACCTCCTGTTCTGTTGGAAGAGTTTTTTGAAACTTTTCATGAAAAATTAACGCCCTCCTTTGTGAAAGGGAGTATAACAGAACTTCTATATGATGTAGAGGGATATTTTATTGAGGATATCCAGGCTGAATACCTTTCTGACTTATTAAAACTGGCGGAGATTCCCTTTGACTTCTCTGTGCATCAAGAAAGGTTTGAACAGGATCTTCAAGAACGAGAACGGAAGCAAGCGGAAGAACAAGCAGAGGTGGAGCGGAAAAAAGCAGAAGAAGAAAGGATCATGAAGGACATTTTTGGTGCCGAATATGATCCTTCCTTACAAAGACAATCCCGCTATGTGCTGCATATTGGGGAAACAAATACAGGCAAAACCCATCATGCTTTAGAAAAAATGAAAGAGGCTAATAGCGGTTTATATTTGGCACCATTGAGATTATTAGCATTAGAAGTATATGACAAGTTAAATGCCGAAGGAACTCCTTGTTCATTGAAGACGGGTGAGGAAGAGAAAATCCATCCAAATGCCAGCCATATTTCCTGTACGGTCGAAATGTTTCATGAAAAGGAATTTTATGAAGTGGTGGTCATTGATGAAGCACAAATGATTACGGATAAGGACCGGGGATTTGCTTGGTATAAAGCGATTACGAAGGCAAATGCAGAAGTAGTACATATTATCGGCAGCAGAAATTCAAAAAATATGCTGCTTGAACTTTTAGGCGATTCAGAAATTGAAATTCATGAATACACGCGGGATACACCTCTAGATGTCGAATCGAAAGAATTCCATATTAAACATGTTAAAAAAGGTGATGCACTTATTTGTTTTTCTAGAAGACGTGTTTTGGAGATGGCCTCTCGACTGCAAAATGATGGTCATTCGGTAAGTATGATTTATGGCAGTATGCCGCCCGAAACAAGAAAAAAACAAATTGAGCAATTTAATAAAGGAAAAACAAAGGTCATTGTGGCAACAGATGCCATAGGTATGGGGTTGAACCTTCCGATTCGCAGGATTGTTTTTTTAGAAAACGAAAAATTTGACGGCACAAGAAGACGTCTTTTGAATTCTCAAGAAGTGAAGCAAATTGCCGGGCGTGCCGGACGTAAGGGCATCTATAATGTCGGAAAGGTTGCATTTACCAGCGATATAAAAAAAATGAGGAACTTATTATTGCAGGAAGATACGCCGGTTCATTCCTTTGCTATTGCACCGACCAATTCAGTTTTTGAACGATTTATGCGCTATTACCGGGACCTTGGCACCTTTTTTGAACTATGGGGGAAATTTGAAAGTCCAAAGGGGACCAAAAAGGCCTCATTGTCTGAAGAACGAATTCTATATGAAAAAATTGCCGGTACAGAAATTGAAGCACGTCTTTCCCTAACGGATTTATATGGCTTCTTACACCTGCCCTTTGCCAAAAATGAACCTTTACTTACTCAGCAGTGGGAAGATACCATGTATGCGATTATCCGTGGTAGTCAAATGCCTGAGCCCATTGTAAAAGAACGAAGTTTAGAGGAATTAGAACTTAGCTATAAAGCAATTGGCCTGCATTTGTTATTCCTTTATCGATTGGGAGAACGGACCGAAGCAATGTATTGGGAAAGGCTGCGTGAGGAAATAAGTGATAAGGTACAGGAACGTCTTAAAACCGATATCAAAAAATTCGTCAAAAAATGTAAAAACTGCGGCAAGAAACTTCCATGGGATCATACATTTCCTACCTGTGATGCTTGCTATCGGGCAAGATTTAGAAAATATTGGAATGATGAAGAATTTTAATAAAAGTTAGTTTCATCATTTAAAATCCACTTAAGCGAGTGGATTTTTTTGTTTGTTTCGGAATTGACTTTTACCATAAATTCCTTATTAATGAAATAATTGATAAAATAAGTCTATGAATGTTTTTTAGGAAAGTGATGTGTGTAAAATGCAGCTTTTATTAACAGTGATGGGCACAGATGCTGAAGTGGTGTCCCATTTGTTAGCCAAAAATCCCAATAACCTCTATGAGCGTGGTGAAAAAGGACTAACCGTTCGCCTTGTTTATCCTAAATTCTCGCCAGAAGAGGTTCAAGTGTTAGTCTATGTTAAACCGGACCCAATTGATTTAGTGAAAAATTCACCCGACCTTTTTGATATTACCCATTACATAAATGATCGTGAATTTGCAGCGAGCAGTATTTTTGTCTCCTCCATCCGGAAGGCCTTAGGAACTGCGTTAAATGGGAAGCCAAAAGAAGAATTCAATGTATGGGTAGGGCATCCGTTCGAAATGGAACTGGCATTTGGTCCGATTGCTACTGACTTACGCGATCAGGAAATTGAAGCATTATTTGAACCAATCGGTTATCAGGTAGAGATTGAACGTAGTCAAAGCTTTATTCGTGAAAAAAGTTCCGCTAGGTTTATTAAATTAAAGGGTAAACAAACCGTGCAAATGGCATTAAGACATGTTTCCATTCTCATTCCTGTGTTGGATAACTATAAACATTATTTTATCGATGAAAGGGAAATTGAAAAGCTGGACCGCTATGGGGAAGGTTGGTTAGAATCACATCCATTAAAAGTAATGATATTAAAGCGCTCTTTACGCTTTCAAAACATGATTTCCCAATCTATATTCTATGAAAAAGAAACGAATTCTGTAAAAATAGATGAACCATCTAAAATTCGGTTAAATGACCTTCGGTATGAAGCAATCATCAATTATGTCAAAGCATTAGAAAAAAAAGAATCCATTGTCGACCTGGGGGCAGGTGAAGGAAAGCTTTCAGTACAACTAGGATTTTTGGATGGAATAAAGGAGATCTTTTCTGTGGAGCCATCCAATAAAGCGCGTTTAAGGGCGCTCGATAGGTTTGAACTGGCAAAAGGAAAACATGGATTTTTGGAGCCAATTTCAGTTACAGGCTCATTATTTTATTTTGATGATCGCCTTAGAAATAAAGATGTAATGATTTTATGTGAAGTGATTGAGCACATCAATGAACATCGACTTCCTAAAATATTTGAAACCATCCTTAAAGATTATCGGCCAGGTGTACTGATAGTGACTACCCCAAACAAGGAATACAATGCTGTTTATGAAATGAAAGAAGAAATGAGACACGCTGACCATCGTTTTGAGTGGACTAGAAAAGAGTTTAAGAGAAATTGTGAGGATTGGTCGAGTCTGTTTCCATACCAATTAAGCTATCAAGGAATAGGCGAGGAGCATCCAATCTATGGCCACCCAACACAAATGGCGATTTTCACCAGAAAGGGGGATAGTCACTCATGACAAAGATATATTTACCATATGCAGGCATCGTCTTATTAGTCGGACCATCAAATAGCGGCAAGACGACATTATTAAACCGGTTAGTGAATGAAAAAAGCATTCTATCATCCGAGGTGATTAGCTCAGACCATTTTCGTGTGCTCGTAAGCGATGTTGAATATATTAATTGGAATCAGCGGCCAAAGGACGAAGCAGATGTACTCTATGATGAGTATTTCCGCGTCTCAAACGAAGCTTTCGATACAATGGACTTCTTAATCGGGAAGCGGTGCCGTTTAAATAAATTAACGATTATTGATGCTACCCATTTAAAAGAAGACGATCGTGAACGCTATATTCGTATGGGCAAGAAATATCATGTTCCCGTAGTAGCGATTGTTTTCAATGTTCCAGAAAAAGAGCTCCTAACACGGGATGAGCATCGTGATTACCCACGCGGAAAGAATCGTATCAAACAGCAATACCAGCAATTTAAAAGGACAATAAGGTTTATAAAAAAAGAAGGCTTTCATCGCACATATATCTTAAATGAAGAAGAACTTAAGACTCTGGAAATGGGACGTCAACAGAATTCTTTGCTTGTGAACCTTGGAAATGGTATTGATTTTATCGGAGACATTCACGGCTGCTATGAGGAATTTATCGAGATATTAGAAAAACTGGGTTATAAGGAAAATGCAGAAGGGTATTATTTACATCCTGAGGGACGAAGAATATTATCTTTAGGTGATGTTATGAGCCGCGGTCCACGTTCATTGGAAACCTTGCAATTTTTTAAAAAACATGTGGGAACGGGTCTCGCCTATATGATTGACAGTAACCATGGCTGGAAGATCGCCCGTTGGCTCGATGGCCGCAGTGTAAAGCTCGCACATGGAGATGAAAAGCTGGCTGCTGAATTTGAAGAATATGAAAATTTGTATGGACAAGAAGCTTCTAACCAATTAAAGAATGAATTCAAAGAATTACTATTAGCAGCCAAATCGCATTTAATTATTGAAAAAAATGGAGTAAAGGTTGCAGTTGCCGTACACGCTGGCATAAGAGATCATTATGTTGGCAAACAATCGCAGAGGATTTCTGATTTTTGCAGGTATGGTGATTCGGATGGACTCGATGAAAATGGTAAGCCAATCCGTAAAGATTGGACCATCGGTCATCAATCTAGTCAATTAATTATCTGGGGCCATGATCCAAAACCGCAGCCCCTGCTAGTCAATAATACCCTGAATATCGACCAAGGTGTGGTTTTTGGGGGCCGTTTAACTGCTTATCGTTATCCCGAAAAACAATTCGTTTCCGTTGAGGCAAAGCGGGATTATGCCAATGTTCCGGACAATCCACTTCGTGAGTGGGAGCGAAAACGTATGGCACCGCCGAACCTAGGAAAATTTATTAATGGCTTTTCCGTGTTAACAGAGCAAATAGGGGAAATTTCGATATACAAAGAGGGGATCAAATCGGCCCTGGATGATCTTTCCCATTACACATTACCACTTGAGGAAATTATTTATCTGCCGCCGACGATGAGCCCGACACCAAAACCATCAAGTTTAGAAGGCTACTTGGAGCACCCGTTGGAAGCCTTTGAATACTATCAGGCTAATGGCGTGGATACGATGGTTGTGGAGAAAAAACATATGGGCAGCCGGGGGATTTTGTTTCTATTTAAAAATAAGGAAGCAGCGAAGGAGTTAATCGGCAGAGAGTCTCTAGGCGCCATTTATACAAGAACAGGAAGGGCTTTTTTTCAAAAGGAACTGGAGACACAAATTCTTGAGGTATTAAATAAAGATCTCACTGACTATTTTCAAAAATACAACACCGACTTCGTTTTACTTGATGCAGAAATCCTCCCGTGGAATTTAAAAGCAAAAGAGCTAATCATGAACCAATATTCACATGTTGGTGAAATGGCACTTCTTGATAGAAATAAATTAAGGGCCGGTCTGCAAAAGGCATATGAAAATAGTAAGGACGTTGGTGACTGGCTGAGAGAAACAGAGGAAAAGATTGATAATGCTGTTGTTTTTAATGAGGTTTATCAAAAATACTGCTGGGAAACGGAAGGACTGGAAGGAATTCAAATTGCACCCTTCCATACATTAGCCCACAGCACCGAGACCTTTTTCAATAAGCCCCACACCTGGCATATGGAGAAAAATAAAGAATTTAGTGAGCTATCTTCTTTGTTCGTGGAAACAGAGTATCGTGTGGTAACGGATGAAGACTCCATGAAGAATGCGATAAAGTGGTGGGAAGATATGACAGAAAATGGTCTTGAAGGCTTTGTGGTAAAACCGGAGTTGTTTGTGGCTCGCAACAAAGGGAAGCTTTTGCAGCCAGCCATCAAAGTCAGGGGAAGGAAATACTTGCATATCATATACGGAATCGATTACTTGGATCCTGAGAATTTGTTAAGGCTAAAGAAGCGCAATGCCGGTAAAAAGCAGCGCAATGCTTTGAAGGAATTCTCACTGGGCATTGAAGCAGTAAACAGATTTGTAAAAAGGGAATCACTGGAACGATACCACGAATGTGTGTTAGGGGTATTGGCACTGGAAGCAGAGCCGATTGATCCTAGATTATAAGTGATAAAGAGCATCGGTCTTTAAATACCGATGCTCTTTTCTAAATTCTTATTTAGTTATCTGGTTTAAAAAGTTTAATGTTCGTGCAAAGGCATCGCGGGCATGTGTAACGTGATAAGTTGGGTTCGTATCATTGAAGAATGCGTGTTTTGCATCCGAATAGATGACTGCTTCGAATGATTTTCCATTCTTTTTCATTTCTTCCTCAAAACCTGGCAATAAATTCGTAATATTTGGGTCCTCGCCGCCATAAAAACCAAGTATTGGGCAATTAATATTCGGAATTCCCTGCTGAGGCGGCCGCCCATAAAATACAATCGAACCAGAGTGTTGATGATCTAAAGTCGCTAATAATGCTGAAAGGGCCCCACCCATACAGAAACCTACAGAAGTGACTGGCATACCTTTAGATTTTTCGAATGTCGTTCTGGCATAGTCAGCTGTGTCTGTTAGAATTCCTGCTAGTGACTTGGATTTCGACGGATTAAGCAAGCCAAACAATCCATTTAATGTCGATCTGAGGTATTCCTGACGTAATGAAGGCTGCTTTTGGATTTCGTTTTCCCGCTCATCCGGATTGAACCAGGAAGAATGGGGAATAGAATGTAAAAATTCCTTCGCATCATCTAACCGTTCAGCACTTAGTTCTTCTGGACGGTCACCATCAATTGCAAATAAATCTGGAGCTATGGCAACATAACCGGCAGCGGCAAACCTTTCTGCTATTTCCTGGATATGTTTGTTAACTCCCCATATTTCCTGAATGATAATCACTGCAGGACGCAACTCCAGTGCTGGTCCGATTGAAGCAAAATATGCCCTGCACTTGCTGTTTTTTCCATTAAAAGTTTTCCATTCCGTATGTACGGTCATGATAAGTCACCTCACAAAGGATATCTTTCCTACTAAATATAGGAGAAAAACACTAAATTATCCACTTATTAATCAATTTTTAATCTTTTGGGAGATTTTGGACAAACTTAAAGAAAAGAAGAAAGGCTGGAAAAGGTTTGCTTAAAAAAGGCATGGTAATTTTATGTATGGTAATATCCGTATCATTTGCTTATAATCAGACTGTTTTTGCAAATGAAAACACATCTTCTTTGAAAAGCCAACTTAATCAGGTACTATCAAGTGAACCTGCATTGCAAGGGGCGATTACTGGAATCAGCATTCGCTCTGCTGCAGATGGGAATATTATTTATCAGTATCAAGGCGATTTAAGGCTGCGGCCGGCCTCTGATATGAAGCTATTAACAGCTGCCGCTGCACTCAACGTTTTGGGTGAAAACCATACTTTTTCGACGGAAATATATGCTGAAGGCCCAGTGAAAAAGCAAATACTTAAAGGAAATCTGTTTTTAAAAGGAAAAGGTGATCCGACACTTTTAAAAACAGATTTCGACAAGATGGCGGATGAGATTCAAAAGCTAGGAATTAAAAAAATAAAGGGAAATTTAATAGGCGATGATTCTTGGTACGATGATGTACGTTATTCACTCGATCTGCCCTGGAGTGACGAGACCGCCTATTACGGCGCACAAGTATCAGCTCTAACTGCCTCACCAACAACGGACTATGATACAGGGTCTATTAAAGTGGAGATTCAGCCCGGAATCCATAGATGGGACAAACCCATGGTGAAAATCACCCCGAAAACGGATTATGTGAAAATAGTAAACAAGGCAATTACGGTGCAAGAGGATGGCAGAAAAAAACTTACCGTCAAACGTCAGCATGCGACTAATACCATTACGATTGAAGGAACGATTCCAATGAAAGCGAAAGTTGAAAAAGAATGGGTTGGTGTGTGGAACCCTACTCGTTACGCGGTTACACTTTTTCAACAGTCTTTAGCAAACCATGGTATTACATTGACTGGTAAAATAAAAACCGGCAGGGTCCCTGAAAACGCAAGAAATTTATACATTCATCATTCCATGCCACTTTCAAAGCTATTAGTTCCTTTTCTAAAATTGAGCAACAATGTTCATGCTGAAGGATTAATTAAGGAAATGGGGAAGGTAGTGAAAGGGGAGGGAAGCTGGGAGAAGGGATTGGACGTACTAAAGACAGAAATGACAAACTTAGGTGTTAACCCGAGGACAATGGTAATACGAGATGGTTCAGGTATTTCCCATGTGGATTTGATTTCAGCCAACCAATTATCGCTGCTGTTATGGAATGTACAAAAGCAAAAATGGTATTCATCCTATCTAAATGCACTGCCATTATCAGGTATCCATGAAAAAATGGTGGGCGGCTCACTGAGAAATAGGATGAAAAATCCGGACACTCAAGGTAGAGTAAGAGCCAAAACTGGCACCATCTCAACCGTCAGCTCATTATCAGGGTATGTACACACCAAAAGTGGAAAAAAATTGATATTTTCGATATTGTTAAACAACCTTTTAGATGAGTCGAAGGGCAAGAAAATTGAGGATAGGATTGTATCTATATTAGCCAGCCAATAATGGTGTGATAATAAGAGGGAGCATGCAGATAAATGGCATGCTCCCTTCTTTTATTGATAATCATCAAAATTAAATTCACTTAATTGATCCATATGACTTGCAATCATTGCAATAATCGTACTTGCTTCTTCTCTGCTAAAAATAAAATGAGATTCATCCTTGATTAACTCATCCTCAGTTGTCCAAATCCGGTTCACCCGCTTGATGACACCATCCCCAGTTGCTTGAACGACACCAAATTGATAGGTAATTTCGACTTCATCCTCGTGCTTGAAAGCCGTAACCTCTGGTGTGGACCAATCAACATCGATTTCCTCAAAAATGTCATCGCTGTTCACTTGTTCAGCCTGGTAATACTCGTCGTCATTATCAACGGTTTCACAATCTTCTTCATAATCAAAGACCTCATCTGTCTGAAGAAAAACCCCATCATCCGTATAGTGATCCTCACCATTCATGTAATCATGAAGACTTTCGTGAACTTCCTCGATAATCTCCTCGATATCAGAAAGGATGATTTTTGCTGTGTGACCGCTGTCAACATCAAAGGTATCAATATAAAACTCTTCGTTTTGCGGATCAAAGAAAAGAGAGCAAAAATATTCACGATCAAGTTCATCAGTTTCGTTATCCGCTGTCTCGACGAAAAATTCTATCCTCGGATGTTTGGCGGCTCTTTCAATTGCCATTTGGCCGACTTGATCATATTCTTCACAAATAGACTCTAGATGATCCTGCAATTCCCCGCAAACTCTGTCAAACCATTCTAACGACATCCGTCATCGCATCCTCTCAAAGTTAATCGAGGTTATTATTTCCAATATGGTTAAAATATATGTTGAGTTAAATGGCTGAAAAATCAACCCTCAATCCATTTTTCCTAAGCCTTTCCCATTTTTGGTAATGCTATTGGAAAAAAATGTGGGATAATAAATTAATAGATAAAATATGGTGGTGATCGCTTGATAACTCTAGTAAATGAATTAAACCAAATTTGTACCAAATATATTTTTAATGAAAAAATCGTCATTGTCGATTCTCACTCAATTGGAGAGCAAATCAATGAAGCATACGTAAAAAAAGGCCATCAGGCCATTAATCTAAAGTATAAAACGGTGAACGACCTTGCGCATAATCTAGTCGAATTGAATTCGGACGAGGAGATCAAGCTTTTGGACCATTCCATTGGGGTTCAATTAACGTACACCATGCTGCATGAGTTAAAGGAAAAAGGGAAACTTCGTTACTTTGAAGGAATGGAAATTACCCCTTCTTTTAGCCATGCCATCTACAACACCATACAATTCCTTCGTCTTTCAGGTTATACAAAAGATACGATAGAGAAGGATGCCTTTATCACTCCTGTCAAAGCGGAGGATATGGACAAAATTCTTGCAGCATATGAAGAAAAGATAAATAGTCTGGAATTTATCGACAAAGCTGCTCTTTTAAAAATGGCAAGCAAATATGTAAAAATAAATGATCATGTGGTAATTATTTTACAGTCGAATCTTCGTCTTTCGTACCTGGAAGAAATACTCTTAAGTAAAATATTGCCTGAAATGCATTATAAACTTCCACTCGCCCCTGTATTTGGTATTAATACCCCTGAAGGGACAAGTTTTAGTTCCATTCGCTGGGCTGACCCAACTCCTCTCAGCTATCTTTACCAACGGGATGATGTAAGCGGGGAAGCGGATTTGTATCTTTTTACGGCAAAAACAGAAGAGCTGGAAATAAAACAGGTTTTAGAAAAAATAAAAATGACAGATGAACCATTAGATGAAAGTGTCATTTATTATACAAGCGGTGATGCCTACATTACTTTGCTTTATCAGCTTTCACAAAAGATGGAACTGCCAATTACTTTTGGAGACGGCCTTCCTATTACCTTTAGTCGTCCAGGCCGGCTGACTTTAGTGCTGTTGGAATGGATTCAGTCCAATTATAGTGTACAAGTCTTTCTGGATATGTTGAATGAAGGCTTAATTGAACTTGGAAAGAGTGTCCCATTTATAAATTCAGGATTTTTTGACCTGGATAAAATGGTTGTTTCCAAAGCGAAAATAGCAAAGATCCTAAGGAGACTTCAAATAGGATGGTCACCTGAACGCTATGATAAGCAATTTGGAAATGAAATCGATCGATTGAGTGAAGAATTTCTCAAAGATACAAAAAATACTTCACTTGAAAACTATATTAAAGAACATTATTGGATATGGAGCAGTTTTAAAACCATTTTTAAAAACCTTCCTCCGGTTGATTCGACCATCAACTATAAAAAATGCTTAACAGGAATTAAGTTTTTACTTGAAAATAATTGTAATACGGGATCGGCCCTGGATGAATTATCAAAATCAGCATTACTTAAGGCGATTGAGAGAATCCTCCCGCATGCGGATGAAACGTTGACTACTTATGATGTTATTGAAAAGGCAAAGGACCTCCTGCTATCTATACGGGTCAATCAATCTCGTCCAAAACCGGGCCATCTCCATACTTCTTCCTATCAGGATGGAATTTATTGCAGTAGGTCAAATATTTTTATAGTTGGTTTGGATAATAAGAAGTTTCCTGGAAATTCCAGCGAAGACCCAATGCTTTTAGATACAGAAAGAATAAGGCTTGGAAACAATCTACCGTTGCTTCGCGAAAAAGGGCAAGAGAGTTTATATACCCTGCTTCAGGTTTTAGCTCAATCGGCAGGGCGAGTAACGGTTAGCTATTGCAATTTTGATATCAACGATAATCGGTCCATCAATCCAGCTTTTGTTGTGCTGCAATGCTATCGCTTGATGACCGGCAATAAAGAGGCCGAATTCAAAGAGCTAAGAAAACTGCCTTCCTCCATCGTTGCTGATGATATTTTTGAAGATAAAGATTATTGGAATAGAAAATTAACTGAAGTTGTAACAGGTCATATGATGGATGGGGTTTTGCAGCACTTTCCTAATGTCATAAATGGTTTAAATTCCGAAAGAGCTCGTCATTCAATTGGCTATTCAGAATACGACGGGATTGTAAAAATCGATGCAGCACAATTTGACCCGCTTCAAAATCAAGAAAAAACCATGAGTGCCGGAAAGCTGGAAACACTGGCGAAATGTCCATATTCCTACTTCTTAAAAGAAGTATTAAAGGTAAGACCTGTTGAGGATGTTTCATATGATGCCAATAAATGGCTCGATGCCGCAACCCGCGGAAGCTTGCTGCACAGTATTTTTGAAATTTTTTATAAAACATTGACGAAAGGCAACATAAAGCCTTCGGTTGCTAAACATTGGAAATTGATTCAGGATATCGCTGCGAACTTAATTAAGCAGCAAAAAGAGTTTCTGCCTCCTCCAAATGAAAGAGTCTACCAACGTGAAGTGAAGGATATTTTAGCATGCTGTGAAATCTTTTTAAAAGAAGAGGAGCAGTATGGCGAAAATTACGATCCGCTTCATTTTGAATATTCATTTGGGATTGGCGATCAGGAACCAGCAATTGTCACTCTTCCTTCAGGCGAGCTTAAAATCTCCGGAATCATCGACCGCGTCGATAAATCGAGGGATGGTAAATACCATATCATTGACTATAAAACAGGAAGCACCTATGGTTATGCGAAAAATGGCGCTTTCAAGGGCGGACGCCAGCTGCAGCATTTGATTTATGCCTTAGCCGTTGAACAGCATTTAAATCTTGGTGAAGGTGCCGTTGAAGAAAGCACCTATTATTTTCCGACCGTGAAGGGTATGGCGGAGCGGTTTTCACGAAAGCAGGACATCACCCTCAGAACAAAGGGTTTAGACATTTTAGAAAAATTAATTGATGTAATCAAACATGGTTATTTTGAAATGACTGATGACGAAAATGATTGTAAGTTCTGTGAGTACAAGCTTGTTTGCCGGCGCCATTTTTATCCAAAGGAAACCCTGGAAATAAAGCAGTCCAATCAAAAATTAAAGGGGGTTAGAGCTTATGACTAAAAGGATTCCTGATCAAGAAGCACGCGATAAAATCAAGTTTGAACTTGGAACGAATTTTCTTGTTGAGGCTGGGGCAGGTTCTGGAAAAACAACCAGTTTGGTAGACCGTATGGTTAACCTGATCTATACAGGTACCGCCGAAATTCAAGAAATTGTTGCAATTACTTTTACACGAAAGGCAGCAGACGAGTTAAAGGTCCGTTTTCAAGCAAAATTAGAGGAAGTATCGAAGAAGGAAACCGACCTTGATGCCGTATTCCGCTTAAATGAAGCCTTGCAAAATTTAGAACGCTGCTTTTTAGGGACAGTCCATGCCTTTTGTGCAAAACTCCTTCGTGAGCGTCCAATCGAAGCCCAGCTTGATTTGACCTTTAAAGAGCTGGAGGAAGCGGATGATTTGGCCGTATTAGAAGAAGCTTGGCAGCTCTATTTACAAACCCTGATGGATGAGTCCCCCCGCCATTTTGAGCAAATAGATGAAATCGGAATGACAGTGGACCAGCTTCTTCCATGGTTAAAACGTTTAAAGGAGTATTCTGAAGTAGAATGGATAACAGATTTGGTTCAAAAACCTGATTTACACTCGGAATACCAGTCTTTTATTAACCTTATTAAAGAGGCAAAAAAATGCGTTCCTGACAAGGAGCCTGATAAAGGGTACGATGCCCTGCAGAAGTCCATCGTTACGGCTTTGCAAAAAAGTCGGTTTATCGATAATCCAAAAGAGAAGGATATCATCAGCATTTTCAGCTTATTTGATAAAAACTTAAAACCGACCTACAACCGCTGGCTTTCAAAAGAAGATGCAAATTTTTATTTTGACAAAATTGGTGCAGTATTCGAGGATACAATCAAGCCGCTTCTTAAAGCCTGGAAGGAATACTGTCATCCTAAGATTGTAAGTTTTATAAAGGAAGCCTTACAAACTTATGAGACGCTTAAAAAGCAGAGGTCATTGTTAAACTTTCAGGATTTAATGATGTATACTTCAAAACTTCTAAAGGAAAATCCAGAAGTTCGTGGTTATTTCCAAGAAAAATATCGATTTCTGCTGGTCGATGAGTATCAGGACACCGACCCGATTCAAGCAGAAATTATGTTTTTTTTGACAGGTGAAAATATCTACGAAAGAACCTGGACTAATTGTAGGCCAAATCCAGGGTCCCTATTTGTTGTCGGCGATCCTAAACAGGCCATTTACCGATTCCGCCGGGCAGATATTGATACTTACAATCGCGTCAAACAGCTTATGGAGGAGCATGACGGGAAAGTGCTCCAGCTGACCACCAACTTTCGAACCATAGATACGGTTACGAAAGAATTAAATACAGTTTTTGAAAACCACTTACCCGAATTTGAAACTGATTATCAAGCAGCTTACCGTCCATTAATCTCTTATCACGAAGATTTGGGAAATGGGTTTTCTGGAATCAAAAGGCTTTCGGTGCCAGCAGATTTCAAGAAGAAAGAAGAAGTACTCCTAAAAGATGCCGAAAACATTGCATCTACTATATATCACTTAATGGCTCAGGGACATAAGGCAAAAGACTTCATGGTGCTGACCAGGTACAACGATGGAGTCGCTGTGTATGCAAAAATGATTGAAGACCTGGGTATTCCAGTCAGTATAAGCGGTGAAGTCATTATTGGTGAGACAAGAGAGTTCCAAGATTTGTGGATTCTTTTGAAATCATTCTTGGACCCAACCGACGAAGTCAGCCTTCTGGCCGTTTTAAGGGGGATATTCTTTGGCATTAGCGATGAGGAATTGTATCAGTGGCGATTGAACAAGGGCCGCTTTTCCATTTATGCGAATGCACCACTTGGTTTAGTTTCAGAAACAAAAGCAAAGTTTGAATATGCTTTGGCAAAATTGCAGCTTTGTCAAAGGTTTATTCGTCAACTAGCTCCTACTGCAGCGATCGAAAAAATAATCGAAGAAATCGGATTTTATCCATTACTTTTAAGAAATGGACACAGTAAACGGACGTATAAAAGTCTTGTGCAAATGATTGAAGCCTTAAGGAAACAAGAAGCAGAAGGAAATACCACCTATAAACAAGTTGTGGATGCTTTAACCGATATGATATTTGAAAAAACAGCCGTTGCTAATATGGAAGAAGAGGCGGATGCCGTACGATTAATGAATGTTCATAAGGCAAAGGGACTGGAGGCGCCGATTGTCTTTTTAGCCCATCCTGTTAAGGCAGTTAGTCCGGAATCTTTTTTATCACAGCATATTAAACGGGAAGACCAACAATCAAATGGGTATTTTACTTTTTCAATAGAAAATGGATATGGCAATAAAGAGGTGGCAATTCCTCTAGAGTGGGAGCTTCATAAGGCTGAGGAATTAAAGTATTTAACAGAAGAGGAGCTACGGATTATTTACGTAGCAGCAACTCGGGCAGAGAAGGCGTTAATCATTAGTTCAAACGGAGGAAACAAAAAGAATCCTTGGAGCATCCTTTTTGAAATAGAAGACATGAAGGAGCTTGAAATTCCTGACCCAGATAGGTTGGAAAAGAGTGATGTATTCTCAGAGATTAAACTAAGTGATTACCAAGCAAAAACAGGCAGCAAAAATGCCTGGCTCGAGCAAAGCAAGATAAAAACCTATGACCATTGGACACCGACAAAGGACAAGGACTTTTCAGAAATAACGATAGAGCGGGAGTCTGGAGGCGGAAAACAGTGGGGAACACTCATTCATGATATTTTTGATAAAGTAGTCCAGGGAATGGACGTGTCACATTATATAAAAATGGCATTAAATAAATTTAACCTCCCAGTGGCAAGAGAAGAGGCAGTAAAACGTTATTTGGATAATTTTAGGTCGACTCCACTTTGGTACGAATTACAGGCGTCTGAAGAAATACTAACTGAAGTGCCGTTTACATTTAAAGTAGAAAAGAGTCAATATCTCTATTCACTTATTACACAGGATCCTGATGATACTCATCCATATTATGTTAATGGAATCATTGACCTTATCTACAAAAAGAATGGGACCTGGAGGATCATAGACTACAAAACGGACCGAGCTAAGCAGAGCGAGGACTATGAAAAGCTGCAGGTTTTTTATACTAGTCAGCTTAACTTCTATAAGCATGCCTGGGAAGGGTTAACCGGAGAAAAGGTAGAAGGAGTATACCTCTATTTCCTAGAGCCCAATCGATTGGCGGCCCTCTAGTAGTTAGACAATTGCAGGAGCGAATATTATAATAAAACAGTACAGCAAAAAGCCGGGTGGCAGCGGCACTCCTTTTTAGAAGGGGGGTGACGCTTGATGCTAACTGTTTACGAGGTAATCAGTCTGATGATTGGTTTTGGAAGTTTAATTGTGGCAGTTATAGCAGTTGTTATTTCTTCTCAACAAAAGAAATAACCCACCCCGCTCTTGGCTTAAGTTGGGTGAGTTATTCTCCTCTAGGCCGCTGCACATCTTGCAGCATGCTGTACAAAGAGCTTCCGGCCCGCCAGCCGGGGCTCTTTTTTAGTATATGAAATTCTAGTTAAATTATATCCACAAAATGGTGATAAGTAAAGGTTGTGAGATTCAGCTCATAGATTAGCTGCCATTTTCAAATGCTTCGATTCGGGTACGGACAAAATCAGGAACAGGCTGAGAGGATTTCGTTTCTTCATTATAGCTGACGTAAATAATTTCTGCTAAGAGGATGGGGTCTTCTTCTCCCTCTCTTGTAATCATACAATTCATTGTCATACTTGTTTTGCCGACTTTACTCATTTTGCACCAAATCGTTAACCAGTCATTTAATTGGGCGGATTTTTTATATTCTAAAGTGGATTTTGCCAGGACAAAATCAAAATCTGATTGTCCCAATTCCAGTTTTAACCCTTCTTGAAAATATTCCGTTACGGCCACATCGATATAAGTCAGGTAATGGGCATTAAACACAATCTTTTGTCCGTCAATTTCTGAATAACGAACCTTTAACCGATGCGAAAAACGATAACCAATAGTCATAAATATCACCTTTCTATTTGGTAAAACTACTTTAATATAAACTTTGAGTTTTCGAACTCATCCTCTGCTGTTTCCTTAACTCTCTCACAAAATTGGACAACAATGCGATCACTTGCTAAAAACATGAATAATTTGAGGAATGATTTTAATGGACGATTGGTACAGGTGTATTTAAAGAGAGTTTTGTTTTCGTTGAGTGAGTTGAGTTCATACAAGGCTGTAATCTCGAACATTTTAGCAAGAGTAAATCCAACCTTTAATTTCTTTTTTTTAGAGGTATTTAGGTAGTCTAGTGTTTCTACATCATACTCTTCAATTCGTTTCCCTTCCTTATATTTTTGTCGATAAATACTTCCCACGGATTCTTCCGTCAGTTTCACTGGCTGGTGGTCGACAACCTGAGGCATAATTTTTTGCATTTTTTCCAAGGGTCCTTCTAATAAATCCCATACATAGTCAATGGGCGCATCGATTTCAATTTCTCTTGTCCATTCCTTCAACAAACATCACCTCTGTTATTTTTTTTATTAATACTTCTATTTTTTAAAATAGAAACCCTTTTGAAAAATAAAAAATCATCAGTTAAAAATAAGTCTTTAGAACGTATGGACAACATTCCGGCTTAAAAAGTCATAGATTGAAAGAAGTAGTTATATATATAAGTAAATAGATGCTGGATTTGGTGCCTTGAATGCAGTCTAGCACTGTTTTCAGGGCACTTCTTGGTTGCAGGAGGTGATTTTTTGGAAGTAATAAAAGTGCCCGCTCTTGCTCTGGCAAGCCGAATTATCCCGAATGTAGAAAATGGATTAAGAGATTCTTTAAAGCTTCCGGATTATATTAAGAGTCTTGCCTTCGTTACTAGTACTAGTGATGATGTGGGTTATACTGCATTAGACGAAGCGACAAAGAAATCTGCTGTCGAGGTTGTCTATGCAAAGTCCTTTTACGCAGGGGCTGCTCATGCCTCTGGTCCATTATCAGGTGAGTTTTTGGGGATTTTAGGTGCAGCGACTCCATCAGAAGTAAAGAGCGGTCTTGAAATTGCGATTCAAATGATAAACGAAGGGCCAGCATTTTATGCAATGGACGAATCAGGAGAACATGCCTATTATGCCCACACGATTTCAAGAACAGGAACCTATCTATCCAAAATGGCGGGAATCAATCCAGGAGAACCATTGGCGTATTTGATCGCGCCTCCGCTGGAAGCCATGGTCGGTTTGGACGCCGCCTTGAAAGCTGCAGATGTAAAGCTTTGCGTTTTTTATGGTCCGCCGACTGAAACGAATTTTGGAGGCGGTCTGTTAACAGGAAGCCAATCTTCCTGTACGGCCGCTGCGGAAGCGTTTGCTGATACAATTAAGAAAATTGCCAAAACTCCTCATCTAACATTTTAAAAGGGTAGGAAAATTATAACAACATTAGTTTCTTACAAAGGTGTAGAATTCAATGACGGAAAAGAAGCAGCGCGTCATTCAAGAATATGTTCCTGGAAAACAACTTACATTAGCTTATATTATAACCAACCCAGATGAGGCTTTGTATACAAAGCTGGGTATCGGACATGCTGGAGCGATCGGAATTTTAACATTAACTCCAGTTGAAACAGCCATTATTGCGGCCGATATTGCGACGAAAGCTGCGGATATTGAGATAGGGTACTTAGACCGTTTTACAGGATCGTTAGTCATTTGTGGAACGGTGTCAAATGTTGAAATGGCCAAACAAGCCATTAATCACTTTTTAAGCAGGCATTTAAAATTTGAACCTGCAGAAATTACTCGGTCATGAAAAAAGGAAAGGTTATGCTGATTGGTCCGATTGGTTCAGGAAAATCCACGTTAACGGCGCGATTATTGGAGGAGTCATCTCCGGTCTTGAAGACACAGTCCCTTAAGCGATTTTTCGGGTATCATCGGTAACTTTGGAGGGAATATCGG
>NZ_JBALPP010000020.1:23352-30112 GCF_036965425.1 Neobacillus drentensis | reverse complement strand
GTGGTTTGGACATTTTTCGAAGATGTTTGGACATTTTTCGAAGATGTTTGGACATTTTTTATAAAGGTTTGGACAATTAGACATTTTATTCCAAAAATTAACCGAAAAATGATGAGATGTCAATCAACTCAATTCTGAAAATAGTCAAAACAATTGGAATAATATGGTGCGAAACTAGAACGAATTAGGAGGTGACCACGCTTGAACAATAAAGTAATAAAAAGTGTAGGAATCGATATCGGCACGAGTACGACTAAATTAATGATGAGCGACTTGACACTCGGACGGGTGTCAAGTCAGTTTGCTCTGCCGCATTTTGATATTATCGAGCGTAAGGTCACCTTTGTAAGTGAAATCCTTTCAACACCACTGATAGATGAAGAGGAAATCGACCTAACTCAATTAGTTGCTTGGCTAGAAAAAGAATACATTCAAGCGGGCTTAACCATTTCCGATATACATTCTGGGGCTGTCATTATTACGGGTGAAACGGCTATTAAAAAAAATGCCGATGCCTTGATTCATTATTTATCCGAACGGGCGGGGGACTTTGTGGTTGCTGTTGCGGGTGCCAGCTTAGAAGCAGTTTTAGCAGGAAGAGGTTCAGGCTCCTATGAACATTCCATAAAGACTAAAGGGATAGTGGCAAATATTGACATTGGCGGCGGTACGGCCAACGTGGTTCTTTTTCAGCAAGGAAAAGTACTTGAAACAATTACGTTTCATGTTGGAGGAAGATTAATAGAAATCAATCCGTCAGGCAAAGTCTTATCTATCTCACCTTCCATAAGACCGTGGCTTTTTTCGAAAAATCTTCAACTAGAAAAAGGCAGATTATTATCGTTAACCGATTTAACAAAAATTAGTACCGAACTGGCAGTCGATATGCTTGATTGTTTAGCTGGAAAAAAATCAATCCATTCATTAGATTCATTGGTTCACAGTTCATCTTGTGAGGCATTGCCAAGGATTGATGAAGTAATGATATCCGGAGGAGTAGGACGGCTCACCTTAGCAGGACCTCCATCTTCTATGGAAGAGGCAGCGAAATATAATGACTTTGGTCCCTTGCTGGCAAACAGCATAAATCAAAAATTAAAAGATTACCATTTCCGGGTCATCAAGCCTCTGCAAACCTCAAGGGCAACTGTCATCGGTGCAGGGATGCAAACGACCAAGATCAGTGGGGCAACAAATTCAATCCAAGCGAATCGTTTGCCGTTGCGAAACATTCCCGTTATAAAAATATCTCTTTCAGTCGAGGAGATTGAACGAAACCTTTTAATGGGAAAGGAAATGTTTGGTAATACTGAACGATTACCCTTTGCCATTGGTTTATCTGGGGCAGTATATTTAACCTATGAAAAAATGAAAGATCTTTCCCTTGTCATTGGAACTCTTTACAATAAGTATTTTCCTCGTAGTGAGATTCTAGTAATCATCTGTGAAAATGATATAGCAAAGGCCTTAGGACAGGCACTAAAGCTCCAATTTGCCTTCGATGTTATTTGTATCGATCAAATCAATATTGAACATGGTGATTACATTGATATTGGCGAACCGTTAACGGAAACGATAGTGCCGGTTGTCGTCAAAACGCTGGCATTTAGAGGTGAAAGCAATGAAAACAAAAATAACTTTGCTTAATAAAACGTATCAATTTAGTAATTTAAAAGAAATCCTCGCTAAAGCTAATGAAGAAAAGTCTGGTGATCAGCTTGCGGGCATCGCGGCAAAGGATGCACAGGAACGGCTCGCCGCACGGCACCTCTTGGCTGACTTAACCCTTAACGATATACGAAATAATCCAGTCCTCGCGCCCGAAGAGGACGAGGTATCGAGAGTAATAGAGAATTCAATCAATGAAAAAATCTATCAATCAATTGCCAACTGGACCGTTAGTGACTTGCGTGAAACCCTTCTTTCCGATACCACAACCAATATAGAAATCACTCGCCTTAGGAAGGGCCTTACTAGCGAAATGGTCGCTGCCGTCACGAAAATAATGTCCAATTTAGATTTAATTCAAGCTGCATCGAAAATAGAAGTCATATCTCAGTGCAATTTTCCAATAGGATATAAAGGAACCCTTTCCGGAAGGGCGCAGCCAAACCATCCAACTGACTCCATCCAGGGCATCAAAGCATCCCTTTATGAAGCATTGAGCTATGGAATCGGCGATGCCGTCATTGGCATCAATCCCGTGAATGATACTGCAGAAAGTGTAAAGCAAATTTTACAAATGACTAAAGAGGAAATGGACCGCTTACTAATCCCTACGCAAAACTGTGTGTTGGCTCATATCACCACACAAATGCGAGCGATTAAAAACGGGGCACCGTCCGATTTGCTGTTCCAAAGCTTAGCGGGAACGGAGTCAGGTAACAAGGCTTTTGGAATATGTGTTGAATTGTTAGATGAAGCAAATGATTTAATTCAAAAAGAAGGAACGTCAGCTGGGCCGAATCTCTGGTACTTTGAAACAGGACAGGGTTCGGAGTTATCATCGGATGCGCATCATGGCATTGACCAAGTAACACTTGAAGCGAGGTGTTATGGACTCGCTAAAAAGTATCACCCTTTTATCGTCAACACAGTTGTCGGATTTATTGGTCCAGAGTACCTTTATAACAGCAAACAGGTAATTAGGGCAGGGCTAGAGGATCATTTTATGGGGAAGCTGCAGGGGATACCAATGGGGGTCGATGTTTGTTATACGAATCATATGAAAGCCGATCAAAATGATATGGAAAACCTTGCGATTCTCCTTGGTTCTGCAGGGGTCAATTTCCTCATTGGTGTGCCAATGGCAGATGATTGCATGCTCAATTATCAATCCACGAGCTTTCATGACATCGCTTCGGTAAGAAGCGTTCTGGGTTTACGTCCGGCTCCTTATTTTGAGAAGTGGCTGGAGAAAATGGGTATTATGGAAAACGGCAAATTAACAGGGCGTGCAGGAGATCCGACGATATTTATGTAGAAAGGAGGGTTCAAGAATGAATGAAGGTCAAATTGAATTAATTGTTCAAAAAGTAATGGAACAGCTGCAAAAAAGGTTTACACCCGACCATAATATTGCCAGGGAGAATGTAAAAGAAATTATCGAAAAAGGTTTAGTTTTTTCAGAACAGGATTGGAGGACATCGATTCCACAGCCAGTCTATCAGGAAGGAGTGGCGGAGTTGACCGCCTCGACGCCCGCTCGAATTGGAGTTTGGCGAACAGGCACCCGGCCCTTAACGAAAACGATGTTAAAGCTGCAATTCGATCATGCCGCTGCCATCGATGCGGTTGGCAGTGAGGTCTTGGAAAAATACTTAGTAGAATTCGATTTATTTACAGTTGAGACGTGCTATGAAAATAAAGAGGTTTACCTGAAAAGGCCAGATAAAGGGCGGGTGCTTACGAACGCTGCCGTTGACACTATCAGCAGCCGCTGCCAAAAGCGGCCTCAAGTTCAAATTGTTGTTTCCGATGGACTGAGTGCCAGTGCTGTTGAGACAAACCTTAAAGATGTTTTCCCTGCGCTGATAGATTCTTTGAAAATAAACAATCTTTCATATGGAACTTCTTTTTTTGTCAAAGGGGGAAGGGTTGCCTGTATGGACCATATCGGTGATATTCTCGAGCCAGAGGTCCTCGTGCTTTTAATCGGCGAACGTCCTGGGCTGGTATCGGCAAGCTCGATGAGTGCGTATATGTGTTACCGGCCGCGAAAGGGGATTATTGAATCAGACCGCAACGTCATCTCTAATATCCATCCGCTTGGTACCACGCCAATAGAGGCAGGCGCTCATATAGGAACCGTTCTACGAAGAATGATTGACCAAAAGGTGAGCGGTGTGAAATTAGAGTTATAGTGTAGGTTGTCGGCCATGGGAAATTGGAAGGGAAGGAGGGGAAAGAATGGGGGTTGTGATTGGATTTGCTTTAGTGTTGTTAACACTGGCAGCTGGTACAGCCATTGGTGTAAGGGCAAATAAAAATGTCAGAGCCTTTAATGATGGAGAACATGAAATTTTCGTCGGCAGGGATGACAAATAGAAGGGAGCGAAGGGAATGAAAAATAAAAACCAACAATTGTTGGAGGACCGAAAACAGCTCAATCGTTATGGCTACGCCCAAGAATTGCTGCGTGATATGGGTGGGTTTTCGAACTTTGCAATTTCTTTTTCTATCATTTCCATTTTAACCGGTGCTGTCTCCCTTTATGGACATGGGCTGCTTTATGGAGGCCCTGGGATGATGGGATTTGGCTGGACAATCGTCGCTTTTTTCGTCCTTCTCATCGCGGCTTCCCTTTCGGAGCTGGCATCAGCCATTCCGACTGCAGGTGCTTTGTATCATTGGGCCGCTGCCTTGAAGGGAACAAGGATTGGCTGGTACACCGCATGGATTAACTTAATTGGTCAAATTGGCATTGTTGCTGGAATCGATTACTCTGTTGCCTTATTCGCCGATCCGCTCCTTGCAGGAATCTTCGACTATTCTTCTACCGATACTACCACTCTAATAGTCTTTGGCGCCGTTCTCCTTTTACACGGAATCCTCAATCATGTCGGAATCAAAATCGTTGCAAAACTTAATGATTTTTCTGCCTGGTACCATATGATAGTGGTAGCCATCTTGGTTGTCAGTTTAGCGTTTTTTACAAAAAATGGATTGCAGCCGATTGATTATTTGTTTAAAGTCGGGCAAACTTTTTCCGATAAACCCTATTTTCTTGCTTTCTTAATTGGATTATTACAAGCACAATGGACTTTTACAGGCTACGATGCATCTGCACATACGATCGAGGAAACTGTGCACCCGCGGGTTCGTGCGCCATGGGGGATTTTTAACTCGGTTGCCTTTTCGTTCGTGTTTGGTTTTATCATGCTTTCCTTCGTTACGCTTTCTATCCATGATGCCAGCGGTGCGGTCAACTCTGATAATGCCTTTATTTATGTCATAAGCCAGGCATTAGGCGGTACGTTTGGCAAAGTCGTTCTTTGGCTCGTCACCTTCGCGATGTTTTTTTGCGGCTTATCTTCCATCACGTCGTTCTCACGGATGATGTATGCTTTTTCCAGAGACAATGGAATGCCACTTAGCCGTCACTGGGCAGAAATCAGCCGCAAATACCGTACCCCGGCAAAAGCCATTTGGCTTTCGGTTATTCTTTCCTTTGTTCTAGCATTGATTGACTACATCACAAAGCTGATTAACCCAGATGTCGGGTACTCCACAATTGCTTTTTTAACCGCGGTTAGTGTGGTGGGATTGTATGTCGCCTATGGAATCCCGATTTATTTAAAGCTTAGAGCAGAGTCAAAGGGAATCTTTTTACCGAAGCATTATGGACCTTGGAGCCTTGGAAAATGGAGCAAACCAATTAATATTATCAGCTTGATTTGGATTGTGTTTATTTGTATCATCATGGTTATTCCTCCAAATCAAATGGCGGCATACGCACTAGGAGGAATGTTTATTCTATTGCTGATTATGGATTTTGGCTATTATAAAAAGAACTTTAAGGGCCCACAGGCTGCCCTTGAAAAATCAATTGATGAGATTAGAAGATTGGAAGATGAGTTTGAAGGTGAAAATGATTAATTTCAATGTAAAAAGTGCCTTTCAAAATGAAGGGCACTGTTGTTCTTTAATACAGAAGACGTCACCTCCGAATTAATCATATAACTTTTTTACATATGAGCATTTTAATTGGATTTGGTTCACGATGTGTTACTATAAAATCAACCCAAGATAATAATGAGGTGTCGAATATGAAAATTGAGGTATGGTCTGATTATGTATGTCCATTTTGTTATATAGGGAAACGCCGATTAGAAGAAGCGCTAGCACAGTTTCCAAATAAGGAGCAGGTGGAAGTTGAATTTAAAAGCTTCGAGCTTGATCCTAATTCTCCAAAGAATATTGGCCAAAATATTCATGAGGTACTTGCCAAGAAATATGGTATGAGTATTGAGCAGGCAAAGCAGGCTAATCAAAGTGTTGCTCAGCAGGCAGCAACGGTTGGTTTGACCTTTAACTTTGATGAGATGAAGCCGACTAATACCTTTGATGCCCATCGGTTAGCGAAATTTGCTAAAACAAAAGGGAAAGAAGCGGCAATTTCGGAAAAACTTCTTCAAGCTTATTTCACGGATTCAAAGCATATTGGAGAGAATGAAACCCTAGTAGAAATCGCAGTAGAGGCAGGTCTTGATCCTCAAGAGGTCTTGAACGTATTAGCAGATAAAGACTCATTTGCACAAGATGTAAGATTTGACGAGTCCTTAGCTCAGCAATATGGAGTTCGTGGCGTACCTTATTTTGTTCTAAACCAAAAATATGCTATTTCTGGTGCCCAGCCTATTGAAACCTTTAAGGGTGCGCTCCAAAAGGTATGGGAGGAAGAATCAGCTTCAACGGTGCTGCAGGATTTGTCTACGGATGCCGATGTAAGCTGCGAAGATGGCAGCTGTGCCATTCCTGAAAAATAGAATAAATAAAGATGGGAAAGGGGTCTTTGGCTCCTTTCCCTTTTTTACTAGAACAGTTTCGGAATCTTATCCTCTACAGTTTCTTTTTCTGAAATAATTCTGATTATTACTTCTATCCCAGCATTTTTTAATCTCCCAATTGCGGTGGCAAGTAGTGTGACATCTTTTTCTAGACGTACAGCGTCTTGAAGTGTGTCTCCTAGAAGTATTTCTTCTTGAAGTATTTCTTCTTGAAGTATTTCTTCTTGAAGTATTTCTTCTTGAAGTGTTTC
>NZ_JBALPP010000020.1:17285-23312 GCF_036965425.1 Neobacillus drentensis | reverse complement strand
AAGTGTTTCTTCTTGAAGTATTTCTTCTTGAAGTATTACGGTTTCTAGAAGTCCTTCTGCGTGAAGTGCCGCGATTATGCCCAGGGTCTCTGAACATGAAATCCCACATACCGCCTTGTCTAGCTTCGTCTGCTGCATTTTGAATATCTCCTGATGAAAATTCGCTCATTTTTGCACCTCCTTTTAAAATAGAAAAGGGAGTACGAAAACTGATTGACAAAGTTTGTCTATAAAACTCACTCTTCTTTTTACAATTTACGTATGTAAGGGTATTTTTGTTTGGGACAAAAGCCTAACATAGGAAAAAATGCACCTTGTCGTGACCTCTAGCCATTCTTATTCATACCAATAATGGAGGGAGGAATAGTTCATGGACGATGCCGCTAAAATTCCACAATATAAGCTTTTTATTAACCCGCTTGATTTAAAGGAGCTTAAAAGAGACATTTGGATTGACGACCCAATTCCTGCTCAATTAAAACTAGAAGGAAAAAGACTGGAAATTGATTTAAGCTACCGTGGTTCTCATATTCGTGATTTTTTAAAAAAGTCCTATCAAATTACTTTCTTTAAACCAAATACATTTAAAGGTTCAAAACAGATTCATTTAAACGCCGAATTCAAGGACCCATCATTAATTCGTAACAAATTGTCCTTTGACTTCTTTTCGGAGCTTGGTGTTCTATCTCCACGTTCACAGCATGTTTTTTTAACTCTTAATGGAAAAGCGGAAGGGGTTTATTTAGAAATAGAATCAGTGGATCAACACTTTTTAAAACGAAGAAATCTCCCATCAGGGAGCATCTTCTATGCTGTTGATGGTGATGCTAATTTTTCTTTAATGAGTGACTTGGATAAAGAAATAAAGAAATCATTGGAATTAGGCTATAAAAGAAAGTGTGGGCCGGCATCTGATGATTACAAACTTCAAGAATTCATCATTAAAATAAACACGATTCCGATTCCTGAGTTTGAACGGGAAATTCAAAAATACCTCGATGTTGACAAATATCTCCGGTGGATAGCAGGGATTATCTTCACTGCCAACTATGATGGATTTGTTCATAATTATGCTCTATATCGAAATGGAGAAACAGGATTATTTGAAGTCATTCCTTGGGATTACGATGCAACATGGGGAAGGGATGTTAACGGAAAAATAATGAAGGCGAATTATGTGCCGATTGAAGGATTTAACACATTGACAGCACGATTATTATATGTTGATAATTTCCGAAGGCGCTATCGAAACCTGCTGGAGGACATTATTGAGCAGCAGTTTACAAAAGACTATATGGTTCCAAAAGCAGAAAACCTCCTCCAACAGATTCGCCCCTTTGTAATGCAAGACCCATATAAAAAACCCGACATAGACCAATTTGATCAAGAACTAGAGGTCATTTCTGAATATATCGATGAAAGAAGAAGATATTTACAAAGAAAACTGGCAAAATTAAATTAGGGTGTCACTCCTGACACCCCATTGTTAATTATTGGACATTTTTTGAAATGTAAAATCTGATTTTATTGCTATATTATTTTTACTAACCGCATCATTTTGTTTCTTCTTCTTCTTCTTTCTCCTTTTAAAAGTCATTCCTAGTGAATTGATGTCCAAGGACGCTTCAATTTCTTTCTTAATCATATTAATAATGATGATTAGGAGAAAATAACAAGTAAGCGGAATGAGTACAACCCATGGGGACATGAAAAATTCTCGATAATTTTGCCCAATTAGGCCAGCCCATTCTTTGGATATTGAATTTAAAATGGGCAGACCTCGTACTTCTTCTCTTGAAACGCCACCCAAATATACCTGAAAGGCTCCAAGATACATGATTAATACTAAGGTATTAAGCAGTTGCTGGATTGCCATCAAAAAGCCGTATGAAGTCAAAAATGGCTTCAAATGAGTCTTCAAAACATGCAAATGATTGCCCCCCATTAAATAGGAGGATTGAATAAAGGATTTTCCTTTCATTTCATCGATGATTTCTGAGGTCATAATTAGAACGGAAGGAACGCCCATAATAATTAAAATGATAATTTGATAAAATAATATACTATAAACCGAATCTTCTATATATGTTGTGGATACAGGAAGCATAAGAACTAAAGTTATAATAATCGGCGGAACTAAATTGAACACTAACAGGAAATCCTTTAAAATAGGCAGAAGTCGTTTCAGCCATAAAGAAAAGATAATCCCTAATGCTCCCCCGATCAAAACACGAATGAAGGTCACTCCAAAGGCTGATAGTAAAGTAAATTTAGCCCCATAAATCATCATGAGAAGAATATCTGCTCCGTTCCGGTCAGAGCCTAAAAGGTAGTGGGAGGAGGGCGGAATTGGCGGGACCCCTATTAAATTTCCCTTTTTGTCATATAAATACATAACTTTATTAAAATCTTCAGGTCCATAAAGGGGGTAAAGTAAGCTAAAGATGAGTACAATCCCGAGAATGGATAAGCCGATAATCATATTTTTATAGTTAAAAGCTTTCATACGCTGACCTTTTCCTTTCTTTTCCTCAATTTGAGAACTATGTAAGCAATAAGATTGGCCATGATTATGGGGACGGCAAATAAAAGGAATCCAAGAATAAAAGCTTCTGCTCTTTGGCCATACATAGAGCGCAGCACCTCTGCAAAACCATGAATGTTAAACAAGTATTCTACTACGATAATATTTGATAACAAGAACCAAATGATTGTTTGTAAATGAATCAATACTAATGGAAAAATATTACGAATAATATGTTTAATATAAATGACGCTTTTAGGAAGCCCTTTAGCCCTCAAGAAAAGAACATAATCCTGCTGCTCCTCGACGGCCATTTCTTTTAAAAGGAACTGTATTAAAAAAATGGCAGGAACAAAAAACGAAATGATTATAGGCATGAAATAGGGTTCTGTATGATTTCCGCCATATAGCTGAAAAAGTTTTACATCGAACGTCTTATAAAAATAAATAACCATATATTGAAGCAGAAAAATAATAAGCAGGTCCGGTGCGGTAATCGTGAAATCAATAAAACTGCTTATTCGTTTTCGAAAGGTATGAGGAAGCATCATAATCGCAGTAGCCGCAATCACGCCGATAAACACCACTAATAGTAGAGAAATCGATAAGATGGTCATTGTATAGGCATACTTCTCCATACCTTCACCTTTAAAATAATGAAATATGTAAGAATAGTCATTATAGTGCAAAAACAAGGCTAAGTTGTCTAGGACATAGTACTTATACGAGCTGAAATGAAATTCAACTTCTTTATTACCTGAATTGAAAACAAAAAGTATCGGTATATTGACTACGCACACAAAGCCCGCTAATATAGCGATCAGCCTCACTGGAAGATATAATATTTTTTTAATCATGCGCTCCATTCCCTTCAAAAACACTGTTCAATATTTTGACGGAAATAGAAATAAAAGGTTTCTTTTATATAAGAAAAAATTTTCTGAAACATCTTTTATCAAACTTACGTCTATTTATTACAGAACTTGAAGAAATATGAAAAAATAAATGCGATAAAGAGGACAGGTAAATGAAAATTATTCGTCTGACAAAAAAAGCTGGATCTTTGGTTCTGGATTGCTTGATTGGGGATTGAAGTGCTGAGCCTAATTTCGACTTTTCCCGTTTTATTCGAGGATTTATCATTTCATTATACCTATTACCGTTGCGTTCATAAATGATTCTATAAATGCCTTTTTCAATAGTAAAGTTGTTAATAAGACTAAGCCGGGCAATTGAAACCCTACATAGAAGGGAAGGGGAAACGATGCTTAGAAATGTAATTGTTGTAATAGATGATGAAGACAGTGTAAAACAGGCGATTAGAGAAATTTTGCGAGCAAAGCATAAAGGACATGAGTATGCCCTTGATTTAACGAGAATTAAAGATAGGGATAGAAAAAGAGAAATAATGAAAAGACTAACTCGATATTAAATTGAAAGGTGAAACTAGATGGATTTTAATATTGTAACTCAGCTTTCCAACAAGCAAATGATCCAGTTAGAAAGATTATTTCAGTTAGAATGGTGGACAAAAGGACGAGAATTTCCCGATATTAAGAGGATGGTTGAACATTCTGACTTCATTGTAGGATATATTGAACCAGGTACAGATGAGTTAATTGCTTTTGCGCGTGTATTAACGGACTATGTCTATAAGGGCTTGATTTTTGATGTTATCGTAAAGGAAGCCTATCGAGGCAGAGATCTAGGTAGTGCTTTAATAAATACTATTCTAGAAGAACCTTATTTGAGAGATGTAAAGCATTTCGAATTATATTGCCGCCCTGAAATGGTCCCTTTTTATCATAAATGGGGATTTTCAGAAAAATTGGGCGACCTTACTTTTATGAGATTAATAAATAGCTAATAAAGGGAGAGATATATGAATAGTCTTCCATGTCAAGGCTGCAGAGGTCTATGCTGCGGCCCTGTGCCAGTTACATCAAAGGAATTAAAACGAATTAAAACAAAGATCAAAACTATGCCAGCTAAAATACGACTACAGCTTCAAAATCAAAAAAGATACTATGGAACATGTATATTCTACGACCTTGATAAAGATAGATGTGGAATTCATGAAGCTAGGCCTGATACCTGCCGAAAGTTTGGTTATTATAAACATCTCGTTTGTTTTCGGAATCCAGCAGCAGCAACCAATGAACCAGAACCATTAACAGAAGAATTTGTCGGTATGCTTAGTGTCGATTTTACCTGGAAAGATTTTAGTTAAAAGCTGTTTTCGTAAAAATTGGGATTCGACACAATATAGCCATCCTTTACTGCCGCATTTATTCTATTATTAACAAATAATTTCCGATAGAAGGAAATAAATGCCTTATCTCGAATTGAATTAATGTAAGAATATTCTAACAGAAGGAAGGCGAATTCATGTCACTAGATCCACAAACAAAATTAGTTTTAGATCAGTTAGCTGCTGCCGGAGCTCCTCCTATGGAAACTTTAACTCCTGAGCAAGCAAGACAAGCGTTTTTATTGCCACAGGCCGAGTTAGAGGAAGTTGGTAAAATAGAAAATCGGACAATCCCTGGTCCAGTGACGGACATTCCTGTTCGAGTTTATTATCCAAAGGAAAGTCAAACGAACTATCCCGCACTGGTCTTTTACCATGGCGGAGGTTGGGTTATCGGAAACATTGAAACTCATGATAATGTATGCCGTGCAATAACAAATCTAGCCAATTGTGTGACTATTTCAGTCGATTATCGTCTAGCGCCTGAGCATAAATTCCCTGCTGCAGTGGAAGATTCGTATGCGGCAGTTCAGTATGTTTACGAAAATGCAGAAGCTTTTCAGGTTGACCGTACTCGGATTGCCGTTGGTGGAGATAGTGCCGGTGGTAATTTGGCGGCAGTCGTTGCAAATTTGTCTAAGGATAATAACCATCCATCTATATGTTTCCAACTATTAATCTATCCAAGTACGAACGTTGGCGGAGAACCAACTGTTTCGATGAGAGAAAATGCAGAAGGATATTTCTTAACAAAAGGAACGATGGAATGGTTTAGGGCTTGTTATTTAAATAGTGAAGAAGATAAGCATAACCCGCTTTTATCGCCAATTCTGTATGAAGATTTTAATAACCTTCCGCCAGCACTTGTGATTACTGCTGAATTTGATCCTCTCAGAGATGAGGGTGAGGAATACGCGAAAAAGCTTGCTGAAGCCGGAGTAGAAGTGGAATGTGTTCGCTACGACAGAACAATCCATGGATTTGTCAGCATGGCTGCCGTGATAGACCAAGGAAAACGTGCACTTGAAAAATCAGGCAGGGCACTAAAGAAAGCGTTTAATTCAAAATAGATTAATTAAGACCGCCTTTTTCTCAGGCGGTTTTTCTTTGTACATGCGGTAGTGGCTTTGCCCAATTCTTATCCGAATTATTATCATTGTTCTCTACAATTGATGGAGAAAAACAGATATTATCATAAAGAAACGAAAGTCCCTTTTACAATTTGAAGGGACTTTTTTGTTTTGAATAATGA
>NZ_JBALPP010000020.1:0-17224 GCF_036965425.1 Neobacillus drentensis | reverse complement strand
AATAAAAAATCTTTTTAATAAGTGAGGAACGATATGATTAAAGCCATTTTTTTTGATTTAGATGACACTCTTTTATGGGATCAAAAAAGCATAAAAGAAGCTTTTGCAGCGACCTGTAAAGCAGCTCAGGAAAAGTATGACCTTGACCCGATTCAATTTGAAGAAGTCGTTCGCGAGGCAGCTAGAAATCTTTACTCGTCCTATGAATTCTATCCATTTACCCAGATGATTGGAATCAATCCTTTTGAAGGACTTTGGGGAAATTTTATTGATGAACAGGATGAGTTTAAAAAAATGAAAGAAACGGTTCCTGCTTATCGTAAGGATGCCTGGACATTGGGATTAAAGGCAATGGGGATAGAGGACCCTGATTTTGGCCATGAGTTAGCAGAGAGATTCCCTCAAGAGCGCAGAAACCTGCCATTTGTATATGAAGAAACCTTTAAAATATTGGATGATTTAAGAGAAAATTACCAGCTTCTTTTGTTAACTAATGGATCACCGGATTTGCAAAATACTAAACTTGCGATTACCCCAGAGCTTGTCCCTTATTTTGACCATATTGTCATTTCTGGAGATTTTGGGAGAGGCAAGCCAGATCCAGCCATTTTTGAACATGCATTGGAACGAATGTCCTTACATAAGGAGGAAGTAATTATGGTCGGGGATAACCTGATGACAGATATTCTCGGTGCCAATCGAGCTGGAATTAAATCAGTCTGGATTAACCGCCACAAAAAGGAGCGGAATGAAGTGGTCCCTTCTTATGAAATTAAGCACCTTGAAGAGCTTTTTCCTATTTTAGAAGAGCTAAAGAATTAAATAATAATACTTGATAAATTACCAAGTTTATACTATGATAGATTTTAGTTTTAAATCAACATATTGTTTTAAAATTAAAAAATAAAACTATATATTGTGTTTGCCTTAAGTGGAGATGCCGGCAACGGCTTAATTGGGAATCTGGTGAAAATCCAGAACTGCCCCCGCAACTGTAAATGCTGACGAAATGAACAAACCACTGTATAACAAAGCTTACTATAGTAGGCGGTTATATGGGAAGGGTTCAGAGTAGGGTGATGCATAAGTCAGGAGACCTGTCTTTCTTAAGATGTTTCAGCTTCTTCGGGGATTGAGAAGATGGAACGGTGGCAGCAGAGGGTCCAATATGCCCTTTTGTATTTGTTATCGTTTCATCCGCTCGAATTCACCCGAGCGGATTTTTTATTTTTAGGGGGAAGAGGACATGACTGTCAAAGTGAATTACGTATTGGAAACGATCCATCAAGCTTCCAAAAAATATAAGCTGGATTTTACGGAGCTTAAAAATATAATTAAGGACCTAGAGGAAAAAGAAGCAAACCAGCAGGCACTCAGCTATGCTGTCAATCAAATAGCCATGGACCAGCCGGATTGGAGCTTTGTGGCTGCCAGCTTATACCTAAATGAATTATATGAAAAAGCAGCTATTAATAGGGGATATGATCGTTCAGGAATGTATGGGGATTTTTACAGCCTAATTCAACAATTAACAGATATCGGTATATATTCTAGTGATCTATTAAGCTTTTATAGCAAAGTGGAAATTGCAGAATTAGCAAAAGAGATAAATCCGGATAAAGATCATTTATTTAATTACATAGGATTATTTTTACTAGCAGATCGTTACCTTGCAAAGGATCATCAGCAAAATGTGATAGAACTGCCACAGGAGCGGTTCATGATTATTGCTATGACCATTATGAAAAATGAAAATGAGTCGAAGCGGTTAGAATTTGTCAAGGAAGCATACTGGGCCTTAAGCAATTTATTTATGACAGTAGCAACACCAACACTAGCGAATGCCGGAAAAAGTTTCGGACAGCTTTCCTCTTGTTTTATCGATACTGTCGACGATTCCTTGGATAGCATATATTTAAACAATTGGGATATTGCCCGTTTAAGTAAAGATGGAGGAGGAATTGGAATCTACTACGGAAAAGTACGAGCGCTGGGTTCTGATATCAAGAAATTTAAAGGAAACTCTTCAGGAGTTGTGCCGTGGATTAAGTTGGTGAATAACACGGCAGTCAGTGTGGATCAATTAGGCCAGCGGCAAGGTGCAATTGCTGTTTACTTAGATATTTTTCATAAAGATATCATGAATGGCTTTCTTGACTTGAAAACAAATAATGGAGATGAGCGCCGTAAAGCCCATGACATTTTCACAGGCGTGACCATACCTGACTTTTTCATGAAAAAGCTGGAAGAGATTGACGAGAATGGAAGAAGCATTGGGGAATGGCATACTTTTTGCCCCCATCAAGTAAAGCAAATCATGGGCTGGAAAGATGAGTCTGGAAATCCGCTTGGACTAGAAGATTTTTATGATGAAACGGACAGGGAATATTTTACTGAGAAATATAAAGAGGCCGTAAGAAACCCGCTCCTCCCAAGAAAAACGTACCGGGCGATGGATATTATGGCACGAATCATGGTCGCTCAATTAGAAACTGGCACTCCTTATATGTTTTATCGTGACGAGGTAAATAGGCAAAACCCCAATAAGCATTTGGCTGGTAAGGGTCGTACCTCCATCTATTGCAGTAATCTTTGTACAGAAATCACGCAAAATATGTCCGCCACTGCCATCATCAAAGAATTTCAAGATGAAGAAGGAAACATCGTCATCGTACGAAAGCCCGGCGATTTCGTTGTCTGTAATTTATCATCTATTAATCTTGCAAAAGTTATTCCGAAGAATGGTTTGGAACGACTAATTCGGATTCAAGTCAGAATGCTAGATAATGTCATTGATTTAAATACCATATCTGTCGGACAGGCTCTGGCCACGAATAAAAAATTCAGAGCAATAGGACTAGGTACGTTCGGTTGGCACCATTTGCTTGCGTTAAATGGGATTCATTGGGAGTCGGAGGCTGCAGTTGAATTTGCGGATGAATTATACGAGAACATTGCTTTCTTGACGATTCGTGCTTCGATGGAATTGGCAAAAGAGAAGGGTATGTACTCTCAATTCAGTGGATCCGAATGGCAGACAGGCAAGTATTTTGAACGGAAAAAATATCAATCTACTAAATGGCAGGAATTAAAAAAAGATGTTGCCATACACGGAATTCGAAATGGCTGGTTAATGGCCGTTGCCCCCAACTCCTCAACAGCAAAAATAGGAGGCTCTACGGATGGGATTGATCCGATTTATTCAGTTGAATATGCAGAGGAAAAGAAGAACTTTAAATTTAAGGTAACGGCGCCTGATTTAAATCATCGGACTTACAACTATTATCGGCGGGCAAGACATGAATTGGACCAAGTATGGAGTATTAAACAAAATGCTGCCCGGCAGCGCCACATCGACCAAGCGATAAGCTTTAATCTTTACGTTCGTCATGATATTAAAGCAAGGGATTTGCTGCATCTACACATGGAAGCGTGGAAGCAGGGGCTAAAAACAACGTATTACGTAAGAAGTACCTCACAAACAGAAATAGAGGAATGTGAAGCTTGCCATAGCTGATTGGAGGAGGAAAGATGAATATTTATTATTCACCATTAAAAAAAATAAAACTGTTAAATCCAGAATATCCTAATAAATCAACGGGCATTATTAACGGGAAATCATCAGGTTTGCTTAATTGGAATGATATTGCTTACCCACAAATGTACGATTTGTATCAGACTCTTTTATCAAATTTTTGGAAGGCACAAGAGATTAATATGCAGGATGATATTAAGCAATGGGACCAGCTCAGTTCAACTGAACAAGATGTATTCCTGCGTATTAATACCCAGCTTGCCTCCTTAGACAGCTTGCAAACACCAACCATGACTCAAGTGATGGATTATGTGACCGATTCGAGTTTTAAGGCGATATTTGCCGTCATTGCTCAGCAGGAAGCTGTACATAATGAATCTTATTCATATATTTTAAGTTCCTTGGTGCCAGTAAGCGAACAAAAGGCGCGGTTTAATCAGGCAAAAAAGGATCCTATCGTTCAAAAACGGAATCAGCTAATTTTAGATGCGTATGAACAATTTAAAGAGAAACCAGCACCGCAGCATTTGTTTCAATTAGCTGTGAATTCTATTAATCTAGAAGGAATTTATTTTTATGCGGGTTTTGCCTTTTTCTATCATCTTGCCCGTCAGCAAAAAATGTTAAAGACGAGCACGATGATTAGTTATATCCAGCGGGATGAAATGCAGCACGCATACTTTATCGCCCAGTTTATCCGGATTCTTTTAACTGAAAATCCTGATTTAAATAATGCTAAAAATATTGAGTATGTTAATCATGCGATTGCACAAGCGGTTGAGCTTGAGAAGGAATGGGCATCATACATCTTGCGGGATATAAAAGGGATTGATTTAAAGGAGTATGAATTTTACACGGAATACTTGGCAAATAAGCGCCTCCGGCAGATGGGGCTAGATAATTTATTCGCTGAACGATCGAATCCTATGCCCTGGATTCATGTTTTTAGTGATGAGATGATGAATGGTACAAAATCCGATTTCTTTGAGCAAAAGTCGAGAACCTATGCGAAGGTGACCCAATCGAACGGCTTCGATGAACTATGAAAATAGCAATCATTTATACTTCGAAGACGGGAAATACAGAAGAGTTAATCTATTTAATGAAGGAAATATTTCAAATAAAAAAGGTAGAATTATTTCTATATCGGATTGACCAATTGCCTCTTCTTGATCTCATAAAATTTGATGGTATAGTGGTTGGAACCTATACTTGGGGGATGGGAGAAATTCCTCCTGAAATGATGGACCTTTATCAAGCATTCGAAGTCCTGGATGTAAAGCGAGTGGTCACGGGGATCGTCGGCACAGGGGATACCGGTTATCCCAATTTTTGCGGTGCAGTTGATCGGTTTAAAAATATGCTTTTCGTTCAAACAAAGTTAGCTGTTACGTTGAAGGTAGAGCTAACCCCACAAACGAATGATGTTCAACGGTGTGAGAAATTTGTTAACATTTTTTTGGAACATTTAAATTATCAAAATAATCATTGAAATAGGTTGTATTTCATTAACTTGAATAGTAATATTATTCTGGTAAAAAAATTAACAGATGATATTATTATTCAAGGTGGGACAAACAATTAATGCAGAATAAATTACCGTTTTCAAAATATTTCGTCATTGGAGTAATGTTATTTGCCTTATTTTTCGGGGCTGGCAATCTTATTTTTCCAGCTTCACTTGGGCAAAATGCCGGATCAAACGTTTGGCTGGCGATTGCTGGATTTTTAATTACGGGTATCGGCCTTCCGTTTCTGGGTATTTTAGCGATGGGTATTTCGGGGAGTAAAAACCTGCAGGAATTATCCAGCAGGATTCATCCCATTTACGGTGTCATCTTTACGTCGCTGCTTTACTTAACGATTGGTCCTTTTTTTGCGGCTCCAAGAACAGGTGCGGTTGCGTATGATATTGGGATTGCGCCGTTTTTAGGTGACAGCTTTAGCCATTCAGGTTTGTTGGTTTTTACATTGCTCTTTTTCATCGTCACTCTCTGGTTTTCTTTAAACCCTGCAAAAATCGTTGATAACGTCGGAAAAATACTATCTCCTGCTATTATTATTCTTATTCTAGTATTATTAATGATGGTTGTTGTTAAACCACTAGGTTCCATTGAGGCTCCACAAAGTGACTTTTCGAGTGGGGCATTTATGAAGGGCTTTATGGAAGGCTATAACACCATGGATGCATTAGCATCTCTTGTATTTGGAATTATCGTCATTAATTCTATTCGTTCGATGGGTGTTAAGTCCACTAGCGGTGTTTTATTGGCATCAGCGAAGTCTGGGATTGTCGCAATCATATTTCTTGGAATTATTTATGTAGGAGTTGCTTATTTAGGAGCAACAAGTACTGAGGCATTTGGCCTGATGGATACGGGGGGAGCAATCCTTGGAAATGCAGCTTATTCCTACTTCGGTACGCTGGGAACAGTAATGTTATCAGTCATTATCATTCTAGCTTGTCTTACGACGAGTATCGGATTGATGACAGCCTGTGGTGAATATTTCCATACACTGTTTCCAACAATTAGTTACAAAATTTGGGTTCTGTTTTTTTCAACCGTTTCTTTCGTGATCGCCAACTTTGGATTAGCGAATATTATTAAATTCTCTATTCCTGTTTTAATGTTTTTATATCCATTGGCAGTCGCCTTAATGCTTTTAACATTCTTGTCAAAGCTTTTCAGCCATTCGCAGATGGTGTATGTTTCCGCAACAGTTGTCACATTTATGATTAGTTTTATTGATGGATTGAAGACCTTCTGCCAATTGATTGGTATTGAATATTTTGGCTGGCTCGTATCCATCATCCATTTTTATGAAAAAGCCTTACCGTTTTATAACAAGGGACTTGGTTGGCTGCTTCCTGCAATAGTTGCCATATTGGTTACTGGTGCATTGGTACGATTGCAAAAATTAACAGAAGTACGGATTAAAAACAAAACTGAAAGTACTTTAAAGCATGGAACATCTCCACGATAGGGTGGGGATGTTTTTTTAAAAGAAAAAACACGGAATTGTAATCCGTGCTTTCTATTTTTACCCCAGTTTTGCCGATGGTGCTCGACTGTTTAGATGAATCACCAAAGCACCACCAAGAAGGAACAAGAACAAGGTGATGTATAAAGCGTTGTCTCCGCCCAATTTATAAAGCGATGATCCAAGCAGCGGGCCAATTGCGGCGCCTGTGAATCGAATAAAGTTATAAACTCCCATGGCTGTACCTTTTTCATGTGAAAATAAATTAACAAGTGACGTTATTTGAGAAGGCAGGCTTATGCCAAGCAATACGCCAAAGCCAAGTAAAAATACGATTAATGTAGGAATCGTTAAGAGGTTCCAATAAAGAAATGTCCAGAAAATGGAAACCACTATACCTGTTCCGTATGCCGTATATATGAGAATCGTCGTATGTTTCAAATAAGTTTGGAGTCTTCCGCCAATTAACGTCCCAAGTACAATTCCCGCTGTTAGCGGCATAAAAAACAGCCCTTTCCATACCAAAGGAACAGAAAATAGTTCATCAAGCAGACCTGGGATAAAAACGAGAAAGATATAATAACCGTAGAACTGAGTAAAACCGAGCAGTAAAATCGAAAAAGCAGCGCGGTTTGCTACGATTCCTTTAAAGGTTTCAAAAGTAATTTTTTTTGGAGCAGTATCTTTCGGAAGTGTTTCTTTCAAGGTAATACGATTATATATGTATGCAATTAATGCCCCGGCAACAAGAAGTGCGAATGCCGTGTGCCACTCTGCATAAGCCGCGATAAAGCTCCCTACTACAGGGCCAAGGACAGGCCCGAGAAACACCATCGTCTGGTAAACACTCATCGCCTTGCCCCGTTCAGAAGGCGAATAAATATCCCCGATAACAGCCGCTGCTACCACTGAGCCGGTGGTGATGCCAAAAGCCTGAAGGGCTCTGCCAAAAAGGAATAAATAGTAATTTTGTGCTAGAAAACAAATCAGTGAACCGGCCATAAAAATGAGAAGACCAGGCATTAAAGTTGCCTTCCGCCCGCGCGTATCAGACAAAGGACCAACCAAAAACTGGTTCGCAGCCAGAACAAAAGTATAAAGGGAGATTGTCAAATTCACCATAAACTGGCTTACTTGATAATAATGCCCGACCTCCGCAAGGCTCGGAGTATAAATGGTCTGAGTGAACGGCCCTAAAAAGGCAGCAATAGACAACCCAACCAAGATCTTACCGTTTTGTGATTTCATTTTTACACTCCTTTAATGCCTTTGTTATTTAATTTGCTCTTTTTCTAATATTCCCAAGACGACATCTTGTATCGTCACATTCCCCAGTGCTTTTTCTAAGGCTAGTTGAGCCACCGAAAAGAAGGGAGTAATGGTTTCCTGAATATTTCTTCCTACAGGACACGCTGGATTTGGATTTTCATGCATACCAAACAATTCTTGATCTTGAACAATATTGACGGCCTTATAAACATCAAGCAATGATATTTCAGATAATTCTTTTGCTGGCATAGTACCTGCAATTCCTGGACGTACTTTCACTAACCCTGCGTTTTTCAACATTCCCATGATTTTTCTAATTACAACTGGATTGGTATTAACACTGCTTGCGATAAAATCGGAGGAATTTACACCATTTTTGTTTATTTCTAAAAGAGTTAATATGTGGATTCCAACAGCAAATCGACTACTGAGTGACATATATTTCGCCTTCCTTTAACACCTATTTCTACATACTCCCGTAACAAAGTCTGTTACATGTTAGTATATATCACATTTGGAACAGTTAAAATAAATAGGATAAAAATATATTTAAAAAACACCACCAGCTTAGTAATAAAAACAATTTTAGGATTTAGACAAACCTTTAAAGAGGAGAATTTTGATTGTGCGACCCCTGATGAAAGGCAATTTGGCAGTGCCCCTCTTTTGCACCATCCGGTCAAGTAAAAAAAGAAAAAACCCCGTCCATAAGAGTAGGGATTTAAATAGGTTTTTAAAGGGAATTGTTACTTTATATTTTTTAAATTTAAGAATTCGTGGATTGCACAAACTTGTTTTTCTTTTGGATAGTTTTTATATAAATTACTGGCTAAGCGAACAGGATCCCCAAAAAAGTACCTTTCATATTGGGTTTGTCTTGAACCAAAAGAACTCATCGTAAGATCCCATGCTAAACGAAAAATTTTAACCCGCTCATCTGCTTCCTTGCTTGCCGCTTGAAGATATTGATCAAGATTTGCACTAATTTCAGAATTAAAATCGTTTTCGGTAGGTAAAGAAACCATTCCACTTGCTCCAATTAATTGAATAATTTCGCTAAAACGGGGATAAATTCGAGGGAAGATATTGCTGGCAGCTTGCAAAGGGAAGATACTTGGACGCATAATGCCCCATCCATCAAATTCTGCATCATTTTCTGACTTCTCCAATAATGCTTTCATCGTTTCAAGACCAATAATAATTTCTGTAAGTTTTTCTTGGACATGCTGATACTCGCCTATATTAATCGTCTCGACAAGAAGTTGAGCAAGTCCTAGTATAAATTCTGTTTTTACCATTTGCCTAATAACTACCTGATGATATGCAAAGTGATGAAATGAGCTTTGACTAATAAAATCAGTGGCAGCGTCCACATTGTCGTAAAAAAAGACTCGATCCCATGGCACTAATACATTGTCAAAAACGACTAATGAATCCATTTCTTCGTATCTGGAGCTTAGTGGATAATTGAAGATGGATTCTCCTCCAACAAAAGATTCTCGGCAAATAAATTTTAACCCTTTTGTATTGGAAGGGATGGAAAAGGCAAAAGCTTGATCAGGATCAAAAAATAATTTAGGTGCAGTAAAAACCAATACTTCATCCGTTAATCCACCTTGAGTAGCAAGGAGGCGGGCACCTTTAATAATGATTCCTTTTTCATTTTTATCAATAACCTTTGCAGAGATTGGATCCTCAGAAAATTCCAAATTTACCTGGGAACGGTTTACCTGAGGAGTAATAAAGGTATGTGTAAACGAAAGGTCTTGTTCCATAGCCCTCTCATATAAAGATTTAATATTTTCAGGGAAACAATCTTCTCTACCATGAAAGAGGGGTGCAGAGGAGGCAAAGCTCATAATTACAGTGTTCATATAATCAGGACTTCTTCCCATCATTCCATGGGTGTGCCGTGCCCAATGTTCCATCATTTTTCTTCTTCTTTTTAGATCTTCTTTTGTAGTTGGCTGCAAGTAGGAAAGTCCAATAGGATCCTCTTTCCCAGGGAGAATGAAAGTCATCTCATCTTTAAGCGTGGTTTCTTTTTGTAAATCATAAAGGGAGGCTTTCGTCTGAAGAAGCCCTCTAAAAGCAGGGTGGTCTGAAAGGTTTCCCTCCACTTTTTTACCATCATACCAAATTTCCGTCCCCATTTGATTTAATCTGTCAATAAACTCTTTCCCATTTATGGTCCCCATTTTAACGCTCCCTCTTAATAAATAAGTATGGCTAGTTCCATTTTATTGGAAAAGATGTAAGCTTGTTCTGCTTATTTTGTTGCGGATAAGCCTTTTTTAACATAACTACAGTCGAAGGGGACAGTTAGATTGGCGAAAAATATACTTAAACAACCCTGAAAATAAAGTTCTTTAACTCTGAAAAAAGGCACGGGTCCTTTCGTTGTTAAAAATAGTCTTTATTAAATGGCCGAAAAGGGTGCTAAAACAAAAAAAAAATCCACTGAAATGTCAGTGAATTCAATAAATTAATTTTCGGGAAGGGGGTGTTATCCTCCTTCCTTTACTAAAGCAATAAACAAACGTGAAATTAATGGTATTTTTGTTATGAAATCAATTTAATTGCACTAATAATGATAACCGTAGAGATAAGCGTTCGCAGCGGTTTAGTTGGCACTTTTGAAGATAAGGTGCTTCCCACTAGAACACCAGGAATCGACCCAATTAGAAGATTCCCAACCAGCGTATAGTTTACACTTCCTGCATTTGCATGAAGAAGCCCGGCTACCGTTACTAATAAAAAGGCATGAGCGATATCTGTACCAACTAATTCAGTTCCTTTCAATCGATAAAGAAACATCATCGCAAGGGCAAATAAAGAGCCTGATCCGATAGAAGTAAAGCCGACAATAAATCCAAATACAGCACCAATTAAAATCGTTAAACCGCGTTTTTCTTCAATAGGTTTTAGCTGCCAGCGGTTGGGCCGGATTTTTTTATCAAAAAAGGTCTTAATCAGGATTGCTGTTGCTACTAATATGAGGACGTAACCTAGTCCGTGTTTAATTATATGTTCCTGATTATGATAAGCAGATTCAAAATATTTTAGAATGGAGATTGCTATTACAGCACTAGGAATACTCCCTATTGCAAGATAAAACATTAATTTAAAATTTATTGTTTTTTGTCTCCAGTGCTGAGCGACGCCAAACAATTTCGTAACCGCGTTATAGACCAAATCCGTACCAACAGCAATAGAAGGCTGAATGCCAACCATGATCAGAACAGGAGTGATCAGTGCAGCACCCCCGACACCTGTTAGACCGACTAAAAAACCAACCAACAATCCCATTAATGCAATACCCAATGTCATGGTTCTCACTCCTTTTTCAACAATATCCGAGTAAATATATGTGAATTATAGAGTTTTATGAATCATTTGTAAATACTTTTCTGAATTTTTATTTTGCAATAAAAAAAACCCACTCAAATTGAGTAGGGGAGTTACTTGTTATCTGCTTTTTCTTTATCGAACCAAAGTGGCTCTTGGTCGTCCACATCACCATTATAGTTGATTAAAATCTCTTCTCCGGCTTTTATATCTTTGTAGGCATAGAAATCAAACGTATGGTTCTCAAAGTTAATATCATAGGTGGCATTTGGAGTATAGGAATGGTTAAACAGCATGCCATATCCTAACAGGATGGCAGTGTGGTTTTTACCATACTCAAATGCATAATCAGCCAATAATGTTTTTTCAATATGAACATGTTCCCTATTGGGATAGGAAATGACAGGAGCTTCATGAATAAGCGTTCCTTTTGTAATATCAGCGGTCGCAAATACCCCTCGATTGAATTCTCCATCGCTTAAGGGAGATTTTTTAATTTCTATGATAATAATCACCTGCTATTTCTTTTTGAAGTACTTTAATATTGCCGTTTTTTTTATAATAAAGCAACTTTTTTAACCAATTTAGAGAAATAGTTATTTGCAATTCTCCTTTCGTTTCTATTTAATATAAAAGTAATTTAAAAATTTATAAAGTAGAGGGTTACTTATGAAAGCATTAATCTTTAATACATTTGGCGGACCTGAGGTACTCCAATATAGTGAAGTCGATAATCCTATCATTGGTCCAGATGAAATCCTTATAAGGATGAAAGCGATCGGCTTAAACTTTGCCGATATTTATAGAAGAAAAGGAAACTATCATCTCGCTGGTAAACCTCCATACATTTTAGGGTATGAAGGTGCGGGAATTGTTGAAAGGATCGGCGAAAATGTCCAGGGCATTAACATAGGGGAGCGGATTGCCTTTGCCGATGTTCCATATGCGAATGCCGAGCTTGTTGCCGTACCTAAAGATAAGGCGATTCCATTACCGGAAACGATTTCGTTTAATATGGCAGCATCCGTTTTGCTCCAGGGTTTAACGGCCCACTATTTAACTCGTGACAGCTATGCGGTAAAAAAGAATGATGTCGCACTTGTCCATGCGGCAGCAGGCGGAGTTGGGCAGCTTCTTGTTCAAATTGTTAAACTGCTCGGAGGCAAGGTAATTGGCTTAACTTCATCACCCGAAAAAGCAGAAGCTGCCAAGAAGGCTGGTGCAGATTTTGTTTTTCTATACAATGATGATTGGAAATCAATGGTTCTCGAGAAAACTGATGGCAATGGTGTGGATGTTGTCTATGAATCTGTCGGTTCAACACTCCAAGACAGCTTTGCTGCAACTAGAATTGGAGGGACCGTAGTTTTTTACGGAATGGCGGGAGGTGACCCAGCTCCGGTTGATCCTCGAATGCTGATGGATACATCAAAAACCTTGACTGGCGGAGATCTATGGAATGTACTAAAGTCTCATAAGGAGAGAGTAAATCGCTCGAATGAACTTTTTCGCTGGATGGAGGAGGGAAAGTTAAAGGTTTCAGAGCCTGGGACTTTTGAATTGAGTGATGGGCAAGCGGCTCACCGTTTCTTAGAAAGCCGCAGAAGCACAGGAAAAATTTTATTAATACCATAATGAAATCAGGCTGCCCACTAAAAGGGCAGCCAATTTTTCTGTATTTCTATACTTTTAGTATTGAACCCGGCAATACGCTTCGTAAGGCGCTCATTTCATCTTCACTTAATGGCACCAATGGCAACCGAACCCCGCCAACAGGTACCCCATTCATATTTAAGGCAGTTTTTACTGGGGTTGGGTTTGGTGCCGCAAATAAAGCTTTCATAATCGGCAGAAGCTTACGATGTGAAGCGGCTGCCTCTTCTAGTGCTCCATTTTTAAAACTATTAATCATGGCTTGCATTTCATTACCGATAATATGGGAAGCAACAGAAACGACCCCTGCGCCGCCGATAGCTAATACTGGTAAAGTCAAGCCATCATCACCGCTGTATAGGGTGAAATCACTCGGTGTTTGGCTGATAATTTCGGCCATGGCATCTAAGTTGCCGCTAGCTTCTTTAACGGCAACAATATTTTTAATTGCCGAAAGACGAACGATCGTCTCAACAGATATATTTACAACACACCGCCCAGGAATATTGTAAAGCATGACTGGCAAAGAAGTAGATTCGGCAATCGCTTTAAAGTGTTGATACATCCCTTCTTGAGAGGGTTTGTTATAATATGGTGCAACAAGCATGATGCCGTCAACACCAGCTTCCTCCGCAAGCTTTGTTAAGCTGATTGAAGCTCTTGTATTATTCGATCCTGTTCCTGCAATAACTGGAACTCTACCATCAGCCTCACGAACTACAAATTTAAATAATTCAACTTTTTCTTCTGAAGTTAAAGTAGGGGATTCCCCAGTTGTCCCAGCAACGACTAATCCATCAGATCCATTAGCAATCAGGTAATTTACTAAATTTTTTGTTGCGTAATAATCAACCTCACCATTTTGATCAAATGGCGTAACCATAGCGGTTAATAGTTGGCCAAAATTCATCATACTCACCCTTTATAAAAATTTTCAAAAAAATTTGAGGGGTAAGGCCGACGCAAAAAAGCAGCACCGAGGGAATCTCGATGCTGCAATAGAAACGTAGATAATAATAAGTTCCTATGCGTGAGATAGCCCTCCATATAGATTCCTATATGACAGTTCTGTATTTCTTCAATAGCAGAACCAGCTTCAAGTCCAATGAGATTCTTTGAAGCTTCGGCAAATTCCCCTTTCCACAATTGTCTTTGGACCTCATTATCCTCTAATTGTGTACTAATGGTCTTTGCGCCTCTATCCTCACTTCAAAAGGTTTGAAGTAAGAAAATATTTAATTTATTGTAATATAACAGAATCTTCCTAATGATTCAAGTCGAAATTTATTATTTTGTTATAAAAAAGCAGTGATTAGTGAATCCCATTACATTTCTCGATGAGAATAGTAAAAGATTGGATTTTTTTAGAATGTTTTAGGTGATAATAAAATTTATCAATGATTATTGTGGTGATTTGATTTGCAAAACTTAGTGAAAATCTTGCTTCCGCGGCAATTATTCATGCTGCTTGTTCTTTCGACAGGTTTACTTAACCATGTCATGCTTATCCCCGGCATTCTATTGTCAGCCGGGAGAGACGGCTGGTTATGTGTCATTATTGCTTTTCCAATTGCTCTATTCTTTTTATTGGTCATATTTTATATCGTTAAAAACAGTCCAAATGAAGGTTTTTTCCCGATGATTAAACAACGTCTTGGAAAGGCCTTCTTTTTTATCTTTTCCTTTCCTTTAATTCTTTTTTTACTTTGCAGCTCTTATGCGACTTTTAGAGATTTTATGATATGGCTAAAAGCTTATTTCTTAGCTGATTATTCAGTTTTTACAATTACTCTAATCTTGACTGTGATTTGTTTTGTAATCACATTAGCTGGAATCAAACATATGGCTATTTCCAGTGGAATATTGCTGCCGCTAGTTATGCTATTTGGAATCTTTATCGCTATTACCAATACTAGTTCAAAAGACCCGAGTTATTTATTTCCTGTTTTTGCTCATGGTATTATCCCAGTTGTTAAGGGTGTAATTTATGTCTTATCCGGACTTTTGGAGATTTACATTGTTGTTTTGCTTCAGCCATTTTCACAGGAACCGATAAAATTTAGACATTTGCTTGTATTACTAACGATTCTAACCGGATTAATCTTTGGGCCTCTTTCGGCTGCGATTATGGAGTTTGGAGCAAAGGAGTCCTCCTTTATGCGATACCCTGCATTTGAGCAATGGCGGATATTGAGTATTGGGGAATATATTTCCCATTTAGACTTTTTAGCTTTATACCAATGGCTAAGTGGTGCGTTGATTAGAATAAGTCTTTTCATTTATCTAATCGGTACATTTTTTTCCAATAAAGATAAACACTATAGACTGAACCCAATATTTGTTGGCAGCATATATCTTGTTTTATTTGGATTGATGATAATCAATTTGGAGACATATACCTTTAGTAAAATCCTAATTGAATACTTTATTCCTATGAGTATGCTTTTTTTCCTTATTCAAATTCTAATAACAGCCTTGATTGTTTTGGTTATAAAGAAAAGGGATGAAAGACATGGTAAGAAAAAGGAGATTCAGTCTGATTCTTGATGAAAGTCTGAAGGAAAAAGCAAAAACACTTAAGGAACAATTTAACAAAAGTCAAGATTTGATATGTAAAATACACGATTCAGAAAAGGAATCATTTGAAATTATTTATTTTGAAACCTTAATCGATAGACATTACTTAGATCAATACATTTTACCGAAACTTGATGTTCCTATCGAGGAATCTATAGCAGAGAAGCTTAAATCATTATTTCAAGCAGAAGATATTACGGAGAAAAATATAGAGGAAATATCCAATTTACTTTTTGATGGGTACGCCTTATTTCTATTTCATCATTCGTTTTTGTGCATTCCTGCAGGTTCATTACCAAAGCGTACCCCTGAAGAATCAGCAATCGAAACGTCAATAAGAGGTCCAAAGGATGGATTTGTAGAGGACATTAAAACAAATATCTCCTTGATCCGCCGAAGACTAAACACTCCGTCTTTATGCCTAGAGAAATATACAATCGGTAAAAGAAGTAATACGAAAGTAATCCTCATGTATTTAGAGGATTTAATTGATCCGAGAGTGCTTAATGAAATCCATAAAAGGCTGGAAAAAGTGAATCTTGATATTTTGACAAGTATTTATGAACTTGAATCATTTGTCAGGGACAGACCATACTCTATCTTCCCGACAATGGACTATTCTGGTAGACCGGATTTTATAGTACAAGCAATGAATCAAGGCCGCTTTGTTCTCATGGTGGAAGGAAACCCAACAGCCTCCTATGCTCCTGTAAGTATTTTATTGCAGACAAAATCACCCGAGGATTCTTATATAAACTATGCATATGTGTCAATAGAAAGAATATTTCGGATGTTAGGATTGTTCATGTCCGCTTTTTTACCTGGGTTATGGGTGGCCTTTACAACCTTTAATATTGAACAGATTCCGTATCTTTTAGTTGCGACCATTTCCGTCTCGCGATTTGGGCTGCCCTTATCAACGCCTGTTGAAATGTTCATCATCTTGTTTTTGTTTGAAATGTTTAATGAAGCTGGAGTTCGCCTGCCAAGAGCGATTGGGCAAACGGTAGCAGTTTTGGGTGGACTGATTGTTGGGGATGCTGCCATACGGGCGGGATTGACATCACCAACCATGCTGGTGGTGGCAGCGATTACCTTTGTCTCGTCTTTTACATTGGTGAATCAATATTTATCGACTGCCATTACCATTTTAAGATTCACTATACTTATGTTAAGCACGTTTCTTGGATTATTTGGAGTCATTATTGGCTTTATTTTAACCATTTTTTACTTTTCAACAATTACATCCTTTGGAGAACCATATCTCGGTTCGGTTGCCCCAATTAAACTAAAAGAAGCAATCAGAGCATTCTTAATGCTGCCACGACAATTTTATAAATCGAGAACATCCACTTCAAGCCCTGAAGATTCAACCAGAGGTGAAAATCAATCATGAAAAGAAAGTTGGTCATTTCTATTTTGGCTTTCTGTATCTTGCTTACCGGGTGTTCTGGCTTGAAAAATATCCAAGATTTAAACTATATTGTGGCAATTGGACTGGATTATGATGCAGAAAAGGGAGAATATAAAGCCTATCTCCAAGCATTGAATTTTGCGAATGTAGCAAAGATAGAGGCAGGAAGGCCAACAGAAAAAGTCCCTGCATTTGTGGCCTCAGCAACAGGAGAGACTCTAAATTTAGCTGTCAGGAAGTTATATAAAACGTCGGAACCGCCCTTGTTTTTTGGTCACGTTATTACATATGTGATAAGTAATAAGCTAGTCACTCATAAATTTAATGAAGTAGTCCCTGAAATTGGGAGGAACCGTTCGCTTCGGCACACTTTAAGATTAGTAGTAACAGAAGATAATATGAATGATATATTTAATACACAAGCATTATTTCAATATCCAGAAGTG
>NZ_JBALPP010000019.1:72730-81939 GCF_036965425.1 Neobacillus drentensis | reverse complement strand
GGTTAGTGGAATGAGGATTATTATGGGTATAATAAATGAACTAACAATTGAGTAGGTGAAGTTTATGTTATATGAGTTTGTTTTAACAATGCTTTTTACTTTTGCAATAGTTACAACCATTAATTTTGGAGTAACTAGACTTTTAACAAACAAGGCAAAGAGGGAGAAAAGAGTTTTCGGAGTTCTTTTGGGCCAAAGTATATTAATTGCATTTTTTCTTACCTGGATTCCATAGATGTTACTCAAATAGATGAAGGAGGACCTATACATTCTCTTAAAAAACCCGCTTCTATTTTATAGGAAGCGGGTTCTGTTTATATATCTTTTCATTTTTGTTTTCTATGTGATGTATAATGCTTTCTCCTTCAACATCAATGTTAGGCAAAATTTTATCTAGCCATTTTGGCAAGTACCAGGCTGACTTCCCCATGAGAGTCATAACCGCAGGTACGATTGTCATTCTCACGATGAATGCGTCAAAGAAAACACCGAATGTAAGAGCCATGCCTATGGATTTAATGATGGTATCAGGTGCCAACATGAATCCAATAAATACAGACATCATAATTATTCCTGCTGCGACTACGACTCTACCACTCTCCCGCATTCCTTCTAAAATAGCTCTCTTCGGGTCACCTGTATGCATATATACTTCCCGCATCTTGCTCACTAGGAACACCTCATAGTCCATGGCGAGTCCGAACAAGATGCCAATCAGAATGACAGGCAAGAAGGCTAAGATCGGACCGGCAGCCGGGAAACCAAATATATTTTGGAAATGCCCATCCTGCACGAAAAATACAACGGCTCCCAACGTAGCACCAAGAGAAAGTAGAAACCCTAATACTGCCTTTAATGGAATGAGCAGAGATCTAAACACTAGAACTAAGAGTACATATGCAAGTCCTACAATAAGGGCAGCGAAAACCGGCAAGGCATCACTCAGCTTTTGTGCAATATCAATATTCATCACTGCTGTGCCTGTTACCATTAGTTCAATTCCATTTTCTTTCTCGGACTGGTTCGATTTGTCCCGGATCGCTTTTACTAAACCCTTCGTCTTTGTATCGTCAGGTCCTGTTTTTGGTGTGACGGATATCATATAAATCTTTCCGGAAGGTCCAGGGATAGCAGGTGTCACACTTTTCACACCAGATAGGTTGCCTAATTCTTTTGCCATGGTGTTCATAGCACTTTGCGTTTCAGCTGTTGCTTTCTCTGATTTTGCCACTACCACTAAAGAGGCATGAAATCCTTCTCCATATGCTTCCGTCAATAAATCATATGCTCTTCTTTCTGTCGTTTCTGTGGACTTTGTTGTTCCATCAGAAGGCAGGCCAAGGTTCATATGGAAAAATGGAATCGTAATCACTGCAAGTAGTCCGATTACGAAAATTGTAACGATCAGAGGACGTCTTATGACAAATTCCCCCCATTTATTTGAAACAGCGTGTTTTTTACCTGCACCAGTCATCTTTTGCAAGAATCGATTTTGTTTAGATGGGGCAATCTTATGACCGACAAGTCCCAATATGGCTGGTAATATGACGACGGAAACCAACACAGCTGCGAGCACAGTAAAGGCAGCGGATACGCCCATCGCTGTCAGGAATGGAATCTTTGTAACAGACAGTCCCAAAAGACCAATAATAACAGTTAATCCTGCAAAGATTACGGCACTTCCCGCTGTTCCCGTTGCGATGGCAACAGATTCTGGAACAGAATCTCCTTGTGCAAGCTGCTGTCTAAAGCGATTGATAATGAAGAGCGCATAGTCAATGCCCACTGCGAGTCCCAGCATGGCAGCTAATGATAATGATACAGATTGGATTTCGACATAATTGGTGCCAATCATGATTCCTAGCATTCCAATCGCTAATCCGATTATCGCAGTGAGAATCGGCAGTCCAGCTGCTAGAAAAGATACAAAGGTAAAAGCCAGAACTACAAACGCAACAAGTACTCCGACAATTTCAGTCATACCGGAAGTTTCTGAGTCGGAAAACTTGATATCGCCTCCTGATAACTCTGTTTGAATGCTGGCATCCCTTGTTGTTTCAATACTATCTAAAATCTTATCCTTAGAAGATTCTGTGACCTTTTCCGCTTTCACTTTGTACGTAACGACTGCATATCCGATTGTCCTATCTTCACTGAGGTTCTGCAGCTGCATCGGTGCTGCCACAGAATCAACAGCTGAATCTTTTTTAATCTCATCTAGAACCTCTGCAATTTTCTGTTGTACTTCCGCTGACTCCAAGGTTTCGTTTTTTGGTGCTTGAAACACGACTTTTACTTGGGCACCTGCTGGTTGCATCGCTTTAAACTCTTTTTCAATTACTTTTCCTGCTATATCTGCCGGCGTATTCGGAATACTCAGCTCATCCTTGAAAGAGGAACCCATGTTGAATGCAAAAAGCACTAATGCAATAAGAATTGCGAGTGCACTGAATACAACCTTTTTCCTATGGTTTACTGCCCAATGTCCTAACTTATACAGATGTTTTGCCAATTGAATCTCACCCTATTCTTGTTGATAATTTGTCTTGTTCTTACGTTGTAATCTAGAAATGCACAAACACCAAACCAAATATTATTCATATAAAAAAATTTAAAATGTATATTATAACTTGTATCTGAATATCCCTCCCTATTAATAGCTTGCAGAATGGCGGCAAATCGCCAGTAGGAAACAAAGAAAGAAAATGGTACACATTGACTGCAATGATGTCGTTTTATACAATGACATTATCACTACGCTAACAATTGTGCTTACACGTGTAAGTATAGCAGTGAATTTTCATCTTTCAAGCACTATGTGATGATTTGCACTTAAAACGAACAGAATGAAGGGATGTGTTAGCTTTGAGGAATTCAAGAGAAGACAGTGTACACTCTCAGAGATACATTATGGAGGCATTGAGCGCACTGTTGCAGGAATATAAACTGCAAGATATAACGGTAACAGCTATTTGCAAAAAGGCTGGAGTTGCCAGAGTCACATTCTACAAATACTACCGCAACGTTTACGACGTCGTGCAAGCATCCGTGGATGAAATTGTTCAACAATTCTTGAAAGAGATTGATAGTTTGGATCCGTATGATAGTATGCAGCTAATTATTGAATATATCATTGAGGGATTTGTGTCTGCCCATAAGCCGTCAGAAAAGTTAATTGATGCAAATATATCAAGTATGCTGCTTGATTATTTGAATTATGCAATGGAAAAGGTCTTTCAAGCGGATATTACACGCAATCATGACATGAGCAGAATGCAAATCCTGTTTTTAGCAGGCGGTATCTTTAATATTGTTACCGATTGGATTAAAAGAGGGGCAAGGGAATCTCCCCAGGCACTTGCTGCAAAAATATACGAAATTCTTCCATATGGGACAACAGATTCAAGGAGCATGAGTTGAAGATTAGGGCTGTCATTATGACCGCCCTTTTTTAGATTTTTTAGGAACGAATGGTAATCGAACCTTGACGGGGTTAATAAACCTAATGTGCATGTTGTAATATTAGTGGCATCAAATTGGAATAATAAGCATGGTAAAGGGGGTAAATAGGTTGGAAAAATTAAAACAGAACTTGGAACGGAAAAACATGGCCGTCATCGTCGTGGATGTGCAAAACGATTATTGCCATCCCGGTGGAGCGATTGCCAAAAGCGGAAGCGACGTCAGCGCAGCCAAAAAAATGATTCCGAGCTTGCACAGCTTGTTGAATGCGGCAAGAGAGCACTCCGTTCCAATCATTTTTCTGCAGACGAATCATGAGAAGGCGACTGATTCCGAGGTTTGGCTTTCCCGCTTTCCGGATGGTGTCAACCCGATTTGCCAGACGGGGAGCTGGGGAGCGGAATTTTACGAAGTTTCGCCGCAGCAGAATGACATCATTGTAAAGAAGCACCGTTACAGCGGGTTCGTTCATACTAGGCTGGAGTCCATATTGCGAACTCTTAAAATCGAAACCTTGATTCTAACAGGCGTCAGCACGAATCTTTGCGTGGAATCAACCGCCAGAGACGGGTTTATGCTGGATTATCGAATCGTGCTCATGAAAGATGCCTGCGCGGCTTTTTCGCAGGAAGAACACGATATGACCTTAAAAACCGTGGATACCTATTTTGGAATGGTGGCAGATACGGAACAGGTTGTTTCCTTTTGGCAGATGCACGCGACCCAATCTCCCCAACTTTTGACCTAATGATGGACAAAAAACGACCATGCTTATTTAGACAAGTCCCAACAATTCACGGAAATGAAGCTGGCCTTTCGCCTTAAATGCAATCATAAAGATATATAAAAGTTAACCTTAATGGCAGAGACATTTTCAGTCTCTGTCTTTTTTGTGGTCTGAAACCAGCTAAATCTGAAGTCTGATATAAAAATCAAGCTCGAGCACAATGATTGAAGCTTTAGAAAAAAAGTAATATGAAATCAAGGAAACCAAATACCCTGCGGGGGTACCACAAAAGTTTACGGTACTACCCAAAAAGAGTGCGGTTTTAATCCTGTTCTAACTTAGTAAAATGTAACACATAAGCCGGGGGAGGAATTTAAAATGAAAAGGTTTGTAGCACGTTTTGTTGTTTATGTATTGTGTTTCGTTGTGTTTGTGGGAGGGATCGGATTTTATGGCTTTAAACGGCATCAAAAAGATTTTTACTTAAATGTCCGCCATGAGCCGGTGCCTTCGCTGCAAGGAGTGAATGTCCCTAAGTATGACGCCCATAAACCGACGGTGGCAGTTGTGATGGCGGATTCATCAATACCAACGGAAGATTTCGATTTTCTCATTCCATACACACTGTTTTCGATGACGGATGCCTATAATGTATATGCTGTTGCACCGGACAAAAACATCAAGTCTTTATCAGGAGGGTTGGATGTGGTCCCGCATTACTCTTATAAAGAATTAGATCAATTATTAGGGAAGAGTCCTGATATTGTCGTGGTCCCTTTCATGCCAATCGTTGATGAAAAAAAATATCAACCAACTCGTGAATGGATTCAGAAGCACTCGAATGAAAAAACCACTTTCTTGAGTATTTGCGGCGGTTCACAGAATCTTGCTGATGCGAGCCTTTTAAAAGGAAAATCAGCTGCCTCACATTGGCAAGCAATCCCAGGGTTGAAAATCCAGTATTCTGATACACACTGGGTAGAAGACTTGAGGTATGTTCAAGAGGGGAATGTTTTAACTACTGCTGGTCAAAGCGCAGGAATAGATGGTGTGCTGCATTTGATAGCTAAACAGTTAGGAGAACCGATGGCAGCAAAAATCTCGAAAGAAATCAATTATCCTTCTTACCACTTTGTTCAAAATCCAAAGGTGAATGACCCTTTTTACATGGATATAAAATTTGCAACATATTGGCTAAATCTTGGATTCCATTGGAACAAGAAACAGATGGGGGTACTACTTTATAAAGGTATGGACGAATTAGCATTATCTTCTATCTTTGATTCTTATGGCGACACCGGAACGACACAGATATCAACTATTGCAAATTCAGATGCTCCTATTGCCACTAAACATCATCTTAATATCGTGGCTCGACATCAAATTTCGAATGCACCAAAATTAGATAAAATGATCATCCCTGGCAGCCCGGCTAAATCACTCGCCGAAGCCGATATAAAACGTTGGAGTGAAAAAGGTAATGCTAAAGAAACACTTTTGATTCATAGTGATTCACCAAACAGATTTGTATTTGAAGCACCATTAGAAGACTTAGCTAAACAAGAAGACGTTATAACTGCGAAGCATGCGGTGAAACGATTTGAATATCATGAGAATGGCATCCATCTTGAGGGCAAACCATTTCCTCTTGAAACATACGGCGGTATTCTTCTAACCGTTCTACTAGCTTTGTTGACCGCTTTCTGCATTGACAGACGATTCATTATGAAGAAAACCATTTTCAAATCCTATAACAAGTCAGTTAATTGACCGGTTTCCGAGGGGATGAACCGGAGATCAGCTTATCCTATAGAAAGGGTAAGCTATTTTTTTTATCTCTTCCTCTGATACCATTATGCCATAATAGGGAAAAAATAATTTTTTTACCAATAAAAAGCAAAAGTCGGCCGTCTACTATATGAAAGGAGGCCAAAGATGACTCAAACTAGTCTGCATCAATTAAGGACCTCGGTGGATCCCCGGGGTGATAAAAAGCATGTTTTTGCGATGGCGTTATCGATTTTAAGAGATTTTGAATTGGCCGAGGATGTACTGCAAGAAGTGTATATCAAACTTTACCGACATTCAAAGGATAATCAAGTGACCAACGTGAGAGCATGGCTGATTCGGGTCACGCGTAACACGGCACTCGACCTTTACCGGAAAAAAAAGCGCGAATTGACCGGGTTTGACGACCAATATTTTGAGCGTCTGGAGTACATATCCGAAGACCCTGTCGACAAAATAGTGTTATCCAAATACCTTGCACTCCTGGATAGTGGAGAGCGGCAGATCGTCATCATGAAGGATATCTCGGGGCTAAAGCATAAAGAAATCGCCAAAATTATGGAGATGCCTTTGGGAACTGTTCTCTGGAAATACCGAATGGCCTTGAAAAAACTAAAAAAAGGTCTGGAGTAAGGAGGGGATTTTTGGATGGAAAATAAAAAAATCATAAAGCATTTAGACAATGCTTTGGAAAAGCAGGTCCCAGATGGATGGGAAGAGTTGAATAAAAAAATTGACCATTTAGGAAACAATTCTATGACCATACAAGAGAAAAAATCTTTTTCAAGAAGGATATTGTTTACGGCTGCAGTCTGTTTGATTGCGGCATCTTCCCTGACTTTTTCACCAGTAAGAGCGGCGATCCAAAACGTTTACGATAAAATTTTCTCAAGCGAACATATCGATGATAGTGGATTAAAATCCGCCCTTACCAATGGAATGGGCCAAGAAATCAACAAAATCTACTATGATAAAGATCACGATATTACCGTGCATTTTAATAGTATCCTGATGGATGACAAGGAAGCCAAGCTTTTGATTACCTATGAAAGCAAGAAAACTAATTTGAAAAACTATTACCTTGATCTTTTTGAAGGCTTTACTTCCATGAACTTAGTGGTAGGCAATGAAGTAAAGAAATTGAAAAATATCGGTTGGGGCAGCCGTTATTACGATGAGAAGGCGAACAAAGTGGCAGAAGCACTCTCGTTCGAATCCATCAGCACGCTCCAAGGCGATGAAGTCCATATAAAATTGAAAGACTTGACCATTCATGGAGAAAATGGGGCAAGCCGTGTAGAAACCGTTTGGCCACTTGATTTCAAGCTCTCGAAAGAAGCGGTTGGTGGTCGCGAAGCCTTTGATGTGAGTAAAGAATTTACATTTAAAAATGAAACCTATCAAGTAAAGCGAGTGGAATTTTCGCCACTTGAAACAAGGGTGGTCGTCATTGGCACGGACATTAAACCACATATCGAAAACGGTGTCGCCTACGATGTGTTCAACAAACTCCAACTGCAACTCTTACATGCCAGAAAAGTTGATAAAGAAAAAGGGTATACTGTCGATTACAGCAAGTCTGGTGTATTCTTGAATTCGGCCGGCAAAATGGCCGACCCAATCTTCAGCAAGGCGGAAGCAGACGGACCGCGTGACCAATATGTCCTCTACTTCGCCCCAGTCAAAGACCGCCAAAACTGCATCCTTCAAGTGGGCGATTTAAAAATTAACTTAAGATAAAATGGGAAGATGTCTCAAAGTTTTGGGGCAGTTTTTCTTGTTGCACAAATGATGCACGTAAGGGGAAGAACGGGTAGAAGGTATTTGTATTGTAATACCAGAATATAAATATAACACTCTAAAAACGAAGGTTAAGGAGGATTCGTAATGGATAAAAGAGTTCTATTCGACTTTGAAATCGAGTTTACGAATGGCGGTGGAATTCAAGGGCAGGAATTCCGTCTTGATATTGATGGAGATGACATTGCTGATGAAGAGTTAGCTAGGTATATTGTAGAAGATATGCGGTTGCTAATGGTGGGGAAAGTAAGGATCCTTAATAAGAAAATCATAAATGAAAAACATAAAAGAAGACCTGCTATAAGGAGGGAAAAAACTGTGTTTAATAACGAAAGACCTAGAAGAATACTTTTAGATCTTGCAGTTACTTTAGATGGATTTATTGAAGGCCCAAAAGGTGAAGTAGATTGGTGCATTATGGACCCTGATATGGACTTCCATAATTTCTTAAATTATATTGATACTATTTTTTACGGAAGAAAAAGTTATGATTTATGGGGTCAGTATACCCCTGATATTGATGTTTCCGAAACAGAAAAAGAAATTTGGGAATTGGTACATAGTAAAGAGAAATATGTGTTTTCCAAAACACAAAAAGAATCTAAAAATAACGTAACATTTATAAATGAAAATATTGTGGAAGAAGTAATGAAATTAAAGAATAAGCCAGGAAAAGATATTTGGCTTTATGGTGGGGCCAGTCTTATTACAACCTTTTTAAATCTAGGGCTTGTGGATGAATTTAGATTATCTGTTCATCCAATTATTTTGGGAGAAGGTAACCCCTTGTTTATTGACATAAAGGAGCGGGTGAATCTAAAACTGGTTGAAACAAAAAGGTTTTCTTCAGGTGTTGTTCAATTATGTTATCAACTGAATGAGAATCTATAGTGAAAATTTATAACTAATTATCATTAGGGTTTAGAACTAAAGATGGTGCTGTCAGTCAAGGCGGCACTTTTGTTATTCAATTAACGGGGAAGGTTAATTTAAATAAGACCACCAACCAGGTTGAAGGTCTTTTGTTTCTTGATTTCTTAATGAAGTAATTGCCTTAACTGTTCAGCATGTCTTCGACTGTCATTTATTGTTTCATCAGCAATTTGTTTACTGCTTTGATCCAAATCACCTTTTACAAGTTCCGCTGAATAGTGGACTCCATATTTGTCCAAGCTCTCTATTGCTTCCTCAATGATTCTTCTTTCATTATCTGGGATCATAAATTTATGCATAAAGCTAATCATTGAACCAGAAATACCTTCGTCGTCAGCCGGAACTCCTCCAAGATTCTGAATTCGTTCCGCTATTTTTTGGGCATTTTGCTTTTGCTCTTGCTGAATTTGTTGAAAGTATCTTTTTAAATCGTGATTGTTTAACTTTTGAATATACTGTTCAAAACCATGTATTCCCATATAGGTACCTCTTAATAATG
>NZ_JBALPP010000019.1:7271-72655 GCF_036965425.1 Neobacillus drentensis | reverse complement strand
TTAATAATGTGTTTAATTCCTCAATAACTGTATCATTTGTCATAAACTCACATTCCTTTTTTAATTATTATAATGCTTTGTGCTAGGATTATCCCATAAAAAACAGAATGCCGTATAAGTGGCATTCTGTTTTTTATGACTCTGGATAGTAAACAATCATACTTAATCTTGTAAGATCACTACTTGGATTTGAATAAGAATGCGGGTTGTCAGCTTTGAACTTAATAGAATCACCTGTTTGTAAAATATGTTCCTTGTCATTAACAGTTAGACAAAGAATCCCACTAAAAACGGTTATACATTCTATGGCTCCAGAATTATGGGGATTTGCTATCAAACTAGCTGAAGGCTCCATTTCAACTGAGTACATTTCAAAAGGCTTTTGATCCTCAAAACTAAAGTAAGGAAAAAGACGATACAAACCTTTATCTTCTAAGAGTGGGTCAATATTTTCTTTTCTAACAATTTCAGTGTCAGGAACTTCATACTTCATGAGAGAAGTAAACGGTATTTTTAATCCATCAGCAATTTTCCATATTGTCGTTATAGTTGGGTTGGACTCCTCTTTTTCAATTTGCCGTAACAGGCTTTTACTCACTCCCGTTATGATCGACAAATCCTCCAAACTCAATTTCCTTTTTTCTCTAATCCTTCTCAAATTATTTGATATGATTCCCTGAATTTTTTCCAAATTTAGAAACCTCCCGTTGTACAATATAATAACCATATTGTACAATAAAATAAAACAATATATTGTTCGTTTTGGTCACTATAATAATTTTATCATTATTACTAAGATTGTGGGTGATGTTTTGATTCGGAATCGTATTCATTATAGTTGGATTATTTTAATCGTTTCTTTCTTCTCTATTATTGCAGCTGGAATTGTAAGGTCATCTTCAGGGGTCTTCATTGAACCTTTCGAGAATGAATTTGGATGGGATCGTTCAGTTATTTCACTGGCTTTTGCTGTTGGTTTATTTTTGTATGGTATATCGGGTCCTTTTATGGCAGCTCTAATTGAAGTATTTGGTTTAAAGAAGATCATGGTGTTATCAATGGCAACATTGTTGACCGGTACTTTGCTTACCTTTATTATGCAACAGTCGTGGCAACTAATTATCATTTGGGGCATTATTATAGGATTAGGTTCAGGATTATTTTTAACTGTACTAAGTCCATATATAGCGAACCGATGGTTTGAAAAAAGAAGGGGACTGGCAATAGGAATATTAACAGCAAGCACAGCAACTGGTCAGTTAATACTGCTTCCCATTTTAGCGGTTATTATAGATCAATATTCGTGGCGTTGGGCGATTACTTTAATTATTGTTCTTTGTGTGATTATGCTGGTAATCATTTTAGTATTTATGAAAAACTCTCCAAAAGAAGTTGGTATTCTTCCTTATGGCCTTGATAAGGAAATAGAAGATAATATGGTTGAACAGAAAAAAAATCCTATTATTATTGCTTTCAATGGATTATTTGAGGCAGTAAAGGCGAAAGAATTTTGGCTGTTAGCAGGTAGCTTCTTTATTTGTGGACTTTCAACAAGTGGATTAATTGGCACTCACTTTGTTTCTTATTGTATCAGCTTCGGTATACCTTTGGTAACAGCTGCATCGCTGCTTTCATTTATGGGGGTTTTTGATTTAGTAGGAACAACCCTTTCTGGTTGGTTGTCAGATCGTTTTGATAATAGATGGTTATTATTTTGGTACTACGGCTTAAGAGGTGCATCACTTGCTTTACTCCCTCTTACGTTGTCTAAAGGTTCCTACACGTTACTTGTTATTTTTGCTATATTTTACGGATTAGATTGGATTGCAACCGTACCACCAACTATTGGAATATCTAGGCGGATTTTTGGAGTTGAAAAGAGTGGAATAATATATGGGTGGATTTTTGCTTCACATCAGGCTGGTGCAGCAGTTGCAGCCTTTGGTGGTGGAATGATCTATAAAATATTCAATTCTTACACTTGGGCATTTCTCATGGCAGGAATATTTTGCTTATTAGCAAGTTTATTTGTAATTGTCATTAAAAAGCAAACATCTGAGATAATCGTTAAAGAGGATTCTTTAAAGATATAAAATTGCTCGCCTTTATTCAACCGGGGCTTGAGTTCAACAAATGAAGGTTGCTGGTGCTGCAGCAGCCTTTTCCTTATTTTGCTAGAGAGGCAGAGTAGTTGAAGAAGCTCGTTCGACGAAAAGGACATTCCTGGTAGTACCGAGATGCCCTTTTCTTGTTATGTTAGAAGTTAAAGTCTAGAATCATCTTACTGGTTTCGCCTGTAAACTTATAATTATAAGACCCTTTTAAGTTTTTTAAGTCACCGGTTGCTTTGATAATTGTTGCTGGAGAATCTAGATTTCCTTTATCAAATATTCCTTGCTCTATAGCCGTAAATGTCCCCTGTTTTCCCTTGTAAGTTCCTTCGAAATGCAGAAATCCGGAAATTTTAGAAGTGGCCAAGTGACCATCATCTATAGTAGAGTCTATATAAAATAATAGATATTCAACAAAAGCTTTACCTGTTAATTCACCCTCAATATCATATTCGACATGGGCAATATTAATAGGAAATTCTTTTCTAGTGTCGTCTACTGGCTTTTCATCCCATTTGCTTACTGTAAATGATACCTCCATACGTAAATCTCCCTTCATGATTAAATAGGAATTCACCTCTAGTATAATATCCAAAAAGTACCATTATCAATAATAGAATTGGAGTGTTTTTAATTTTTTTACGAAATTTGTGACTTAAAGTAACGATTGCGATACTTTAATAACCAAGGGTTGTCTCTTCTTTTGAGCTAACGGATCAGTTTGTTAAACAACAATATCATTAAATAGAGGATTTTTAGCTTTCGTAAAAGAAAGAGTAAATAAAAATGGTGAGGGGATGAAAAATTTGGAAGCAAGTAACCATATCATTCAGATAAAGCCTTGGGAGGATAATAATCTTGATTTACTCTTTCGGATAAACGCTCCAGAAATGATGCAGCATCTTGGTGGTCCAGAGAGTAAAGAGCAGATTTTGAAACGACATAAACGATATCTTGAGCTTGGTAATAGAGGAAGGATGTTCAGCATTATATTGTTGCCAGAATTAGAACCAGTTGGTTCTGTGGGTTATTGGCAAACAACTTGGAATAGTGAAAGTGTATATGAAACTGGATGGAGTGTTCTACCCTCCTATCAAGGGAAAGGAATAGCAACAAGAGCAGTAAAGTTAGCAATAGAAGAAGCATCTAGTGAGTACAAATACAAATACATACACGCATTCCCATCAATTCAAAATCCTGCTTCTAATGCAATTTGTCAGAAGCTGGACTTTGAGTTTATCTCTGAATGCGAATTTGAATATCCACCAGGAAGCTTTATGCGGTGCAATAATTGGCGTTATAATTTATTAGGACAATAGCTTTATTAAAATTTCTCGGATGAATCACCTAAGGAGTGGTAGAAATGGCGCGTGTTTTATTTATTAATGCCGGTTCAGAAGGACATATCAATCCAACGATTGGGGTTGTGCAGGAGCTTATTTCACGCGGTGAAGAGGTCGTGTACTTTACAATAGAAGCTTTTCGAGACCGAATGGAGAAGACGGGGGCTACTGTTCGAACATTGGAAGGGCAAAAATTTATAAAAGCTTTTATTTCGGGTGGTAGAAATTATTTACTTGAAAGAATTAACGGCCTTTTACATACGGCAGATATTGTCATTCCCAGCGTGCTTGAACAGATTGAAGGAGAACATTTTGATTACATCATCCATGATTCCATGTTTGGTTGTGGACGTTTACTTGCCCAAATCCTAAAGCTTCCGGCCATCAATTCTTGTACATCCTTTGCGCAGACAAAGGAATCCTTCAATCAAATGTTAGAACAGCTTTCTAAAAACATTCCCACAGACCGGCTTAATGAAATAAACGATGAATATCAAAGCCTGACGTCAAGGTTGAAGGAAAAATATGGTGTCGAAATCCCTTCTCCTTACGAAGTTTTTTGTAATCCTGCACCACTTACCATTGTTTATACAACCAGGGAGTTTCAACCGTTTGGAGAAGAATTCGACGAAACCTACAAATTTAGCGGCCCTTCCATCTCGACACGATTCACTCAAGAAAACGTTGGCCTTACAGCAATCAAGGGAAAAAGTCTAATTTATATTTCACTGGGGACTGTCTTTAACCAAGCAATTGATTTTTATAAGCTTTGTTTTGAAGCATTTGGGAACAGTGATCATACCGTGGTCATGTCGATTGGGGAAAAAACTCAACTAGCTGATTTGGGGGAGATTCCCCAAAACTTCATTGTGAAAAACTACGTTCCGCAAACGGAGGTACTAAAACACACGAAGTTATTTATCACCCATGGTGGAATGAATAGTACCAATGAGGGTCTCTACTACGGGGTTCCGCTAATTGTCATCCCGCAAAGCGCGGATCAGCCGATTATTGCCAGGCAGGTCGCCAATATCGGTGCTGGTATTCAATTACAAATGCAAGATTTGACGGTAAACCAACTGCGTGAAGCCGCAGATCATGTGCTAAACGATCCATCCTTCCAAAAAGCTGTTTCAACTATAAGGGAATCTATTCAAAAAGCGGGTGGGTATCAACAAGCTGTCGAGGAGATTTTTGAATTTACAAGAAAGGACTTTTAATAAAAGGACAGTTTAAACTAACCAACTGTCCTTGTCTGATGGTATGACTAGTTAAACTTGATTCTCTCTCTTTGTGACTACTGTTTCATCACCACATCGGTTACATATAAACCAAGTTACAATATATCCCCATCCATCGGGTCTCTGATTTGTTTCTTCATAATCGTGACCTTTTAATTTACAGATGATTTTCGCTAAAACACCCATCATAAAACCTCCTTCAATTAAAAGTTAATATTTGGGAATGTTTTATTTTAAAGAAGGGGATGGAGTAATACTTGAAGAAGAGAGTTAGAGAATCAGAAGGCGTCCTATTTTTGAAGATATCTAGATTGAAAATGTAGTCTTATAGTTCTTTCTTTGGACAACCATTTGTTTCAAAGCATTAAAAAAAAGTAGGAACAAATATTTTCCTACTTCAAAATCCAAACGATGGAGTCATACGGTTCCTAATTCAACTATTTTGCGAAATTGGATATATATTAGGGGTTAGTTGACCATAATCCTGCCGTTTTTACAAACACTCTCGGATTCAGTTTCAACCCTGCTACGAGAAGCTCTGCCAGGTCTTCCGGATGCATAACATTTTCAGGATTTCCGCTGATAAGATTCGCTTCTTTAGCCAAATCAGTTACAACTGTACTTGGTGTTAATGCAGTGACACGGATATTATGCTTTCTTACCTCAAGCATGAGCGATTCCGTCAGTCCTAAAACGGCGAATTTTGACGCACTGTAAGCACTTGTCACAGGGGCACCTTTTTGACCGGCGGTTGAGGATATATTGATTATATCCCCTGATTTTCTTTCAATCATATCAGGCAAAACAGCTCTTGTTACATTGTACACACCCATCAGATTTACCCGGATAATGTTTTCCCATTCCTCAGGGCTTAATTCAAGAAAGCCTCCGAATTTTGCGGTGCCTGCATTGTTGATTAGAATATCAATTGAACCAAGATCCGATTTGATATGTTCAACGGCATGGCGGACTGCATCAAGATCGGTTACATCTGCTGTTGCAGCTGAAAATTTAACATCATATTCCACTAGTTCGGCGGTTACCTTTTCAAGATTGGACATGGTTAATCCAATTAAACCCAGATTAACTCCTTCTTTGGCTAAAGCAATAGCAGCAGCGCGTCCTATTCCTCTGCCTCCTCCGGTAATTAATGCAGTTTTTCCTTTTAATGAGATCATTGTACCATTCCTTATAAAAAATTTTGGGTAATCCAAAGACTGCAATGATTTTAAAAAAAACCTCTTGCAGTCTTTACTTTTTTCTTAGAATCATTTTTTATTCAAGATTGACAAACCTTTAACAGTGAATAGGAAATGAATCTTAGTGGAAGCATAAAGCTGGATTGCTAACAGGATAGATTTGTTTATAAAAATTCATAGTTTTAACAAAGGAGCTAAGGATCATGGCAAAGACTTTTAGAGATATGGTGACAGAAGCACGAAATAACGTCCAAGCGATTTCATCTCAAGAGGCAAGAGAAAAAATAAAGACGAATCCTAACACAATGGTTATTGATGTTCAGGATGCAGCTGATGCAGGAGCATGCGGACTTATCCCAAGCAGTGCAAATATTTCACTAGGAATGCTCCCAATAAGAGCGGATTTGCTTGTACCAGAGCATCTACGTGATGAGAGGTTAGCGGATAGAAAACGTCCTATTATAATAACCTGTGGAGCTGGCGGACAGGCTGCGTTAGGTGCCTATATCTTAAAACAGATGGGGTTTGAAGATGTTGCTTTTATTGAAGGAGGAACAACTGCTTGGAAGGAAGCAGGATTTGAAGTTGAGTAGGCTTTTTAAAAAAAGAATTCGATGATTTTACGGAAAAACAGGGAAAAGGCGAGCATGGGTTGCTCGCCTTTTTGTATGGTCGAGATTGTGATTTAAATCGAAAACTAAAATATTCATTTAATAGTTAATGGGAAAATGTGTATCCTTCAAATACTTTTAACCCTTCGGCATTTAAAACTTGTTCTACTACGACTGGCTTATTTGGACTTTTTTCAATAACTTCTTTACATGAAATCATAATATTACTGCCTGCAATTTCAGCTAGTTGATCATGTGATACACTGTAGACTATTTTCCCTAAATTAGACCATATCATTGCTCCTGTACACATTACACATGGTTCGCAGCTAGTATACAAAGTATATTCGTTTAGATCAAAAATATTGTTTTCAGAGCAAAAAGTACGTATAAGTCCGATTTCCGCATGATGTGTAGGATCACAAAAACTATTTATCTTATTTTCACCATACATGACAATTTCGTTATCTTTTACTAAGATAGCACCGAATGGTTCATTTCCTTCTTCTCTAGCTTTTATAGCCATTTTAATGGCTATTTCAATAAATTGTTCATCTTTTGTCATAAAAAGCACCTCCAGTTCGATGCAATTATAACGGAAATATAGAAACATTGAAAATGAGTAACGTTATATCTTAAATAAGATGAAGGGTATCAACAGATATCCTCAGCATACAAAGGGGGATTATTTACCATAGGCTAAATTTCTTTATGTTTTTAGACCGTCTTGCTATAATAAATACTACAGTTGTAAAAGTAGGAGGGCTATCATGAAGGATATTCCACAAATATCAGAAGCAGAATATGAAGTGATGAAGGTTATATGGAACTTTGAGCCGATTTCGACTCCTGAGGTAGTGGAGAAATTATCGAATAAGAGTGATTGGAAGCCAAATACCATTCACACCATGCTGGCGCGCCTAGTTAAGAAAAAGGCTTTGCACGCTAGAAAAGATGGCCGGGTATTTATTTATTCTTCACTGGTTGAAAAGCACGAATATGTTGAGCAAAAAAGTAAATCGTTTTTGCAGCAGTTTTTCGGCGGCACGTTAAATTCAATGATATTAAATTTTATTGAAAATGATAAGTTATCGAATGAAGATATTTCGGAATTAAAGAAAATATTATCCATGAGAGACAAGAAAGGTGAAAAATAATGGATACCATATTGCTGCGGATTTTAGTTAGTACAATCGTGGTATCCCTACTTATTTTCATCATTCTGTTAATTAAAAAGCTATTAAACAATCATATGACGGTGAAAGCACATTATCATATTTGGTATTTTCTTTGCATTCCAATCCTTGCTGCCTTTACACCTTGGAATTATTTTCGCCTTGGAGAAGGAACGAGCTATTTTAAAAGCTTACTCTTTTTTCATAGAGACACGCCATCGAAGAGTGAAAAAATGAATGGAGTGGATGCCTCTCATGCGCCAAACAGCAATTTATTACATGATTTCACGGTATCGGTAAACAGGTCAACACCTGATTTCGTCTACCATACATTTTTTACAGTTTGGGTCATTGGAGTGGTTCTTTTTGTTGTGGCTGCTGTTTATTCAAACTATCAAATCTATCAGATGAAAAAGTCAGCTAAGGCTGTTCATAACCAAAAGTTACATGAACTATTAGAAGCGTGCAAAGAGTTGGTTGGGGTGAAAAGAAACATAAGGCTGCGGGAGACCTCTCTTATTACCTCGCCTATCACAGTGGGGATTTTTCAACCCTATATTTTTCTACCAAGCAAAACGGGAGATGCATTCTCGTTAAATGAATTAAAGTACGTGTTTTTGCACGAGCTGTACCATCATAAAAGCAAGGATCTGTTCGTGAATTACGTCATGTGGTTGTTTCGTATTATTTATTGGTTTAACCCTTTCGTGTGGTATGCCTTAAAAAGGATTCGCTTCGATCGGGAATTAGCCTGTGATGCTTCCGTTTTAAATCTCTTGGATGAGAGCGGATATATCGAATATGGCCATACCATCATTCGGTTTGCAGATAAGAAATATGATCGTACCCTTGAACATTTTGCTCCAGGTATAGGTGGCACAAAAAAACAAATAAAACAAAGAATCCAGTGCATTGCAAGCTTCTCTAGCGATTCTCTATTATTGAAATGGAAAAGCAAAGTCATCTACGCTCTTTTAGGAATTGTTATGCTATTGCTTGCTCCAATCACTACCGTTATGGCCAGCCCAAATGATGTGTATCGATTTAGCGGCAATAATGCGGTCTATGAAGATCTTAGCTCCTATTTTAAGGGCTACAAGGGAAGCTTTGTGTTATATAATCCCTCTAAAAACCAATATCAAATTTATAATCGAGAGATGAGTGAACAGAGGATTTCTCCTGATAGCACCTATAAAATATTTTCTGCTTTATTTGCATTGGAATCCAACGTGATTTCAACGAATAACAATAAACAGGTTTGGGATGGGACAATTTATCCCTTTTCAGAATGGAATCAAAATCAAAATTTAGCGACTGCCTTGAGCCGTTCCGTTAATTGGTACTTCCAAAATACAGATCGGGAGGTAGGGAGAAGGCAGCTGCAAGATTATTTTCACAAGATAAAATACGGGAATGAGGATCTTTCAGGGAATTTGGATAGTTACTGGATGGAATCTTCCTTAAAAATATCACCCATTGAGCAAGTCCAATTATTATACCAATTAGAAGAAAATCAATGGGATTTTAAAGCAGAAAATATCAATGCGGTAAAAAGAGCAATGTTAATCGATGTCCAAAAGAATGGACGGTTGTATGGTAAAACGGGAACCGGCATGATTAATGGAAAGAACGTAAATGGCTGGTTTATTGGCTTTGTCGATAAAGGTGAAGACCGTTTTTATTTTGCCATAAATATTCAAAATAGGAATGGGCAGGCCCAAGGAAGCAAGGCAGCGGAAATCGCCAAGCAGATCCTGCATCATAAAAAGATATATTAATTAATAATGAACCCCAGAAAGGATTACCCCTCCTTTTTGGGACTTTTTTCGGACCAAATACTACAATTGTAGTATTTATAAAACCTTTTACACAAATTTCTCAATATGAAAGGGCTGATGCGCTTTGAAGCAGAAAAGGCAGAAAGAATATATAGTAAAAAACCCAATCCGATGGAGATTGAATGGCCTCTTTTTCATGGTCTTTGTTCTTTTTTCAATCCTGATTCTCCGCCTTGGCGTTCTCCAAATTTTCAAAGGGGAAGCCTATGCGGCTCAGGCAGAGAAGACCGATGTGACGCCCGTCAGCTATTCAGTTCCGCGTGGAAAAATATATGATACGAATCATAAGTTAGTAGTCTACAATATTCCGGAAAAGGCGATTATCTATACACCGCCGAAAAATCCGCAGCCGGGCGAATTGCTTGAACTGGCCGAAAAGTTAAATACCTTTCTAGCCATGACTGAAAAAGAGATCAATAAAGTAACCAATCGGGATTTGAAAGATATCTGGTTGTTGGTACATAACAATGGCACGGATTTAATCACAAAGAAGGAGGAGGCATTATACAACCAAGAAAAGCTGAATGACAAGGATTTATATCAATTAAAATTGAAACGCATTAAAGAAAGCGATCTCCAGGCAATGGACAAAAACCTGGCATCCATCTACCGGAAACTTTCGACTGCCATCGCGTTAACGCCGACGATGATCAAAAATGAAAATGTAACAGAGGAAGAATATGCGAAGGTCAATGAAAATCTGGAAAATCTGCCGGGTGTGGATGTCACGACCGATTGGAAGAGGGGCCGCACCTACGGGGAAACGTTTTGGAATATGCTTGGGGACGTAACAAGTGCAGATGAAGGCCTTCCGGCTGATAAGGTAGAATACTATACGTCTAAAGGATACAAACTGAATGACCGCGTCGGGAAAAGCTATATTGAAGAGCTTTATGATGGAGTGCTGCAAGGCCAAAAGGAAAAAGTGAAAACGGTGACAGATACAAATGGAAATGTGGTGAGTACAGAGACTGTATCGGAAGGGAAGAGCGGCAAAGATATTGTTCTGACCATTGATATGGAGTTCCAAGCCCAAGTGGAAAAAATTATGCAGGAAGAGTTAGTCAGTGCAATCCAAAAGCCGCATACGGATACGCTTGACACGGCCTTTGTTGTGGCGATGGAACCGAAAACAGGCCGCATTCTTGCAATGTCAGGAAAAGTGTATAACAGGCAGTCCCGGGAGTTTACCGATTTTACACCAGGAACCTTCACTTATGCGTTTGAACAGGGGTCCGTTGTAAAAGGGGCAACCGTATTAACTGGATACCAAACGGGTGTCAGGGGTTTCGGGGAAATCGAGCTGGATGAAGTCATGCGATTTAAGGGGTCGGGCACCTTTTCCTCTTACCAAGTCATGAACAGAATTAACGAATTAGAGGCATTAGAGCGTTCATCAAACGTTTATATGTGGAAAACCGCGATAGAAATTATGGGCGGCAAGTATGTCCCCAATGGCACATTGAATATCAATCCGAAAAAAATTGAAACCATCCGCTATTATTTCAATCAATTTGGTTTGGGCATTCCGACCGGAATTGGTTTTAATAATGAAACGGCAGGAATTAAAGGAACCAATACAAGCACCTACTTTCAAATTGCCATCGGACAATTAGATACCTATACACCGATGCAAATTGCCCAGTATATAACAACGATTGCCAATGGAGGATACCGAATGAAGCCCCAATTGGTGAAGGAGATTCGTGAACCTAATAAGAATGGCACTGAACCGGGCAACGTCATTGAGGAAATCGAACCAATGGTGCTGAATCAGGTGGATATGAGTAAGGAAATGTTAAAGCGGGTTCAACAAGGTTTTTGGCTGGTTACCCATGGTTCCAAAGGAACAGCGAGAGGATATTTTAAAAACGAACCCTACAATGCCGCAGGTAAAACCGGGACCTCGGAGTCCTATAAAAATGGGGTGAAGACGTGGAATCTTTCTTTTGCTGGTTATGCTCCATTCAATGATCCCGAGATCGCCATTGCCGTTATTGTACCAAATGCCTTCCGTGATGGTTATGCCCAGCCGCACAGTGCAGCTAATATCATCAGCCAGCGGATTTTTCGGGCATATTTTGACCTTAATGAAAAAGGACAGCTAACTACAAAATGATATTGACACCTTTTTATTACACGTGTAATATTACATGTGTGTTAAGTACTACATATGTAGTATTTTATGCAATCTAATATTTTCAGAACATCTAATATTAATAGAAAGAGGTTAAGATCTTGAGGAAAACACATGATATTTTCAGCAAAAATAATTTTATATTTGCCCTGCTTTTGCTAGTGGTTGCAATTGTCCCCCTTACCGGCTGGTCGATGACAACCGATAACCTTACTGACAAGCCTCAAAAGGCAGTTACGAAAACACCAGCGCACCCAATACACCGTGAGTTTGCAGAACTCGAGAACAAATATGATGCCAGGCTCGGAGTTTACGCTTTCGATACAGGTACACATCGGACGGTCTCCTATCGGCCTAATGAGCGGTTCGCTTACGCATCTACTTACAAAGCTCTAGCCGCTGGTGCATTGCTGCAGCATTACTCAATTGAACAACTCGACCAGTTAGTTACATACAAGAGCGAGGACATAGTTTCATATTCACCCGTCACACAGCTTCATGTAGACACGGGTATGACTCTTCGGGAAGTTATTGAGGCCGCTGTTCGATATAGCGACAACACCGCAGGGAACCTTTTATTAAAGAAACTGGGAGGCCCTGAGGGATTTGAAACAGCACTGAGGCAGATTGGCGATAACGTTACCCAGGTTGATCGCTACGAGCCGGATTTGAACTCAGCAGTTCCTGGAGATACACGTGACACAAGCACACCAAAAACACTTGCTACGAGCCTCAAGGCTTACGCAGTTAGCGACTTGCTCCCTACTGAAAAACGTAAGCTCCTGAAAGATTGGATGGGGGGAAATGCCACTGGAGATGCATTGATCCGGGCTGGTGCACCAAGAGGCTGGGAAGTGGACGATAAGAGCGGGGCAGGAAGCTATGGAACGCGGAATGACATTGCGATTGTTTGGCCGCCGAATAGAGCTCCCATTGTCATCGCAGTCTTATCTAGCCGCGATACAGATAAAGCCACCTATGACAATACGCTAATTGCAGAAGCTGCAAAGGTCGCACTTAACGCTCTGAAGTGAAGAGATAAATAAATTTACTCATCATTAATTCGCGATTGAATGTGTGAACAGGCTTATCATCCGTCATCATATACAGATTGGGATTGCTGCGGCAATCCCTTTTTCTTATTGAATTAAGAAACAGGTAACTTTAACATTAAAAATATACCATTTTATCAGGATGCTTGTCCTATACGAAAAATCTCCCGAAGGCATATATTAATTTAGGTAAAAGTAAGCTTTTACTTAATTTTTTTTTTAAAAGGATGATAGAATGCATAATCAGAAAGATCATGACAGGTGCTTCGAGTGCGACCATCTCTACATTGGTGACGCGACCGACGACACCGTCAAAACCTTCGATCCGGAAACAGGGAAATTCCTTGGAACTTTTGTTGCAAGAAATAGCAGCAACAACTTGCACGGTCCCCGGGGACTTATCTTTAACTATAAGGGCAATCTTCTAGTTTCTAACCAGAGAGTCTTTACTCCCTTTAATGGAGACGTGTTGAAGTTCAATGGGCAAACCGGGGCTTTTCTGGGCGAACTTGTCCATTCAGCCGATCCAAACTCTCCGTTGGCACCTCGTGGTATCGTCCTCTCCACACACAATGTCCTATTTGTGGCGGACTTGGGTGACTTTTTTATGGGCGTAGACACGCCGGGAGAAGTGCGGATGTATGATGGAACCACTGGGGTGTTTCGTGGCAACCTCAGCCACCCCGGTTTCAATCCTTTCCATCCCCGCGGTTTGGTATTCGGTCCCGACGGCTTGCTTTATGTTTCCGCTTTTGATCCATCGGAAGGGGAGAATGGACTTAGAGGTTGGGTGCTGCGCTTTGACCTGAAATCAGGGGAGTTCGAGGTGTTCATTAAGAGCGATGATGTGAACAACCTCCATCGCCCTGAAGGCCTAGTCTTTGGTCCCGACGGTAACCTTTACGTCACCAGCTTCAAAAACCTTAATGACCCAAATGATACCGACAAAATTTTGATTTTTGATGGCCAAACGGGCAAGTTTCTCGACAAGATTGACCTTTATGCTCCGGGACAGGCGCGGGCCTTCGCACAAGCACTCCTGTTCGGGCCGAACGGAAAGTTGTATGTCCCCATTACGGGCCCTTCCGACGACAAACCGGATGGAACGAGTGTCCCAGCGGGAGAATTTACCGGTTCTGTACGGCGCTACAATGTCGATTCCAAGAAGTTCAAGGAAATTGTGCCTCCTTTTAAAAAGGGAGGACCATTAGGGGTGCCGTGGTATCTGACATTTGGAAATACGAATCCCAAGACGCTAGCTTACGAGTGTGACCTGGAAGAAACCAGCGACCATCATCACCATGATGAAAGCAGTGATGAGAGTAGTGAACATCATCACCATCATCCACATCATAAAAAAAGCCGTGACGAGAGTAGCGACTAATTTCTGAAAGTCAGATTGACCGTTCCTTGGTTAAAAAGGAACGGTCAAATTATTTTGGATAGATCCTTATTAAACTCTTCCAAGTATTGAACAACAGAGAAATGATAATGTCCTGTTGCTTCTAGGACGATTTGTGGTTTCCTACCTGTTTCTCTCTTTATGACTTCTAGAAACTCTACAAGTAAATCAAGACCTTCAATAGCATGAGAAACTTTAAAACTCTTACGATATGGTTTGCCTTTATCTTAAAATACCTGAACTTGACTTTCCCCTTTTGAAACATCCAGACCAATGACTGGATTCATTTCTAATTCTTCCTCCTAAACTAGTAAACTAGTAATTTGCCAGTACCTCTAAGGTCAATCAGAAATATTTTCTGGGTGACCTTATAATATGCATAGAAGCAGAATAGTGTAATAGATAAAAAACATATTATAAAGACACATTTTTTTTTTAAATGTGCCATGTAATCATTTCTTTTCGGACATGCCCTCATAATCTATTAGCATGAAAGGAGATAATAGATTTGGATAAAAAACATGATAAAAAACATGATAAAAAGATTTTTGATTATATCATTATTGGAGCAGGAACAGCAGGAGGAATTATAGCAAATAAACTAACGGAAACCCATCATACTAGTGTTCTAGTTCTTGAAGCAGGAACCAATATGACTCAAGAACTAAGCAGTCCCAATATTGCAGTAGCTCTCGCTAATGCGACCGATAATCGACATTCGTTTAATGTCGCAACTATACTAGAGCAATCAATTGGCCGTCAACTTATCACAGAAAGTGGACGAGCCATTGGTGGAAGTTCTGAACACAATGCCATGTACGCAGTACGGGGAAGCAGTGACCTTTATGATGCTTGGGCCAATCTGAGTGGAAATCCCCTTTGGAGTTATAATAGTCTACTCCCTTTATTTAGGGAAAATGAAACCTACACTGGAGACTCACAAGAACCTCAAAAGCGTGGGAATAGCGGACCCATTTTTATCAGACAACAAAATATTCCGAATCAAGGATTAATCCAAACCTTAACAGAAGCTACCCACCAAGTGTTTGGTATCCCGATTGAGAAAGATTACAATACAGGAATAAGAGATGTTGTGTCCCCAAAAGGGCAATTTACGCAAAAGATGGAAAATGGCAACCTTGTTCGTTCGTCCGTAGCAACAGGATATTTAAACAGCCAAGTTGTCACTCAAGGTAATGAGTTCCAACCAGATGAATTTGGAGTTAATGGTAGAAGATTAGTCATTCTAGCTAAAACAACTGTAAACAAAATACTGTTTAAAAACAAACATGGTAACAAAATCGCTGTAGGTGTTGAGTTTGTTCGAAATGGGGTCTCCGAAGTAGGGTATGCTCGAAAGGGGATTATTGTCTCCGCTGGTCAATTTTCTTCCGTTGTCCTCCAACGATCCGGGATTGGAAAACCCGAAGATTTAGCTAAAGCTGGCATAATGACTTTGGTTGACAGCCCGAATGTGGGTCACAACTTCCAATGTCAATTTGCTGTAGGTATGGGTGTAAGAGTAGAAAATAGCCGAATTCTTCAGGTATTGGCCGCTGATCCAAATCAACCAATTGCCCTTACCGGATTCAAAAAAGAGGATAACCCGATCGGTGGCCGTCGTCTTCAATTATTAGGGTTTCCTCTTCCTATTTTTGTACCTGTTCAAGATGTACTCATCAACGGGTGGCAGTTTAACCCAGACCCAAATGCAGGATCCAATGTTATGAGTATTGGGATTGCCGATGTAAACCCAAGAAGCAGAGGCACCGTGATGATTGCGCATAGTGATCCTGAGGCTTATCCGACCATTGATTTAAATCCGCTTCACGAACAAAACGATATAGATTTCATGGTTCAAAAATATATTGAAACTTATGATATGATTATCAAGGCTCGTCAGCTCGACCCAGGTGGTCATTATCAGGTCGTTTATCCTGATGAAAGTATATTCAAATTGCCAGATGCACAGAAGAGGGCCATGTTAGCAAATTTTGTCCATGCTTCCTATTTAGCCTTCGACCATTACGGGGGTCAATGTAAAATGGGAAGAACAATTGCTGATGGAGTTGTAGATGGATTCCTAAATGTTTTTGGAACAAAAAATCTTAAAGTAGCTGACCTTTCCATTGCTCCAATTTTACCTGATGGGAATACGGTATTGGGGGCAGAAGTGATTGGTTTAAATGCTGTGAGACTCATTCAAAGTGATCCGAATCCTATTGTGATTGATGATGATGAATTTGAGGATATTGTAGATTCTGATGAAAGCAGCGACCATCATCACCACCATGATGAAAGTAGTGACGAGAGTAGTAATTAAAATTTGAATATATAAGGAAAGACCGTTCTAACGTTTTAGAGCGGTCTTTTTGGACAAGCTGTTCTAAAAGGGCATATTCAAAATTTACTATGAGTTATTTAACAATATTTCCTTACAGCGAAATGAGTTTACAAAGCTACGAACGTCCCCCATATCAAGGAGGTTCTCACGAGACTGTTATTCTGTTTTTATTTTCTCTCATGCAGATTGTGAAGGAATATACTTAAGCTAACGGCGGCTTTCCTGAAAGATCTAGCTTCTTTTACGGCAGCCTAGTCTAATAAGGGTATTTTAAATAATAATCGTTCAACAAATTTCGATAGGTAACAGCAGCTGGTGGTACCGGTGGTGGGGGAATAAATGGAACCATAATTGGTTTATACCATGGATGGTAATGATGCAAAATTATGTAATAAACCATTAATATCATCCTTTCACTCAAAGTTACAGTAATTTATGAGTGTTCACCCAAATACGATTGGATGGATGCCTAGAATATTAAATTACCAGTAATTAAAGATAAGAGAGATGGAAAATCCATCTCTCTAACAATAAAAACTAATGTATCCAAAGTTTAAATAGTCCTTCAGTTACCCCTAAGTTGTACATATAAAATATCCCAAACACGATACTAATCAGACCGGTTATTTGAGTAAGTTTGTTATTCAGCGTTACTTTTTTGGCACTGAAAACGAATGGAATCCCTATTATGGTGGTAAAGAAAAGCATTCCAATAATGGTCCCGGCACCAAATATAAGGATATAAATAGCCGCTTCCCAAACACTTTTAACGGTACTCATCGTTAATAGAACCATCGCTCCACTTCCGGCAAGACCATGTACTAAGCCAATCACCAATGATTTTAAATAGGAAACATGTTTATACTGGTGTTTATGCTCATGTGTACCACGATGTTCATGAGAGTGGACATGTTTATGGTTTTCTCCATCGTGATCATGCTGATGTAAGTGGATATTTTTAAAGGAAAGGATTGTTGAAGCACCAAGATACACAAGCATAATACCTACTAAAAACTCTAATGACATAGCCCATTTTTCAGGTATTTCACCCTTCATAAAGATAAGAATGATGCCAATAATAAATAATGTAGCAGTATGACCTATTCCCCAGAATACTCCTGCTAAAGACGAGCGAAGTAATTTTTTACTTTGACTAGCAATGGTAGACACTGCGATTACATGATCTGGTTCTATTGCATGCTTGATCCCAAGCACAAATCCTAAAGCTAGAATGGATAGAAAACCTACTTCCACTAATTTTCCTCCTTAAATTCATATATTCATAAATAACCTGCTTTTTTAATAGTACCACAGAAGCAGATTGGGGGTTTGTTTATTAAACATATTTATTTTATAAAGGAGAAAAAATTTTAAAAATTAAATTCTATCCCGTTTTCTACATAGAGTGTATTATATAATCCAGTTTGGTTTATCAGATATTCAAATATATTTTTGGCTGTGCGTCTAATAATTACGCTCAGACCTAAGTTGTCGAACACGCGTGCATAGCAGCGGATGATCAACTGATCATTTTCTTTTAACAGATGATAATAGACAGTTTCTTTCTGTGTTTTTGAAAAACAGTGGATAAATAGATATTCATCTGTTGGTACGATTCCTTTTATCAAAAGTTCTTTTTGAACAATTCGTTGGATTTCCTCGATTTGTTTTTCTGATAAATTTATTCTCATACCAGCTTCACCATCTTTTTTTAAAATTAAGAGAGTGGCGATTTTGGCCACTCTAATTTATAGAATTTTAACACATATCCTCTAATTCTATGAATGGGTCAGATAGTAAAAGCGGTGTCTATTTAAGTAAGGATGACTCTCCTGCTTCATCAAATGCATGCTTATAGTCAAACGCATAAGGAGTTGGTCCATGTTGAATATAATAGTTGTACCTCTTGAAAGCTTCCTCCCAGGATACATCCTTCACCTTTTCCGTCCACCAGACCACATATGTAGGTGGTTTCTCCTGTTGCGGTTCAATCCACTTGTTCCTGTCTCGTATAGCGTTCTTATGTCGGCCTGAATAGGTAAAGGAATATAAAGATTGCAGGCTTTTCCATACTGTCAGTGTAAGAATGGGCGCACCTTCCCCCTTGATCGCTTCCTCAGGGAATGGTACTCCATCCGGTGAAAACTCCTCTATAAGCTGCCCTGATATAGCGGCCTGTTGAATGATTTTGTATCCCACTTCAAAAAACTCACGAGAGGCAGGATGTTCATACGGATGTTTTAGCCTGCCAACAGTATAGATTGCAACAAAAGCCATACTTATCTCCTCATTTCCACTTTTCACCTACATATATTCAAGAAGGACTGGACTAATTCCAATTATGGGGGTATATTCTACGAATTTGAGGTGTGGGATTCTACAATTAGTGGCGTGCTTCCTACAAATATGGCTGGGTATTCTACAAATAATAACCCTCATTCTACAAATGCATCATTCTTCGCTTTTGTACTCTAAAATATCTCCAGGCTGACATTCTAATGCTTTACAAATCGCCTCTAAAGTTGAAAATCGGATCGCTTTTGCTTTTCCATTTTTCAATATAGAAAGATTCGCCATCGTGATTCCAACCTTCTCCGAAAGTTCTGTTACGCTCATTTTCCTTTTAGCCAGCATCACATCAATATTGATAATAATCGCCATTGTTTTCACCTCAGACCGTTAAGTCATTTTCTGATTTAATATCAATCGCCTCTTTTAGAAGCTTTTGAAGGACAGCAGCAAAGACTGCAATCACCATGGAAGCAAAAGGTACAACCAAACCGACAAAGATGACCCCTGGAGCATCATCTTTCTCTGCAAAGAGATAGAAGAGCGGCAAGGCGAGCACATGCAAGGCACTGATTGTGATGGCACAGTGTTTGATTTTCTTTAAAGCAATGACAGATAAGTCGGTGAAAGCGATATTTTTATCAATATAGCGTAAAAGTTTGAAAGCTTGATACAAAGCAAAGTAAAAAGGGATAGCCGATGCATAAAAAACGGCGTAAACGAGATATTTTATAAAAGCAAACTCTGGAAGCAATTTTGCTGCAACATTTCCTATCTCAGGCACCAAAAAAATGCACAACGCAAGAATCGGAATGCCGATAAGAATAACAGCTATCTTTAAAAACAGTGTTGTCACTTGTTTCATAAAAAGCACCTCACATATTTATTGTAAATTGATTTTAATTCATTGCTTATCGTTTATCAATAAAAAAATAACGATTATAATTATGTTTTTGTTGTTATATGAGCGGATTTTGCCGCTTTTTTTATTTTGTTTGTCGCGAATCCTGCCGAGTGTTCAACGGCTAGTACAGATGAAGCAGGTATATTTAACTAATATGTAGAATTTTAGGAAAATAGAGGATAAAGGAATAGGTGGTTAAAAAGATGAAAAAAAGCATTACTATATTAGCGGTATTATTAATTGGAATAGTAATTGGAATTTTCGGTCAAAGGGAATACCAAAAATTCCACCCAAAAGGCGAGCCCGCTGGAATGACGGCAGAGAATGAGGATAGCCGGGTTAAAGTATCAATGTTTGTTTCTACTCCAATTCAAACATTTAAAGGGAAAATCATTCAATTAAAAACATCAATTGAAAATAAAACAGGTAAAGTAATAACTCTTCAATCAAAAAATTGTAAGCCTGTTTTTGAGATATCCCATTATTATGGCGATAAAAAGGTTGATGAAAATAAAGGGGAATGCCTGAATGATGATCTTGTTTTAGGAAAAGATACCGCATATTCCCAATATACAGTCTTACCTTATAACGAAAAATATTTAAAAAAATATAAAACTGAAAAAATAGCGGTAACGGCTGAGGGTGTAACAGTTAGTGGGGAAACTCGACATAGCCAATGATTATGAAGAAAGAGCAAAAAGAAAAGGCGTTGTAATATAGTACAACGCCCAATTTGCTACCCTTATTTCTCGTAGCCTTATGCCAGCGATTCACGGTCTATCGCTTCGCGCTGTTTTTCTAACCATCCATGTTTCACCATAATATTGAAACAAAAGGCACCACCCTCTGTCGCATGTGTAAATACTTTCATGTAATTTAATATGGGAGGAATTTTTGATTTTGAGAATGCTAAATCGGAAGAAGGTATGTTCTAATCATTTAAACCTTTTCCATTGAGAATTTGCTGCACATATTTTTCAACCCTTGACTCTCGAGTTTTGGATTGTTTAGGCTGTGAAAAATGAAGAAGGTAGGCTCTTTGCCTTCCTGGCGTCAACTTTTCAAATGCCGTTTTCAAGGCAGGGATTTCACCGAATTTATTTTCAAGTTCTTCAGGAATTATGTATTCAGTCGTCTTTTTAAAATCCACTTCCAAACCGGCTTTTTCCACTTCAATCGCTTCATAAATATAGTCTTTCAAGATGGTTTCCATATTCACGATTTCTTGAAGATTGGTGAACCGAATCTGGCGCGCCGCCTGTACATTCTCCGTTTGTTGGATTAGAATCCCATGGGTATCCTTTAACAAGGCACCCTTGTGAAACAGAAGGGCACAATACTCTTTAAATCCATGGATTAAAACGATGTTTTTATCCTTAAACGTGTAACAAGGATGCATCCACTTAAATTCTTCGGTCAGCTCACAGTCAAGAACGATAGCTCGCAGCTTCTCATATTCTTCCTTCCACTTTTTAGCTTTTCCTAAAAATTCATCAACCTTACTATTTGTCATCCAGGACACCCCTCATCATTACTTCCGCCAAAAAGTGGAACAGTCTGCCTTATCCAAAATATTAAACTCAATCATTCTCTCAAGTAAGGAGAAATCAACTGGACTGCTCCACGGAAGACGTACCAGCCCCTTCGTGTGACTATAGCCAGCCTGCACAATTTCTTCAGTAAAACGAGTAATCCCTGCCTCTTCAGGGGCAACAGCCAAATGTTGTTTGGCAACGCTAAAGCCAATAATATAGGTGCCGTGATCGGTAAACATAGGCTGATTCCACTTAATTTCTGGCATTAAATGCGGGTATTTTTTAGCTACCCATCCTAAAACTTCTTCTGTTCGCTCCCGATGCTGCGAGTTATCAATGCGCGCTAAAAATTCTGCAAAAACTTCCATGTTTCCCTCCTAAAATGATGTAGGAATAAATAAGAGAATACAGTAAATACTATATCCTCTTATTTTTAAACTAAACTTCTTTAGTTATATCATACTGTAACAATTGGCGATGATCATAAAATTTTTCAAAAATAACGCCCATTAAATAGAAAAATAATAAGCCAAAACAAATGTGAATGAGGGTAAATGTACCTCCAAATGAAGCAAATTCATATACAATAACCGGTAATTTCGCGGTAGTCCAAACTCCTAGGAAAAATACAATATAGCGTATGCTTGCTCCTTTTTTTAATAAAAGTGCTGCAATCGGAAAAGCCACGTAGAGGGGACCAGCTGCAATGACGCCTAATAATAAGGAGAACAGAATGCCATAGATGCCGGATTTTTCTCCCATATATCTAATTAGTGTTTCTTTCTCCACCCATTTATCAAGCAAACCAACGAATATTAAGACTGGAGGGAGTAGAAACAGCATATCTAAAATGCTTTTTCCAGTTAATTGAAATGCTTTCCATCCCACCGATTGGTTTATAAAAGTAAGGACTAGGAGCCCGAATAACAAAATCAAAAAGAAACGATATCTTTTTAATTTTTTCATCCCATCACCACCCAAATTATATATGAAAATACTAGAGACATTAACATGGCAGAAGCGTTGCGAGCATAGGCAAAACTACGCCCGAATATCTTTTGTTCCATCGGTAAAGTTGTGATGCCCACGGACATTAATGTAGACATTAATACAGCTACTTGAGGAAGTCCTGCCCCATTTTGGACTAACGTATGTCCAAGAGGAAAGACAATAAAGCTTGGAACTAGGGCAATAGATCCGATAAATGCTGAATAAACAATACCTGTCAATCCAGATTTTTCTCCAATGATGGAAGAAATGAAGGATGGAGTTAAGATAGATAGTGATAGTCCAACGAAAAGCATAATGGATAACATGTCAGGTATAATATTCCGAAAGCTTTTCCATGACTTTGATAGAGCATCTCTAGTTTTATTACGATCTTTTATAAAAGAAATACTCAGAAGAACAATCGCCAAAGCGTAAAGGATCGCACCACTAATCATGATCGTACCCCTTCCATTCTTTGTATTTATTTAAGAAAAAGGATAAATTCTTCATTTTTTCTTCAATATCTATTTGAAAATCATCTAATTTCCTTTTTCCAACTGGAGTAATTTTGTACATCTTAATCGGCTTATCTTGTTCTGATGTGTCCAAATAAGACTCAACAGCCCCTTCTTGTTCTAAAGTTTTTAAAGTACGATAAAGAATGGCACTATCAATGGGATTGATGGGAAGCTGTTGTTCACATTTCTGCAGAAGTTTCCCTCCATAACTATCTCCCTCTGTTAAAAAAAGCAAAAGAAAGGCGCCTGTGTGTCTCCCTGTATGTTTCATGAATAAATAACCTCCTAATCAATATATTACTGTTAATAACAGTATACTGTTATTGACAGTAATATGTCACTAACAGTATGTCTTTTTTTAAAAATAAAAAGGTACACCTCCAAGTATGAAGGTGTACCTTTAAAAATTATCTATTCATCTCGCGTTGAATCTCCGGATGATTCATAAGAAGGCCATTTCCATAATAATAACTAACGGCCAGTGCAACAACTAGACCAATATAAATGAAAAATAACTGCGCTTTCGTTTTTTTATCCGTTTTATAATAGGTTTCTGTTGTCAGTACCTCTTTTTTATAAGCTGCTACTTTTCCTTCTAATTGCTTGAGAATCTCTTCAATAATTTGCTGATTGTTACTGCTATCCTCTTCACTTATAGAAAAGGCGCCTGATAAGTGTTGAAGATAAAGTTCCTTTTTCATTTTTCCAATTTCCGAATTCAGTTTATTTAGGGTTTCAATTATATCCCGGTTCGTGATTTTCCATTTTGCCTTGCTGGCCATTTCTTGGATGGAATCTAAATCATGGGATTCCTGCTTTAATTTTACTAGTAAGTGTTCGAGTTCTTGGACTTCCAGTTGATCGTCCTTTAAACGTTTTTGTTTTTTATATAATTTGTACCATTCCATTGAGCCGAGGACGACGATAAAGAATCCGAGGAAACTAATATTCATGACGGAATAGACCAATAATAAGATGATTCCTAATCCCCACAGCTTGGTGCTAATCCCTGCGGCAATTCTTCCGCCATCTAATGGGGTGATGGGGATTAAATTAAATAAATTGATTATCGCACCCAAAATAATGAGCAGGGCCCAGAAGGGTTCATGTGTGTATAAATACAAAGGAATGGCAGGCAAAAACGATAACAGCCCAAATAATGGGCCCATGTAGGCGACATATCCCTCATCTTTTGCATTTATAGGCATTTCCTTCATTCCAATAACGGCCCCCATAAAAGGAATAAATATAGCCGGGCTGACTGGCAGCTTAATCCTTTTAGCCGCATATGCATGCCCCATTTCATGGACAAACAACAAATAGACTAACGCTACGGCAAACTTCCAGCCAAAAATTAAGGCATAGGCTCCAAGCGTAATAAACATGCTTAAAAGCGTTTGCAATTTAAGAAATTTAAATACTACTAAAATATATTTTAATTTACCTAATATAATCGCTACGATTGTTCCTAATATTCCTAAAGAGGTTTTCTTTTTTTTCACATAAACATCCCCTTTTGTAGATGAAAATGACGCCGTATGTCTATTATACAAGAATATATTGGAAAGATGCTTTAGAATTATTTACGGTTAATATTGAAGGGATTTTTGGGGAAAAAGTCTTCAAATGGAAGGTTTTTAATCATTGTGGAAGTACTTCTCACTTTAAACAAGTTATTAAATAAACTATAATTATCGTATAATAGAAATTAATAACCTTAGTACAATAGAAATAGTAGTATTTGAGACAGAAAAGGTGTGTTACTTGGTCGCGCCTTAGTTTGGTGTGCCGCTGCATCTTTCTGCAAATTTCAGGAGAAAAGGTTGGTAAAAATGATGAGCATAAAAGAAACGAAAACAGACGTCATTTTAATCGGCGCCGGAATCATGAGTGCAACTTTAGGAACACTCTTGAAAGAATTAGCACCGGAAATGGAAATTACAATGTTTGAAAAGCTCGCCAACGCAGGGGAAGAAAGCTCTAACGAATGGAATAATGCGGGAACGGGGCATGCGGCACTGTGCGAGCTCAACTACACCGTCGAAAAACCAGATGGTTCTGTAGATATTAGTAAGGCTATTAATATTAATGAACAGTTTCAGGTCTCCATGCAATTTTGGTCTTATCTTGTAAACAGCGGTCTGATCCAAAATCCAGAGGATTTTATCAGACAATTGCCTCACATGAGTTTAGTACATGGGGAAGAAAATGTAACGTTTTTAAAGAAACGGTTTGAAGCGCTGTCAAACAATCCCCTATTTAAAGGGATGGAATTTTCCGATGACCATGACAAACTGATTGAATGGATTCCGCTCATTATGGAAGGCCGTACCTTGAATGAAGCAATTGCGGCAACCAAAATCGATTCAGGAACGGATGTTAACTTTGGCGCTTTAACGCGCATGTTGTTCGACCACTTAACGAAGCAGAACGTCGAATTAAAATACAATCATCAAGTTGATGATATTACCCGTACTAGCGATGGATTATGGGAATTGAAAGTGTGGAATATGGCTACTGGAAACATCGAACGTCATACGGCCAAGTTCGTCTTTATTGGTGGCGGGGGCGGAAGTCTTCATTTACTACAAAAAACCGGTATTCCTGAGTCAAAGCATATTGGCGGATTCCCGGTTAGCGGACTATTTATGGTGTGTAACAAACCGGAAGTTGTTGAGCAGCATCATGCAAAAGTATACGGCAAGGCGAAGGTTGGCGCTCCGCCAATGTCTGTACCGCATCTTGACACAAGATTTATTGACAATAAAAAATCGTTGCTATTTGGACCATTTGCCGGCTTCTCGCCAAAGTTCTTAAAAACGGGCTCCATGATGGATTTGGTAACTTCCGTAAAACCGGATAATCTCGTCACGATGCTGGCTGCCGGTGCAAAAAACATGGGATTGACTAAATACCTGATCGAACAAGTAATGTTATCGAAAGAACAGCGCATGGAAGAGCTGCGTGAGTTTATCCCGAATGCGAAAGCAGAGGATTGGGATTTAGTCGTAGCTGGCCAGCGTGTGCAGGTTATCAAGGATACGGAGGCTGGCAAAGGTACGCTTCAATTCGGTACAGAAGTAATCACCGCTGAAGACGGCTCAGTCGCTGCATTACTAGGAGCATCTCCAGGTGCTTCCACTGCCGTTCACGTTATGCTTCAGGTAATCAAAAAATGCTTCCCGGATCAGATTTCGGAGTGGGAAGGGAAAATCAAAGAAATGATACCATCCTATGGCATGTCACTAATGAAAAACCCAGGGCTGCTGGAGGAAGTTCATACTTTCACAGAAGAGGCGCTTGGTCTGCGTGAAAAAGAATTGGTGTATAGCTAAGTTGAAACAAAGAACCTTTAATCTTATTTTGGATTAGAGGTTCTTTTTTATGTATGGATGTATTAAAGCTGAAGCGGTTCAACGATTTGTTCCCCATTTAGTCCTATGTAAATAGCCTTTTTTTCGGTAATATTTACATTATAGGATTTAATTCCGGCGTTAGCGATCTCCCTTAGAAAGTCTAAAAAAGGAAGTGTAATGTTTGCGATTATTTGTACTGCCTGATTTCTATCAAAGTGGTTGGAAATCACAAAATTAACTTGAGGTTCAGTATGTAACTCAGAGCTCTCGCCTTTGTATGTGGCTTGACCAGTTGTAACATCAATATCGTATTCAACAATCCCGATTTGAGCTAATTCCTCCAAAAATTCTGCAAAGCTTGTCTTTCCAGTGCTTCTTCTTTCAATAACTTCATGAACCGCTTTTTCCGTTATTTTGTCATTCATGATCCGTTCCTCCATCTAGAATTTTTCTTCCTCATTTTAACCGTAAAGATTGTTCTTATGCCTAAAATAGTAATTATCAGAGGACAAGACAATCGAAAAATCTAAAAATGTCCCATAGCCGGTTCTATGGGACAAACCCAAGAGGCAAATACCCTAAAATGTCCCATAGACCGTTTCTATGGGACAAAACCAGGCACCAAAGGTTCTTAAATGTCCCATAGCCGGTTTCTATGGACAAACCCAAGAGTCAAAGACCTTAAAATGTCCCATAGCCGTTTTCTATGTGACAAACCCAAGAGTCAAAGATCTTAAAATGTTCCATAGCCGGTTTCTATGGGACAAACCAAGGGCCAAAGACCTTTAAATGTTCCATAGACGTTTTCTATGGGACAAACCCATGCTACAAAAAACCTAAAATGTCCCATAGCCAGTTTCAATGGGACAAAACAACTCTCCAAACCATAGAACCGAGCCCTCAATAAGAAAATCGAAGTAATTCGCATCCCTAAATAAGAAAAATTTTTTAAAAATCCTTCGTCCAAAATCAACCATATTTGGTCTAATAATGTAGAGAACAAAAAGGGGTGAAAAAATGACTTTATCTGGAAAAGATGGCATCTTGAATGAAAAGTTATTTATTACATTATTTGAAACACATAAAGATTCGATATATAGGATGGCCTATTTGTATGTGAAAAATCAAGCGGACTCCTTGGATATTGTCCAGGAGGTTGCCTATCGCGCCTTTAAAAACAGAAAAAGCTTAAAGGAATTGAGTTACTTTAAGACCTGGATCTTGAAAATCACCATTAACGCATCCATTAACCTTCTAAGAAAGAAAAAGAAAGTGGTAGAGCTTCATTTTAGTAGTGAACTAGGAACACATCAGACGGAGGAAAGGTACTCTGATTTATTGTTACATGAGCTGCTAAATACATTAGACGAAGATGAAAAAAAGTTGATTTTTCTCAAGTATTATCAAGAATACACCTTCCAGGAAATTTCGGAGATGGTTGGCTCACCAATCAGTACAGTAAAGTCTAAAATTTATCGGACATTAGAAAAAATTCGATTGGAGCACCAAAAGGAGGAATATTCATGAACAAAATTCAGAGCGAACTAGAAAAAATTCAGATTCCAGATGAAGTGATGGATCGTATGTATAAAGGGATCGAAAATGCCAAAAGGGAAGAAAAGACAACCGGAATGAAGCCCAACAGCAAAAGAAAGAAACTAATCGGGTCATTAGCAGGACTTGTAGCGGTTGGAGGATTGTTCTTTGGTTCTACCTTGGTTTCTCCAGCAATGGCAGAAATGGCGTCAAAAATTCCATATTTAAATGAAGTGTTTTTAAAAGACCTAGATAAAGATGGTGAAAAATCTGTATTTGCCCTTGTTAGGGAAGAGGGCCTAAGACGCGGATACGAGGCTCAAGGTTTACGTGTTGGTCAAGGATTGATGGAGGGCGATGATCCTGATAAAGTATATGTCCTTTTAAAAAGTAAAGATTATAATGAAAAAACGAAAATGGATGCAGAAAAGCTTACGAAAGAGATGCTCGAAAAGAAGGGATATTATGCAAAATCAATAGAGGTTCTCCCGTTTAAAGCTGATTTTTATGCATCCATGCGACGAATCAATAGATTAGAGATTGACCAGGCAAAAGAAATACAAAGCCTTCTTAAAAAGAAAGGTTATAGCGTTGATTATGTTGGGCAAATTGCTAGTATGAGAAAGCTTTTAGTCATTATTCCGGAGTCGGAGAACCGAGTGGATGAAGTTCGGGATATCGTTCGAAACTATTTAACCAAAAAAGATTTTGAAGCAGAATATCCCATCGATCTTCGAACGATGGATTTGAGCAATATGGATCAGGATACAAAGCTAGAAAAAGATCTTCATACAATTTTCGAAGGGTTAATGGCAAAAAAAGAGACTTACAAAATCAATTCTTTCACCTACTCAACGAAAAATCAGCTAGTGATCACCATCGAAACCTCGCTTGAGAAAAAGGATCAAAAGCAAAAAGAGCAAATTCGAAAAGAAGTGGCAGCACAGCTGGACAAAGAATATAAAAAACCTTACACCATAAACATGGTGGGATTAGAGGAACTGAAACCAATTGGGGAGTAAAAGAGAGTCAATTTAGGAATCTTCGCCACTGTTTACATTTGAAACTTTTATTTTACCTGAATTGATATTAGTGAACGAGTTTAAGCAGCCATCGCCAAAGTTAAAATTGCCGCCAATGATTGTGCTATTGGCGGTATGGCTGTTTTGATAAGTTGCACCGAAATTAATGTTGGCATTATTGATTAGTGTTCGAACCTTAAATTGGCCAATATTGATTGAGCCTGCCATGTCTATCACCATCCTTATTCCATATTATTTTAAAATAAGGCTTGTGATTGTCCACATGCCCAGCAAAAGGTTAGTATGTTACTAACCTTTTTTCAATTTCTTCACAATCAGTAACAGAAGGAATAATAAAGGTATGTACCCGTAATTTATAAAAAAGGATATTTTTCCCGTAAAATCGAGGAGGATATGAATTTGCTGCCGTGTCTTAAAAAAATTAATGGCGATTAATACGACCATTGTAATCAGAAGAACCCCATACTTTTGCTTTAGATTCGTCACTCTTTTTAATGTCCGGCTGGCACACCATAGGCTAATGCAAACACTTGGGAGAATCACTAGATTCCAATTGGCGATGCCAATGAGATCAAATCTCTCCACAAAAGGCAGTTCGACTATTTTCCACATCGTCAAAGTGGGCCAGATGTACCTTTTCAGCTGTCCTTCTGAAAAATAAGCAAACGTTACAATAGAAAGATAAAGATATAGAAGAGTGGAAAAAGACACACCATAATGCACCCATTTCTTTGATTTTTGCGGTTCTTTGATATACGGATAAACAAACAATAGAACCTCATAGCCAAGGTATGTAATGGACATTTGATAAGATGCCTTGACCAATTCTATTATCGAGTGATCAAAGATGGGAAGTAAGTTTTTAAAATCGGCATAAGGCAGGGTAAACAAAAAAGTGAAGATTAAATAGAACGGGAGAATCGTTCCGAAGAATGCCACCCCTGTCACGGTCCTGAACCCTCCAAAAACAATGTAAATGGCTAAAGTACAAAGGGCCAGGGCATACCAAAAGGTACTCATATCCTGAAATACCCATACTTGAATAACCTCAATAAACGCTCTAAGTGTGGCGATCATGATCAGGATAAAATAAACAACGAATGGGAGAGACAGCAGTTTGCCTATTTTCCTTCCAAATACGAGAGTATTGGCTGTAATGATATCTCCATTAGCCATTTCAACAATCTTGTACATGATCCAAACTATGGCATGGACACTTAAACCGCCGATAAGAACGGCAATCCATCCATCATATCCTGCAGATTGAGCGATTATGCGCTGAAAACCTAAGACCCCTACGCCAAACTGCATTTGGTGAATGATAAAAAAAGCTAAAAAGGGCGATACTTTTGCTTTTTCAGGTACAGGTTGCTCCATAGCGCTTCCTCCGGTTCCTATTCGTTTATGGACTCTCTTCCCTGGTTAATAGGAATAGGGGGTGTGTCCCTATAGCTTCTTAATTTATATTTTCCTTGTATGGAAGAATTATCAATCATGTTGTCTAATAAACGGTTTTTTTCTTGTTGCGGAGCAGTTCAAGAAGGAATTTTATTATTTATTTCGAATAGGAATAAAATTAAAATCGCAACACATCTCCTTTATATTGTAGAAAAGTAAGCCTTTAAAATTCTTAATGTGTAAACGGTGCGTTTCTTCAACAATTAGGAGACGGCTGCGGAGGGGGAAATGTTCAATGAAAAAACGAGCACTTGGTCAAAACGGTCCTCTGGTTTCTGAGGTTGGTCTAGGCTGTATGGGTATGTCATGGCTATATGGTAATGCTGATCGAAGCGAAAGCATTGCAACAATCCACGCGGCACTTGAGCGAGGCATTACCCTTTTTGATACAGGGGATTTCTATGGCGATGGACACAATGAATTACTTCTACGTGAAGCACTCCAAGGAATCCAACGGGAAAATGCGTTCATTTCAGTAAAGTTCGATGGCAAACTACACGCTCAGGGCAAGAGTCATCAAGAGAGTAATAATCACCCTCATACAGTAAAGAATTACCTTGAGGATTCCCTGCTTCGCCTAGGAGTTGAATACATCGATCTTTATCAACCTGGCACAGCTTGCATCGATCCAAACGTACCAATTGAAGAAACGGTTGGTGCAATGGCCGATATGGTAAAGAAGGGATATGTGCGGTACATTGGTCTTTCAGAAGTAGGAGTGGATACAATTCGTCGCGCACACGCTGTACATACGATAAGTTGGCTGCAAATGGAGTACTCACTATTTAATCGGAGCATCGAATCCAATATTTTGCCCACTTTACGGGAATTAGGCATTTCTCTTTCGGCTTATGGTGTTCTCTCAAGAGGGTTGTTGAGTGGTACATGGTCAAAAGATCGGGTATTAGACTTGGATGATAAACGCAGTAATGGTCCGCGGTTTGCTAGCGAAAATCTCCAAAAGAATTTAGCCCTTGTCGAGGCACTGCGTACAATTGCTAAAGAAAGGCAAGTAACTGTTGCGCAACTTGCCATCGCATGGGTTCTATCTCGGGGTGAAGATGTTATCCCGTTGGTTGGGGCAAGAAAGAGAACACAACTTCAGGATTCAGTCGGTGCACTTGACCTAAATTTAAGTCCAGACGATCTTTTACGGATTGAAGAAGCCGTGCCCTCAGAACTTGTCGCTGGCGAATACTTCCCGGTACCACGGGAAAAATGGTTCTTTTAAATAGTAATGCTAAGGAGATAGTATGGCTCAAGATGGGATTGTTTTAGTAGTTAGTGTTTCAATATTCAAAGACGAAGAAGTTTTAATAATTAAAGAAAATAAGCCAAGTGCATTGAATAAGTGGAATTTTCCAAGTGGACGAATTGAATCTGGTGAAGACGTTTTATATGCAGCTAAAAGGGAAGTAAAAGAGGAAACAGGATTAGACGTGGAACTTACTAGTTCTACTGGTATTTATAACTTTATTAGTAGTGCAGGGAGTCAAGTAATTCTGTTTCATTTTACGGGTGAAGTCACAGGTGGTTCATTAATAATTGAAGAAGATGAAATTATAGACTGTAAATGGGTAAAGGTGAATGACCTAGCGGACTTTGATAATAAAGAGCTTCGTGATGCGAGTGTAATAAAACAAATAGTAAATAATTTAGTTCATAAAAATTTCTATTCAATAAATATTTTTAATCAACAAATTAGGTAAATAAAAATCCTTCTTCAAACCACGGGGCGTTTCTACAAGAAGTGGAGACACATTTTTGTTATTTTATAAGGCTGCTATTTACCCGACATAATTGTGCACCAATTGTCGGAAGGATCAATTCGGTTTCTGCTATTCTTTGGATGAAGGGAGGTCATAGGATGGATTTATTGAAGAACATGAATGAAGCATTACAGTATATTGAAGAAAACCTTACGCAAGATATTGACTTTAAAGAAGTGGCAAGAATAGCTTTCTGCTCGGAATACCATTATAAAAGAATGTTTTCTTTTCTTGCGGGGATTACGCTATCAGAATACATTCGAAGAAGACGTCTTACTCTTGCAGCTCTAGAGCTAAATAATAGTAACTCAAGGATTATTGATGTTGCGATTAAATACGGATATAGTTCACCAGATTCTTTTACCAGAGCTTTTCACAGTTTGCATGGCGTAACACCATCAGAAGCTAGAAATAATGGCCAGTTATTAAAAGCCTATCCACGAATGACCTTCCAATTATCCATTACGGGAGGAAATGAAATGAATTACCGAATTGAAGAAAAAGAGGCATTCAACATAGTGGGAATCACGAAAAGGGTACCGATTGTTTTCCAAGGCGAGAATCAAGAAATCACGGATATGTGGAAGACATTGAATATGGAGAAGATAAATAAACTTAAGGAATTATCTAATGTTGAACCAAAAGGGATCATTCAGGCATCTACTAACTTTTCAGAAGGCCGTATGGAGGAAAAAGGTGATCTGGATCATTATATAGGAGTTGCGACAACGAAAGAGTGTCCAGAAAATCTTTCTAAACTAAAGATTCCTGCCTTAACTTGGGCTGTATTCGAGTCAGTAGGTCCTTTTCCAGCAACACTGCAGGAAACATGGGGACGTATTTATTCTGAATGGTTTCCGTCTTCAAACTATCAACAAACAGAAGGACCAGAAATTTTGTCGATTAAAGACAGTGATTTAACTTCACCAACTGTAAAAAGTGAAATATGGATTCCAGTTTTGAAAAAATGATTTCGCAGGAAAAAAACCACTCAGAGTGGTTTTTTTAATCGCGCATTGCTCCTGCCTCTCGGGAAGTCATGGCACCTTGTCCCTGGCTTACATCTGTTTGAATTTCTTGTTTTACCTTTTGCGCATCTGTTCCAGCAGATGCTGTTGCTGGCTTCATATTAGAAACCATATTACTTGCTTGTTGATTCTGTTGCATACAAGTCCCCCTCAATTTATGATTTAACAAACTTATTATTTACAAAATGGCACTCGGTATATGAGCGTCACAGGAAAAGAATTATTTTCCTATTAAAGGCGAAACTAAAGGATATTAACTGCATTTTTAATAGGGGAATGTAAGTATGGTCGTATTTTCTTTTTCAATTGTCCTTTTTAATAGCGTTGCCTATAAAATGAAAAAACATCTTACCAAAAATCAAATTGTTCATATCTGGACGTTTTCAATGATATTGGAAATTCTGTTTGATATATTCATCGATGAAAAAACAAATGGATACTGGTATTTTTGGAGAGGGATCGATTGGACAAATATATTAGCCTATACGATTCTCATTCCGCCTGTGTGTGTGACATTTTTAAACTGGTATCCTTTTAATAGGTCGATGTTTAAAAGGGCACGGTATATTATCTTTTGGGTTATTTTCCTATTGCTGTACGAATTATTGGCACTACTGCCTAAACCTTGGGGATTTTTTTATTACGGCTGGTGGAACTTGTTATATTCAGCTATTCTTGATCCCATTTTGCTAATCCTTTTACTGGGTTACTACAAATGGATCTGTAAAATTGAAAAAAGTTAAAAACAAAGGACTGCCCCATTATAGGCAGTCCTCCAAATGTTCTTTATTTTGTTAAGCTCTTTTCTTAAAGCGCCCTACAAGAGGTACTACAATGATACCTGCTACTGCAACCTGCAAAATGTTGCCGGGGACGGAGCCGAATGGCTGGACCCAGTTACCGTATAGGATCACTTCGGCAAAATAGTAGCCAACAACTTTTATGATCAGTGCAGTTGCAACGGCCAGAGTGTGAACAACGACTCTGTTGCCAGGTACTTTTTCGGAAATGAGTCCGACTACGAAGCCCATTGCACCAACGATGACAAAGGTAAACGGTGACCAGATGGCCCAACCAGAGATAACATCAAATAAGCCCATTCCGAAGGCACCGGCGATGGCACCTGTTTTTTTGCCATAAACCATGGCAGCTATAAAAAGAGGCACGTTACCCAGATGGATAAGACCTCCGTTACCCATGATTGGGAGCCTTATGTTGATAAACATTGTGGCGACAAGGGTTAACGCGATGAAAAGTGCATTGATGACGATAGCTCTAGTCTTAGATGATTCTGTTGGTGTGAATGTTGTATTCATATAATTAACCTCTTCTTTTTTGTTAAAATAATATCATATTATCAGACATTTAAAAATACATAATTTTATTATTACCAAAGGCGGTAAATAAATGAAAGTATCATATATCCTTGATGTTCTCATTGCTATCACAGACCCTTTGTATGAATGGAGAAGCATTGATACTAGGAGAATTGATGCCCATATCCATGAATTGAAAAAACTGCCCTGGTTTCAAGAATTATATCAGGAAGAAAAGTATCGAAAATTAATTGTGATGAACTATCGAATACGACGATATTTAGATAGCCCGTTTCGGGTTAAGAGATTAATGAACAGTTCAAAAGCGCAGTTACACTTTCTAAAATTGCTTAACAAACAAATAGAGAAAAAAGCTAGTCAGTCTAAAGATAAATTCTTATTTTAAACGGGTGCAAGGGTTGAAGGAGGGGCGTTCTTAAGGACATTTTGCTTGGATTCGAAGCGAGATTTGTCCTCAAGAACCTTTACAAGCATGCCCAATTGAATTTATTGGAAGCGCCGACAGTGTGGCGGCCATCTCTTTTTTGCGTTGGAGGAGAAAGTTAGTATAAGAAGGACTTTTCCAATTTTTAACGAACTCCCTATAATAACCTTTACAATGATTGGGTGGTATTTATAGAGAGTCAAGTGAAATCTTATATTGATGACCAAATTAAAAAAAGTATAATCGAGAGACTTCGGACTGCAGGTTGTGTTTTTGCAGAAGAAGAGGCTCGGCTTCTTATTTCTGAGGCACAGACATTGGATGCACTCTCTACTATGGTCAGCCTTCGAATCACAGGTACCCCGATTGAACATGTCCTTGGTTGGGCGGAATTCTGCGGCAATAGGATTGCAGTTGGCCCAGGGGTTTTCGTACCCCGACGCCGTACTGAGTTACTTGTCCAAAAGGCAGCAGCACTTTATGTACCTGGTACCATCGTCGTTGATCTTTGCTGTGGTACTGGAGCGGTAGGTGTCGCGATAGCAAAAGCCCTTGGGTCGATTGAGTTGCATGCAGTTGACATCGATCCAACTGCAGTAAACTGTGCCCTCCGCAATGTTACCAACGTAGGTGGCCTTGTTTATGAAGGAGATCTCTATGAACCACTACCTGCCCAGCTACGCGGTAAAGTTAATATCCTAGTAGCAAATGCCCCTTACGTTCCTACTGAGGCGATTCAGCTGCTTCCACAGGATGCGCGTCTATATGAACCAAAGGTAGCGCTTGATGGAGGAAATGACGGGCTTGATATTCAGCGAAGAGTAGCAAAAGAAGCATCGCTCTGGCTCGCTCCTGAAGGGCATCTTTTAGTAGAGACGAGCGAAAGGCAGGCACCTCAGACCGTTGAAATCTTCACCCAAAACGGGCTAATCCCTCAGGTTAACCGCTATGAGGACCTGGATGCAACCATTGTAATTGGAACCAGACCCACCAATTTAGCATAATTGGGAAATCCCCGTGACAATGTCAGGGGATTTTATTATGAATGAATAAAGTCATTTGAAAATATCACAGTATGAAAAAGGGCTGCCCTAAAAAGGACAGCTCTCTAACGAAATAATACTAGTACTTGCATAGGAGTTTAGCAAGTTACATTAATATTAACGACAAACTATCAATAATTGTTTAGCCTTTTGATAAAGTTTTTTTTTGTTTTTCATGATTCAAGATAGTAACATTATACTTTTGACAAATTTAGCAGATATTAAAACAAAACTGTTGAATAAGGGTGTTCCTATTGCGCGTTGCTCTGTGCTTAACTCTTGTACTTTGCTGCTGGAAATTTGGTGATGTGAAAAACTGGAGAAACTATTATCCCACTATTTTATATCTGATTGTAAATAATTTATTATATAGCTACTTTGTTGGCGAAAAGAATGTTCTATGGAAATTGGAACCTGATTTTTTATTAAACACTTCCTTTTCATTTTTGGTTCAAAACTTTATTAATTTTCCATGTATCGTCATTCTGTTTTTGACCTATTTACCTAAGTCTCCAAAGAAAGTAATAACCTATTTATTAATTTCAGGAGCTATTCTTGCTGGTATTGAGACCATAATGTTTATTGCTGGAAAAGTCTCGTATCATAACGGTTGGAATTATGGGTGGTCTGTCGCCTTTAATTTCTTATGGGCTATCATGCTGAGATTTCATTACCTAAAGCCTATTCCTGCTTGGGTGGTTTCGTTTTTATTTACAGCATTTTTTATCATTTACTTTCATGTTTCATTGCCTAAACACTAAACACTTGCCAAACGCTTCATTCCTTCGACATTCTTCTAACGTTTTTAGCTGAAAAAAACCAGTAATGATACGGGTGGAAGCCATATTTAATTAAACGTTTGATTAAAGGCGAAAAATAGGGAATCCAATAGATTTCTGTTAGTACATTAGAAATTTGTCCTTTTTACTTGGTTGATGTTGATTTTTAAGATAATCTTTCAAACAATTTTCGCTGTGATCTCGTCACATAAAACCTTCAATAGTGCGGTTATTACCGAATTCAATCAAACGATTATTTAGTATAGCACATACGGAATTTCATCGAATATGCTCGATGGGTGTAGAAAAACTATTGCCTTACGATTTCAAGGATATTTTTCAACAAATTTTTTACCTTCCCAAGGAAAGAAAGCTTCATGTAACCGCGTTCTCAGCAATTTTAATCAAACGTCTGATTAAAATCGAATCCGGTAGAAATGAATCGGGTTATGTCAGTTTACGGAAGTTTTATCAGCTCAGAAAGGATCGTTAAGATGTTAAAAGAAGTTTGTGTAGAGAATTTTACAGGGGTTCCTCAAGCGATTGAAAAAGGGGGCCATCGCATTGAGCTTTGTGACAACCTCGCTGTTGGCGGCACTACCGTCAGTCACGGGGTGGCTGCCAAAACGATTTCCTATTGTCACTCAAAAAATATTAAGGTAATGGCCATAGTAAGGCCTAGAGGCGGAAATTTTATTTATTCGAAAGAGGAAATAGAGATCATGCAAAAGGAGATCGTCCATTTTAAACAGTTAGGGACAGATGGAGTGGTGATCGGCTGCTTAAATGATGCAGGCTGGATTGATGAGGAAGCTATGCTCAAGCTGCTGGAATCTGCGGAAGGTCTAGATGTCACCTTTCATATGGCATTTGATCATATTAATCATGAATACCAGTTTAAAGCGATTGATTGGCTTGTGAAGCATCGAGTGAATCGAATCTTAACACATGGAGGGCCAAGCTCTACACCAATTGAAGCTAACCTAAGCCGTTTGAAGGAAATCGTGGAATATGCGGCTGACAGAATCATTATTCTGCCTGGCGGGGGAATTACAGATAAAAATCTAAATCATATTGCAAACGTGTTAAATGTTAGTGAGGTACATGGAACAAAAATTGTGGGTGAGCTTTGGTAGATGGAAAAACCCGATATTCCCACTCAGGGAAATCGGGCGCTAACATTTGGGTTCGAACTCCGCAGTACGAAGCTACTTTCCCCCAATCCGAAAAAGCATTGTTAACTGCTTGGCAAGATATTGCGGTGTATAAGGCATATCGTTACGCAGCCAAGCCACAATCGTACCGATAAGGGCGGAAGAACCGTACCAGATAGCCACATCCCTTTGAATGCCGGTAGCAGCGCGAAAGGAGTTCTCTGTTCTCTTTGTTATGGCTTCCGTAAGGATTTTTAATAACCGCTCGGTAAAAATGGGTGTCCTTCTGGTACCAAGAACCACTTTATAGAATTTACCATTCTCGGCTATATGCTCAAGCAGGCTTTCGAGCATCAACGAATCGGTTTCGCCGGTGGATTCCTTATCAGTCGCACTCCTCATAATATCCTCAATATCCTCGGCCATTTCCTGTGCCATTTTCTCCATCATGTCTTGAATATCACGATAGTGAAGATAAAACGTAACACGGTTGATCGTTGCACGCTCCGCAATTCGATTAACCGTTATTTTATTTAGCTCCATCTCCTGAAGCAAATCTATTAAAGCATCCTTTATTAATTGGCGCGTCCGCAGTATTCGCGGATCGACGCGAGTATTTTCATGATCCGTCATGTCTAATCACCTTTCCCTCTAATTGGAAATTTACAATTACTTCAGTTGTGTCTATTATCTTCCGCATTAACAACATAACTCACAAAAATGATAACTAATATACACTTCGTCAGGAATTGTCTGTTGTCATTACCAACTATCTAACTATAATATAATTTATACGATGTTAATTATTCAACACGTTGTAAAAAAGTTCACATAATTGTTAGAAAGGATGGAAANNGAACAATAATTCTATAACAGACACCAATTCCATAAAAAAAGGTCCTATCATGTTCATTTTGATATTGGGCGCTTTCATAGCAACATTAAATCAAACACTCATGAGCGTCGCCGTTCCTGAACTGATGGTTGACTTTAAAATCTCAGCCGCAACCGCACAGTGGTTAACAACAGGTTACATGCTGGTAAATGGGATCTTAATTCCGATTACGGCCTATTTAATGCAGCGATTTACAACCCGTGAGCTTTTTCAAACTTCCATGTTTATATTTTTGGCTGGAACCATCGTTTCGGCTTTAGCAACTGGATTTCAGGTCTTGTTAACCGGACGCTTGATTCAGGCTGCAGGTGCGGGAATCATTATGCCGCTGCTTACGAATGTGATTCTGACACTTTTCCCTGCGGAAAAAAGAGGAGCAGCCATGGGGATGGTCGGGCTTGCGATCATTTTCGCCCCTGCCATTGGGCCGACACTGGCCGGCTACATTATCGAAAATTACAAATGGGAAACAATGTTTTACGGAATGATTCCATTTGCTGTCCTTGTCATAATATTGGGATTCATTTATCTCCGAAATGTATCAGATCGAATTAAGACAAAATTTAATGTTCTGGCTGTCACCCTCTCAACGATTGGTTTCGGGTCATTGCTTTATGGCTTCAGCCGGGCTGGAAGCCTTGGATGGTCCGACTCAGAGGTGATAAGTACAATTGCCGTTGGCGTCTTGGCCCTTGTCCTTTTTTCATGGAGGGAATTGAAGTCAAAAAATCCACTGCTGGATTTGCGGGCGTTTAAGTACAATATGTTCACCTTAACGACTATTATCAATATCGCGGTAACAATGGTGATGTATGCAGATATGATGCTGCTTCCGCTATACCTCCAGAATGTCCGTGGATACACAGCAATTGAATCTGGTCTCCTGCTTCTTCCTGGAGCGCTTATCATGGGCTTCCTGATGCCGGTTACCGGCAAGCTGTTCGACCGCTTTGGCGCGAAATGGCTGTCAGTTATCGGAATGGTCATTACCATTGGCACCACACTTGGTTTTACCAACTTGACTGACTCGACGAGTTTTACCCTTCTGGTTCTTATGTCAACAGGGCGCCGAATTGGGATGGCCTTGATGATGATGCCGATTCAGACCGCTGGTTTAAACCAACTGCCACCGCAGTTAAATGCACACGGAACGGCCATATCTAATACCATTCGGCAGGTTGCCGGTGCTGTAGGTACGTCGCTTCTAGTTACGGTTATGACCGACCGGACAAAATCACATCTGCAGGATATGATCCCGACTGCGGCTCTGAAAGGCTTGACCCAAGGGCAGATGATTAAGGAAGCCTCTATCCAAGGTATTAATGATGCCTACCTTGTCATTGTCGGGATCGGCATCATTGGATTGTTGCTTTCCTTCTTTATCAAGAAGGGTAAGCAGGCTTCCGAAGTGAAGTCCAAGGCTCATTTAAAAAAGGCAATAACAAAAGAAGCTTAATCAAACTAATGGGAGGAATCGATATGAGACTTGAAAATAAGGTAGCGGTAGTAACAGGTGCTGCATCTGGGATGGGTAAAGCGATTGCGATTCTTTATGCAAAAGAAGGAGCGAGAGTAGTCGTTTCGGATATTAACCTTGAAGCAGCAAATCAAACAGTGGAAGAAATTAAGTCAAATGGCGGTGAAGCGGTAGCCGTGATGGCCAATGTGGCGAAAGAAGAAGATATCCAAAACCTGATTGACACCGCCGTTCATACTTTCGGAACATTAGATATTTTAGTCAATAATGCCGGTATCATGGATAACTTTGAACCAGCAGGTGATATAGAAGACGAGAAATGGGAGCGTATTTTTGCGATCAATACGACAAGTGTCATGCGAGCAACACGCAAAGTCTTGCCGATCTTTTTAGAAAAACAATCCGGCGTGATTATTAATGTTGCTTCGGCTGGCGGACTTCAAGGCGCCAGAGCAGGAGCCGCTTATACAGCTTCCAAGCATGCCGTTGTTGGTTTTACCAAAAATACGGGATTCATGTACGCAGAAAAAGGGATTCGTTGCAACGCGATTGCCCCAGGCGGAGTGGAAACAAACATCGGTGCATCCATGAGCGGGATTAACGAATTCGGCATGGGTCGCATTCAAGCAGGATTAGGAATAAATCCACGTGTCGGTAAACCAGTGGAAATTGCCAATATCGCTCTTTTCCTTGCTTCAGATGAATCAAGCTTTGTGAATGGAACCGTCATTACCGGGGATGCCGGCTGGACAGCTTATTAATTTTACGTTAAAACCGTCAGGGATTTAATCCTGGCGGTTTTTTCTTTGATCAAAAATACATGTGTGTTTTTCCATTTTTTGTTTAATTGTCCAAACCGTCCGAAAAAGTGTTCAAAGTGGTCCAAAAAAAGTCCAATGTCCTTAAGAAAATGTCCAAAGTGCCCGCCAAAATGTCCAATGCAACACAAAAAATGTCCAAAGCATATGTGGAGCAATTTTTTTGTTTTTCCTTTTTATGGTTAAATAGACAAAACTATTAAAAAAATAGACAAACCCCTTTAAAAAATAGACAATGTCCCCTCAAAAATGAACAAAACCCCAAAAAAAATAGACAAAACACCTAAAAAAATAGACAAAGCTTCGGCAAAGGGTCAGCATAAAAGGCTCGCGGAGTTAATCCAGCGAGTTTTTTATACCAACATGAATATGGTTTGAATTATTCTTTACGCTATATCTATAATAAAAAGGAAGTCACTGTGCTTAACATATTATGGCAATTAAGCTTTCGAATATATATAGAAATGGTGAAACATGAAAACTCTAACTAAGAAAAAGAAGAAGTCACTAAAGCCTGCCCAAATCATCGTGATGTATTATCTGCTAGCCGTGGTTGTCTCGACCATATTATTAATGCTGCCTATAACACTGAAGCCCAATGCTAAAATTACGTTTATTGATGCCCTCTTTACTGCGGTGAGTGCCGTTAGTGTGACAGGGTTATCTACTATTCCGATCAATGAGGTTCTCAGTGTGCCAGGAACCATTATTTTTGCGATCATTCTGCAATTTGGCGGAATCGGCATTATGTTTCTTGGAACTACAATTTGGCTTTTAATGGGGAGACGTATTGGAATAAGAGACAGAATGCTTATAATGACGGATCAAAATCTTTCATCTTTTTCTGGAATCATTAAACTTATCAGAAATATTCTGTTCCTATTTATCATTTTGGAAGTAATAGGGGGCATTATTTTTGGCATTTACTTTTTAAAATATTTTCCTACTTGGCAGGAAGCTTTTTTACAAGGTTTCTTTGCAGCAGTCAGTGCGGCAACGAATGCAGGATTTGATATTACAGGAGAATCATTGATTCCATTTGCCAACGATTATTTTGTGTTAATGCTGACCATGGTGCTGCTAATTGTAGGAGCGATTGGGTTCCCAGTACTGATGGAAGTGATTCATTTCTTTAAACATAGAGGGAAAACGCCATATAAGTTTTCCTTATTTACAAAAATCACGACCCTTACTTTTTTTGGATTGATCGTAATAGGCACGATTCTGATTTATCTATGTGAATATAATCATTACTTTGCCGATAAAACTTGGCATGAAGCTTTTATCCATTCCCTTTTTTATTCTGTTTCTTCTCGAAATGGCGGGCTGAGTACAATGGAAATTCAGGAATATTCCACCGCTACCCTTTTTATTTTGAGTGTTCTTATGTTTATCGGAACCTCTCCAAGCAGTGCCGGAGGAGGAATAAGAACGACGACATTTGCGATTATGTTATTGAGTGTCTATTATTTCGCTAACGGAACGACGAAGATAAAAATTTTTAAAAGAGAAATTGCCACGGAGGACGTCATCAAGTCCTATATCGTCATCGCTACCGCTATGATGCTTTGTTGTGTCAGCACCATTATCCTTACGATTCTTGAACCGGGATTTTCATTAATGGAGATCATTTTTGAAGTGGCATCTGCATTTGGAACTGTCGGGCTTTCCATGGGGATCACGGCAAAATTGGGCGTCATGGGCAAAATTGTTATTATGGCTTTAATGTTCATTGGCAGAATCGGGATCTTTAACTTTTTAATCATTATTGGAGGAAAACCGATTAAAGCGAATTATCAGTATCCAAAAGAGCGAATCATTATTGGTTAATAGAGAAATTGTCAGTGCCGAGTATAGGGGGGAGTGAGGAAAGTGGAGATATCCGAACATATTTATGTGCGATCAAATCGCCTGATTTTGAGGCAATTTTCACAACAGGATGTTAATCCCTTTTATTTGTATCGTTCGAGTCCCGAAGTGGCTAAATTTCAGTCTTGGGAGAATTATCAACGGCACGATGCGGAAGTTTTTGTGGAAAAGCAATCGAAGTGTGTACCCAATCAACCGGGCACGTGGTTTCAGTTTGCCATTGCTTTGGCGGAGACGAATCAATTAATCGGAGATTGTGCGCTGCACACACTTTTAGCGGAGCCGCGGATTGTTGAAATTGGCTATACCCTCGCCGAAGAGCATCAGGGGAAGGGCTATGCCAGTGAAGCGGTGAGAGCGTTGTTGAGTTATGTTTTTAATGATCTTGGAAAACACAAGGTCATAGCTTTTACAGATGTTAGAAACGAAAACTCCATTAGGCTGCTTGAACGTGTAGGGATGAGAAGAGAAGGACATTTGTTGGAAAACTACATGTCAAAGGGACAGTGGGTGGACGAGTATCAATATGCATTACTAAGGTCGGAATGGGAGCAAGAGTTTAAAGTCAAGTACCAGGAATAGCCAACATTTCTGAATATCTTAGTAGAGAAATTTTTGCCATTCTTCAATAATGAATCCTTATATATGAAAGTTTTCAATACTGCCTACGGGCAAAAGGAAACCCCGCTTTACCAGGTAGAAAAGTGGGGCGTGGTTAGCCGCGGAGTGTGAAGCTTGCGCGGTTTTTTTGTATCGAAAATCACGATTTACTTCAGGATTGGGAAAACGCCGTAATACTCTTCTAAAGTCAAATTCCTTTTTTTCATTTCCTTCGCAACGGCAGTGCCGACGTAGCGGATGTGCCATGGTTCGTATTTGTAGCCAGTCACGTACTCTTTTCCTTTTGGATAACGGATGATGTAGCCAAAATTGGCACTGTTCTTATCCAGCCATTTCGCTTCTTTTGTAGTGGCGAAACAAGAGGCAGCCGCACATTTCCCGCTGCTTCCGCTAACGTCGATGGAGAGCCCCGTCTGGTGTTCACTGGTGCCGGGAATGGCGCTGTAAGTTCTTGCTTTTTCATACCCGTCTGTTTCGACGTAACGGTTAAAGACGGCCGCCTGTGTGGCATACGAACGGTAGGCAGAGACCCCGCTTAAATAAACCTTGTCTTTTTTGGCCGCCGCAAACATCCTTTCGAGTGCAACCGCCGCCTCCTTACGCAACTTACGTTTCTCTATTTTTTCTTTAAAGAGAAAGGAGGTATTAGGATAGACCAAATTCTTCGGCACATATGTTTTAGGCAGATAAATTTTCTTGTTCACGATGACTCCCAGGGATGCAGGGTATTTCGTGGTATAGATTGCCGTCCCATCCTTACTTGTTGTCTTATTCACATACGACATGTTTGTCCCTATGTTGTTTGGGTTCGAATGGGACCGGTTGATCATGGGGGTCAAGGACTGATTTGTGCCGGTATCGGTATTTTTTGGTGAAGAGGATTGATCCGAATCTCGGTTACAGCCCATGAGGGTGAAAAAGGTGATGAGAACAACCCATGAGCTGACCCATTTTTTTGCCATATTATTGACTCCTCTATATTCAAATTGATTATCTATGCACCGTTTCTTTAAACCGGTGATACAAATAGGGTTTGAAGTCCCATTACAATCTATGCGCAAAATGTTTTACGCCCGAGCGTTGCTTTTTCGAATGTCAGGTAACCGTATTCCCAGAGGCACAAGAGTTATACGAACTGTAAAAAATGAATTATTTTAAGTGTTACTTAATTGATCGTTAAGTTTTCTGGAATTATCTAAACGAAAACGCCATGATAAAATTCTACTTGGAGTTTTAGGTCCAAATGCATTGTGGATGTGTTCAAATTGGATAAATTATTAATCAGGGACTGCATCATCATACTTGCAGTGATCATAACTGGTTATACAGAAATTTCTCACGATACCAAAAGCAAACCTGAAGCAACAGCGGTTCATGCAAAACATCATGATCATACTATTCAGGTTGACACTGACCCAGAGAGCATTTCAGTTCTCGTAAATAATCGATATAAACTGCCAGAAAGTTATACTCCCCCAGATCTTATTTATGCTGATATCCCCTTTATTTTCAAAGAGAAAACTGAAAAGAGAAAGATGCGTGCAGAGGCCGCAGATGCGATTCATGAATTATTTACGGATGCAAAAGCACAGGGTATTTCATTCTTAGGTGTTTCGGCTTATCGAGCATACTCAACTCAAACCACATTATTTAACTCTTATGTAAGTAGTGATGGGTATGAAGAGGCTAGAAGGTACAGTGCTATGCCTGGAACGAGTGAACATGAAACAGGTCTTGCCATCGATGTTACCGGGGGAGATGGCAGGTGTGCTGCAGAAGACTGCTTCAGTGGAACAAAAGAGGCGATTTGGCTAGAGGAGAATGCAGCAAAGTATGGCTTTATTATTCGATATCCGAAAGGTAAAGAGGCCGTTACTGGTTATCAGTATGAGCCTTGGCACCTTCGATATGTTGGCAAATCAATTGCTCTTAAAATTATGAACAAAGGAATTACTCTGGAAGAATATTTTAATGCAGAACCAGTTAATAGGAAACAAAAGCCGTCAAGCTCCAAAGAGAATTGACGGCTTTTTTTGTTATGTCTAATTATCTTTTATCTTTTTATCTTGAAGGATACGCTTTTACGTTTCCTTGAACTAACTCTCAGGCGCCGTTAAGCTTATGCATCCTTTTCTTATCCTCTATATTTAAATTCCTAAACAAAAATTGTTAGGGTAGCACTTGCAAAGAGTATTAATTCTTTCTGTACTTATGACTGTAAGGGTTAAATGGGGTAAAATAGGAAACGGAATAATCTAAATTAATAATTTCACTGTATTCAAACACTTTGCTGTTTTGCAGAATCCCTCTATTGACAATCTTCATTGCCGCAATACCCTTCTTGCAATTGAGGAGCTCAGCATCTTCTTTACTGACATTTACCGCACTATATGTTGTGATGAAGTGGGATATTTGGTAATCGTTTTGTTGTACATATTCATGTACGGAGCTTGTTACTACCGCTTCATTTAAATCTGGAAAATAGGAATAGGGTAATCTAGTCGTTTCAATTTGTACTTTTTGATAATCGACAATTCTAACCCGTTTGTACTCCCATAACTTTGCATTTTGCCCGTTGATATCAAAGATTTTTTCTAATGCCGCATCAGGGGTAATCTTTTTTAAATAGATCATCTTAGATTCAATATCTTTAAATTTTTTTTCAGTTAATGAATTATAAATTAATGGACTTTTATATTTTGTATCACTTACAAAAATTCCTGAACCTTGGATGATTTTGATACATCCAATATTGAGGAGTTTTTTCAACGCTTCCCGAATGGTATATCGTGAAACATCATATTGCTTCGCAAGATCCCTTTCAGTAGGCATTTTTTCTCCAGCTTTGTATTTATTTTGATAAACCTTACTTAGGATATCATCTGCAATGAAATCTCTTTTTTTCATCATGAGTACCTCAGGGAAGTTTTTTACCAACATTCTATATAATAAAAACCCTCTAAAGCAATATGCTAAAGAGGGTTTGTTTAATTATGGTGTATGAATCGAACCATTTGGAATACGTGCTTGAGTCCATTCATGCTTTCTATATCTCACTGGATATTCCTTGGCCATATCTTCATTAAAATCAACGCCAATACCAACTCTCTCAATTGGATAGATATATCCATCCACTACTTCAACTGAATGAGGGAACATTTCCTTCGTTGTTTCATCGGGTTCCTGGATCTCTTGAATCGCTGCATTATGAAGATGAATATTTAAATGAGTATTGACAGCAACCCCAATTGGAGTCATGTCAGATGGGCCATGCCACGCAATTCGGACACCGAAACTTTCGCAAAGTGCTGCGAGCTTCAGGGCAGGTGTGATACCGCCAATCTGGGAAACATGGCAGCGAATATAATCAATTTGCCGATTGACAATCAGATTTTTCCACTCCATTGGGTTATTAAACAGTTCACCAATGGCGATAGGTGTTGTACATTGTGTTCTCAACTGAGACAGCCATTCGGTTTGATCCGGAGGCAGGATATCCTCGAGGAAGAATAGCTTATATGGTTCCAGATCTTTGGCCAATTGAAGTGCCTGATTCGGAAACAGTCTTTCATGGACATCGTGCAAGAAATGAATGGAATAGCCATACTTTTCTCTTAAAGCTTTAAACATATATACAACATCTTTCATATAGATGTCCGGATCAAAATATTCACCCTCACTTAAATGAGTGGTTAAGTGCATATCATGATTTTTGCCGCCATATTTCCCTAATTGACAGCGGATATGGCGGAATCCTCGTTCAAGTAGCGTATCAACATTATGAAAAAGTTCCTCGAGCGTAAGCCCGTCCGCATGGCCATATGCCGCAATCGCGTTTTTGGACTTTCCCCCAAGCAATTGGTAAAGAGGCATGTTAGCTAGCTTTGCCTTGATATCCCATAAAGCCATATCGATACCAGCAATAGCATTATTCATAACCGGGCCATTTCTCCAATAGGAATTGACCATCATTAATTGCCATAAATCCTCTATATGGTTTGCATCACGATCAATTAAAAGAGGCCTTAAATATTCATCAATAATGGTTTGAACAGCTAATGGACGCTGCTGAAAAGTGGCACATCCATACCCGAAAATGCCTTTATTTGTTTCTATTTTGACAACAATAAGATTATGTCGATGTGGATTCGTTACAAATGATTTTATATCTGTAATAATAGTGGGTTCCAACTTTGATTCTCCTTCTCTCTGCATTCAATTGTGTCAAATCAAAGTGATTTATAATTAGATTTAAACACAGTAAATTTGCAGCGTCAATTTGGTCAGAAAGGTTAGTGAAATAAGGTAATTTACCGTACCAATTTAGAATAGAATTCCGTGAAAAACTTTGGAATGAAAAGGCTTCCGTGATTTTTTTGGTTGTTTTTAACCGTTTTCAATAATTTTTTCCTTATGCTATTATGAGCGTGTCAAATCAAAGTGCAATATAGAAAGTCTAATTAGAACAAGATTCAATTTAAGGGAGATGAAAACGAAGTGAAAGAAAAGGAAACGGTCAAAAAAATCATAGAATACGTGGGAGGGAAAGAAAATATAAAGAAAGCTTGGCATTGCATGACAAGGCTTCGCTTCGATTTATATGATGAGTCTTTAATCTCACATGATCAAATAAAGAAATTGGATGGCGTTATCGGGGAACAATTACAAAGCGATCAATATCAAATCATCATCGGGACAAACGTACAAAAATATTACTCTGTTTTGTCCGAGGAATTGGGAATCGATGGAGAAGAGCTCGATGACAAGGGAGATACAAAGAAAAAAGGACCTTTCGGACGATTATTGGATGTTGTATCCGGCGTTTTCGGACCAATCGTTCCAGCCATTGCTGGAGCAGGTATGATTAAAGGTCTTATCGCCGGTTTAATCGCATTAAAAGTTTTATCAGCTGAAACCGATACGGTAAAGATGCTTGACTTGATTTCAAGCGGCGTGTTTTATTTCCTGCCATTTTTCCTGGCAGCATCTGCAGCAAAAATCTTTAAAGTCAATCAATACCTTGCCATCGCGATTGCAGGCGGCTTTATGTATCCAACTTTAATCGACGCCGCTAAACTGGGCAAAATCCATTCCTTTGACTTTTTTGGTTTGCCAATTCCTGTTTATAATTATGCTAGTGCAGTTATACCGGTTATCTTGTCAGTATGGGCATTAAGCTATATTTATAAGTGGGTTGACAGATTTATGCCAAACCTGCTGAGAACGGTATTTACCCCTACATTAACATTATTTATTGCAATACCTTTTTCATTATTGGTAACAGGTCCATTGGGCGAGTATGTTGGTAAAGGTATAGGCTTTATTGTTCAATCTTTATTTGATATTTCTCCAATCTTGGCAGGAGTTGTCATGGGCGGATTCAGACCGATTGAAATTGTATTTGGGGTGCACCATGCTATCACACCAATTGCGCTTCAGAACTTCGCCGATAAAGGGTATGACATGTTAATGCCAATGATGTTTATGACCAATATGTCAATTGCCGGCGCCACTTTTGCAATGGTTTTCAAAGCCAACAGCAAAGCGGAAAAATCAGTCATTTTTTCAGCGGCTCTTTCTGCCATCCTAGGTATCACAGAACCAGCTTTATTTGGGGTACTGATTAAGAATAAAAAAGCCTTTATCGCATGTTCAATCGGCAGCGCAGTGGCTTCCACCTTCTTTGCTTCAATGGGAGTTAGAATTTACGGATATATTCTTTCAAGTATTGTAAGTTTGGTTGCCTATGTCGGACCTTATTTCCCATATGCTTTAATCGGAATTGCTATCGCAATCGGCGGTTCATTTGCCCTCACTTATGTGATTGTTAAAAAAAGTCGCAATGGCGAAATAAACAACGTTCAAACTTTCAGAAAAATCGGATAAGGAAACAGAAAAGAAGGTGCTTGATTGCCTAATGGCAGTCGAGCCTTTCCTTTTGATTGGGGAAAAAAAATAAAAAAACAGGTGATCAATTTGAAAAAAGTATCGATTTTAACCAAATTAATAAACAGCGGAGTTATAGCCGTTATTCGAGCAGATTCTAAAACGGAGGCTGTGAGAATAACCGATGCCCTTGTTAAGGGAGGAGTCACAGGACTGGAATTGACCTTTACCGTGCCGCAGGCAGAAATCGCCGTTCAAGAGATAAAGAATAAGTATGCAGACCATCAGGATATTGTAATAGGTGCAGGGACCGTATTGGATGCAGTTACGGCAAGAATTGCGATCATGGCAGGTGCAGACTATATTGTAAGTCCATACTTTGACGAAGAAACAGCTAAATTGTGCAATTTATATCAGATTCCCTATTTACCGGGATGCATGACATTGACCGAAATCGCAACGGCTTTAAAAGCGGGTGTCGATATCATCAAACTATTCCCAGGAAGTGCATTGGGACCGGAATTTGTGAGTGCCGTTAAAGCGCCGATGCCACAGGTGAATATCATGCCTACTGGCGGTGTAAATTTAGAAAACATGGAAAAATGGTTTGCTATGGGATGTTCTGCTGTCGGCATTGGCGGCAATCTAATCGCACCGGCGAAAAGCGGCGATTTTGACAAAATTACTACTCTAGCACAAGAATATATAGAGAAACTTAACGCAATCAGAAAGTAATGGGGTGAATGTTATCAAGCTTATTGCAATCGATTTAGATGGTACATTATTGTCTTTGGAAAATAACATTACAAATGAGAATCTTCAGGCGCTCCAAAAGGCGCAAAACGAGGGGCACATTATTATGATCTGCTCGGGCCGTGCTCCTGAGGATATCGAACAAATTCTAAAAAAATATGATATTTCCTGTCCCATTGCCGGAAGCAATGGAACCCTTGTACAAGCAGAAGGAAAGCTTTTAGCCAATGTTTCCATGAATATGGAAAACGTCGCACAAATAGCAGACAAATTAGATGGGGAGAGGATTCCATATCGCGTCTACACAAGTAAGGGAATCTTTGTACCTTGCGATTGGTCAGAACGAGTGGCTCTTACTCTCGAAGGAAAAAGAATCGAAGGGATGTCGGATGACCTTTATAAACGGATCACTGAACAGCCGCAGAAATCGGATCTCCTCAATTATATGGATGATTATCAAGAATTAATGGACATGAAGGGCTTAACGGTTCAAAAATTCTTTGTGCCCATCTTTGATGGAGAGAAAAAAACGGAGTTTATCACCTATCTCAATGGAATTTCAGGGATTGTTACCACTTCTTCAGGTCCCTGGAACCTTGAAATCATGGATCAAAACGGTAATAAAGGTAATGCACTCAAAATGGTTGCGGAATACTTTGGTATTCCATTGGCAGATACCGTAGCCATGGGTGACAACTTTAATGATGTTCCTATGCTTGAAGCAGCCGGATTATCAATCGCCATGAGGAATGCTGATCCTACAGTAAAAGAGCTCTGCGATGCTGTAACCCTGTCGAATGCTGAAAATGGAGTGGCTTATGCATTTGAACATTTTATACTTAACCGGTAAGGAGACCAACAGATGAGCAGAATTTTAACTATGGGAGAGATTATGCTTCGGTTATCTACCAGCAATGATTGTCGATTAAGCGAAGCGAAACAATTGCAGGTCAATTATGGTGGTGCAGAGGCCAATGTTGCGATTAGCTTGGCTAATTTCAACCATCAAGTATCCTTCGCAAGCAAAGTACCTAATAATCCCCTTGGAAACGCTGCAAAAAAACATTTACATCGTTTTGGAGTTTCAACTGAATTTTTGCTATTTGGGGGAGCTCGTTTAGGAAGCTACTATTTGGAGAATGGCGTGGGGGAACGTTCTTCTTCTGTTATTTATGATCGTGCTCACTCCAGTTTCACAGAGATGGAGCGGCTGGAGTGGTCAATGGATGAGCTATTTCATGATGTTGAGTTATTTCATGTTTCAGGCATTACACCAGCGCTGTCAGCGGGCTGGGCAACTATGACGCATCATTTAATGAAAGAAGCAAAAAAGCGTCAAGTTAAAATCAGTTTCGATATCAATTATCGGGGAAAATTATGGAGTTACCCTGAAGCGGGAAAAGTATTGGCGACCTTGCTTCCCTACGTCGATTATTGTTCCGCCGGAAAACTGGATGCGATCAACCTTTTAGGGATTGAGGAGCACGAACTTGATGACCTTTCTTCTTATTACGAACAAATAAACAAGATTTATCCTAACATTGAGGTGTTTTACTCTACTTTACGGGTAATCAACTCAACCAGTGACCATACATTGGTAGGAACCATATGGAGTAATGGGTCGCTTTACAGGTCAAAAAAACATTACCTCGCGCCAATCATTGATCGTGTCGGTGGCGGCGATGCGTTTTCAGCAGGAACTTTACATGGAATACTTTCAAAATGCGATTTTGATTATACCGTTTCCTTTGCAACAGCTGCAGCAGCCTTAAAGCATACCATTTATGGAGACTGCAACCAATTCTCCATCGAAGAAGTAGAAGAATTTATGAATCGTCAAGATCAAAGAATCATTAGGTGATAGAGGGGGATTATCATGTTTAAAAATCTATTTAAGAATAATAAGAGTTTAGTAGAAGAAGTATTTTCACCTATGGACGGCGAAATTGTTTCATTATCAGAGGTGCCGGATCCTGTCTTTGCACAGAAACTAATTGGGGATGGGGTTGCCATTGTACCAAAGAGCGGAAAAGTGGTTTCGCCTGTAAACGGTCAAGTGATTCAGGTTTTTCCTACGAAACACGCAATTGGAATTAAGACAAAAAACGGGTTAGAAATACTTATCCATATTGGATTAGAAACCGTTGAATTGAACGGCGAAGGTTTTGAAGTACTGGTTGGCAGCGGTTCAACTATTAAAATCGGTGATCCACTGGTGAATGTGGATTTAGAGTATTTAAAAAGCAAAAACAAAGAAATTATTACCCCTATCATTATTACAAATATGGAAAAAGTTTTGGAAATCACCCCGATTCATAACGGTCCGGAAACGACCTGGGGAGATGGATTGTTTACTTGTAAAATTAAATAAATAATTTGCAACCGAAAGGCTCAGGACTCAACTGAGCCTTTTTTTTAAGTTCTATTTTTTTCGGAAAAAGAAGGGAAAGGTAACCCATACGTCTGTTATGACAATACAGCCGCTAATATCGCAAAAATGGTCCCGATGATAATTAAAATCCTCTCTCTTATGAATCGTTTATCCCACCTTTGTTTATATCTCGCTGAAATACTCCGATCTTCATGGGTAGCCTCCCTCAGTTCCTTTTTAAAGCGCAATAAACTCCATCCTAAATAAAAAAAGATACCAGCCGAAATAAGAGCAGAAACAATTTTTAACCCATGCATTCACGAATCACCTCATCTTAATATACCCAAAACTATAAAAAAGGCGGGGGCGGTTTTGGAGTAGAAAAATCACACACCCATTCGCACCTTAATGAGCAATTAAAATCTTAATAAATTCACACCCGAAAACCCACAGTGATTCGTTCTAAAGGGTTGTTAAATTGACATAAGAAATGACATACGAATAGACGTATGTCATTATATATTGAGGTTAAATTTATTATTCTTTTAATGCTTCAATTTGGATGGAAATGGTGATTTTATCTCCTATGAGAACACCAAATGGATTTATAGTTGAAGTTAAAGATAAGCCATAATCGTTTCTATATATTTGTCCCTTACAACTAAATATAACTTTTTCATTTTCACAAGAATGCTTTCCAGGTCTATTAATACAAATATTAAATGTTTCAAAACGTGAAAGTCCTCGAACAGTTAATAAACCGAAAATATCATACTGATCTGAATCCTTTTTCACAATATTTTTGGATTTAAATGTGATTGTAGGAAATTGCTCATAATCAAATAAATTCGTCCTGAGGAGAGCATCTAGAATAGTATTATGAGTTTTAATACTAGATACATCTATATTGAAATGAATATTTGCTGTAGTTAAATCAAATAGATCTGCCTCAATTAAAGCATTAAAATTACGAAATGCTCCGTAAACTGAAGAAACTATCATTTTGTTTACTGAAAAATTAACATTACTATTGGCAGGGTTAACGTTCCAATTGGCTTTTGTCATTTTATTCCTCTAAATTCATCTGAGAATGTAATAAATACAAGAATATCATATCCCATTTTGGTGTGCATTACTTTATTTCACATAAAAGAGGGTAAAACCTACGTTATCATGGAGAAATATTTGTAGTCAATTATGGGGACTAGGTGATGATAAGATTGGATGTGCTAATTTGGAAAATTCAAATGAAAAAATAGTAGAGTGTCCGGGGTGTGGAATAAAGTTATCTAATCGTCACCTCACTGTATTAGGGAATTACAATGCTTCAGGTGAGTGTTATCAAAAATACAGTGAGTTAAGTAGTTATACAATCGGTAAACAGGATATCTATTTTTTACATCAACACGCTGTTGATGCATACTCTTTACAACATTCAGGCAATGGTATGAAACCAATTACCACGTCTTTCTCGTTAATTGGTTTATATTATGCAGTTGAGAAGGGGTTTAACGGCAGACAAGTGCAGCGGGTACATACCCTTCTCAGTCTTCAAAAATATAATTGGAAGGAATTACAGCCGCTCGATAAATCAGTCTATTCTTTGACTGTGTTTGATGTTTTGAACGAACAACCAGGGGAAAGCCGCGACAAAATGATCCGAAAATGGATGTTGGATGTGTGGGAATGTTGGGAACATCAACATAGTTGGGTAAAAGAAATTTGTGACACTCTCTTAAAGTAATTGATTTCAAAGATGATGATGTTGATAAATAAAGCCACCTAAATTGGTGGCTGATGTGCATATGTCAGATACTCAGTGTTTGTTTTAGGATTTAACTATTTTGCTTAGCAAAATAATGGTTTACAGCATATATAAAAGACTTAATAAAAAAGAAGTTCCCTTTTTGCTTACCTCTGCCTTGGGATTAATAATATCAAATCCGTGATAGCAGCCTTTATATACTTCAAAATCCACTGGTACACCAGCTTGCTTTAAGTTTTCTACGTAATTAATGGTTTCATCTCCCTCTTTTCTAACTTTGTTTACTTATTATCTCCTTTCAGTTTTGTTTGGAATGATGTGGTATTCACTTAAATATGGATTGACTTTTATTTAAGTATGTTTTATATTTAATCACGAAAGATATTTAAGTTACATTAAATATTAATGTGTATAATAATTTTATGTGTATTGAATATTAAGGAGAATTAGATAATGAATGAGGTAAATTCATATTTTGATCGGATACAAGCATCTCTTCAAATAGTTGTCCATAAAATGCAGCCAAAATTATTGGAAAGCATGAATGCACTTGGAGTGACACCAACCCAACTTTTTGTTCTTGGTTTTTTAAAAAAACAAGGAAGCTGCAAGGTTACCCAAATAGCGGAAATGATGGATGTAAAACCAAGTGCTGTTACACTTTTAGTAGATAGGCTTGAGCAAAATGGCATGGTTATGCGCGAACATGATAAAAAAGATAGAAGGGTCGTCAATATCAGTCTCACCGAACAGGGAGATGAAAAATTGAAGAAAGTTATGGAAGAAAGAAAAGCTATCCTAGAACGATATCTTTCTCATCTGACCGAAGAAGAACTTATGGTTATGGCAACAATTACTGAAAAACTCGCACAGGCTGTAAATGAGGAAAATTAAAAAACTCATATGGAGCAAATAATATCAATAACTCTTTGCTAATAGAAGGAGATTACGAAATGAACACAACAACGAACACTAACAATAATCGTAAGATCGTATTGATTGGGCTTATCATTGCCATGTTCTTTTCAGCACTTGACGGTACGATTGTCGGAACTGCGATGCCCAAAATAGTAGGAGACCTTGGCGGATTAAGCATGATGACATGGCTGACTACAGCATATTTGCTCACATCGACCGCAGTTGTTCCGATTGCTGGAAAGTTGGCTGACTTATTAGGACGAAAATCTATATATGTTGCTGGACTTATTATTTTTATGGCTGCTTCTGCACTATGCGGTATGGCAAATAATATGACAGAGTTAATTATTTATCGTGGTATACAAGGAATTGGCGGCGGTATAATGATGCCGATGGCGATGATTGTTATCGGGGATTTATTTACTGGTAAGGAACGCGCCAAATTTCAAGGTGTATTCGGAGCCATATACGGGCTTGCTTCTGTAATTGGTCCACAAATTGGCGGATGGATTGTAGATACTTTGAACTGGAAATGGGTGTTTTACATTAACCTTCCTGTAGGTATTTTGGCTACCATTTTCATTGCAATTGGGTTACAAGGACGTAAGAATTCTGGACCTATTTATTTTGATATTGCAGGCATGTTTACGATGATCGTGGGCGTAGTAAGCTTACTTCTTGGTCTTAGCTTTGGTGGTAAGGACTATGCTTGGGATTCATGGCAAATTATTGGATTATTCGCGTTAGCTGTCATTGGTTTAGTGAGTTTCGTTATTGTCGAAACCAAAGCAAAAGAGCCGATTTTGCCGATGTACCTATTTAAAAATAGAACCTTCTTGTTATTGAATTTAGTTGGATTCTTCATGACAATTGGAATGTTTGGTGCCATTACATTTGTTCCATTCTTTATGCAAGGGATTTTAGGGGTAAGTGCAACCCAATCAGGAACCATAATGACACCCATGATGATTGCCATGATCATCACCAGCATTATTGGCGGTCAGGTTGTCTACAAAATTGGAATCAAACCGCAAATTATGACAGGCATGTTAATCATGGCTGGTGGGCTATTTTTATTAACAACCCTAGATATGGATTCGAGTAAATTAGTTGCCACATCTTTTATGGCAGTTATTGGGGTAGGATTAGGATTGGTTATGCCAACGGTTACCTTAGCTTTACAAGAAAGCTTTTCAAAACAAGAACTAAGTGTCGTTACCTCTTCAAACCAATTCTTCCGTTCCATTGGGGGAACATTGGGGATTACGATTTTAGGTGCTGTGATGAACAGCAAATCAGGAACACTTCTAACGGACAAACTTGTTCCGTTCTTGAATACATTGCCGGCACAAGCTGGACCTTTGGTATCAAAGCTTAAAGATATGATTGCAACCAATCCTCAAGGTTTGTACCAAATGCTATTTAGCGCTGAAACAATGAAAAAAATGCCAGCTTTTCTAACAGACAAAATGGTACCAATTTTAAAAACGTCCTTAATGGATTCTTTACACAGTGTATTTTTCGTTGGATTAGGATTTGCGGTGACTGGAGCTGTTTGTACTTTATTCATAAAGCAAATTAAATTATCCGGCAAAAAAGCAGCTGGAAAGCCAGATGAAGGAGAACAAGGAAATATAAAAATTGTTGCAGCCACATCCAAATAGCCTGAAATGAAGAGTAAAATAAAAAACCCAATTTCTCCTTTTAATTCTGAGAAATTGGGTTTTTTAATAAAGAAAAAAATTTACTTTGTAAATTTACATCTAATTATAACATTAAACAAATAAGGGCTACGCAATCTGAGAACTACATCTTGTACCAACTTGTTCTGATTTTAATAAATCATTTAAGGCTTGCTGATTGATCACTTCATATAAATCAGAAGGTTGGTTTAAGAAAATTCCTCTCCGATTAGCAACAGAAATAATTATACCTATTTCATAATACATATTTTTTGTAAGAATACCTTTTTCAATATTATTAATAATTTCATAGTAAAAACGAATTAATAACTCTTCAGGTAGCTTTTCATAGAAATCCATTTTTTATTCACCTCAAACTCCAACAATTGTAGGCCTTTTCAATAATTATACTATTATTCGTATATAATTTATGTTAAATTTGTGTAAAAATTAAAAACATTATGATTTTTTTATAGTGAAATATGGAATGTTTGATTAATCGACTTCACCCTATAATCTAATCATAGGAATAATCGTTAGCACTCCAACTGTTAGAGTAGGTAACGGTAATCGGTTCCAAATATAGCACCTAACTCGCTGAGGAAGCCACCAATAACAAAAGGTATATCGTTTTTTTGTTGGCATTGGGTTTTGCGAAATACCGAGCATCCCAAAACTGCATATGCATAAAACACCCTTAATAAACAAAAAAAAGCCTGTTTTATCAGGCTATTTAAGAGATGCATTTTTCTCAATCCCATTTCAAGAAAAATTTAGCTTTGACTCAAAGAAGATTTTGTTTAAATGCTTTAATAAATTGTTTACTATGTTCGGATAATTTTTTGCGTCTCGATCGAACGATTCCAACTGAAAAGCGTAATGGATGAGGAAACACAAAGGGAATTGTAATAATGCTGCCATTTTGAATACTAGTAAGTTTGTTCAAAAATAAATTCATTGTAATAATGATACCCAAACCCTCTGATACTGCTTCAGTAATTACCTTAACATTGTTTGTTGTAAATAATATATTTACATTAGGAACATAGTTAATCAGTTCATTTGCATACCCCGCCAAAATAGGATCCTCCGTAAGAATTAAAGATTGATTAGCAAGATCCTCAATTTGTACCTTTTCTAAATAAGCAAGGGGAGAATTTTTGCTGGCACAAATTACTGTACCGCCTTCGAGAATGGTTTCAAATTCCAAATCGGGATTAGCAGCCGCCATTTCGTCAGTAAATATTGTAATACCAAAATCAGTCTTATCCGTTTTAACGTCGGACAAAATTGTATTGGGGTTTTTTTCAAAAACTTCTACTTGGCTATAAGTGTATATTTTTTTATAAGTAACAAGTGCGCTAGGAATTATTAACATAGCGTTTGGACTGACAGATAATGATATATTAATTTTTTCTGGATTTATCTTCTGATGCGCAAAAATAGAAATATCTTCGACCTTTAGCATAATTTCCTGCGCCTTACTTACAATAAATTCTCCATCTTCGGTAAGCTCAGCACCCAATCTAGAACGATTAAAGATCTTTATTTGAAGTTCCATTTCTAGATTAGTTATGGCTTTACTAATACCAGACGGAGAAATATGAAGATTCTCAGCAGCTTTAATTAATGATTTTGTTTTAGCAACCTCAAGTAAGTACTCCAATTGTATTAGATTCATAGGATCACTCCGATTTATTTAAGTGAAAAAAAGTCAACTAAACCTCACTAATTTACACTTTATATTAACTTAAAGAGAAAGTATATTGATTTCAAAGATGCATACGAGTTTTTTGATATTTTTTATTCGTAAATGATGAACAATCCGTTTTGGAGGTGCAATGTATGGTGAATCTTTTTTTGGAATTTTCACGAAATTCCAGTGCAGGAAGCTTTTTGTTGAAATAATCATGCTAAGAGTGAGGGGTATGAATGGAACTAGAAAAAAAGTCGGGCTGTTGTTCGCCAAAAAAACAAAAATCAACTGTAACTCAATCCTCTGGATTAAATGTTGTTAAAAGCTGTAAGGGGAGTTCTGACAAAAATTCAATTTACGTTCCAGGTGGCGAATTTTTAATGGGAACCGATGATCCTGAAGGGTACAAGAACGATGGTGAAGGACCAGTCCGTAAAGTAAAAGTTGATCCTTTCTACATAGATGCTTGTACTGTAACTAATTCTCAGTTTGATGAATTTGTATCTGATACAGGCTACAAAACTGAGGCAGAAATTTACAGCTGGTCTTTTGTTTTTCATTCGCTTGTGTCATATGAAACACGAACGAAGGTTACTCAATTTGTTCAGCAGACTCCTTGGTGGCTAGTTGTTGATGGTGCGAACTGGAGACATCCTGAAGGGCCGGATTCAACATTTGAAGATAGACTTGATCATCCAGTAGTTCATGTATCATGGAATGATGCTATAGCATATTGCAACTGGGCAGGGAAAAGACTGCCCACTGAAGCAGAATGGGAATTTGCTGCTAGGGGAGGTTTAGAACAAAAAAAATATGCTTGGGGAGATGAATTACTGCCAAACGGTCAATATTATGCAAATATTTGGCAGGGGCAATTCCCAAATGAAAATCGAAGATTAGACGGATATAAAGGAACTGCCCCAGCTCGATCATTTCCACCGAATAAGTATGGCTTATATAATGTTTCTGGAAATGTCTGGGAATGGTGTTCTGATTGGTTTAGTCCAACCTATCATATATATGACACAAAAGAAAATCCCAAAGGTATACCTAACGGAACATCTAAGGTAATACGTGGTGGCTCTTATCTTTGTCATGAATCTTACTGTAATCGTTATCGAGTAGCTTCCCGTAGTTCCAGTACACCCGACAGTTCTACTGGACACATGGGATTTCGATGCGCTAAAGATGCTTAATCAATCATTTCGCGAGAAATTTTAATAAATGAGTTTGATTTCACATCAAAGGTGTTTCAATAGTTTAATATGCCCAATGAAAGTTAGATTAACAATAAGTTTATTTCTATATTAAAGGAGACGAAAAAATGAAAAATAATGTGGTTTACATTGTCCTTGATGATATGGGTTTTTCTGACCTAGGCTGCTATGGTTCGGAAATTAAGACGCCTAATATAGATCGTTTAGCACAAAATGGATTGAGCTATAATAATTTTCATGTTACGCCACTTTGTTCCCCAACAAGAGCAAGCTTATTGACAGGTAGAAATCATCATTCTGTTGGTATGGGGGTTCTAGCAAATTTCGATTTAGGTCCAGATGTACCGAACTCACGAGGTAAAATCAAATCTTCAGCAGGAACATTAGCGGAAATTCTAAAGGAAAATGATTTTAGTACTTATGCTGTAGGCAAATGGCATTTAACACCAATATATGAGGAAACACCGGCTGGTCCTTTTGATAACTGGCCGTTGGGAAAAGGTTTTGAAAGGTTTTACGGATTTTTAGATGCTTGCTCAGATCAATATACACCTACTTTAGTTTACGATAATCATAACGTGGAGCCTCCCAAAAAAACCGATTATCATCTTTCTGAAGATCTTGTTGATCATGGAATAAAGTTTATTTCTGATCACGCTTCAATTTTTCCGGATAAACCATTCTTTATGAATCTTGCATTTGGGGCGCAGCATTATCCTCATCAAGTCCCACAAAGTTATATCGATATGTATAAAGGAACATATGCAAAAGGATGGGATCAAATACGCGAAGAAAGATTGGAACGTCAAAAATTATTAGGAATCGTACCACAAGATACAGTGCTTGCGGAACGTAATCCTGGTGTGAAGGAATGGGATAAGCTTACATCTGATGAAAAACGTCTCTTCGAAAGATTTCAAGAAACATATGCAGGGTTCCTAACTCACACAGATGAACAGATCGGTCGATTCGTTGATTTTCTTGAAGCTATTGGGCAATTGGACAATACGATGATTGTATTTCTTTCTGATAATGGGGCGAGTCAGGAGGGGGAATTTGATGGGATTTTGGAACCAGATTGTTATTATAACGGAATTCCAACGACTGCTGAAAAAATGTTCGATCGCATCGATGAAATTGGTGGACCAAATGCACACCCTAATTATCCTCGTGGGTGGGCTCAGGCAAGCAATACACCGTTTAAGTACTATAAACAAACAACTTTTGACGGAGGAATTCATGTTCCTTTGATTTATCATTTCCCAAATCGAATCAAGGATATTGGAAGTGTCCGTAATCAGTTCCATCATGTCATTGATATCACTCCGACAGTTCTAGACTTGGCTGGAATAAGTGCACCTAAAGAAATCAAAGGAGTTAAGCAAATGCCGTTGCATGGAAAGAGCATGCAGTATACATTTGATAATCCTAAAGTTCAAACTATCCGTGAAACTCAATACTTCCTTATGGGAGCACAGCGAGCGATTTGGCATGACGGCTGGAAGGCGACCTCTTTTCATACGAAAGGAACACCTTTTGAGGATGATCGATGGGAATTGTATAACACGATTGAAGATTTTTCTCAATCCAATAATTTAGCTGAAAGGTTTCCAGAGAAACTGAATGAATTAAAGGAAATCTGGTTTGGAGAAGCTGAAAAATATGATGCTCTCCCAATTATTGATAAAACGATTGAATTATTTTCTTATGTCTCCCCTGATGATAGAGTAAGAAATCGTACAGAGTTTACTTACTATCCAAACATGGGCTATACTCTTGCAATGCCGTCGATACTTAATCGTTCTTACAAGATTACAGTCCCGATTGATCGTCTGAGTAAAAATAGTAAGGGTGTATTAATTGCGCACGGAAGTCCAAACAGCGGATATACAATGTATATTCAAAATAACCGTATATACTATGAGTATAATTATGTGGGGACTGTCTATAAAATTGAATCTAATCTAGAAATACCGGTTGGAAAGTCAACGATACGTTTCGAATTTGAGAAAACAGGTCAATTTCAAGGAAAAGGCAACCTATTTATCAATGATCACCATGTTGGAGAAGTTGATATGCCAAGGACCTTACCGATTTTGATTTCAATGGAAGGATTATCTGTTGGACGAGATGCATATTTACCTGTAAGCAAAAACTATGCAGATAGAGGAGACTTCGCATTTACAGGGAATATCCAAAAAATCGAGTTTATTTTGCAAAATGATTAGGTTGAAGTCAAGTTTTACTAAAAGAATGACCCATTTATAAAGTAACCCTATAAAACCTCGAGGGAGGAGAACGGGAAATGCAACTAAAAAAGAAGAACAGATTTCGAAACATTTTCACAAAAATGGTTGCTCGAATTGTATTTTAAGTAAACACTTCGGTTAGGTTCTGTGAAGCTTTAGTTATACAAAAGGTATGGCTCAGGGAGTTGAAAGAAATAAGAACAATTGAACTAATGGATACAATAGCATGAAAAGCAGCGGAAATTTGTTTCGCTGCTTTTTTCTTTGCTCCAGAGTCTAAATAAATTTTCTATAAAACTCTCTTCTAAGATTTCCGATTAATTGAGCATAAATTCTGTTGGTTTCGCACTTTTCGCGGCCAAGTAAACTTTGAATAACATCAATAGGAGCTCATTAAAATTATGCCAGTGTATCTATGGTCTTCTTTCTAAAGCAAGCTTTACTCCAAAAGCCAAAACAACAAATCCTGATATTCTTTCAATGGCGCACTGAGTAGAAGGTTTTTTCATCCAAGAACTGATGTAATTAATTAAATTCACATACACGATAGACCAAATGATCGTTAAAACTGTATAAGTAAGGCCCATCATGAGAAATTGCAAAAATGGTTTCATGCCGGTAGATAAAAATTGTGGAAAAAATGTAAGGAATAAAACAGCTATTTTCGGATTAAGAAGGTTCGTCAAAAACCCTTGTCGAAATGGAGACTTGTTCTTATATTTCGTTTGATGGCCGTCACCAGATGAGCCTTTATTTTTCCTCGAAGACCATATGGATGTTACACCTATATAAATGAGGTATACCGCACCAACGTATTTAAAAATAGAAAATAACAAGGCAGATTTTACAAAAATAGCAGAAAGACCAAAAACCGCAGCTGAAGTATGAATAATAAGTCCGGATGTAATCCCAATTACCGTATCAATTCCACCCTTTTTTCCAGAGGTAATGGTGTTTTGGGTGATTAATCCAATATCAGGACCAGGAAGAATAACAAATAAGAGTGACATGATGACAAACAGATAAAAGTTCTCCATAATAGCCCCCGCCTTCATAATTTCTTCTAAGATACCATATACAGTCAGCGCTTGGAATATCCAATTTTCAGACCTTTTTGAAGTTTTTAAAGTTGTATTATAGATTATTTATGAGGGGAAATACTACAGTGGTATTCAAAAAATAAGGAGGAATATGTATGACGATTGTACGTGATATCATGTCAAGTGACGTTAAGGTGTGTGCGCCACATGCTCCAGTCACCGAAGCAGCTAAAATTATGCGTGATGTTAACTGTGGTTCTGTTCCTGTTTGTGAAGGCAAAAAAGTGGTTGGAATGATCACGGACCGGGATATTGTCATAACTTGTGTGGCCGAGGAAAAAGATTGCAAATCAGTTCATTGTCATGATTGTATGACCAGTGAGGTCATTACTTGCTCACCTGATTTGGATATTCATGAATGTGCACGCATGATGTCCGAGCATCAAATTCGACGAATTCCAGTTGTTGAAAATGGCGAGATGGTAGGAATTTGTTCAATAGGTGATCTTGCGACCGTAAATATTCATGTTAATGAAGCTGGAGAAGCATTAAGTCATATTTCTGAACAACTCCATTAATTGTATGTTAAATGCCCTTGAGATTTACAGGGCATTTTTTTGTTGTAAGAAAAATTTTAATATAATTAATGATTTAGTTCTTCTGCTGGTACGTTTCTTGAAATGTCGTTGATGTTTAGTGGATTTCCACGCTAAGGCTTGAACCATCCAATACTATTTTTCATATAATTTAATTAGATACATTATTATAAGATAACAATATTAATAAACAAATCCAGAAGGGAGAATTGAGATGACTAAAGATGAGCTGATTTCAATAATCAGTAAAGAATTAACAAACAATCCCCAGCGGGATAGTTTAGATATTGCAAAAATGTACAATATTCCAACAGTTATTGTTCAAATCTATAAAAGATGGTTAATAAAAGAATTAACATAGAGAAAGGCTGTCATTTTGGCAGCTTTTCTTGTTCGACTTACCGGGCAGGATTGTTGAAGAAGGATTTGGGCAATTGGTAATCGAATTAAAGCTACAGGTTGAGTAAAGTGGGTGAGAATTTGTCAGATAAGAAATATGATTTATTAAAGCATTTTTCTTATTCAACTAAGTACATTAAACAAGGGAATTTAATTATCACTTTTAGAAATAAGAAATTATAACACATAATGCCTTGGATAATAGATGAAAATAATCATACATTCCAACATTATAGGGTGAAAAAAATGAAATCTAAGCAATGTAAGATTAACCTCATCAGAGATTGCGAATTTATGGACCCATTATATACGTGAGACAATGGGACTTTGTGTAATGGGTACATGTTAAATACCATTCAAGACCCTCAGATACATAATGTTTTTCAGACTGCATATGGACTTTGTGAAAAGCATATAAACAAACTGAAGAAGTTGTTTCATCAAGAAAATTTTCCTGTTCCTAAAGGGCTTAATGAAGAAGATGTAAATTTGAATGCCCCACCATTATTTACGGATGATTTTTGCTTATATTATATTCACACTATGGCTATGCATCCTATTCAAAAAACGGGTGCTTTCCTTAATGATATGGCTGCTTATTAAGGCAGTCTTTTCTTATTGCAATATGTTTGGTTAATAACCGAGTAAAATGATTAAAACTAAACAAATGGGTAACTCAACCTAGCATAATAATGGGGTGATTTTATGAGTAAAGCTAAAGGAAAAGGTGGAACAGGGAGAGGAACAGACAAGAAGGGGTGGAATCGTTGGCAAGCTAGTGCAAACAAAAAAAAGAGTGCAAAACCTTATATAAGTAAAGGTACAAAAAAAACGGATGTTGAAAATGACCCCACGAGCAATAGTTAAAGTCACTTAACCGAAATATAGCGAATAATGAATAAATACAATTATTTAATGACCCAACGTTTGCGAGCTCCTTTAAAAGAGTTCGCTTTTTTCTTTTTCAGCTAACCCAGTTTACTTAAATAACAGTTTTAGAAAAACAAAATTGAACATCCAGTCAAAAATTATGTAATAGAGGATCGGGACTTCCCAAATCCTCCTCAAATATTCAATAAATTTTCTTTTAACAACAGTGTCCGTAATGGTGCCAAGGATGATGAAAACCGAAACCACTATAGAAAGGATAATGGTGATGATGAAAACCGAAACCATACGGATGATAACCGTATCCCATCATCGGATAACCAAACGATCCATAGTAAGGAGGCATTTAGACACCTACTTTCATTCTATATTTTATTACACTTTAGACATATGTCTTCTGGATTAGATATGAGCTTATCTAATTTGAAAATAGGCACAACTGAATCGGCTCTAATCTATTTTAATTAACAAGAAATGTTATTTGTAATTAGAAACATAGTGAGCTTTAACAAAGTGGGAACATGAATTGATTTTCTTCCAGGAGGATGCATTTTTAATAAAATTTAAAAAGACCACTCCATGTAACTGAGCAGTCTAAGCATCGGGAAGGTGATTCCCATGGACAATA
>NZ_JBALPP010000019.1:0-7229 GCF_036965425.1 Neobacillus drentensis | reverse complement strand
TTGTCCTTCTTCAACTAAATGGCAGAATAGCTAAATAACGGAGGAGATATAATAAGTTACATAATTCCTTTGGAAAAAGGGGTATTAATATGACAATGAAAAATCAATGGTTACTTAATATTGTAATGATATTATTCTCATGGCTTACAATGCCTTTGTTAGGATGGCGGACTATAAGGAGGTTTTTACCAGCATCAATCCTTGCTGTTCTAATATGTAGTTTGGATGCCCTAATTGGAAAAAAACGCAAATGGTGGTCCTTTTATAATAAACCACAGTCCTTTATTCAAAATGAATTTCCTTTTCTCATAGGTCCAATGTTGACGATGTCTTTATGGACATTAAAATGGGCATACGGAAATTTTAAAAAGTTTATTATTTTAAATGCAATTGGCGAAGCTATTTTTGTATTTCCTATTACAAGGGTATTTACAAAATTAAAACTATTTNNTTACAAGGCTTTTTTCTTATATGGATTTCAATACCTTTTTGAAAAGTGCAAAGAAACTAATGATTAGTTAAGTAACGGGTGCGACTCTTCAAGATGAGAAATAGTGAGAATTTCTTTTTTTAGTTTTCAAATTTTGCAGGTGTTGTCCTCTGAATAAAAGATCTTTCTATACAAAAAATATGTATATTCTACCAACTCAGGAGGGATCGCATGGTAAATATGTTGGAAACAGTTATGGATGCCATGAAATCATTGACAGTACAAGACAAAGACCAACCACTTCATGTTGGAGAAGTGATGTCATGTTGGATTTACTTAGCAGGACTTGAACTAGCTAAGGTATCTGTTCAAGCGGGTATAAATACGACGACAGATGATGAACTAAAAGCAATACTTGAAGAAGATATGAAATTAGGAACCAGTCAAAGAGAACGACTCCATGATTTCATGATTAAGGAAGGGATTCCACTGCCGGCTGCCCCTGAGGAAATGCCAAAATCAGACCCTAACAGTATCCCTCTTGGTGTTAAATTAACGGATGATGTAATAGCAAACGAATTATCTTTAAAAATTGTAAGTTTAATTATGCGTGCAGCGGGTGCTGCCTCTGAATCGATTCGTACAGATGTTGGTTTATTATTTATTCAGTTTCAAACAGAAAAATTTGCTTTCGCAACTAGATTAAAACATTTAATGCGTAAACGCGGATGGATTAAAGTCCCACCTTTTTACGTTCCACCAGGTTCACAACAAACATTAAGTTAGAGGGAACAAATATTTTCTAACATAGTTGGGAACTTTCAAAGGGAAGAATGCCTGAAAATAATGAAAAGAACTATTAAAATTTATCAAAATGCAGCGTAAAACCCTAACTTTAGATAGGGGTTTTACGCTGCATTTTTTATTTTTGATTTTTCTTTTTAAAATAACAGTAGTGCTTTTTTCTTCTTCTAGTAACGGAGCAGTTTAGTGAAAGAAGGTGTTTTACACCCTACTAAAGAATTATAGTTAAATGACTCTTGTAAATGTAGTAATCGGAGGAAAAGTAATATGAATCAAAAAGAATTTGAATCAGTCATAAAACAACCATCAAAAATTAGATATGAGTATTTTAAAAAATAGGGACTCCCGTGGCAGTCACTCAACAACCCTGCATTACAAAGCTTCACTTGTTGTATCCATAAAAAAACAGAAAAAAATCAAAAGATATGAACTCTCTTGCATTTTATGATTTTTATTCGCTTGTGTTGAGGCTCTCTGCCATCTTCAATTCGTTCTTGTAGGCAGCCATCGCCAGTTCATACCTTACCTTTTTGCTCGCTTCCACGAAATCTGCTTCCTTCACAAGACCTGATATTGAATACCTGTGACCCCTAAAATCCACGTTCAGTTCGGTGATTTGGTTGAATATGAAACTCTCCACGGGAACGCCGTGCTCATCTTTCAACAGGTATTCTCCATATTTCTCGTTGCATGTTTGTGCCACTTCCTCCATCACCTTGAAGGCATCGTCCGGATTTTGCCTATAGTTGAGGATTAGGCTTTCGTTCACCCGCCGCCTTCCCCGATTCCCGTTCTGAAGTTCTATGATGCTGCTATAGGAGACCGTATAGAGGTATCCGTCATACTGGCGGATCTTTAGGTGGCGCATGCTGATTTCCTCGATTTTCCCCTGACGGTTTCCATTGATGATGACATAATCCCCAAGATGGATCTGGCGCTCAAACAAGTAGGTCAGTCCCATAATGTAATCGCGAATGATATGCTGGAAGATCAATGCCAAGGCACCTGCCACCACTACCGAACCAGTTACAAACTTTTCTAGGTCGAAGAAATGGCTAGCCACATAAATAAAGAAGAACACAAGTCCCAATACCTTTGTCACCTGGTTGGCGAAATGCATCAAGGTCTCTTCCCGCTTTTCATCCAATATGCTTGTTTTGTCAAAGAAAAGCCTGATGGATTTGCGGATCAAATAAACCGTAAGTATAATCAGCAGTGCCACCGTAAAAATTTTTACGGGCAACTTCTGGAACAATCCCAAGAAAAACATCCTATCAACTCCCACTATTTACACTATACCAAAGGATTGCGATAAGGAGAAAAAACTTCCTTTCCCAACAAACAAACCTTAACGATAGCATGGTTCCATTAAAAAAAGAAGCCATATCCAGGCTTCTTGTGGAACGATTATATTATCAATAATGTGTTTTCCGCTGCTGAGTTGTTGGTCTTACTGATGATTTCTTTTTAATCGGGCTGCTAAAATGGCAGCCTTTTTCTAATTCGACTAACGGAAGGTAAGTTAAACAAGGATTGGGGTAATTATTATAGAATTTATAGTTATTGACTATTTTTAGGGAGAGAAAATTATGGGAGTTATTACATTCATAAAATACTCTTTGATGATGTTACCTACCTTATTAACATTTATTCTATTAATAAGGTTTTTTCCAAATACAGGGCTAGGGAGGATAGTAGCATTACCAACAATATTTATCATAAATTCTGTGCTAATCATTTTGGGATTTAAAATGACTCGCAATTTAAAGTTTGCTGCAAATACTATGATATGGATTACGATAATTCTGTTAACAGTAATCATCACAATGGTCTTTTACCCGCAAGAGTATGGTCCGCACATCATCAAGAGAATAATCGAAAAAATAAAAAGTTGATTAAAAAGGTCTGCATTCGAATGACAATGCAGACTCATTTTGTCGTTTATTTTCGCTAAAATTTTTGATTTCTAAGCTGTTCCTTGTTCTTGCCCAACATCTGCTTAAAGTCCACTTCCATAAGAATAATGGATAGCATAATAAGCAATCCTCCAACAACTAACTGAACTGTAAATGTTTCAAAGCCAAACGCTACTGAAAAAATACTTCCAAAAGCTCCTTCAAGCATCATAATTAACCCAGCAGTTGTTGCGGAAGTATGCTTTTGAGCTACAACCTGAACAGTTTGACCAACGAACGAACATATTATTCCCATATATAACAATGGCACTATTGCAACAGACCAATTGATAGTAGTAAGCTGTCCTTCCTCTACGAAGAAGAAAAAAGCCAACCCCCCTATGGCTTGGACAACCCCAAGCATAAAAGCTACAATGCTGAAATCAGTTGTTCTTGCTCCGTAACCGAGATAGACAATAGAGGCTGCATAAAACAGAGCACAAATAAAAGAATAAACGTCACCGATATTTATGGTTAATGCTTTGTTTAATATTCCAGTTAATATAGTCATTCCAAGTAAACAAAAGGCAATGGAAACAAAGCTTTTTACGGGGAGTTTCTTTTGATATAAAACCCAGGCCAAGAAAGGAATAATTACTACATATGTTGCTGAAATAAAGGCGTTATTGGATGGAGTCGTGTACTGAACACCAATAGTCTGTGTAATAAATCCGCCAAAATTAAGCAATCCCGCAATGAGCCCAATTTTAAAGTCCTTAAGGGTCATTTTAAATATCTTTTTATAAAAAAAGATAAATACCAAAACAACAAAGAGAAAGCCCCTGGAAAAATTTACGAATCCCGGAGAAACATTTGCATCTAGAGCTATTTTTGTTACAACAAACCCAGAACCCCAAAGTGCCGCAGCTATCAATAGTAGCAGGTTTGCCATTGATTTTGTCATTTTCATCTGTTAATTCTCCTGTTCTTATTAATAAAAAATCCCGCCTCTTAAAGTAAGAGGCGGGAACGATCTACTCTCATACAGTTTTCATGGAAAATCCAACGATAATTAGTAACGGAATTGATTTTCCGACACACCCCAAATGAAATTTTGGAGGTTTTTAAGAAGAAAATTAGCTTTCGTCTATCCCAAACAATTCTTCTTTATACACTTTTGATTCATCTTTAATTTACTAAATTATCTTTATGTAATCAACCCATAGTTATCTTCAAAAGAGATTGTGAAGGTTCGCATTTAAACGGGTGTGAGAGATAAAGAACAAGCTGCCATTTTGGTGGTTTTTGTTTATTCAACTAAATAGCAGTCTACCCGAAGAAGGAAATAACTACTTTATGTTGGAATTTTCCCTAAGATTAAAAAGTTAATTAAAAATATACCCCTCACTAATGAGGGGTATATCTTATTGATCTTGTGCAAGTTCTTTTCTATTGGGTGCAAGCGGTGGCTGTTCTAACCACTTGTTTTTCACCATAATATCGAACCAGTTTTTAGTCATTGCTAATGTTTTTAGAATGGTTGATTCATAAACGACAGCTAGGTCTGTTCGCATGGCTCCTGCTAGACCTGTCCCGTAATATACTTGTGCAGTTTGAATCAAGAAACCCATATGATACAACATTAATTTATCTGAAAAAGGAGAGTCTTTTGAAGTTGTAACCTCTGATTCCCACGACATTGGAATCGGCAAATTATCCTTGTGCATAATTTTTGAAAGGGCTTGTATGTTTTCATCTGACTTTTTTTCTAATTCCTCAAAAAACTCTCTTATTTCTTTCGATTCTGTGACTTGACTGAATCCGATTGAAAGAGTTTTTGCCATAATGCTCTTTTTAATGTTAAGAGAGATACTGATTATTTCTGTAGCAGATAAAAGTCTCCCTTTTCCGAAGAATCCATCAGTAAAATCTTTGGTAGAAATAAATTCAGGGCTCTCGTTAGGATAGAAATAGGGGTCACGTTGGAATTTTCCTTTTTTAAGCAATAACTCAATGGTTAAATCATACATATTTTTTGCATCATTATCACATGAATTGTAAAATTCCCGTAGCTCCTTTTTGACAGAAACACATAAAGCAGTTGTATGACCCAACAAACCATGTATGGTCATAATATGTAAATAATTTAAGCAGAATGTGTCAGAAAACAATCTCTTTGCACTTTTATTAAGGTCGGACTCAGTAAATCCAATGGGAACTGGAAAACCCTCTTTCTCAATGAAGGAAACAATCTGCTTCTTTTGCTTTTCCCATGTCTGAATGGCAATTTCAAAAACTTTTTTTATTGATTCATCTTCCAAAATAGAAATCATATATTTATTTACTATCTCGGCCATAGTTCCGTTTACATACTCCCCCCATAGTGTTCCAATTTCGGAAGATGTAAGTTTTAAATTATCATTTTCCATTTGTTCTCACCTCTTCAGTATTTTTTACTGACACAGAAAAGATATGCGTATCTTTGGACTTAAATCTTTTAGATGATAATAGTTGAGCAGATTCTTGTTGAACTAACGGGTGCAGGAGTTCAAGATGGATCGCTGCATAGCAGTTTAAGTGAAATGCTTCACAATCTGATTACAGAATGCTTTTGCCTACCTTTATCGTATCGGTACCTAAAATTTGTAGAGTTAACTTTATAGAATAACCATGCAATAATATACTATATGCATTTAATTTGAAGATGTATTATGACATGAGAATACCTTGAAGGGAGTTTTTCTCATGAATATTACATCTTTTTTAATATACTGTATTATTATTACATTTACACCGGGACCTACTAATATCGCGATATTATCCACAGTGCATAATTTAGGGGCAAAAAAAGCAATGGAATATACGTATGGAGCAACGTTTGCTTTTGGTTTATTACTTATAATATCTGCGCTGTTGAATAATTTGCTTATGACGATAATACCAAAAATTTTAATTGTTCTGCAGATAATCGGAAGTGTTTATATGTTCTATCTCGCTTATCAAATTTACAAAATGGATACATCTAATACGACTGTAAACCAATCTGGTACCTTTAAGTCAGGATTCCTTATGCAGTTTTTAAATCCAAAGGTGGTACTATTTACAATGACTGTAATTCCTAGCTTTATTATGCCCCATTATATCGCAATGCCTGCGGTGACAATAAGCGTTATTGCTATAACTCTTATTGGATTCCTAGCATTTATTACATGGGTTCTTTTCGGTACAATCTTCAAGGAACTTTTACAGAAACATAAAAAGGCTGTTAATGTAATGATGGCATTATTTTTAGCTTATGCCGCAATAGAGATATGGATGTAGGTAAGCTAAATAAGAGGTGAATTTAATGGATAAATTTATCTATAAAAAATCTGCAGGTATTACTGCGCTTGCAGCAAGCATTACTGATTTTGCGTATAAAAAGCATTCTCATAAGGAGTATGCCATAGGTGTAACATTACGTGGTATTCAACATTATAACTTGGATGGAAGTTTACAATTATCATATCCAAAGGGCGTTATGCTTTTTAATCCAGAACAGGCACATGATGGAATGGCACATGATGAGGCTGGCCTTGATTATGTTATGCTATATATTGAGCCGCACTTGCTTTTAGAGGTTACCCGAAAAAAAGATATAGTACGTTTTTCAACCCCTATTGTATATGACAATAGACTTGAACAAAGAATTTTAAGTCTTGCTAATGCCATATTAGGCGAAAAAGATGAGGCTTTGTGCAGTGAATTATTCTTATCCCTTACAGATAGCCTGATTCAAACGGATCTTTCTACAGACTTTAAGAAAGATATTGCTTTAATTAGAAAAGCAAAAGATATTCTTCATGCAGACTTAGGAAATGTACTTAAACTTGACGAGATAAGTAATAAACTGAATTTATCGAAATTTCAGTTTATCAGATTATTCAAGGGTCATACCGGAATTTCACCATACCAATACTTTCTTAACTGCAAGATAGAACGTGCAAAGCAATTAATAGAAAAAAACGGAGATTTATATTCGGTAGTAGCTGATTGCGGTTTTGTTGATTTATCCCATTTAAATAAACATTTTAAAAGTGTATATGGTACAACAGCATTTG
>NZ_JBALPP010000018.1:0-33124 GCF_036965425.1 Neobacillus drentensis | reverse complement strand
CCATAAGTGGAATATCTACTGGATTGCGTAATAAAGGTTGATAAAGTAAACACAAACTCAAGAACATGAGTTTGTGTTTTTTTTATTTGTCCTTTTATAGATATTATCGTTCGCTGATGATTGTGAACAATTTATGAATTATGAAAAAATGAATGGTTATTCATTTATTTCTGCGTAAAATTCGACAAAATTTGCAGAGGAGACCATGATATATTTTAGCCAGAATAATAGATAATCTGGAGGGATGCTAAATGTCAGTGAAGGAAAAAGTGGTACAAGAAAATCATGATGTTGCTCTTATGATTGACGTCTTAGGAAATAATGGAGCAAAAGCTCTGAGTGAATTCCGCTGTTACAATCAAGAAATGGTGGATAAAATCGTAAAAGAAATGGCGTTGACTGCACTTGAACACCATAAGGAGCTAGCGAAGCTTGCAGTAGAAGAAACAAAAAGAGGTGTTTATGAAGATAAAGTCTTTAAAAATATGTTTGCGACGGAATGCATCTATAACAACATTAGGGACATGAAAACCGTAGGTGTGATAAGTGAAAATGAGAATGAAGGCATGGTTGAGATGGCCGAGCCAGTTGGTGTAATCGCAGGTGTCATCCCGATTACAAATCCAACTTCGACAGTTATTTTTAAATCGTTAATTTCACTTAAAACAAGAAATCCAATCATCTTTGCCTTTCCTAAATATGCTCAGAAATGCTGTGTCAGAACTGCAGAATTGCTAAAGGAAGCAGCGATACATGCAGGTGCTCCTGAAAATAGCATCCAGTGGATTGAAGTTCCATCTCATGAAGCCTTTCAAGCCTTAATGAAGCATCCAAAGATATCTCTCATCCTTGCAACGGGAGGACCTAACTTAGTAACGGCAGCCTATCGTTCAGGAAAACCGGCTCTTGGCGTCGGCGCTGGGAATGTGCCTTGTTACATTGAAAAAACAGCCAATATTAAACGGGCGGTCAACGACCTTATTTTATCCAAAACATTTGATAATGGCATGATTTGTGCCTCTGAGCAAGCACTTATTATCGACCAAGTGATTTATGATGAAGTTAGACAGGAGCTAATTGAAAACCAGTGTTATTTCTTAAATGAAGAAGAACGTTTAATGGTTGAGCGGATTGCGATTGAACCAAAGACGGCATCACTTAATCCAATGATTGTCGGGTTGCCCGCAGCCATGATTGCAAAAATGGCAGGTGTAAATGTTCCAGTAAATACTAAAATATTAATGGCTGAAATTAAAGGAGTAGGGCCGAACTATCCATTATCCTGTGAAAAATTAAGCCCAATTTTGGCTTGTTACATGGTTAATAGCTTTGCAGAAGGATTACGAATTGCCGAAGAAACACTCGAATATGGAGGCCTTGGTCATTCAGCGGCAATTCATACATCGGATCAGGATGCTATCGATGCTTTTGCCCTTCGAATGAAAGCGGGACGAATAATTGTTAATACACCATCAACCCATGGAGCGATTGGTGATATCTATAATACATCTTTACCGTCCTTAACAATTGGATGCGGGACTTATGGAGGGAACTCTGTGTCACAAAACGTAGGAGCAGCTAATTTAATTAACATTAAAACAGTAGCAAAAAGAAGAACCATAACGCAGTGGTTTAAAGTGCCGTCACAGATTTTCTTTGAAAAGAACTCCATTCAAACTCTTGCATCCATTCCAGCCATTTCAAAGGCATATATTGTGACGAGCGGCAGCCCTGTAAAAAATGGCTATGTAGATAAAGTTCTGTATTATTTAAACAAGAATCCTAATAAAATCCAATTCGAAACCTTTTCTGACATTGAACCGGAGCCAAGTGTTGAAACGGTCATGAGCGGTGCAGACCGGATGAGAAAGTTTGGGCCGGATTGTATCATTGCTCTTGGCGGCGGTTCCGTAATGGATGCGGCAAAAGCAATGTGGCTGTTTTACGAACACCCAGAAACTGACTTTCACTACTTAACCCAAAAATTCTTTGATCCAAGCAAGCGGGTGGTTAAATTCCCGCTGCTCCGTGATAAGGCAAAATTTATTGCGATACCGACCACTTCAGGAACAGGATCAGAAGTTACTGCCTTCTCAGTCATCACAGATAAGAAAACAAATAGGAAATACCCGCTCGCTGATATGCAGATGACACCAGATGTTGCGATTGTAGATCCACAATTTGTTATGACAGTCCCAAGCAATGTAACGGCAGATACCGGAATGGATGTTTTGACACATGCAATTGAAGCATATGTTTCGGTGTTAGCGAATGATTATACTGATGGATTGGCTTTAAAAGCGATTCAATTGGTTTTTGAATATTTACCAAGGGCATACAGGGATGGCAGTGATGAACTTGCCCGTGAAAAGATTCATAATGCCTCATCGATTGCGGGAATGGCCTTTGCTAATTCCTTCCTTGGAATTAATCATAGTCTCGCCCATGTGCTTGGCGCTGAATTTAATATTCCGCACGGACGTGCCAACGCGATAATGCTGCCGCATGTCATTCGTTTTAACGCCATGAAGCCAAATAAATTTATGACATTCCCGAAATATGAGCATTTCATCGCAGACAAGCGCTATGCGGAATTGGCTAAAATGCTTGGCCTTCCTGCCAGCACTAATGAAGAAGGGGTGGAAAGCTTAATAACAGCAATTATTAAGCTGGCCGAAGCATTAGATATGCCACCGAGCATCAAAGCGGCTGGCGTTGATAAAACAGAGTTTGAAAGCAAAGTAAATGAACTTGCTGAACATGCCTTCCATGACCAAGATACAATTCCAAATCCTAAATTACCGCTTGTTAGTGAACTTGCGAGAATTTACCGTTTAGCTTTTGAAGGATTATAAAATTCAGAAATGATTAATCAGTCTCAGTTCTCTGGGACTGATTAATTACCGAATATTTTGTGAACAACACAGTTTCAATTATCAAAATCTATTCAAATTCTCTTATAATTTAGTTGATTACAACTTCTTCCATATTTATATCGAAGAAGAATTGGGAGGGAAAAAATGTGGATTATCAGAAAAAACCTTGGTTAAAATTTTATGATACTAGAATCAATGAACATGTTTCAATTGAGTATGAATCGTTATTTGACCTACTGAAGCAGGCATCAAACATTCACAACGAAAAACCTGCATTAACTTTTAGGGGAAGGTCCTGGAGCTATAAAGAATCAAGAATGATTTCTGAGTGGTTGGCAGCCTCGTTTTATCGGGTTGGATTTAAAAAGAGAGATCGGATTGCGATTATGCTCCCGAACTGTCCTCACTACATATTTACCCTTTTTGCGAGTTTCCGATTAGGAGGCATCTCTGTTCAAGTTAATCCGATGTATGTAGAAAGAGAAATCGAATATGTTTTAAATGATTCTGAAGCTGAACATATGGTTGTGTTTGAGGCTCTTTATCCTAGGGTTAAGCAGGTTCAGCCAAAAACCTCATTGAAAAAAATAATTGTTGTAGGGTTTGGCGGAAATAGAATTCAGTTAGCTGACGGTGATTGTTATTTTGAAGACTTTTTAACCCATGATAATGTCATTCCCGAGATTCCAATCGACATAAAAGAGGATGTGGCCATTTTACAATACACTGGTGGTACAACCGGTGTATCTAAGGGGGTTATGCTAACTCACCATAATTTATTAGCTAATATTATTCAGATATGTGATTTTACGTATAATGCTGTTGATGAAAAACCAGAAAACTTTAAAATCATCAGTGTCCTTCCAATGTTCCATGTATTTGGTTTATCTTGCAATGCTCTCTCTGCCATAAGAATTGGCTGCAACCAATTGATTTTACCTCGATTTGACGTTAATGAGTTATTAGAGCTCATTAAACGAGAAAAGCCATTCAAGCTGACAGCGGTACCAACGATGATATTTGCACTAAATAGTCATCCCAATTTAGAGGAAAGTAATATTGGCGATATTTATTATTTAGGAAGCGGCGGGGCTCCTCTGCCGATTGAGCAAGTAAAAATGTTTGAAAAAAGAGTAGGTGCAAGATTAGTTGATGGCTACGGACTTTCTGAAACCTCGCCATCCGCCATATCCACGCCTCCGTTCCTTCCGAGAAAATTAGGGAGTGTCGGGATACCGTTGCCAGGCACAGAAGCGAGAATTGTAAAGGAAACGGAAGTTGGTTTTGTAAATGTCCCTGTTGGAGAAGCTGGTGAACTTATTCTCCGCGGACCGCAAGTAATGAAAGGATATTGGAAACGTCCAATTGATACTGAAATGGTCTTGAAAGATGGATGGTTATTTACAGGTGATATTGCCAAAATGGATGAAGATGGATATTTCTATATCCTAGACCGTAAAAAAGATATTATTATTGCTAGCGGTTATAACGTATATCCACGTGAAATTGAGGAAGTGCTATATCAGCATGAAGCGGTCGAGGAGGCCATTGTTGTGGGCATTCCGGATACTTACAGAGGAGAATCCGTCAAGGCGTTTATAAAATTAAAACCAGATGCTTTTATAACACCGGATAAAATAATTGAATATGCGAAATTGAATCTTGCTCCTTATAAGGTACCTAAAGAAATTGAAATACTCGATGATCTGCCTAAATCCTCTGTAGGTAAGTTGTTTAGAAGAATGCTACGCAAAGAGGAAGAAAGAGCTCAAGTATAGTTTAATTAGATGCATAAATCCAATTTACCTCAAGATGAATGGGTGCAGTTCCCATTTACTCAGACTTCATTTTTAGACCCCGAAAGAAATTCACCAAGATTTCAAAACAAATCTTAAATATAAAAATTCTTTAAAGGATGTGAGTAATATGGCTTCTAAAAAGGATAACGAAAAAGAATCATTAAAAGAGACTAAAACGAGAAAGAAAAAACAAGAAGTTGACGAGACAATAGAAACGGTAAAAGGACCAGCAGTTGAAAAGGCAGATGAAATATCACTTTCTAGTTTGGACTTGATTTGGAGACATGCATTCCGTGAATTAGATGAATGGGTAAAGGGTGTTGAAAATCGTGATGAAGCCTTTTTAAAAAAGATTATTCTATTATCTGATAGTGTCAAACGGAATCAAGGGAATTTAAAAGCAATAGCCGAGCAATTTACAAGGGAATTTGCTGAATGGGAAAAGACTGCGCGGGATGAATTTTTGATGTCAACTACCGCGCTGCAGCATTTCTTTCCGATTCAGTCATATGAGAATATTAATGTACAAATTGATGAAATTCAAAAAAAAGCAGTTTCGCTTTTAAATACGACGTGTCAAACTATTGGGAATTTCCAGGTGATTGAGAAATATCTAGAAATGATTGAACAATTTATGGTTTTAAGGAAAAAAGGAAGAATGCAATATATCAAAACTGTGAAACAAGCTGGAAATCTGCTCTATGAAAATCAAAAAGGGTTTGTCAATTTTTTTGCTAGGCAAATTAAAGCTCTGAGGTTCCCGCTGAATAAATACATGGAAAAAACAGAGGAACTTACAAATTCATAATTCAAGGAGTGCTGCGGCATGTCAAGTGAAAAAAATTTTGATCCATTATTTGGATTCAAGCAGTTGAGTGGAATGTGGGACAAACAAATAAATGACTTATTATATAAGCTGACAGACAATAAAGAATTTGTTCGCACAGCAAGTTTCGGCCTCAACACCTATTCCTTTTACCTAGAACGAATTAGAAAAAACCAAGAGCTTATTGCGGTTTTAATGAATTTCCCGACAAAGAAAGATATCGCTAATGCCGCAAAGCTTTCTATTCAAACGGAAGAAAAAATTGATATATTAGAAGAACAAATTTGGAATTTACAAGACAGTGTTAGCTCCATTACTAAACAAAATTTAGGAATGTTTGAAGAAGTAGTAAATATTGTCATGCAAATGAAGAATGAATTCAAAAAGATGACTCAAGAGCTGGCAGAAAATCAAAAAATTAAAGATGACCTCCAAGAATTGCGGAAGGAAATAGATCTGTTAAAGAGTATCAAAATGGATTTAGGTATTATTGAAAAAGATAGGGAAAAGGTGAAAAAAGAATCGGAAAAAAAGCAGGAGAAAGATCTAGTACTTACGGGTGCTAATATAACTAAATAATATTGAAAGGAGCAATGAAAATAATGAGTACAAAAGCACTGGGAACCAACTTTATTCCACTCTTAAACTTGGAAAAAGAAACGAAGCGTTGGAACCAACTTTATAAAATTATGACCAAACCCAAACCAGAAATAATACCCACACCACGTCAATGTGTTTGGAAAAAAAATAAAACAACTTTATGGTATCATCCTGCAAAGGAAAAAAAGCATGCAGTTCCAGTATTTTTAATTTACTCTCTGTTGAATAAGGTGTACATTTTAGACGTTGGTGAAGGTAGCAGCGTTGTCGGCGGTCTTACAGCACGAGGCTATGATGTTTACCTGTTGGATTGGGGTTCTCCCGGTCTTGAAGATTCCGACATTACTCTAGACAATTATATCATTGATTATTTGGAAAACTCGCTTAAAAGAGCTTTAAGACACTCAGGTGCAAAGGAAATATCACTGGCCGGATACTGCCTAGGCGGAACAATAGCAGCCATCCTGGCTTCAATAACAAAATTACCAATTAAGAATTTATCACTTGCTGCTGTTCCAATTGATTTCAGTTTTGGTATCGTTCCTGATAAGTGGCTGGAGGGGCTGCAAAAAGGAGAGCTAAGTTTTGACCGCTTTGCTGACGCCCATGAGACGATTCCATCTGAATTTCTGTATTTAATGTTTAGGATGCTATCACCAAGTTATGGAAGTCCTAGAATGAACCTGATAAGCCGGGCACATGATGACAAATATGTTGAAAAATGGCGCAGAATGGATAAATGGACAAAGGATACTGCTTCGTTTGCAGGTGCAGCATTCAAGCAGTTGTTCAATGACCTTTATAAGGATAATAAACTCTTAAAGGGAGAATTGGTGATTGGCAGCAGGAAAGTAGATTTAAAGAATATTAGGTGTCCGCTTTTCGTCTTTTCTTGTTCACGCGATACACTTGTCTTAGAGCAGCAAAGCCTTCCGGTGATGGACCTTGTTTCAAGTGAGGATAAAACCTTTGAAGTTTATGAAGGTGGACATGTTTCACTAGCACTGACAGGAGTGTTTGCTGAAATTTGGGACAAATGGCTTTCGGCTCGTTCACAGGAAATTCAAGAGGTACTTGTATAATTTTTATATTTTACGAATAAATTATAAGCGGGAAGGATTATAATCCTACCCGCTTATCTTTTTTAAGCAGCATGGTTTTGCTGGGTAAGGAAATTCCTAAGCAGACTATTAAACCGGTTCTTTACTTCCAGTTTAGCAAGATGACCAGTATTCCTCATTATGATAAACTTAGAATGAGGAATTAACTTATGCATACATGCTTGAATCCAAACAGGTAAAACGGAATCATATTGAGAGCCGATAATTAGGGTGGGTACCTGTATCTTAGGTAACAAGGAAAGATTATTTACTTCCAGACAGGTCTTCAAAGAATCAATGAAAATCTGATGCTTTGGCCGGAAAATGTGGCTGAAATTTTCCATAATACCTTGATTCCAAGAGTAAAGGGCCATATGTGCTAAATGTTCAATTTGACTGCCTGATGAGGATAGGGATTCAAACTTTGCTTTCCGATTTTCAAAGAATATCCTTTTAAGTTTTTTAGGGAAATAATGGAATGTGCTTATCAACAAGAGAGAACGGACTAGGGAGGGTTCCTGGCGGTAGATTTCCTGAGCAACTGCTCCACCCATTGATAGACCAAGAATGTGGGCGTTTTCAATTTCTAATTCTTTAAGTAAGCCAATGACGTCAGCAGCAAAATTTTGAATAGTAATTCCCTCAGTTTTGGTACATTCTCCATGACCGCGTAAGTCTGGAATAATCAACTCAAATTGGTCGGCTAGTTCAAATTGATTATGCCATCCTTCTTTAACTTCACCCAGACCATGAATCAGGACCAATGGTTGCCCGCTGCCAAAATGCATATATGGAACACCAGATTTACTAAATTTTGCTTCTTCCATTTTACACCACCTTATCATTTTTAATAAGTTTATAACCCTGTTTAGTAAATTGTAAACAATTAAATTCAAGTTTTAATAATATTTATTTACAAGATTGACAAAATATTACTTATAGGTGTAAAATACACATAGGTGAGGTGATAAAGATATGGTAAACCAAGATAAACAAACTGTTAATCCATCAAAAAACTTTGTTATGCCATTTATTTTATTGCTTCTTAGCAAGGTTTCTCTTCACGGGTATGAACTAAGCCAGAAGCTAGAGGCATTCGGGTTTAAGACGCTTGATCAGGGGAATTTATATAGGCTCCTAAGACAACTGGAAAAGGACGAGCTTGTATCTTCAGAATGGGATACAACAGGAACAGGTCCTGCTAAGAGAAGATATTCAATAACAAAAGCTGGTGTTACATACTTAAAAGGCTATGCGAATCAATTAGAAACATATCAATCGCTATTGGATCAATTTTTCAAAATGTATACTAGTTTCTTTGAGCTCTATCTCCCTTCGTTTCAAAAGAAGGATCCAATAGAGAAAGTAAATAATAGTAGGAGGAGGAAGGACAATGGCACAGAAGAAAAATGAAGCAGCAGCTGTGAAAGAAAAAGAGCTGCCATTAGTAGAGGAATCAGAAGCTTTGGGTTCTTTTGTAAACACATTTTGGGACCAATATGAGCAGTCTCAGGAACGTGCAGAAAAGGCTCGCGAAAACCGTGAGGATGCCTATATTAATGCATTGAAAGAAGTCATCAAATTCAATAAGCAATACAGAAAATCCATTGCAAAATTGTACGATCAATCGAAAAAGACCAATAATGAAATGACAACTGAGCTATTGCATCAAATCAATTCCCGTAAAGAGGCCATCAAAGAGGTAGCTGTAACCAATAACGACCGTGAAGACTTTAAAGCACAATTAAAAGAGGTTACAGGACAGTTAGAGAAACTCGCGCTAACTCCAATTAAATCTTTCATTTATGTTGTGGACCAATTAGAGGATAATTTAGAAAAAAGTGCTGAAGCTAGTGTTGCCTATGCAAGGGAAAGGCGTAATGCGTGGCTCCAAGTTCGAAAGGACTATGTTAAACTTGCAAGAAATACTCATTTTAATCTTGTAGAACGTGGAAAGAATAGTTTTAGAGAACTGGTAAAAACACAGTAAAGTCTTTCAAAAATAAAAGGAGAAATATCCAGCATTGAGACAAAATCATAACTACTTAAAACATTGAAAGCCACAATCTCTAGCCAAATCAAGGGATTGTGGTTTTTTATTTAATAAAATTTGTTAATACCCAAAAATTCCAAAGTTGAAATAAAATTGTAATATTAAAAATACTTATTAGCCCAAATATGATGTTATACTTCTAATATAGATGAAATAGGATGATATTGGGTATTATCCGTGCTTATAGTCTCACATACATATAGACCAATAGTTAGATTGGATATTGCATTACATAGATAATGAGAAATGAAGTAGAAATTGGCAGTTTTTTTCTAGTCTTCAAAGATTAATTTCTATAACACTAGATATTTTGAATCTTATTTAGAGGGCAGGGGAACAGCTTTGCATAAAAAACTAATGCCATTTAGTGCTGCGATAATTTTTTTACTTGGCAGCTTTAGTGTAATGCCGGGGTCGGATGTTAAGGCAGAGGGGATAAAAAGTATTCAGAATCAAAGATCTGGGATCCAAAATGAACTGTTCAAAACGAATGAGGAAATTACTAAGGTACAAGATGAACTTACAAAGCTGACAGAACAAATAAAAAGAGTTGATCAGGCTATTATTGATAATAATTATATGATCGTCCAGACCGAAGTAAAAGTAATCGCTTCAAAGAAGGAAGTAGAAGAGTTAGAGAAAGAGGTTTCTAACATAAAAGGTAGAATAGACAAACGTAATGAAATAATAAAAAAGCGAGTCCTCTCTCTTCAAGAAAGTGGTGGAAAGGTAAGATACATAGATGTGGTCCTTGGTTCCTCAAGTTTCAGTGATTTTGTAGGCAGATTGGGAGCAGTGGCGACCATTGTGGAAGCCGATCAAGATCTTGTTAGGCAGCATAAAGAGGATCAGATTGATGTCGAAAGGAAACAATTGACTGTAGAAGAGAAACTTGCTGACCTAAATAGTTTAAAAACCGAGCTTGAGGGTATGCAGGCCCTGATTTTAGAACAAAAACAGCAGAATGACGCTTTAAAAGAAGAGCTAAAATTAAAGGAACAGGAAAAACTCAATGAAAAGGCAAATTTGCAGCAACAGGATAGTAATTTAGCTGAAACTGACTTATTGGCAATGGGATACTTTTCTTCGGATCCTTCAAGTGTAAATTTTTTAATACCCATATCACCAACTGAATCAATCAATACAGTTATCCATGCCGGAGAAAAATATATTGGAAACTCAGTATATGTTTTTGGAGGCGGCAGGAATGCAGCCGATATAGCCAATGGTAGATTCGATTGCTCTGCATTTGTATCTTGGGCATTTGCTCAGGCAGGGATTAAAGTAGGCGCACACACAGATATTTTAAAAAATACAGGTACAAGAGTTCCGTATAGTGATGCACGCCCCGGGGACATGGTATTTTTTGATACTTATAAAATTGACGGCCATGTTGGCATTTATCTTGGTGACGGAAAATTTATTGGTTCACAAAGCTCTACCGGTATTGCTATTGCGGATTTGAGTTCAGGGTACTACGCAAAGAAATTTAATGGACGTGTAATGAGAGTTATTAATGACTAAATCAAAGAAAAGAAGCGATGCATAAATGGCATCGCTTCTTTATTATGGCTGTTTTAAGCTTAGTAGCCCTTCAAGGACTGTTTGCATTTGGATTAGTTCTGCTTCGGCTTTTGGCTCTAACTCGACTTGACCTCCTTCATAGAAGCTTAACTTAAATTGAGGTAGGTTTGAGTTTCCTGTAGTAATTTTATGTGCCAATAATTTAACATTTTTGAGTCCGATATTTCCGTTATCAGGAAGATAATTCTCAGTAAATTCAGCGTTTGTAACACTTAAGCTAAGATTATCAAAATGAACTGTTTCATTTGGAGTCATGTTAAGCGTTACAATCCCATTTGGAGTTTTAACTAATTTTTTAATAGTTAAGCCTTCTGCTGTAAGATTTTTGAATTTTATTTCGAGCATTGGCAGATCCTTTTGTTGGGATGTATCACCAGTTATCATCGATGGGACATTCATAGTACCATCCATTTGTTTTGCTTCAATAATAAATCCAATAATCGTTGAATTACTGGCAAAACTAACCTTATTAGGAATCAAGAGCCCGCCAATTAATAGGAAAAATATGATTACAAACTTATAAGCATTACTTCTACATGTCAATGCCATCACCATTCTTATCTATATCCGTTGGATGCACTATTGTTCTGAAATTGATTCTTTACCCGAAGCAACCTCTACTTCGGCAAATTTATTTTCATTTGGCTGAAGGATTGTCTCACTAGTCCCAAGCTCAGGCTTCCAGGCTATAAGCATTGAACCGCCAACAATGCCAAGAATTGTTCCAAGGAATAAACCACCCAAAGCCCCCAAAATCGATAAAACAGAAGAGAAAATCGCTAAAACTCCGAGAAGTGTTGAAAGTTTTGGCATAATATGCCCTAGCACCCCTAATAACAATGTTAGGCCCCCTAAGAAGAAGCCTGCAAACAAAATATTTCCTGGGGTTGCAGCTAGTTCATAAAGTTGTGCTGGCACATATAAAATAATTATTCCTGAAAGGATACACAAGGTCGCCCCCCAAAAAGGGCGCCTTGATCTCCATTTTTTAAACCTCTCGCGTTTTGAATAAGTAGAGTTCATTTTTTATCATCCTTACTCAAATTTTCTATGTTGATATTTTTTTAGTTGCTTGGAATTTCAAAATAAACCTTCATATTGGATAAAGAAACTTTATCCTGCCATAAATACAAGGTTTTCAATTCACCATTATTAATAGTAATGGTGTTCGCGCTTTGAGTGAAGCCTGTGGCGGCTTGTGTTAAAGGGTCTTTATCTGCAACATAAGTTTCTTTCATTTCCATATTTGTAAATTCAGCATCTCCGCTAACCACGGTTGCCTTTTGCAATAGGCCATCGATTTTAACTGGATTTGCATCATTTTTGGACTCAATAACAACTCTAAAAGTTGGTAAACCCGGGATTGAAATGCTCTTTGAAATTTCAAGTCCATAAATGGTTGCATGTTCAATTTTATTTACCGCGACAGGTACATTTTGTTTTTGAGTGCTATCTGCCATCCCACCTAATAATTGGAAGTTTTGACCTATCATTTTGTCGAATTTAACCGTGAATTCCCCCACCCCGCTTAATGGAACTGCAGCAGCAACACCGGTTACCCCAAAAAGGCCAAGAAGTATTCCTAAAAATACAAATCCACCTAATAATGCAAGTACTAGTTTTTTCTTGACTGTTTGACCTCCGATAATGATTGTTTCAGCTGTCATTTTTTTTCCTCCCTTTTGTTTTGTAGCGGAAGCGGGTAATGAGTAAATCGCTTTCACTATTCGTCACAATTTTATGATAAATCCATAAATTCGTTAATCCCTACATTTGTAGGAAGTTTTGCCTATGACTAATAATGAAGTGGAGGAATTCGCCAAAATAATCAAAAATATAGAAAATGAGCAGGAAATATGTCATGTTTAGCTGAATTTATAGAGATAGTGACGACTGATTTATTCTATAGAAACAGCTTAGAGGCTCAGGAGAGGAGCGTAATCAAAATGTCGAAATCGCTTAATAATCATTTGGACAATCTTTTAAATGATGCTGTAAAATTACTAACCACTTATCAGTACGAGCTTATACAAGAGTGGGAGCTGACGCTTCAATCTCTTAAAAATACAAAAAAAAAGTCAATTGCGGTATTCGAATTTATCAGTGAGTTTTTAGTTGCGTTTTTATATTCAGTACATAATGGAAATGCCGATTTATATAAAATGTTAGATGAAATTCAGCAGGAGTGGCATGATCATTTTAAAAGAGCTCCGGAACCAGAAGCGCTTATTTTTCATTTGAACCTGTTAGAAAACTCTGCTCATAAAGTGCTAAAGTCCAGAATCGTTTATTCATCAAAATTACATCCATCAGTCCATTATTTATTTTCAAAAATTAGTGAAGTGATGCTTTTTCAATCGGAAAAGGAGAATAATACGATTTGGAAGGATGCCGTTATATTATTTAATGAATGGATTATCCGCTCACAAAATTTTTCGGAATCCGTAGAAAATATTTGTTTCGGATTTGGCCATTTCCTCCCTTTTGAGCGATGTGCTCTGTTTAAGTTTACGAATAAAGAAAGCGTAGGGGTGGGCTTGTTCGGCCATCAATTAAATAATGAGGAAGTTAAAGCAATCGCTGAGAAAATTACCAATATTCCTGTTCTTAATGAAAGTATTGTTAAACTTAAATCACAAGGGCACGAAATGAAAAATTTCCAGCCAATTTATATACCGGTTGCCGAAAAAGATCTCCCTGAAAAATATGTAAAGAAGTTTGAACTTTCTTCCTTAATTATTGTTCCTATCTATGTTCCGGAGGAAGGAAAAATAATTGGAGGGGTTGTATTAGACCAAGGTCCAGGAAATCATTTTACGGTAGATACAAGTCTTTATCCAGCATTAATGAAATTTGGTCAAAGCTCTGGTGAATTGTTATCTAAATTTATCCAAGCTGAAATTAATCAACCAAATTTATCTGAAAATAGTTCGGTTACCTTATCTCCGAGAGAAACGGAAATTATTAAACTTTTGGCAGATGGTGCTTCAACAGCAGAGGCAGCCTTAAAGCTTTATTTGAGCGAATTTACAGTAAGAGACTATATTTCAAATATTATGAAAAGGTTAAATGCACAAAATAGGACTGAAGTTGCGGTGAAAGCGATTCGAATGGGTTTAATTGAATAATATTATTCTTGCTATCAAGTTGGAAAATGAGTAAAATAGGAAAGTTCATTGAAATAATTATTTTGGGACAAAAAGTTAGGAGATTTTACAACATGGATTTACTTATGATCTTAAAAGCAATTATTTTAGGGCTGGTGGAAGGAGTAACTGAATTTGCTCCTGTTTCGTCAACTGGCCATATGATTATTGTCGATGATATGTGGCTAAAGTCAGAAGAGTTTTTAACAAAGCACGGCGCTAATACCTTTAAGGTAGTTATTCAACTTGGTTCGATATTAGCGGTTGTGGTTACCTTTAAAGACCGATTTATTGAAATGTTAGGATTAGGGAGATTTATTAAGCATGAAAATCCAAGTCAAGGACGGCTTAAATTATCTCAGGTTATAGTGGGGTTAATTCCTGCAGGTGTTCTAGGGGTTTTGTTTAATGATTATATCGACGAACACCTATTCTCTACTAAAACGGTTTTAATTGGTCTCGTAATTGGCGCTGTGTTTATGATCCTTGCTGATATTATCGGACCGAAGAAGCCTAAAACGCAAACTGTAGATCAAATCACATATGGACAGGCAATAGCAGTTGGTATTTTTCAATGCTTCTCTTTATGGCCGGGATTCTCACGTTCAGGCTCCACTATTTCAGGTGGCGTCCTTCTTGGAATGAGCCACCGCGCTGCCGCTGATTTTACCTTTATCATGGCGGTGCCGATTATGGCAGGTGCAAGTTTCCTTTCCTTATTGAAAAACTGGCAATATATGACGATGGATACTCTGCCGTTTTTTATTGCTGGATTCATAAGTGCTTTTATATTCGCCTTACTATCAATTCAATTTTTCTTAAAACTTATTAATAAAATAAAGCTTTTGCCATTCGCAATTTACAGAATTGTATTGGCACTCATTATTTATATTGTTTTCTTTTAAAAAATTTGGCAGCATCCGTTATGGGGCTGCCTTTTCTTTTTAAATGTAATCAGGGTAATCACTTACAATCCCATTAATATCAAAATGTCTTAACAGTTTTGCATCGCTTTTCTTTTTAACCGTCCAAATAATTGTTTTAAATCCATGGCGTTGAATTCTTTTTATTAGACGCTTGTTTATCATGGTGATTTTTGGATTTACATAGGAAGCAAAACTGGAAAAACCAATTAATTCATTCGTTGAGAGTCCATTTACAACTGTATTTTTAATCAAAACACCAATTGGCACTGAAGGAAGCAAATGATGGACACGTTTTAACGAGATTTTGTCAAAGGATTGAATAATAATTTGTTGTTTACTTTCTTCAGAAGCAAGCCCTCTTTTTATCAGTTCAGTTGCTACTTTTTCTTCGATTTGAGGATATAATGAAGGTTTCTTTAATTCAATGAGCAATCCTGTAACACCAGCGTATTTATCTAAGAATTCGCTGAAGGTTGGAACCTTTTCACCTGCAAAGCGCGGATGAAACCAACTGCCAGCATCCAGCTCATGAATTTCTTTTAAAGTTAAATCTTTTACTCTCCCTTTGCCATTTGTAGTCCTGTTTACTGTCGGATCATGAATGATGATCAATTCTCCATCTCTTGTCATCTGTATATCAATTTCAAGGAAATCGACACCTAGTTCTAAAGCTTTGTTAAAAGAGGCAAAGGTATTTTCAGGACAGTACCCAGCTGCACCTCGATGGCCAATTTTTAATGGGGCTTTGCCTTGGGGACGCTTAGTTAAACGATTGATCAGGCGAAATGAAGTCAAAAAAATCAACACGAAAATGGTAACAACATTTTTCAAGTTTTTGCTCCAATCCATAATTAGTTGTGAACATATTAAGGAAAACCGCTTTATTTGTCAAATTTGAATATTATTCAGGACAAATACCCAGTTATTTGGATTAGAATGGGCTTATTCTTTTTTTTCAATTCTGGGTTATAGGGATAAGTGTCTATCGCACATTTTTATCTAGGTGAATAGGATATATGGAATTAAGAAAAGGAGGTAATGTAAATGTCTGGTACAGCAGGTGGCTACGGTGGCGGATTTGCCCTACTAGTCGTTTTATTCATTTTGTTAATTATAATTGGGGCTTCTTGGGGTTGCGGATTCTATTAATATATAAAGGGAGGCAATAAAATGTTTGGATATGGATATGGTGGCTTCGGCTATGGCTGCGGTGGCTATGGATATGGCTGCGGTGGCTATGGCGGCGGTTTCGCGTTAATCGTTGTTTTATTTATCCTTTTAATCATTGTAGGTGCGGCTTGCTTTAGATGGTAATAGAGGACTTTGTACTAACCCGTTTGATTTAATCAAACGGGTTTTCTTTTGCAACTTGAGAGGACTTTTTCCATTTTTTGAACTCTTCAATCTCTGTTCCTAACTTTTTTATGGTGTAGCCAATTACTGCAGCATCATCCATAATTCCAAGACCAACAATAAAATCTGGGACCAAATCAATTGGTGAAATAAAATATAGGATGGCCCCAAAACAAGTCAAAATAGTAGCATTAGAGATATTTTTGTAGTCACCTTTTGAATAGGCTTTTATCATTTCAATCAGTAACTGCAGCTTCTCCCAGGCTTCACCAAGGTTTCCTTTCCGTTGATTGGCTTTTTTTATTGCTTTGTTCAAAAGCCCCTCCGTTTTTTCTGGTTTGTTCAAATATTCTTCTGCTTCGATCCGATAATATTTATTCTGTTCTAATTCCAATGCTTCTTTTTTCCCGAACATACTTTTCACTTCCTTTAAGGAGTTTCCCCCTTTAGTTTGCCTCCAAAATAAAAAACCATTATTCATGATGAAATTGAAAAAACAGGTGCATCGCCGCACCTGTTTTCAATCTTATGCTAATACTACGTTTTCAGTGTGATGGTTTGAATGGTTTCCAACAATTTCTTCAACCTCAAAGCCATCTAATGTTTCTTTTTTTAATAAGGCATTGACTAATTGCTGATACTGAAATTGATGGCCATTTATTAAGCTTTCAGCTTTTTCTAAGCCTTTTTCAAACAGTTCTTGCATTTTAGCTTCTTTATCCTGTTTATTAAAGGTTAGGGTAAATCCGTTCTGGAGCATACCCGTATCGACCATTTGCTCAATAATCTGTTTTGCCTGCTGAACATCACCACTTACGCCAATACTATGTTCACCAAGAAACATTCTTTCTGCTACCCCGCCCGCTAAAACCATAGCTACACGGTCTAATAAGTCACTCGTTGTTGATAAATGAAGCTCTTTTGGAATTGGCGCGACATATCCAAGAGCCTCTCCGCGAGGAATAATCGTCGCTTTTCTTACAGAACCCGGTTTTGTTAATGAGGCAACTATGGCATGTCCTGCTTCGTGAATCGCAACTCGCCGTTTTGTATCGAGATCTTGTAACGAGCGGGACGTGCTTCCTAATATAGTTCGGTCTAGTGCATAATCTAGATCACCCTTTTGAATCATATCTTGACCGTTTCGAACAGCCCGTCTGCTGGCAGTTTCAAATAAAGATTGAAGTTCTGCTCCAGAAAAGCCGGATGTACTTTCCGCTAATTCATCTAGTGAAGCATGGATATCTTCTGCGAGCGCTTTTCCTTTCGTATGAATATTAATAATTTCTCTTCTTCCTTTCGTATCAGGAAGCGAAACATGAAAGGAGAAATCAATTCGGCCTGGACGCAGGAAGGCCTCATCAAGCATATCCTTTCTGTTGGTAGCAGCTATAAATAAAATCCCATCATTGGAATGACCGCCATCAAGCTGAACAAGAAGTTCAGTAAGTGTTTTTTCTGCTTCCTCACCGCCATGTGCTTTACGTTTGCCGGCAAGTGCATCCACTTCGTCAATGAAAATAACAGCTGGACTTTGTTTTCTTGCTGTTTGGAATAAGGAACGAACTCGGCTTGCACCAACACCAACAAACAATTCATTAAAGGCTGAGCCGCTTGCAGAAAAAAATGAAGCATTTAATTCACGAGCAATCGCCTGAGCAAGCAGAGTTTTACCTGTGCCTGGAGGTCCGTATAAAAGGATGCCCTTTGGCGGCTTAATTCCTAATTTAATAGCACGCTCAGGCTCTTTTAAGGTTGTGAGCGTTTGAAGAATCTCTTCCTTCATTTCCTCGCCAAGACCGCCTATATCTTCTAGAGTAATAGATGGCAAAGGTCTTGACTTGGCAACACTGTTTTTCATGGAGTTTTTAAGACCAAATCCTCCTTTTGCTTTTTGCAAAGTAAAAGCTGCACCCGCTAATAGTAAAAGAACTCCGCCCATAATCCATTTTCCGTAGCGGCTGCTAGTCGAATAGGAGTATTTAATATTATATTTTTCAACAAGTTTGTCGACCATTTGGCTATTTGGCGGAACATGGGAAACAAATTCCGCTTCCCCAGCTTTAATATATATGCTGCCATCTGCTTGTTCTGTTAGGGAAACAGTTTTTCCCTTTTGCGCTTGAATCGTTTTTTCTACAGATGAAAATGGGATAGACACTTCATTTTTCGTGCTTTGGACAAACCAAATAATGCCGGAAATAACTATAATAAACGCTGCGAACAGCGGAATGAACTTAGAAACTTTTCTTTTGCTTTCATTCATTAATCCTCATCTCCTTTAACAGAGTACTTCTCTATTATAAAGGTATTTCCAGAAAAATGGATGTGGGAATCGGTGGGAAAAAACAACCAGCCATTATTATTAAATGACTGGTGTGTTATGGATGTTATGATAATAAACGGAGATGAGGGAGTATCGGCATTAAAACGCTTTGGGCAAGTACTCCGATACTAACGCCGACACTGGATGCTTTGCTCCATTTGAAAACATGAACTTTTTCGTCTTTTCCTTCATACAAAAATAATAGCTGATCGCCTTCTTCAACAATCCCAATTTTTTTATAAGACACCTTATTTTGCTCAAGGACAATTGCAAAAGCCTTTGTCATTAAATCTAAGGTTGGCTGGTCAATCTTCGTGATATCCATAATGCCTCCTAAGCTATTTTTATCTAATTAAAAGAACATAATTACATTATAGTCTTTTCGGTTACTCGATTAAAGAAATACTTCATGTACTAAATTGAAATATTGCAAAGGTAACGATTTCTCTGATAAGATTGAAGTTATGGACAAAAATTTTCATTGTCAAAAGAGAGGAAGACAAGATGGGTAACAATTTTAAACAAGAAGTATTGTCACGCCGGACATTTGCGATTATCTCCCACCCAGATGCCGGAAAAACAACTCTAACGGAAAAATTATTATTATTTGGCGGAGCGATTCGTGATGCTGGGACTGTAAAGGCGAAGAAAACAGGAAAATTTGCAACAAGTGACTGGATGGAAATTGAAAAGCAGCGGGGAATTTCTGTCACCTCCAGTGTGATGCAATTTGATTATAACGGATTCCGCGTTAATATTTTGGATACACCAGGACACCAAGATTTCAGTGAAGATACGTACAGAACTTTAATGGCTGTTGATAGTGCGGTAATGATTGTCGACTCAGCAAAAGGGATTGAGGAACAAACACTCAAGCTTTTTAAAGTGTGCCGGATGCGCGGCATACCGATTTTTACATTTATGAATAAATTAGACCGGCAAGGGAAAGCACCGCTTGAATTGCTGGCAGAACTTGAAGAGGTTCTCGGAATAGAGTCCTATCCCATGAACTGGCCAATTGGCATGGGGAAAGAATTCCTCGGTATTTATGACCGTTTTAATAATCGTGTTGAGCAATTTCGGGTAAGTGAAGAAGAACGATTTATCCCTTTAAATGATGAGGGAGAAATTGAAGGCGATCATCCAATAAAGAGCTCTGGTCTTTATGATCAAACATTAGATGAGATTATGCTCTTGAATGAAGCAGGGAATGACTTTTCGGCGGATAAAGTCGCAGCAGGTACGTTAACACCTGTTTTCTTTGGAAGTGCGTTAACGAATTTTGGAGTTCAGACCTTCCTGGAGTCCTACCTGAAGTTTGCTCCACCTCCGAAGGCTAGAAATTCATCTGCTGGTGAAATCGATCCATTGGGAGAACAGTTTTCTGGCTTTGTTTTTAAAATTCAAGCCAATATGAATCCTGCCCATCGTGACCGAATTGCATTTATTCGCGTTTGTTCAGGAAAATTTGAACGCGGGATGACGGTTAATATTCCAAGATTAGGTAAACAATTAAAGCTTTCCCAATCCACTTCGTTTATGGCAGAAGAACGAAATACGGTAGACGAAGCTGTCAGCGGCGATATTATCGGTCTTTATGACACCGGTACTTACCAGATTGGTGATACTCTTACCACTGGTAAAGACGATTTTCAATATGAAAGATTGCCTCAGTTTACTCCGGAATTATACGTGAAGGTTTCTGCTAAGAACGTCATGAAGCAAAAATCCTTCTATAAAGGTATACAGCAGCTCGTTCAAGAAGGTGCTATTCAGCTGTTTAAATCCGTAAGGATGGAGGAGTATTTATTAGGGGCAGTTGGCCAGCTTCAGTTTGAAGTATTTGAACATAGGATGAGAAATGAATATAATGCAGAGGTTTTAATGGAGCGTATTGGTTCTAAGATTGCTCGTTGGGTGGAAAATAATGAAGTAGATGAAAACCTTTCTAGTTCGCGAAGCCTGCTAGTAAAGGACCGTTACGATCATTATGTGTTTTTATTCGAAAACGATTTCGCCCTCAGATGGTTCCAAGAAAAAAATCCCAATGTTAAGCTTTATAATCCAATGGATCAACATGAATAAATGACAATGGCGGGAAATATCCCGCCGTTTTTATTCTGTTGAATATTATGAAAATTCAGACTAATTACCTATAGACGAAGCTTTTTGGAAGAATTTACAATAAATACAATTATCGATAATTTCTAGGGGGAGTTAAATTGGAAAAAGGGTATTTTTTCACTGGTTTTCCAGGCTTCATTTGTAATCAACTTATTAGGGAAGTATGGAAGAAAAACAAATTACAGGGGCAGGTTTTCGCACTAGTGCTGCCTGGTATGGCCAATAAAGCAGAAACTGAACGAAAAACGATTCTATCAGAACTTGGACTTCCAGATACTTCTTTGACAATAATTGAGGGAGACATTACAAGACCTGAATTGTTGAATAATCCTGAAGAACTGGTAAATTTAAATGAAAAAATAACCCATGTGTTCCATTTAGCTGCTATTTATGACCTGGCAGTTCCACGAGATATTGCTTATAAAGTAAATGTTTACGGGACAGCAAATGTAAATGAATGGGTAAGGGGGCTTCCTAATGTAGAAAGATATACCTATTTTAGTACTGCCTTTGTCGTTGGAGTACGAGAGGGTACTCTTTATGAAACGGAACTAATCAGGCCTGCACACTTTAAAAATCATTATGAAGAAACGAAATTTGAAGCTGAAGTATTGGTAGAAGGAATGAAAAAAGATGTACCAGTCACAATTATCCGCCCGGGTATTGTCAAAGGTCATTCTCATACGGGGGAGACAATTAAATTTGACGGGCCTTATTTTATCATGAACTTTTTAGAGCGGTTAAAATTTTTACCTATTATACCTCGCTTAGGAAAAGGTGAAGCATTTGTCAATCTTGTCCCTGTCGACTATATTATACAAGCAACTGCGTATCTCAGCTTATTAGAAAAGGCTGCGGGTAAAACATATCATTTAACGGATCCTCGACCTTATCGTGCATCAGAGTTATATGAAATTATTATGCAAGAGCTTCTGAATAAACAGCCAAAAGGATCGATCCCTTTAACTCTTGGTAAATGGTTTCTATCTATTAAACCATTAAGGAAATATCTTGGTGTAGAAAAAGAAGCTTTAGATTATTTTAGTTGGATGGGCAATTTTGATAACACCCAAGCACAAAATGATTTAAAGGATTCCGGAATTATTTGCCCCGATTTTAGAGAAGGAATTAAACCAATGGCAAGCTTTTATTTAAGGCAAAAAGATAACCCAAGCTATCATATAAATATCTTATAAAAAGGGGGAATGATCATGGATGCGGTTCATGAAAAACTAAAAGTTATTGCCCCTGCAACAGGTGAGCAAATAGGAGAGATTGAGGAAACTCCTGCAAGTCAAGTAGGCTTTATGTATCATAAAGGGCGGACTGCTTTCTTAGCTTGGAGTAAGCTGCAAATAGGGGAACGGCTAAAGTATTTAAAAAAACTGAAAGAAATAATGGTTGAAGAGATGGAAGTAGTGGCAGACATTATTGCCGCTGACACGGGTAAGGTTGTAACGGAAGCTCTTATTGCAGATATCATGCCAACTTTGGATAGCATTGATCATATTTGCAAGCATGCAGAAAATATCTTAAATCGAAAGAAAGTCACAACTCCGATATTATTAATTGGCAAAAGGTCCTATATTGAATATATGCCACGAGGAATCGTACTCGTGATTTCACCATGGAATTATCCTTTACAGCTTGCGATGGTACCCATGATTAGTGCACTTGCATCAGGGAATGCAGTGATATTAAAACCATCAGAAGTTACTCCGCTGGTGGGGAAATGCATTGAGGATTTATTTCGTAAAGCAGGATTTCCAGAGGGAGTCGTCCAAGTAGCTCATGGGGGAAAAGAGGTCGGGGCGGCATTTACAAAAGGCAGGCCGGATTATATCTTTTTTACGGGATCTGTCAGAACGGGTAAAATCATTCAGGAAGCTGCCGCAAAGGAATTGATTCCAACGACTCTTGAACTTGGCGGCAAGGATCCGATGATAGTGTTTAAGGACGCTCATTTGGAGAGAGCAGCAAAAGGGGCTGCATGGGCTGCTTTTACCAATAGCGGTCAAGTTTGTATGAGTGCAGAAAGACTATATGTAGAAAAAGAAGTGTATTCGAAATTCATTTCTTTATTGAAAAAGGAAATTTCAGTACTTCGCCAAGGAACGGAGCGCAATGCAGATGTAGGCTCAATGACTTTTCCAGCACAAGTTCAAATTGTAAAGGATCACCTGGAGGATGCCCTGGGCAATGGGGCTGTCCTGGAAACTGGAGTCCCTCCTGAGGAATGGAAAAATGGGATGTTTTTGCCATTGACGGTATTAACAAACGTCAATCACCAGATGAAAATTATTCAAGAAGAGTCGTTTGGACCTATTCTCCCTATAATTCCTTTTGAAACAGAAGAAGAGGCAATAAGGCTTTCAAACGATACAGTTTACGGATTAAATGCAAGCGTTTGGACGAGAGATATTCAAAAAGCACGCAGAGTTGCCTCGAAGCTTATTTCAGGGGCAGTGGTAATTAATGATGCCATCATTTCAGTTGCCAATCATGGTCTCCCGTTTGGAGGTACAAAGCAAAGCGGCATAGGCAGATATCATGGAGATGCTGGACTGAGAATCTTTTGCCATGAAAAATCAATTGTTGAGGATCGTGGACGGAAGAAGACTGAAATTCATTGGTACCCCTATGAAGACAAGTACCCAATGTTTCTCACTCTTTTTAAAAGTTACTTTAAAGCCAAACGAAATTGGCTGCAATTTGCCAAAAGTTATTTAAGTATCTTAAAGAAAAGTTAAACTTGGGAAATTTCAATGGTTAACCGTTATTTTAGCATTAGACTGGATAAGCTAAATTAAAGTGTTAGGAATTTTAAATAATGCCTAGAAGAAGCGGGAACGTACCATGAAAAAGATGAATAAATTGGAAACAGTGTTATGGAATATTGCTTTCCCAGGATTTAGCCAACTGTTAATGGGACAGTATATTAAAGGAATATTGTTTGTTGCGTTAGAATTTATCATGAATGTGAATAGCCATTTTAATCAAGCCATTATGTACAGTTTCTTAGGCGAAATAGAAAAAGCTGAGTCGATCACCAATTATCAATGGCTCATGTTTTACCCATGTGTTTATATGTTTTCCCTTTGGGATGGCTATCGTTCGGCCATGCCTGAAAATGAGAAACACTCCTATTTACCGTTTGTTTTCGGTGCCTATTTTGTTACTGTCGGATTGATGTTATCCCCAAAGATTTCAATATTTAATGTGCACCCTGGACCCGTTTTTTTACCCATGTTATTTTTAATCCCAGGGCTGCTAATTGGCTTCTTAATAAAATTTTTGTTATCTGTTAAATTCTATAAGCAATAAAAAGCATCAAATCATGTATTGGTTTGATGTTTTTTTATTGGGAAAAAAATTTCCGATAACCCCCAGAAACACCCTCGTATGTAACGTAACTATTTAATGAAAATAGCGATCGCAAATTTTTATTAAATAATAAACAGAAAATGATAGCCTTTCATAGGGTCTATCTTTTTTGGAAAATGCTTTGCCCACATAAAGTCCAAAGTAACATTCATATGTTATAATTGGTCGAATAGAGGTGAGCAAATGCTAAGTTTATTGTTTATGACTAAAAAGAAAAAAAGAACGTTAGAAGAAACGGTCACCTTAATTCAACAAGGTGATAAATCTTTAATTAATGAAGTAATAGATGCTTATAAACCTTTTATTGCAAAAACAGTATCTTCCGTATGCAGACGATATATATATGAATCCGATGATGAATTTAGTATTGGTCTTATCGCATTTAATGAAGCGATTGAAAAATATTCACCCGACCGTGGAAGCTCGCTATTAAGCTTTTCAGAAGTCATAATCAAAAGAAGAGTCATTGATTATATCCGAAAACAAACTAAAAACCAACATATTAGTATTGACTTAACTAATGCATCAAATGAAGAAGAGTCACCTGGTACTGCGATTGTAAATGAACTGTCTCTTGATGATTTTTATAAAAAAAATGATGAACAACTCAGGAAAGATGAAATTATACAATTTCAAACCTTATTAACGACTTTTGATTTAAATTTCAGCGATTTGGTCGAGAATTCTCCAAAGCATGCCGATGCGAGGAAAAACGCCATTTATGCTGCAAAAATGCTGATTGAGAATCAGGAAATGAAGGATTTGTTATTTGAAAAAAAACGCCTTCCTATTAAGCAGCTAGAGAAGTTGGTGAATGTCAGCAGAAAGACCATTGAACGAAATCGAAAATACATTATTGCGATTGCTCTGATTTTATCGAGTGATTATGTTTATTTAAAAGATTATTTAAAGGGGGTGCTTGAGGAATGAAAAAGGGAATTGTAATGAAAATTGATAACGGATTTCTAACACTTTTAACCTCTGAAGGTGAATTTTTGCGTGCCCGAAAGCAAGAACAGACATATTCAATCGGGGAGGAAATACATTTTTTTCCCATTGAAAGTAGTAGAACTAATTCATCATTTCATGGAGTAAAAAATTTTTTAAGACAAAAATTTGTATGGACTGCGGCAATGGTGTTTATTATCCTTGGCGGTACAATTATCCCAATTTATCAAAATAATAAAGCCTATGCTTATATGTCTATAGATGTAAATCCGAGTATTGAGATTGCTGTCAATAAAAAAATGCAGGTTGTTGGATTAACTGGATATAATAAAGAAGGAAAAAAGGTTATTTCGCAGCTGGATAAGTGGAAAAAGCAAAACGTTTCTGACTTGACTAAAGCAATTCTAGCCGAAATGAAAGATGAAGGATATTTGCATAAAAATGATGAAATTACCCTCTCTACAGTCCGAACCAATCAACTGGAAAAAGATGTAGAGGAAAATCTAAAAAAGAATATGAAGGAAATCAAATCAACCGTTAATAGCAAGCAATATAAGGTTGTCGCTCTTTCAGGATCAGAAGAAGAACTGAAAAAAGCACATAAACAAGGAATGACTGCAGGGAAACACCTGTCAATCATGTCCAATAAGGTGAAAGAAAAAACGAAAACAAATGTAAATATTAAAGAAATTAATAAAGAAATTAATAAATCTGTCCCTCCAACGCAGTCAGAAAAAACAGAAAAGACAGAGCCGCCTGGTCAAGTGAAAAAACAAACCGAAAACACTACTATTGATAATAGGGGTACAGAAAATAAAAATAATCGTGTTGGCGGTAACTCAATTCCTCCTGGGCAATTAAAACAGATAGAAGAGGAAAGAATAAAGCAGAATTACGGGCAGACAAAAAAACAATCAGTTCAAAAGGAAAACTCGGTTCAAAAGGAAAACCCGTCTCAAAAAAATAAAATAAAAAATAATGAAAAAAAGAATGAAAACCTTAATGTAAATTTAGATGATCAAAATGGTAATCTTCATGTAAATTTAAAAGATCAAAAAGTAAATCTTGAAGGAAATTTAAAGGGCTTGATCAAATAAATAAAAGTCCGGGTGAAACCCGGACTTTTTTCCATGGTATGAAATTATTGGTTTGTTAAATTACCTGATAATTGGGCTTGAGCTTGTTGCACAAGTCTTTTTGTAATTTCGCCGCCAACAGAACCATTGGCTCTTGAAACTGTATCTGAACCTAAATTTACTCCAAATTCCTGTGCAATTTCATATTTGACCTGATCCAAGTACTGCTCAATTCCAGGCACTAATAATTTATTGCTGCTATTAGCCATCTCATTCAACTCCTTTTTATTACAGAGATTTTTATCTCTGTAGCAATATTATTTATTTGCTTCCTTGTTTTCATGAGTGGTAATGTTTTTCGGATATGGAATACTTGTTTATTTTAATCATTTATTGCTTTTAGTAAGAGGTCAACAATATGGATTCCTCTCATCTTAACCGAGAGCCCTTCACGTTCGATTCCAACCTTCATTTGTAATAAACAACCAGGGTTTGCAGTGACAATAGTTGCGGCCTGAGTATTTTTCGCTTGTATCATTTTATTATCCAGCATCTTCATTGACATTTCCGATTCGATTATATTATAAATTCCAGCAGACCCACAGCAGCGATCCGCATCTTTCATTTCCACATATTCAACCCCTATTATGGACTTTAACAGTGTTCTAGGGGCAGAAGCAGTCTTCATGACATTTCTCAGGTGGCATGAATCTTGGTAGGTAATAATTTGCTTAGGAAGTTCTAATTTTACCTTTTGTTGAAAACCAACCGACACTAAAATTTCCGATATGTCTTGAATTTTTTTGACGAATAATTTTGCGCGGGCACTCCATTCAGGTTCGTCCTTTAATAAATGATCATAGTCAATTAAGAAGGCACCGCATCCGCCCGCATTTGTAATAATAAAGTCAATATTCAATTCTTCGAATGCTTGAATATTTCTTTTGGCTAGGTCCTTTGCGGATTGTTTTTCACCGCTATGTCCATGAAGGGCACCACAGCAGGTTTGATTTGGAGGGATGACAATTTCGCATCCCGCTATTTGTAATAATTTGCATGTAGCATCATTTGTTTTCATAAACATTGTATCCATTAAGCAGCCGCTAAAGAATGCCACGCGATGCTTTTGTGTTCCGATTGAGGGCAGGTAGTCTGGACGATTTTTCATTTCCTTCATCGTCGGCACTTTCGGAAGCACTTTTTCCATTGTTACTAAATTTTCCGGCAATAATCCTAAAAAGCCAATTTTTCTTGCAATCGTTTGAATACCGGAGCGTTGATAAAATCCAATTAAGCCAGTTAAATTTTTCATTCGATTTGGATGAGGGAACAAGCCTTCAAATACCGTTTTTCGGACTATTCTAGCTGGCATGGAAAATTTTTTGTTTTGATTGATGATATCCCGTGCATCCTCTAAAAGATGACCATATTTTACACCGGAAGGACAAACTGGTTCGCAGGCTCTACAGCCGAGGCAGAGTTCGAGTGAGCGTTCAAAGTCCTCATCCGGTTCAATCAATCCATCCGCAACGGCCTTCATTAAGGCAATTCTTCCCCTTGGTGAGTGAGATTCTTTATAGCCTGATTCTATATAGGTCGGGCATGAAGGTAAGCAAAATCCACACCGCATACAATTTAGTAACTCATCTTCATTCATTTGTTCCTTGAATTTTTCTTGAAGGATTTCTTTTTCTTTCACTGTTGTCATTTCCCAACCACCACGCGCTTCCTGCTTTCTTTTGCAAAAACCTTGCCAGGATTCATAATATTATTAGGATCCAATGCTTGTTTGATTGCTTTCATGACAGCAATTCCTTCCTTACCAAGTTTTAATTCAAGGTATGGCGCTTTCATGACACCAACACCATGTTCACCTGTAATGGTGCCGCCAAATTCGATAGCCTTTTCAAATATTTCAGCAAAAGCCATTTCTACTCTTTCCATTTCCTCATGATTGCGGGAATCTGTTGGGCAGGTTGGATGGAGATTTCCATCACCAGCATGTCCAAACGTACATATATCGAGCTGATATTTTTTGGCAATTTCATTTATGGCATTTACCATTTTCGCTAATTCTGACCTTGGAACAGTTGCATCCTCAAGAATCGTTGTCGGTTTTAATCGGGCTAAAGCGGATAGGGCAGTACGTCGAGCCGTTCGTAACGCTTCTGCTTCTACTTCAGTTGCCGCTACTTGAACAGAGATTGCTTTTTCAAGTTTACAAATCTCAGCCATTCTTTCTAAATCTCGGTTTACTACTTCAGGAGGGCCATCCTGTTCAATTAATAAAACAGCTTGCACATCTGTCGGCAGTCCGATCTGCCCAAATGCTTCGACTACCTTTAAGGTGGGCTGATCCAGAAACTCAAGTGTTGTCGGAATAATTTTATTAGCGATAATTTTCGAAACGGATTTGGCTGCTGCTTCAAGATCCTGATATAAGGCCAGCATGGTTTTTTTAGTTTCAGGCATAGGGATAAGCTTTAACGTCGCTTCTGTAATAATCCCAAGAGTTCCTTCAGATCCAACCATGAGACGAGTAAGGTCATAACCTGCTACATCCTTAGCCAGTTTTCCTCCTGTGCGAATAATATCACCGTTAGGAACAACAACTTCCAGTCCAATAACATAATCCCGTGTAACGCCATATTTAAGTCCACGGAGCCCGCCTGAGTTCTCGTTGATATTGCCGCCAATCGTGGAAATCTTCATGGACCCTGGGTCTGGTGGAAAAAAAAGACCTTTTGCTTCAACAGCATTTGTCATATCAAGGGTAATAACTCCTGGTTGAACCGTTACAGTTAAGTTATCTTCATCAATTTCTAAAATATTGTTTAGATGCTTAAAAAGAATTACGATTCCACCTTCTGTTGGGCATGTACCTCCACAAAGGTTAGTACCTGATCCTCGCGGGACAATGGGGGTTTTATACTCATTACAGATTTTTACGATTTCAGCTACCTCTTGACTATTTCTTGGGCTAACTATCGCATCGGGAAGGGATTGAAAGTTTGGGGTTGAATCATAAGAGTAGGAAAGTCTTTCCACCTTGCTATCATCAAAGTTTTCACTGGTTACAATAGAGATTATTTTTTCTTTTACAATACTCGAAAGCATAATGTTCCTCCTTTTTAGTGAACACGCTTACAAAGTTAACTAATATAAGTATAAAAAAACAGGCATTTGCCTGCTATGGATAAACATCTAAAAAAATATCATTTTAATAATTAATTTTTGTTTGTTCATCTAAAAGGAGGGTTGCAAGATACATGGTTAATAAATCATGGATATTATTTGAATTTAATCCGGATAACTCCTCCGCTTTCTTCAAACGGTAATGGAGAGTATTGATGTGGATATGTAAATTTTTTGCTGTATTTTTTAATGAATGATTTTGGTTAAATAATTCCTTAATGGTTGCCATAAGTTCATTTTCCTGAGTCAAAGGTCCAAGCGTCCGCTTTATAAAATCCGCTTTTGTTTTTTGACTGATTTCTTCTAAGAGCATCTCCAGAGTTAGGTCCTCATCAAATGAAATACTGCTGGGTGATTTAACGATTTTTAAACATCTTTCAGCTTGAGAGTAGGAGACCCTGATTTCTTTCGGGTTCGCTGGCTGGCCGACACCAGCAATCGCATGAATGTTAAAACGATCTAATAGGAAATGAAAAAATTGTTTTAAGCGCTTTTCTATCCTTTCTCTGGAGGTACCGGTTGTGCAATTAATTAACAGAATGATTCGATTATTTCCTGATCGGGCGACAACTTCCCGATCATTTGTCTGAAACCTTTTAAAAATCGAAGACCATGCTTCCCGGGTTATAGGAGAGGTAAGTCCAGAAAATTCAATGATCACTGCAGATCTTATTATTTCCATATCGATGTTAAGCAGTTTCGCTCGATTCATAAAAGCATCATTCCACTCTTTGGCTTGGACCCAATCCATGATAAAAGATTCCAGAGCACGGGAATGCCAATCAAATTGCTCTGCATAATAATTTTCACTGATTAAAAGCTCGGTCATTTTTCGGATGATTTCTCCAAAAGGCGTTACTTTTGCTGGGTCTCCCGTAATACCGATTACACCAATTACGTCATTTTGGAAAAAAATCGGGAAGTTAATACCTGCTTTTACGCCGATAAGTTTGGTTTGATCTTCTGTTGTTATAATCAACTTTCTCTTATTTTGAGAAGCATTAAGCGCCCCTTCATGAAAGGTTCCTACTCGTTCAAGGTCTGTGCTTGCAATGATATACCCTTCAGTATTCACGACGATAATATCCTCGCCAATTAACTTTCTCACTTCTTTTACAATTTTCTCAGCGAGTTCAGGTAATAACATGAATTGCCCCCCTCAAAAAACTATCCTATTAATTATATCATGCAAATAAAAAACTCTGGGAGGCATACTCCCAGAGTTTCTTACATTTAGTCGCTTCCATGGCTGACATCTTTGGAAGGATGCATAAATGGATAGCCTTTTGGCTTTCTTTTGCTTTCGAGAAGCTCACGGTTTTCTGCAGTATTCCAGCCAATATCATTGGTGGGATGAACCCACTGGTCCCCTGACATAATGGCAGGATCGGTTTCTTTTGACCAGTTTTCCAATGGCGAGTTTTCAGACGCATAAAGGCTGTCTCCGATGACTACGCCATGTTCATTAGTGAAAGGGGCCTCCATTTTAATACCAGTACCTTCAAAACTGGGGGCGTTAATTTGGTGGGGCATAGTTTCGTTAATAGTTACATTTTCGTCTTTTTCTTTTGTCATTTTTTCACCACTCCATTTTTTCTTATTTTCTTTCAACAGGATAATTTTATGAATGAAAAAAAAGGAAACGAATGATTAATTCATAAATGAAAAAACTAAATATGTACCATTACTGATTAGGAGGAGTTACACAATGGCGAAGCGTAAAGCGGAATTTGATGCAGTGGAAAAATATACGAAAACCCCGCACAAAAATGTCCAGGAAAGTGAATTCTCAGCGGAGTTTACTGATAATAACAATGCTATCCGATTTCAAAACCGAAATTCAAAACTAGGAAAAAAAGGAAGAAGCTAAAATGGCAGGGCGTCGAAAAATCCCCCCGCGTATTCCGACAGAGGATTTCAGTATGGAAATTGGCGATGTTAATGGGGTTAAGCTATATGAAATAAAAAAGATATTTAAGCAAAAAGGGGCAAGGAAAGAAAAATAAGCCGGGAATTCCCGGCTTTTTTCATTCATCTATAGGGAAATATAAGTGTTCGATTATTGGTTGGATCGAAATAGGCCAATAAATAGGAAGGAACGTTTTTTATCTCACTTGTTGCTAAATAACTTGATAAATCAAAAGAAAGCTCTTCAAGCATTGTATGCTTATATAATTCCTTTTCATTAAGTTCCAGCTTAATAAAAGCTTCTCCCAATAAAGAAGGATTTTCAGCGATTTGTTTATACACTTGTGTCCTCTCATTTTTATTAAAGCTAGCCTCCCACCACGGTTTTCTCGGCTTGTACTTATGATGTTTTAGGTAATCATACTTCATCAGACCAGCTGCCACATTTAAATTTTCTATCGATTTATGCTCCAAAAAGGAATAGAGGCGGCGGAATAAATCTTCAAGCTGATGGCCAATTCTTGACCAGCCTTTCTGGTCCCAGTAGGATCCGAATTCTTGAAAGAAATCAAATGGAGAAGGGAACACCTGTGTTACCAAATATTCAACCGTGTGATCCATACGGTGGTCATTCCAATACTTCTCGAGGACATCTTCTACTTGTTTAATCCTTACTATATCATCAAAGGAAAGAACATTATTGCTTAGGATTTCATACGGTGAATGATCCATATATACATATTGATGCTCATCAGCACGAAGACGGACCCCTGTGCCCCGCAGCATTTTTAAAAACCCTAATTGCAATTCTTCCGGTCTCATTTCGAAAACATCGTTAAAGGTTTTGCGGAAAGAGGCATAGTCTTCTTCCGGAAGCCCGGCAATTAAGTCAAGATGTTGATCAATTTTTCCGCCTTCTTTTACCAAGGTAACAGTTCTGGTCAGCTTTGCAAAATTCTGCTTCCGCATAACAAGTTCGTTAGTATAATCATTGGTTGACTGGACACCGATTTCAAAACGAAACAAGCCTTCAGGTGCCTCTTGATTTAAAAATTCGATAACCTCAGGGCGCATGATATCAGCAGTAATTTCAAACTGGAATACCGTCCCTGGGAGGTGTTCATCAATGAGGAATCGAAACATTTCCATAGCATAGCTTCTGCTGATATTAAAGGTACGGTCAACAAATTTAATCGTCTTTGCACCATTTGTCATTAAATAACGGATATCTTCTTTTATTTTTTCGCGGTCAAAATAGCGGACGCCAACCTCAATGGAAGACAAACAGAATTGGCAGCTAAATGGACACCCGCGGCTTGTCTCAATATAAGAAACCCTCTTGCCCAAATGGGGAATATCCTCAGTGAATCGGTATGGTGATGGCAGTTCCTTCAAATCAAGTTTATTTCGTTGTGGTGTGCACTTTACGTGACCATTTTCACGGTAAGCAACACCATGGACATTCAATAAATTATGACTCGTCTCTAATTCAGTTAGCAGCTGTTTAAACGTTTGTTCACCTTCACCAATTACAATAAAATCAATCTCTGGATAGTTTTCCATCCAATGAATTGTATCGTAAGTAACTTCAGGACCCCCTAAGACGATTGTAATAGAAGGATCTATTTTTTTAATCATATTGACAACTTTAAGCGTTTCTTCAATATTCCAAATGTAACAGCTGAAACCAATTACAGACGGTTTTTGTTGATAAAGGTCTGAGACAATGTTCATAATTGGGTCTTTTATTGTGTATTCTTTAATTTGTATGTCATACTCAGGCGAAGCATAGGCTTTCAAATAGCGGATTGCTAGGTTTGTATGAATATACTTGGCATTCAAGGTAGAGCAAATAACCTTCATAAAAATACTCCTTTTGCTAAGGCTCTTTTCGTAATCT
>NZ_JBALPP010000017.1:81871-135638 GCF_036965425.1 Neobacillus drentensis | reverse complement strand
AAATTATGCTGCCATAATTTAAGGGCTTTTAGAAAATATCATTTAAGAGAGCCTTTTACTTGAAGCCGGAAAATGCTTTTGCATAATCAAAAGGAGCCGTTACAACTTTTAAATACAATTGCTTATCTGAATTTATTAATGCTATATGATCTTTTAAAGGACTTATAGTTATCAGCCATAATTTCTGTGTCTCATCTAAAATTATGTGAATTCCCATTTCAGCGTAGTTCCCACCAGATTTCTCTAGATTTTTACAAATATAGATACAAAGCTCGATAATTTCCTGTTCCTTTAAAAAAACCTCTCTTTCATCCATTTGAAATAACTTCCTAAAAGCATCTCTGGCATTTAATGTAAATGCTGTTTTACTGGAAAAAGAAGGTGTACTTCCAATTTCACTAAATTGAGCAGCAATATAGGAACATTTCCAATCCATCCTTGCATTTTTTTGCATCATAACAATAAAATCCAGCCAACGTTGATCGTATCTCTTAACAGGAACAGCTTGCTGAACTAGATATCCTCCATTCGATAACACGGCGTTTAGAAATTCCTTAGCTTCATCACAGCTATCAAAATTATTTTCCAATGTAAAATAATCGATGAATCGATATCTTTCACCCGTTTTTACTACCTTAAAAAAATTTTGTCCCTTTCCTGCTTCGACCGGCTTAATATATGCGGATCCAAATTCTGCTAACAGCTCATCGAGGTTTTGTATGTCTTCTAATAACACAGTAAATGGCAAGTGTTCTAGAAGTTGTTTATCATCGTGAAGCCATTCCCATAATTCCCACTTATTACATAATTTCGTGGAAACTATAGAATCTCCGAAAATCGAAACCATTTGATCATAATCCGTTTTGTTTACATCAATATGAAGGTATAAGCAATCAGGAAATGGAAATGTACCAAACTTCCAGACAACTTCTTCTCCATTACCCTCCCCCTGGTAATAAAATCCCTCGATAGTTTGATTAGAATAATTAATGCTATCAGCTGCACAAATAAAAAGGAGGCCCTTAATATGGTCATAGCTTGTAAAATAATTTAAATATTGATTTAATGCCTCAATGTTCATATCCTGTTTTTCCCTAAAAGCAAGAAAACCAATGACAGGACCAAGGTGAATATTCCTGCCTTGAATTTTCATCTCATATTGAAGCTGATCAGGAAGTTCAAAAGGTAATATTAAAGCACTAGCCATTCCAATAACATAATCCGGCAAGTCTTTTTGGAACTCAACGTTAACCTCTTGTCTCCACTTACCTATGTTCACGATCATCCTACGATGCCGGGCTTCCCCGATTTTCAACAAAGCTTCAGGAAGAAGCATTAGTTTTTCGTTTATAGTTGACATTCTTTTTATATATTGACTCATGGCAAATCCTCCGGAAAACCAGCAAGTCTTTTTGCATATAACATATTCAGCCGTTTGATTTGATAAAAAAGTGGTCTGTCATTGATATCAAGAGCGAACAATGGACTAGGATTCAAGTTGTTCATTTCAATAATCCATATGTTTTTCGAGGTGTCAATCGCGATATCTACCCCTAAATTTCCACAATGTACCCCACATTCTTCAATTCGGTCCGCAGCCTTAAGTATGATTCTATTAATTTCTTTCCGGAACCTATAAACCTCTTCATCTGACAAACCGAATATTTTTTGAATCGTAATTTCTCCAATTTCAGCAGTACCTCCAGCAAGAATATTGGTTACTATGCTGCCTTGCTGTCCATATTTTGCAACCATACACATATCTTCCCAAACTCCAGATTGGTTTTTTACCATAACAATACGGAAATCAATTTTTCTGCCATCATAGGAGATTAAGTCAAGAGCCTGCTGGAGAATAATGGTTTTCCTCTTAAACTGGTCCTTAAAATAGGAGTCAAGCTCTTGAATGCTTGAAAATTGCTTTTCATACGGAACACCATTTTGATGATATTCTAACTTCAGTCCATTTATCTCATTTTTTGATACCTTAAATATCCGGTCACCCATGCTGCCATGAACTGGTTTAACAAAGATTTCATTATACATTCCAAGGAGATAATCAATATCTTCGGCATGGTTATAAATCATGGTTCTAGGCAGATAGGGAATTATCTCAGATGATTCACTTAACCATTTATACATCTCCCATTTGTTAAACACATAACTGTTAAAATAACGACTGCCATATACAGTTTGAAAATGATTTCGCCAATCTTTATTGAGATAGATAATTTTAAAGACAGATGCAGGATAAGTGTACACTCCTGACTCCCACTTTTTCATTTCCGGATTATATAAATAACCTTCGATCGTCTTTTCAATTGGATTGATCCCTTCGAGTGAGAAGGCTAAGGCAGCTCCTCCGATATGATAATAATCATATATATAATTGGATAAATACTGTACTGTTTCATCCAAACTCGACTTTTTAGATGCTGTAAGGATTCCGATAAAAGGCCCGAGTATTATTTCGTTCATCTCCCGGCGAATCTCATAACCGCAATTCAATGGGATTCTAAAATGTTCAATGACTTCAACTGAAACTTTCAACTCGTTTTCCTCTAAAAAAGAGGATGTTCTAAGCTTTATTTCCAAAGATTGAATACCAAATCGCAGAAACCATTTCTTTCGGGCTGAAATATTATTCCGTTTTGCCATATTCGGATGCATGGTTATGCAGTTTAGTGCATTCAGGTCCGGAATGATGTTGAATTTTGTTCTCATCTTGTACCTCCCTGCCAAAACCTGCCACCTTAGCAGAATATAGAATTGGTTCGTAGCAAATCCGCTGATAAATTCTCTCATCCAACTCTTTAAATCCTTTAAAAGCTGGTCGTACATTCGATTCTATAAACCAAAAATGTTTTTCCTGGTCAAGGGCTAAATCTAAACCAAATTCAGCAAAATGATAGCCTGTTTCATCCATTATTTTGCAATACTCTAGCGAGATTGAGAAAATTTCTTTTTCGATTTGATCTATATCCACTTCCGTACCAAACGCTAGTTCCAATGCCTCATTTAGATAAAGCGCCCTGCCTCCGTTCGAAATATTTGTAATCATTCTGCCCATAGGAGCAAGTCTGCACTCGATACCATTACATTGCCATTCATTGCTCGTGTTTTTTTGCATTACAACTCTGATATCCCATGGTCTTCCATCAATTTTAGCTAATTCAATATATGGCTGGATAATATACTCATTTTGCTGGTATATACCCTTACTTAAATATTCCTCTAATTGAGTATAATGAATAATAATATCGTTATATTGTTGATGATCGTGAATTTTTATCCATCCGTTGGGCTTCTCAGTAATTATTGATATGCCTCTGCCTCTAGAAAGATTTTTTGGTTTTAGTATCACATTTTTATATAGTTGTAGAAACCTTGAAAGATTTGATAAGTTCAATATTTCGGTCTCAGGGATTATGGGACTTAGGGATTCATTATCCTTTATTCGACTGTATAACTCCCATTTATCAAATCTAACGTCATTAAAAACCTTCCAATTTAACTCATCTTTATACTGATTTACAAAATTATTCCGAGAATTAAAACCTCTTCGATAAACGACAGAAGGTAAAGGCAATTTCCCATATTCCCATTTTTGAGTAACAAAATTAAAAAATTGGCCGTAAATACATTTTTCATTCCAATCAATTGAACAAAATCGGAACGCGATGAAGAGTCCACCTACTTGTTGATAGACTCCCATGGCATCCGTAAGCTCCTTCATTCTGCGGTGATGATAATAAAAATGCTGATCACCTAACAAGAAGCCAATTACTGGGCCAATGTGAATCGTCGAATCAGTATAATACATTTGATATGTGGCCGATGTTTGAAGTAGAAGTTCTTCCATCGTTCCTAGAGACATTTGAAAGATTGCTGGATTTTCAAAATGATTTCCTGTCGAAGATAAAACGACAGGATTTGCTTTTATCGTTATAGGGATTTCTTTTTGCCCAAAGATTAGTTTAGTCTTGGTTTTTAGTTTGTTAGCCATTTCAATTGAAGTGTAAATAATATGTTGGAATTGATTTGAAGTATCTGCAGCACCTCGCTCAACTTTGATCCAATCCATCTGGCTGCACCCTTTTCGTAACAAAATTATTCCTTTGATAATACAGATAATTAAATGAATTATTTAGAAGTGTTAATTGAGTTTCGAAATCTAGGAGTTGAAAGAAGTTTTGATCTTGTTCGAAACCGCTAATATGAATCAGATAGGGGCAATTATTTTCGTCAAAAATAAAGTCAAATGTATAACTTCCAATAAATGGGATGTAAAAATCTAAAAACCTGCCGATTTGGATCGAAATGTCTGATAGTTGTTCTTCGTTTACTGGACTTATTAAATCGCCTGTCGCATCGTTAGATTTAGAATAAGACAACTCTTTTCTCGAAAAAATCCCTTTTTTAACTGCTATAACTGTACTGCACCATTCGCCCTTCTCACTTTTCTGCAAAAGTATCTTTGTCTCTAATGGATCATTTCCGATTCTCAAATGCTCGATGCCTTTAAATATGATATATTTCTTTTTGTTTATCATTTTTTTTATATAACTAACCAAATCGTCCTCTTTTCGCAATTGCCCATTTTGTCCAATGTAAATCATATAGTCATTGTTCTGAAATTTTTTGATTACAACAGCTTTTGGCGGGAGAAATGAATTTTCCGGCAGAAGGAAAAATGTATCATATTTTTGATCATAATCGATGAAGGTAGAAGTATTAAATGATTTTGATGGCAAGAGATAAGGCCGAAAGGATGGACAAGATGCTAACATTTCGAAAATGATTCCTTGTATGAATCGATTTACTGGATTTATAACAGTAATAGCCTCCAATTTCCTTAAGTTGCGCATTTTATCAATTTTATCGACTGTTGAATGAAGAGCAAAATTATAAATATAAGCTGGTACTTTACATGGTCCTTGACTAATATTGTCACCTGCAATCATTGTACCGGTAACAGCCAGTTCTTCTAGATCCAAATGACCTAATGTAAAGAGAACAATTTTTATATTTTTACTTTTTGACAAATGTCTAAATTGATCGATCATCAGCTTAAAAAGCTGCTTTTGCTTTTTTTCATGATATATGAAACCAAAATCAGCAGTCTCGAGTTGCACGGTCTACACCCCTTTTGTTGCAACGGGTAACAAAGTAAATACTTTATTTTATGAAAAGGATTCATAAATGTATGCCCAAAACCCAAAACCATTAGCAAAATCTGTTAAATAAAATCTAGGACTTGATAACGTAGAGTAATTGATTGCAATAATCATATTATTAAGGCATGATTATAGGATTTTGAGGCGGTAGAACATAACTCTTCGGAATTACTGGCCCTTTATCTTTGTGACCAGAAATTTTCAAACCAGGGGTCCACGAGCCTTCCGGAAGTATTCGTTGGGCATTATAGAAATGCTTCCCATACCAGTGTTTATATTTACTGATAATCCCTATGGCCGTTGGTGCGCCTGTTGCTGTGCAGATTACAGTTGGTTTCCCGTCAATTTGCCCCATAAATATTCCAACATGACCGATGAAATATGTTCCGTCAGCTCTTTCCTTCCACCACGTTAAAATATCTCCCAACCGCAGATTTTCTACACCTTCTAGCCCCCAATATGAACCAACCAGTTTAGGATGGACACCTTCTACTCTTCGACCGATTTCAATTGATTCATATTTTTTGGAGACCCCCGATAATTTAAAGCCAAAATCACCAAAAACTAATTTGGCAAATCCAGAGCAATCAAGAACTCCGTGGGAGTGATAGGAATTGTAGCCATTTCCATACACAGTATAGCCATGATGCATATACCAGATCGCTCTTTCCACAACTTGGTCAGCCAGACTGCCTTTTAAATTTCGAAAGGTTTCCCTATATATATCTACCTTCACCAATTCTTGTCGGACATAGTCCTTGAAATTCTTGTTGTACTTAGCGATTGCTTCTTCCGTAGATAACAAGACATAAGAGACACTCATTTAATAACTCCTTGAAATGAATTAGGATTCGATAATAAACGGATGTGTATCTTCATTTAAGCATTTAATAATTCTTTCCTTATAGGTTTTCCAGGTTACTTTATTTAGTGCCTCTTCAATTAGAAAAAAACCAGCATCCAAGGCATCATCCCCTCCCCTTACCTCGCCGCGGAAGGGGCTGCCTAAAAAAAGAACCGTACATCGGCTGTTTTTTACATCTTGAATCAGTCCGCACATTTTCAACAACTGAATCTCGATTCCAGCCTCCTCCTTCACTTCCCTTATGGCTGCTGAATGTAATGATTCCCCATTATCTACATACCCTCCTGGGAACTCCCAGCCTCTTTTCCAATTTTTCACCAAAAGAATCTCATTTTGATTATTTAGAACTGCAACTGAAACAGCTAACCTATGTTTAGGAAATGCCATTTATCTCGTTCCTTTCAGGACAATAACCTATTTTTATTAAATATTGTTCGAGAAGATATATAAATTTTTCCATGTCATTACATGTAATTTCCCCAATATTTGCAACTCGAAAGGTATTCTGTCCTTCAATCTTTCCTGGATAGATTGTAAATCCTTGATAATAAAAATAATCATGCATATCTTCAAAACGATAGCTAGGGTTATCAGGTTCAACAATCGCAGTAATAATACGGGAATGATGTTCCTTTTTCACTAAATGAGATAATCCCAGCCTTTCTATGCCTTTCATAAGAACTTCCCATGTCTTGGTATATCTCTCATACCTTCTCTCCACTCCCTCAATGATCACTTCTATGATTGCTTGTTTAAGAGCATATAGTGTCTGAACAGGAGGAGTGAACTGCATTTGCTTGGTTTTTAAAAAATGGCGATACTGTGAATAAAGATGAAGATATAAGTTCCTTGGTTTAAGGTGCTGTATCTGACCCAAATCAGCCGTGTTGGCAATAACGAAACTTACACCAGCCATGCCTTGCAGGTTTTTATTAGACGAGGCGGCAAGATAGCTAATATTCATTTGCTCCATGTCGATTGGGATAGCCGCAAATGAGCTCATAGCATCGACAATCAATTGAATGTCATAAGTTCCGCAAATGCGTCCAATTTTCCCGATATCATTTAGCAGTCCTGTTGTGGTTTCGTTATGAACCACGCATAAATGAGAAATTTTCATAGTTGCTTTTTGAATGTAGTCCTCTAACTCAATTAAATCTATCTCTTCATGTGAACTACTTTTGTATTCAAGGTAATTCATCCTATAAACTTCTGCTATCTGACACATCCTTTTTCCGTAAGAACCGTTATTAATGATAAGCACGGCTTCATCACCAATTACAGAGCTTAATATCGACTCAACCGCTGCAGTTCCAGACCCACCAAATAATACGGCATTATAATTGGTCGGATCTGCAACCAATTTTGTAAGTTCAGTTGAGATTATTTCCATTACTTCACCGAATTCTTCTTCTCTAGGACAAATGTCTGGAACAACCTGGGCAAATTTTACAGTATCAGTTGTTGTAGCAGGACCAGGATTTAATAATATGTTTCTTTTTACGGGCGGAAAATTTTTTTCTTTCATTTTAATCATTGGATATATAAATTGTTTTGCACGAAGCAAATGCGTTTCATTGTCAATTTCACACCAGATTAAATTATCCAGCTTATCAACATATAATTTAATTTGTTTCGATATGCCAATTAATGCCGATTCATAATCCAATAATTCATTTTTTATAAAACTAGACTTGGCATAGTCACACATTGCGAGAAAAGTTTGATGGGAAATTTTTGAGATTCCCGTTAACTCTGCATCAATAGACTTTAGATCATCTCTTTTTTTAGACATATTTACTAAATGCTGATTTTCATCGATTTCAAGAAAAACTTCATCATTAGAATTTGTAAAACCACTTGCTAAGATGACGTCTGGCTTTTTTTGCTGAACTAAACGATCCAAAGCTTGTTTTTCATAGATAAGGTCACTTTCCAGAAGAAGGAAGTCCTCGAAAACATGCCCCCTCACGTTATAAAGAGTATACATACTGCCCGTTGTTCTATATTTATCATTCCGTACACAGTGAATTTGTGGATATTTTGTAGTCAGCTGCTCATAGAATTCAGACAAATGCCCAGTGCCTATGATAATCGTCTCTATACCTGACGCCAGTAACTTTAAAATAGATTGCTCAATAATGGGCTTGTCATCCAATTTTAGAAAACCTTTTGGCAGGTTTTCTGTTTTTTCACGGAGTCGGGTTCCCATACCCCCAGCTAAGATAACGGCCGTTTTAACCATCCAGGAACACCTTCAATCTCTCTTTTACTTCATGTGGCTTCATTTTTGGTCTGCCTAGATTTTCTTTAGATCCTTTTGCAATGTTAATATAAAGAAAGGTTAGTTGTTTGTCTTTCTTCCAAGCATTTATTTGGGCTTCTAATTCCGTCAGGTTATGGATGTGAATAGAATTTGAGTAACCGGAAGCTGCAGCAATGTCAACGAATTGTACATTGTGGGATACCGTTAGTTGTCCGCCCGTGGAATCATGAGTATTATTATCTAATAGAATATGAAGCATATTTTTGGGAGCGTAGTATCCATTTGTTGCAAGACTTCCCATCCGCATCAAAAGGGCCCCATCTCCTTCAATGACAACAATTTCATGATCCTTTTTAGTTATTGCAAGACCGAGGCCAATCGAACTTATACAGCCCATTGAACCAACCATATATAGGTTATTGGGTAAATCCTCAACTTCATAAAGCTCTCTTCCCGTTTTTCCTGTAGTCGCTAATTGTACAGTTTTTTCTCCTTTTAAAGAATTAATTAGCTTTAATGTTTCAAATCTTGTAGGAAATTCATTTTCTTTAGTTTTCATTATTTTGATATCATTTTGGTTTGAAAGTTGTTTTTGATCATTTAAGGGTTCCTTCTCAAACGTATTTTTTTTCACAACAAAAAAGAAAGATTGATTGTTTTCGAAAAAAGCATTTGCCCTAACTAATTGCTTCTTTGCCTCGTCGAAATCACTTGATAGATACTCCCATTTAATATTCATAAGGTCCAGCATTTCTGTCGTAATACAACCCATTAACTCATGTTGTGGTTCATCTGGAATACCTGGCTCCCCTCTTAGGCTGACAAAGCCAAGAACAGGAAGCCGGAAGGGGAAATTTAGGGATACCAATGGCGAAATGGCATTGGTTAACCCAGAATTTTGCATGAGAATAACTGGTTTTTTTCCACCGAGATAAGCTCCTGCAGCAATAGCAACTACTTCTCCCTCATTGGTTGCTGCAATATAATCACAATCATTAATCGCATAGTTAATTAAATTCTTTAAAAATGAACAAGGGACGCCTGTGAAAAAATCAAAACCATGCCTTCTTAATTCATTGCCAAATTCTTTAGTGCTTATCAAACAAATCACCTGCTTTATGGAGATCTTTGATCGTATCAATATCAAGCCATGAACCCTTAATATATTTCACGGCAATTGGATATGAAAGGCTAATGTGATTAAAGAGGTCCGCCATGGTCAGTTGTTTAAAGTTTTCTCTTTCAGATAAATCTGCAAGAGCTTTTTTTACAATGTTAGAACCGTTTTTGTTTACCTTCCAAAGACCGATAAATTCTCCATGGATTTCTTTGTCTTTTAAGTCACCGGACATTTTAGTAAATTTAACAGTACTGGAATATAGCTTTTTGGAGTATGGAGTGGAAGTAGATACTAAGTCGCGATCATTGGTAATGGTTTCTACATCTGCGTCTACAATGAGGGTAATGTCACTCATATCATTTAAGAGGTCGTTAAGAATATAATTTTTAAAAATAATATCTCCATAGCTTATGATCGTATTTTCTTTAATTTTTTCCCGAGCTAGATATAAGGAATATAGTTCCTTCGTTTCCGAATATAAATCATTATCAATCACTGAAAAATTGGCTGCAGTAACCCTGTCTTTCGCAAATCCCCTGACTACGGAAATATCTTTAATACCAACATTGTTAAATTCGTCCACCTGAATTGATAGAATTGGTCTTCCCCCGACCTCTAATAAGGTTTTTGGGATTTCATCAGTCAGATCTTCCATATCCCCGCGGCTCGCTGCCAAGATGACTGCATTTACGTTCTTTCCAGAGGCAGGTAGATATCTTTTTTCCGCTCTCTTCAGCTCATCCGCTCCCTGTATTCGAAATACTTCATCAACTGAAACAACCTGTTTTTCAATATTGATTAGACTTTCTTCTTCAAAGATTTGCTTTGTGGTTTTTTGCATGGCTGTTATCGCTGACCTAAGATTATGATTTGCCCATATAACAAGGTTAGCACCCAATTCTCTAAACTTTTGGGTTGGAACTGTATAGTATTTCGTTGGTACAAGTACGACGGGCAGTCTGCCGCCCCACTCCTTCATAAAGGCCTCAATCTCAGTTATATCGCTTCTCTTGCTATGCATTAGGATAGCATCGGTTCCGGCCTGGCGATATGCCTCGGCCCTCCTAAGCGCCTCACTAAGGCCCCAGCCGGCAATAAAGGCCTCAACTCTAGAGACGACAACAAAGTCATCATCCATTTGACTATCCTTCATTGCTTTAATTTTGCCACAAAATTCTTCTATATCGGCTAAGGGCTGTGTCTCTCCGCCGATAAAAGAATTAGTTTTTGGGAATAATTTGTCCTCAATACAAACTCCGGCAATTTGTCTGGACTCTAATTTTTTTACAAGTCTTCGCGCATTATTAAAGTTACCGTATCCTGTGTCGCCATCGAGAAGAATGGGAATGGAAGTTGCTTCACTCATAAAGTCCAGCGTGTCGAGAACTTGTGTCCATGATGCTTCGTTATTATCACGGACTCCCATTGAAGCTGATATGGATAACCCGCTCCCCCAAATTCCTTTGAAGCCCGCTTCTTCTACAATTTTTGCTGATAAACCATTGTGGGCTTCCATAATATATTCCAATTCGCTGAAATTAATTAGGTTTCTTAATTTTGTTGTCTTCTTCATTGCTATCTCCCTTTCAGTTGTAAACAATTCATTGGCCTTTATCCAGGATTTTTTGCTTTAACTCTTTGAAGGAGTCCTGGACCATGACTCGGTGGGGTATTTTCATCAGAAGGGCAGTATTTTGATTTAAATACGGTTCAATTAATTGATAAATTTCTATACCATTTTTGCAAAAATGGACTTTACTAGGATCCATGCCGATTTCAAGTGCTTTCCTGCCGATTTCTGCTGCTTCATCGCCTACAATTACGAGATGATCAAGGTTCGTTTCGACTGCTTTTTCTCCCATTCTTGCATACTGCTCCAGCGCATATTTACTCTCGCCCAACTGAGGCATATAGCCCAAAAAGGCGATTTTCATTTTTGTACTTGAAGTTTCTTGCAATACTTCGAGGGCAGACGCCATGGAAAGAGGAGCAGCATTCCATGTATCATCAATTACCGTGCATCCGCCTGCTCCAATATGGAATTCCAAATGTTCGTTCATTTGTTCAAATGATGACATTCTCTCACAACAATCCTTTACATCCATCCCTGCAGAAGAAGCAGCTGCAATGGAAGCAAGGGCATTATAGACATTGGGTTTGCCGTAGCCGGGGACAAAAACAGGAAAAGTTTGATTTTGATGAGCCAGTAAGAATTTCATTCCACTTTCTTCATATTGAACATCCTTAGCCTGAAAGTGACAGCCGTCGCTCAAGCCAAAATAAATGACATGCTGATAACCGTTAACATCCAACACTTTTTTTATGTTTTCATCGTCTGCGTTCAATATGATGATACCAGTTTGAGGATCCAGCCCATTAATGATTTCTGCTTTTGCCTTCATATAGGCTTCTGGTGTTTTGCTATCTGTTAAGTGGTATACGTCAATGTTTAGAAGGATTCGAATTTGAGGTTGGAAATATTGGATTGTATTAGTTAGGTAACCAGGTGAGGCAACAGGCATTTCAAATACGGCTGCTTCTGTTTCATCATCGATTCCAAGCAAATATTTTAAATTAAGGGCTCTTTGATTATTACTTAGAAATGTAGAATGGACTTTATAGCGATGTCTTAAGATATGTTTTACCATTTGTTTTGTTGTTGTTTTTCCGCATGTTCCCGTGATACCAATAACAGGTATCTGAAAAAGTTGGCGATAATAGGAAATGAATTTCCAGTATGCTTTTTCGATATTTGAAATTTTTATGATAATAACATCCTCTGACAAATCTTTGAACTTATCAGGGAGTTCAGTCACCACCACAACAGATTTGTATTTATTAAATAATTTCTTTTCAATTTTCATATCATGATAGCGATAAAAAAGTAGGGTAAAGTCTTTTATTTTTTTAGGTCGATAAACAACATTCCGAATCAAAGGGTTCCTCGACCCATTAACATTGGTACCGCCTATCTGTTCAAGAATATCTTGGAGAAATAGAGGTTTCATACCGTTCCCCCCCTCATGATTCAATGATTTTTGATTTTAGCTCTTGAAATGAATCTTGAATCATAACTCGATGGGGAAGTTTAAGAAGTATTATCGAATCCTGGTTCAAATAGGGTTGAAGAATTTGATAGAGTTCATTCCCATCGTTAGAAAAGAATACATTACTTGGGTCCATCCCAAGTTCTATTGCTCGACTTCCAATTTTTTTTGCCTGATCGCCAATAACAATTAGTAAATCCAACTTGGCATCTAATGCCCTGCCACCCATCTTGGCATACTCTTGCTGTGCATAATCTCCATCGCCAAGCTGAGGCATATATCCTAAAAGCGCAATTTTTCTTTTGGAACCTGATATTTCATCCAATACCTGAAGGGCTGATGTCATGGAAATGGGTGTTACATTCCACGTATCGTCAATGATCGTTGCTCCTCCCACCCCATTCTTGAACTCCAAATGTTCAATCATATGGTTGAACGTGGCCAATTCTTCGCAGGCCTCTTTTATTTCTACACCTGCGCTCGAAGCAGCAGCAATGGCAGCAAGTGCATTATATACATTATGTTTTCCTCTTCCAGGTACGAAGACAGGATAGGATTGATTCTGATGGTGTAGTGTAAACCGAATACCTTTAGAGTCGGAAGTCACGTTTTCCGCTCGGTAGTGACAGCTCTCACTTAAGCCAAAATATTGAATAATTTTTGTAAACTTACTTACATCAATCTTTTTTATGTTCGTATCATCACCATTTAGGATCAGTGTTCCATTCACTGGATCTAAATCATGAAGAATTTCGGCTTTTGCTTTCAAATACCGTTCAGGTGTTTTACAACCCACTAAATGATAGACATCAATGTTTAATATCATCCTTATATTCGGACGAAAATATTTCAAATAATCCAGAATATCACCAGGGTAGTCTACACCCATTTCAATAACAGCTGCTCCAGTATTCTCATTAATTCCAAGTAAATATCTGTGACTTCGATGCCCTCCATTAAAGCTTTTATAGGTTGCTTGGACTGTATAACGTTTTTCAAGGATATGTTTAAGCATTTCCTTCGCTGTTGTCTTTCCTGCAGTACCAGTAATTCCAATTATCGGAATACTGAAAAGACTTCGATAATAATCAATGAACCTCCAGTAAGTAGCTTCAATGTCATCCACTTTAATTATCGTAATTCCATCTCCAAAGCGGGAAAAATCCTTTGGTTTTTCTGTTATAACAATTACAGGAGTTGATTTACTAAATACATTAGAGTCAATTTTAGATTTTGTATATAGGTCGATGAGAAGGGTATTAGAGCCGACCTTTGAAGGTTTCGTAACTACATTTTTTATGAGAGGATTACCCTCTCCCTTTACCAATACACCACCAATTATCGGGCTAATCTCATTTAAATAAAGTTCTTTCATCTCCTGCTCCTTTCTTCATATTTTTTTATATAGTTTAAAATTATCCAATCATTCTTTATAAATATGAGAAAGAAGGAATGCTTATGAGCAGACGTTTTTTTATTCCTAAACAGAAGATATTCCATAGGAGTTCATTTTGTGTAGGAGAATCCTTTTTTTCTATAAATTAATTAAAATACTGTATTAGTTTATGACCGACTAATTACTGGCTATACTTGCTAACCAAAATCCAAAGAAAAGAATAAGTTTATTAATATCTCCCTTTTCCAATTAGAGATGACAAGCTCCATTTCTTGAATTGAATATATAGTTAAATATCATATACGTTTTTTTGCCTATTTTTTTCAAAATCGATAAAAAAAGGCTACTTGTTTAGTACAACAACACACCGTGATACATATTGATGTAGTGTAAATGTTTATTTAATTTAAAGGAGGAAAAAACTTTTATGAATAAAGACATGATGAAGTCTTTGGTCGGGAAAATAATTAAAATTGACCGGGGTGGTCCAGAATCTAGAATCGGAAAGTTAATGGACGTTTATGAGGATCACTTAGTTCTTCTCACAGAAGATGAAGGTGTCGTTTACTACAACACTCATCATATTAAAAGTGTGACGGAGAATGCAAAGGAACAGTTAGAATTTAACATTGAGGTGCCTGAAGGCTTCACGTTCAAAGAAGCAGACAGCTTCCATGGCCTGTTAGATGCATTAAAGTTCCAATGGGTCAAAATCAACCGCGGAGGTCCAGAAAAATTAGAAGGAGTCCTAAGCGATATTAATAATGATTTTGTTTCCTTAATCAATAAAGAGGAAATAGTTCGCCTTTCCATGTTCCATATCCGTAATATCAGCTATGGATTAAAAATTGAAAAGGCGGAGGAAGAAGCATCAGATAACCAAAGCAGCCAAGAAAAAATGTCTTCTTCTGATAAACAACAATCAAAACAACGTGTCGTAAAGTCTGAATCCTCAAAAAGCCAGTATGCAAAATAAAAAAAGATAACATCCTTGTCGCTTCTCGAAGGAGAAGCGACAACATTATAAAAGGAGGATTATTTAATGGGTACAGAAAATTTCTCGTCTACATTAGATTTATTACTGGGCTTCAACGTAAATCTATATGTAGGTGAAGAAGTATATAAAGGAAAACTTATTGGAGTCGAACCCGATCATGTCATTTTAGAAAATGAAAACAACTACATCTATTATTATAGTCTCGATCAGGTTCAAGCAATCACGAAGAATACGAAACAATTTCAAGGCGAGGAAACAGAAACTGAATTCTTAAAAACACAAAGCTTAACGGAAGTATTGAATTCATTGAAACAATCCTGGGTAACAATTTTGTGCTTAAACAAGCGGTCCTTTAACGGTATATTAAGCCATGTTAATTCTGATTATGCTACATTGATTAGTGGTGAAGAAAGGATTTTAATTAAGTTAACCCATATTTCAAATATTTTAAAAGGTTTTATCCAAGAAAATGAAAACTCCAACTCCAATCAATCTAAAAAACAAGATAATGTAAAAGAAAAACAGGATAATGTAAAAGCAGAAGACAATACAAAGGAAAAGAACGCGAAAGTAACCGCACAAGTGGCTTCCACCGAATCTTCAAAACAAACAGTGGCCTCTTCATCTAATGAAAGTAAAGAAGAGAAAAAATCCGAAGAGATCGTTAAAGTTATCTCCGAGGAAAAAGAACCACAAACAAAAGTTTGGTCTCAATCCATTAAGAATGTTACTAAAAAGTTAAATGAAGTAACAACTCAAAAAATCAACAATGAAATCAGAAAGAATAAAGAAGAACCAGTTCAAAACATCCAAAAGCAAGAAAAACAACGGGCAGTGGAAAACATCCAAAATCAGGAAAAACCACGAGCAGTTGAGAACAAAAACACCAACATCAAAGAAGAAAAACCTGCAGCCCAAAAAGTAGTAACAGAACCAAAAGTAGTAACAGAAGCCAAAGTAGTAAAAGAAGCAAAAGTAGTAACTGAAGCCAAAGTAGTAAAAGAAGCAAAAGAAGTTCAGGTGACGCAAAAACAAGAACCTAGTGCACCAGTTTATAAATCTAAAGAAATCGTAACTATACCTAAACAGGCTGCAGAAGAGAAAAAGAATGAACCCGCTCAGAATAAAAAGGATGAAACAAGAAAAGTGGAACAGCCAGTCAGAGGTTTCCGTTTTTCAGGTGAACCTGTAACACCAAGGGAAATGGAAAGAACTTCATTCTTCTCAGGATGGCCAAATAGAAGCAATAAGACAAGATTCTAACTCGCAGATTCATAGCTTATGAAACCATTTATGAAATATCCCAAAAATCACTACGATTTCACTGAACCTTTAAACATCCTAAGATATTTACAAAAAAAGAGTGGGTATGAAATATTTTCAATTCATCGCAAATCCGTTTCAACCCAGCTCTTTTTGTAAATTGAAATTTAGAGGAAAGGATGTGAGTTGATGAATTTAAAAGACAATATCGGTAAATATATTAAACTAGAAATCTCCGGAAAGAAATTTATAAGCGGAATACTCTGTGATATCGGCAGTGATCTATGGGTTGTTTTCAATGGATATGATTACCTTTACATTCCAACCATTCATTGTCAAAACTGGCAATTTTTGAAACAGGATGAAATAGATGAAATTAACCTGAATGAAGATTTGACGCCAATATACAATCATAATGAAGAAATTTCATTAAGAAAAACCTTAACAGCAGCAAAGGGCATTTTCACAGAAATTTATGTTACTAGTAAACAAGCACTCCATGGTTATATTATTAGCATTATGAATAACTATTTTGTTTTCTACTCCCCCATTTATAAAACGATGTTTATTTCCCTTAACCATCTGAAGTGGTTGATTCCATATACAAACAATCAACGACCTTATGGATTGAGCAATGCTAATCTTCCAGTAAACCCTAGCAACCTAACCTTTGCCAGATCGTTTGAAGTCCAAATTGAAAAATTAACGGGAGAGCTGATTGTATTCAATATTGGTGAAAATGAGAATGTAATAGGGAAAATCCAAGGAATCAAGAATAATTTTGTTGAATTAATTAGCGCAAAAGAAGACCCAGTTTATGTAAATCTCCAGCATATAAAAACGGTTCATATGACATAGAATCCTCAAATTATTTTTGGCACTGAATGAAACAAGCTTATTAATTCAATAACAAAAATAGAGTGTCTAAAACGACACTCTTTTTAAAGGAATTTTATTTGTTTTCCACATAAACGGTCTCGGACTTATTGGGCACACGTAAATATAAGCGTTCAAAGGATATTCCAAATAAAAAGGAAACCAGATACATAGAGCCAATCATGTCAAAAATAACATGCTGCTTGACAAACAGTGTCGAAATGATAATCAACCCACCTGTTATATGAATACATAAATTGTTTATCAGATGCTTATTTTTTATATGAAGTGAAGCAAGCATTACCGCAAATGTGGTAAGTACATGTATACTAGGGAAACAATTATAGGGACGGTCCTTCTTATAGATCCATTGAACCATACTGGTTAATAGATCATTCCCTTCAAGGCTGGGCCTCGGTACGGTTGTTTGGAAAAAGAAATAAATAATGAAGCAGATAAACTCCGCAACAACGATTAATATTAGGGTTTTGAGATACACCTTAGTATCCTTAAAACAAAAATAGACTAAATAACAAAAGATGTATCCATACCATAAAATGTACGGAATGATAAAAATCGATACGAACGGAATCGCATGATCAAGGGGTGTTGAAAGGTCCAGCCCCTTTTGCGCACCGAGATTTAATAATTGATATATTTTGGCAAGAAGCGGAATCACCAACAGGAAAAGCAAGTAGGGTGCTTTCTTCAAATATATTTTCACGCTGTCATCACCCCCAAAATTTGAAGTTTTTTTAAGCGATTTATAGTTTTGAGCGTACTATTTCCGCCTCATTTAGGATCTGATTGATCAGGTCACTAGCATGTAATTTCCGAGCCAGCCTCGGGCTTTGACCAGCCCAAAGGGACATATTTTCGGGATTTCCCTTTGCGCTTGAGCTTTTTCTTATCGCTTTAGTTAATTCATTTTGTATCGGATAGTCTGGCAATTCATCTTCATAACTGGACATTTTTTCAATGAAACGATTGTTTACCCCTCTAGCCATTTTTCCTGAAAAGGCTTTGGTAACAACTATTTGTTCTTCAGTTGCTTGGATAATCGCTTCTTTATGAATTTGGTTTGCACTGCTCTCTTCGCAAACAAGAAAAGCAGAACCCATTTGGACTCCAAGTGCACCAAGGGATTTCGCAGCAATCAATCCTCTTCCGTCCATGATTCCGCCAGCGGCGACAATCGGAATGCTAATTTGGTCAGCCACCTGCGGGAGTAAGGACATTAAGCCTATTAAGCTATGTTTATTTTCAGTATGAAAGGTCCCGCGATGCCCCCCTGCTTCTGTTCCTTGGACGACAACAGCATCCATTCCTGCCTTTTCATTGATAAGGGCTTCTGATACCGTTGTGGCTGTTCCGATTAAGACGACCCCGTTTTCCTTAAGTTTGTTAATCTCATCAAGCGGTGGAATGCCAAAAGTAAAGGAACAAATAGGCACCTTTTCATCCAAAATAACATTTAGTTGTTCATGAAAACTTTGTAGATCTTCCTCAAAGCTTGGAAGTACTACTGTATCCTCAACACCTAGTTCTTCCAATATTGGCTGTAATAAGGATTTGGCGTTATGCAGCCTTTCATCATCAGCTTCATATTTTGCAGGTACGAATATATTTACCCCGAATGGTTTATCAGTTAGCTGCTGAACTTCTTTAATCTGAAGCCGGACTTGTTCAGGACTCATATAGCCAGCCCCAATCATTCCAAGGCCGCCAGAGTTGGAAACGGCTGCCACTAACTCAGAAGATGTAATCCCCCCTGCCATTGGCGCTTGTATAATTGGATATTTAACCTTTAACAATCTCGTAAACTCATTTTCCCACAAGAATTTCGGCCTCCCTGATCTGTTTTTTCTGCTAATATTTCCCTAATTAAATTTTACCATTGTTTAAACGTGTAGCAAGAATAAAATCATTCAGGACTAGTATGATATTGTGATATGATGGAGCCATCTGAGATGAAGTTGGTGAAATGGTGGAACGGATTGTTTTATTTGATGGGGTCTGTAATCTTTGTAATAATAGTGTGCAATTTATTTTAATACGAGATACCAATAGATCATTTAAATTTGCTTCACTCCAAGGTGAAACCGGTCAAAAACTTCTGAAACAATACGGCTTAAATACCGCTATGAATAGCTTTGTACTCATCGAGAACAATAAACCCTATCTAAAGTCGACTGCTGCATTAAAAGTTTGTATGAAGTTGAGAGGTACATGGCGATTATTTTCACTCTTTATAGTCATCCCTAAGCCCTTCAGAGATTTCGTCTATGGGGTCATTGCCAATAATCGTTATAAATGGTTTGGTAAAAAAGAAAGCTGCCTGGTCCCTTTGCCGGAATGGAAAGACAGATTTTTAGATTGACCCTTTAATAAAGGCTCTTTTCGTAATCTTTGTTGCTCTTGGAACTTATTAGGAGTCGTTTACAAAGTTTCCAGGCAATTTTCGCAAATGTTCTTACGAAAAGATGCCACGAAGAATCATATTGTACGGGTGGATGAAACTTAACGATAAACAACATTCTTTGTGAAAATAGCCTTAAAAAAGAAATGCCATTCAAGAGCGAATGGCATTTCTTATTTGCTTTACATTTGATTTTTAAGATTTCGGATGATTCAAGTCCCAAATGATTCCGAATGCATCTTTCACTTTTGCATATTTTGCACCCCAAAAAGTATCCTGCAGTTCCATAAAAACGGTACCTTTTTCACTCAGTGCGTTATAAATTTTTTGAATTTCTTCTTCGCTCTCTAATTCAATTGCCAATGAGATATTGCTTCCGACTGTCACCGGATTGCCTGGAAAAGCATCGGAAGCCATTAAAAATAAATCGTCTTTTTTAAATTGCGCATGAATAATTCGGTTCGCTGCCTCAGGTGGTGTCGGGTAATCAGCTTCGCCATACGTTTGCAAGTTTAAAACTTCCCCGCTAAATACTTCCCGATAATATTCTAATGCTTCTTTTGCATTGCCATCAAACATTAAATATGGTGTAGCTTGTCCTTTCAAATTGAACACTCCTCTAAAAATTAATACTACTTTTATGATTCGATCAATATAAGTAAAATTCCTTTATTATCAGAACAAATGTTTTAAGTCAACAATATACTATTTTTTCTATTTGCCCATTTTTCTATACATAAATTCTTACTAAGAACCCTGATATGAAGCTTTATGAAATTGGCCTATATATTTAAAAAGCAGCTTCCCATCTGCATGTATTTCAGCATCATTCGATAACTTCAAAAACATCGCTTGGTACGGCTCAGGAACCCAAATGTAGTGATGGATGTAATTCGTTAGAATAAAGCCGCACTTTTGCCAAAAATGGATTCTTGCCAAATTCTCGGGTGTTGCCTCAGATTCCACTTCAATGACCAAACTATCGAAAGATCCTGTGGTTAGTGACCATTCCTTAATATACTGAATCGTTTTTAGTCCATACCCTTGATTTTGACAATCCTGTTGAACTGCCAAGTAATCAATCAGCATGGCTTGGGTACCCTTCAGCTTTCCAGTCAACGCCATCGATACAACTTGGTCACCGACCAAACCAATATGTAAAAAGCAAATTTCTTTCCGAAACATATTACGGATAATTTTTTCAGGTTTAGCTCCCTTCTCAGCAAATGCTTGATGATAGATAGGACTGACTATTTCCCATATCTTCTCATCCCAGTGATGAATCGATTTTAATTTCACAGGTGGCATTCCTCCAATAAATGAATAAAGCGTTATTGCTCATTTTACCAAAAGTCCCTGGAAGCAAAAAAAAACCTTTGAACAAAAGTCAAAGGTTCCAACGAGAACTTAGTGGTCAAGGCTAAGCTCTCACATTAGGAGGTCTAAACTCAGAAGAATTTAAACATCTTTATTTTACCATTTTCTTAATATTCTTTCAACACTTCAAAGCTGTAAAGAGTAAAAGTGGTTCAAAAGGCTTAATTGTTTTTTTCTTTTAAAAATAATTCGTTGACAAACTTGTATATACAAGTTAGAATGAAAACGTCATCAAAACTTGTATATACAGGTTGCTGAATCTTGATTTGAAAGGGTATTCAACATCTGTATATCTAAATAAAAAAATAATTAGAATTGGGATTATTCCCATTCACCAGGGGGAAGTCAAATGGCAAAGTACACAGATCCTTCAAAAGATTTATTGAAACACATTGGCGGTAAAGAAAACATAGCAGCCGTCACCCATTGCGTAACCAGAATGCGTTTTGTACTCAATGACCCAAGCAAAGCCGATGTAAAAGAAATTGAGTCAATTGGACTAGTAAAAGGTACATTTACCCAAGCAGGCCAGTTCCAAGTAATCATTGGAAATGAAGTCTCAAGCTTCTACAACGAATTTGTCAAAATAGCCGGTGTAGACGGAACTTCAAAAGAAGAAGCCAAAAAAGCAGCAAAGCAAAATCAAAACTGGATTCAGCGTATGATGGGTCATTTAGCGGAAATTTTCACACCATTAATCCCTGCCCTAGTAGTCGGAGGTTTAATCCTTGGTTTCCGAAATGTAATCGGTGACATCAAATTATTAGATAACGGCACGAAAACCATTATTGAAGTATCCCAGTTCTGGGCAGGTGTTCACTCCTTCCTATGGCTGATTGGGGAAGCAATATTTCACTTCCTTCCAGTTGGAATCACCTGGTCAGTTGCGAAGAAAATGGGTGCGTCTCAAATCCTCGGTATTGTTCTAGGTATTACCCTAGTATCACCGCAATTATTAAATGCTTATGCAGTTGCCGGTGCAAAAGAAATTCCTACTTGGGATTTTGGTTTTGCCCACATTAAAATGATTGGGTATCAAGCACAAGTTATTCCTGCCATTTTAGCTGGTTTAGTATTAGGCTTCCTGGAAACAAGATTACGTAAAATTGTTCCAAACTCAATCTCTATGATTGTTGTACCATTCTTTGCATTAGTTCCGACTGTCTTAATTGCTCACACGATTCTTGGCCCTATAGGCTGGTCTATCGGTTCTGGTATCTCTCATGTTGTTTACTCTAGCTTAACTTCAGCATTTGGATGGTTATTCGCAGCGATTTTCGGTTTTGCCTATGCTCCACTTGTTATTACAGGTTTACACCATATGACAAATGCGATTGACCTTCAATTGATGAGTGAACTTGGCGGAACAAACCTTTGGCCAATGATTGCCCTTTCCAATATCGCTCAAGGTTCAGCCGTTCTTGCCATGATCTTTATTAATCGTAAAAATGAGGAAGAAAAGCAAGTATCCATTCCAGCAGCCATCTCTTGTTACTTAGGTGTAACAGAACCTGCAATGTTCGGTATCAACTTAAAATACGGATTCCCATTCCTTGCTGCAATGATTGGTTCTATGATTGCGGGCGTTGTATCTGTAGCAAGCGGTGTAATGGCTAACTCCATTGGTGTCGGCGGTTTGCCTGGTATTTTATCAATCCAGCCAAAACATATGGCGATGTTTGCAATTTGTATGTTGATTGCGATTGTAGTTCCATTCATTTTAACGAACATCTTTGCAAAAACAGGTGTTAAAAAGTTTCCTTTAAAAAAATAAAACTCCATTAGGAGGGAGACAGACTCCCTCCTTTTTGACATTAGAATCAAAAAAATCTTAGGTGGGTGTTTGAAATGGCAACATCATGGTGGAAGAATGCAGTGGTATATCAAATCTATCCAAAAAGTTTTTATGATACATCAGGAAATGGTACAGGGGATATACAGGGTATTATCGAGAAACTCGACTATTTAAAAAATCTAGGTGTCGATGTACTTTGGCTCACCCCTATTTATCAATCTCCACAGCGTGATAACGGTTATGATATAAGTGATTACTACCGCATTCACGAAGAATATGGAACAATGGAAGATGTTGATCGGCTACTCGAGGAAGCTCATAAACGCGGGCTTAAAATCATTATGGATATTGTCATCAACCATACGTCAACCGAACATGAATGGTTTAAACAAGCAAGATCCTCCAAGGATAACCCCTACAGGGACTTCTATATTTGGAAGGATGGCGAAAACGGCATGCCTCCGACAAATTGGGAATCAAAATTTGGCGGTTCGGCTTGGGAATATGATAAGGCAACAGGGCAATATTACCTTCATTTATTCGATGTCACCCAAGCGGATTTAAACTGGGAAAACGAGCAAGTCCGTAGTGCTTTATATGAAATGATGCATTTTTGGCTTAAAAAAGGTGTCGACGGCTTCCGGCTTGATGTAATAAACCTTATTTCCAAGGACCAGCAATTTCCTCAGGATGCAAGTGACGGACGCAAATTTTATACGGATGGCCCGCGGATTCATGAGTTTCTTCATGAAATGAATGAAAAGGTTTTTTCAAAATACGATATCATGACCGTTGGTGAAATGTCGTCAACGTCCATTGATAACTGTATTGGGTATACCAACCCTGATCGTGAAGAATTAAACATGATTTTTAGTTTCCACCATTTAAAAGTAGACTATCCGAATGGGGATAAATGGACGAAGGCGGAATTTGACTTTCAGGCTTTAAAGCAAATTCTTTCTAAGTGGCAGCTGGAAATGAATGAAGGCGGCGGCTGGAATGCCCTTTTCTGGTGCAACCATGACCAGCCTCGTGTGGTATCCCGTTTCGGTGATGATAAAAAATATCACAAAGAGTCGGCCAAAATGCTGGCAACGGCTTTGCATATGATGCAAGGAACCCCTTATATTTATCAAGGTGAAGAATTCGGAATGACTAACCCAGACTTTGATTCGATTGACGAATACCGCGATGTTGAATCGATAAATATTTTTAACATCAAGAAAAATGAAGGCCTGGATGAACAAGAAATTATCGAAGTCCTTAAACAAAAATCCCGGGATAACTCTAGAACTCCTGTTCAGTGGAATGGTAGTTTTCATGCAGGGTTTACGGCGGGAACTCCTTGGATTGAAATAGCAGCAAATTATCCAGAGATTAATGCTGAGAACGCACTTCAGGATCCGACTTCCATCTTCTATCACTATCAAAAGCTAATTCACTTTAGGAAAGAATATGATGTGATCACGGATGGCAATTTCGAGTTAATTTTAGATCGCGATGAAGAAATATTTGCTTACGTAAGAGAAAACGGGCCGGAAAAATTACTAGTCATAAACAATTTCTATGGGAACGAAAAATTGATCACCCTCCCTGCCCATTTGCATCTTGATGATTATATTAGTGAAATGTTAATCTCAAACTATACAGATTCCCCTTCATTAAAAAGGGAAATCCAACTGCGGCCATATGAGTCGCTCGTGTATTACCTGAAAAAATGAACGGAGAGGTCAACATGACGAACAAGTATCTAACCATTTATAACACCATTGTCGAGCAAATAAAGAGCGGCGAAATTCCACCCCAGACGCTCCTCCCTTCTGAGAATGAATTATCCGAACAATTCAATACCTCCAGGGAAACGATTAGAAAGGCGTTGAATGTGCTGTCGCAAAATGGATATATTCAAAAAGTTAGAGGCAAAGGTTCGATTGTGATTGATCTTTCGAAGTTTGATTTTCCCGTTTCGGGCTTGGTCAGCTTTAAAGAGCTGGCACAAAAAATGGGCCGAAAACCAAAAACGATTGTAAATGAGTTTTCCTTAATCAAACCCGAAACCTATATTCGCCAGCAACTTCACCTTTCAAGCAAGGACCTCGTTTGGAAAGTTGTTAGAACGCGGGAAATGGGCGGAGAAAAAATCATTTTAGATAAAGACTTCTTAGGTAAAAAGTATGTTCCCCATTTAACGGAGGAAATTTGTGCGGATTCGATTTATCAGTATCTCGAAAACGACTTAAACATGACCATCAGTTTTGCCAGAAAAGAAATTGTCGTGGAAGAACCTACCAATGAAGATCGGACCCTACTGGATTTGGAGGGCTTTCATAATATCGTTGTAATCAAAAACTATGTCTATTTAGATGATGCAAGCCTTTTTCAATACACAGAATCAAGGCACCGTCCTGATAAATTCCGCTTTGTTGACTTTGCGCGAAGATCACGGTAAAACAAAAGGAGATCCCTAACCTTACAAAAGGGATCTCCTTTTTCATATATTTTTAGGCATTGTTCACTGCCAGATAATCTTTCAAAGCGAATTGTAGTGTCCCTTTGAAATCCGCAACCTGGTCCAAATTTATGCCCAAATGAATCAACATCTTGACGATTTCTCCACGTAAACCGGTTACGACCGTTTTACACCCCATCATCGCTATGCCATTAATAAGATTCATTAACGAACGAGCGACTTCTGACTCCATCTGAGCAACACCCGAAAAGTCGATAATGAGTGTTTGGATATGTGAATTTCCAATCTCTGAAATGGCTTTGTCTTCAATTGTTGAAACACGGTAGCTATCAATCTGTCCAATGAGCGGTAGAATACATATATTAGAGGAGATTGGGATGATCGGAACAGAGAGATTTTCTACTAATTTTCTTTGCGATTCTAGCAGTTCATCTTTATATTTAGTATAACTGATGAAAAAATAGTTTAGAAACTGATCAATCATTTGATTAATATTTTTTTCAAGGGTGAAGAATTCCTCTAAATCTGACATGGAATTCGTGCCTGTTTTGTAATTATAAAGGAAATCCCATAATGTTCTTCGAATGGCTTGAACCCACTCAAGCTTAAAAGCAATTGTTAAAGAATACCTTGCCCATGCCACACCTTCCTGTTTCGCAAAGGAGATTAATTCATGCTCTCGTCCTTCTACGACAAACATGGCTAGTTTATGTGCATTATTTAAAAGATTAATATTACCCAATGTATGTATTTCTTCAATTTTATCTCTCACATTAATAGCTTCATTTAATAAACAATTTTCAAATTTTGCTCGATTAGCGACAAAAAAATCCTTTAACGTGCTATTTTCTTCCACATCAAGCTCCAACCTTTTCACACCTCTTTTTTGTAAGTTAAATTGTTTGGGCAATCGAATTGTAAAGGTTGTCCCTTTTTTTTCCTCGCTGTCTATATTAATTTTCCCCCCATGCTGATAAACCACTGAAAATACTTGAGTTAATCCCATACCTGTTCCGTGATCCTTTGTGGTATAAAAAGGAGTACCAAGTAATGACAATTTTTCTGTTGGGATTCCAACTCCGGTATCTATAATACTGACTATGAGTTCATCATGAACGGCAAAATGGCTAATCGTTAACTTTCCCTTCCCTTCAATTGATTCAATGGCATTTTTTATCAGATTGAATAAAGCTTTTTTAAATTGATTTTTCTTCCCATAAATCGTACTGTCCGTATCTTTAAATTGAGTGACTACCTGAATATGGTATAATTTGTCTTGAAATAAATTAAGGATGGACTCAAGCTCTACTGCAAGGTGAAAAGATTGTTTTTCTTCTTCCTCCTGATCCGGCTTAGAAACTTGAAGAAGATTATTTAAAGTTGTTAAAGCATTATCCAATTCTGTTTGTGCAATATTTACATAATCTAGTTTGTTCTCATGTTCAAGGAGTTGTAAAAAACCCTTTACTGCCGTTAACGGATTTCGAACTTCATGGGCAATACCAGCAGCTATTTGTCCAACAGATGCTAGTTGGCTTAAATGATTCTTACTATCAACCTGCTCTTGATATGTGTCCTTCACAATCACAATACCCTTTCTTTTATGACAAATTTTCTAATGCCTTAAAACAAATTGAATTATTTAGTATTTTCTAAATGATTTTACCAAAATATTCAGAAAATTAATAGATTAAATTTTCCTAGTACTTGATAAATTTTGAAAAAAGTATCCTTATTTAGGTAAAATAATGGTAATTAGTTAAGGAGGGATGAGTATGTGCGGCCGGTTCACATTAACTGCAAGTGTCGAGGAAATTATTGAAAGGTTTTTGATCGATTCTTTTTTAGAAGAAGAATTATTTTCGCCCAGCTATAATATTGCCCCCTCCCAGTCCGTCTTGGCGGTCATTAATGATGGAAATTCAAACCGAATGGGATTTTTAAAATGGGGATTGATTCCACCCTGGGCAAAAGACATGTCCATTGCCAATAAAATGATTAATGCTCGAGCTGAAACCTTAGCTGAAAAGCCAAGTTTCAGAAATGCTTTTAAGAAGAAACGCTGTTTAATCCTCGCCGATAGCTTTTATGAATGGAAGCGTCATGAAGATAAAACGAAGACCCCGATGCGGATTAAACTTAAAACTGAGGAATTATTCGCGATGGCAGGCCTTTGGGAGCAATGGAAATCACCAGAGGGTAAAGCTATTTTCTCCTGCGCGGTTATTACCACCACTCCCAATGATTTAATGGCAGATATTCATGATCGGATGCCGGTGATTTTAAAGCCTGAGGATGAAAATACCTGGCTTAATCCCACTATTTCCGATCCTAACTTTTTAAATCAATTCCTAGTACCGTTTGATCAAAATCTTATGGAGGCTTATGAGGTTTCCTCACAAGTTAATTCTCCTAAAAATAACAGCATTGATCTTATACAAAAAATTTGCTAAAAATTTTTTTAAAATGGACATGTTCACTACATGCAAGTCCATGCTTGTTCATATGATGTATTACCCATAAAAGTTTTCCTTCTTTGGAAAGTGGTTAAGCCACTTTCTTTTTTTATTTTCCTCACAAAAAAAATCCCTTATAATGGATAAAGGATTTGAAAATGGAGAGGAGAATTTGGATGGATCAGTTCGTCGATAAATTTCGAAATATTCCTACAACGTGCATTTCAGACGCTATGGAGGGATTAAACAACCTGCACCCTTCAATTAAACCGCTTAAGGAAGAATATAAGCTGACTGGACGAGCCTTCACGGTTAAAATTCCTGTTGGCGACAACCTGGCTTTCCTAAAGGCAATTCGGGAAGCAAAGCCTGGCGATATTTTGGTTGTAGATGCAAAAGGGGATCAATATCGGGCGATTGCAGGAGATTTTGTCGTTGGTATGGCACAAACTCTGGGTATAAGCGGAATCGTTGTGGACGGTGTAATACGCGACATCGTTGGAATCAAACAACTGGACTTTCCTGTCTTCTCTAAAGGAACTGCCGTTGCTGCAAGCAGAAAAGCTGGAGTTGGGGAAATTAATGTTCCAATATCATGCGGCGGTACTGCAGTCAACCCAGGAGACATCATCGTTGGCGATGCCGATGGAGTAGTGGTTATTCCTCAAGCATTCGAACAGGAAGTATTAACAAAATCTCTTGATAAATTAAAAAAGGATCAAGCTAGAGAGACTGCTATTTCCGGCAAACGGGAAGCGATAATTAAATACTTGGATAAGATGTTATCAAAATAATATAAAACCCCTTTTCCTAGATGGTTAAGGGGTTTAAAACTATAATTTCATGTGCAAAATGTACATTGGTCCTTGCCGGCCCATAGCTCGTATTCCTTCATCAATAAAGCCGGATTTTTTATAGACATGCTGAGCGATGTTATTTATTTGGTTAACAGCAAGGATAATTTCATTTTTCCCTGGAAAATGCTCTTTCACGAATGCCGGCAATAATTCTAAAGAACTCTGAGCAATTCCTTTACCTTGAAAGGATGAATCCACTGAATATGCTCTCAATAACAGAGCCTGCTTATTATCAGAATAATCCTTCACCCCATTCCAACCATGGAGGACGAAAAAACCTGCAATCATATCTTTATAAAGAATCAATATGGGAACACGCTCTTCTTCATTTTCACATGCGCGAATGGCATCTATTGGATGTGCAGTGAATCTGGACTGTTCCTGAGACAAATAATAATTTTCAAACAAATGCAGATTCTCAGGTTGATAACATTCTAAACGAGTTATCCCCTTCGAAATGGATTGTTCCATCCCCTATTCCCCCCTTAAAAAGCATATCTTTCAATTTGATAGTATATCAAATTGAAAGATATATTGTTGTGATTTTGTAAAATAAATCAAAATAGTCCGAACCTTGTTCGGACTATACCACAACTTAAGTATTCATTATTTTTGATCCCATAAGTAACTTACTACAGCATCATATTCTTCTTTCGATAATGAAGCGGGGGCTGATTTTGGCATATTCTTTGAAATGAAAGCTTGTAAATCTTCCTTCGTTTTAAAATCAGTATGGATTCTGTTTGCATCGAGTACTTTTTGACCACCTGTAATGTCGCCAGAACTATGGCAGGTTATACAGCTTTTTTGAAATACTTCATCCCCTGCTAAAGCAGTCGCCGGTTTACTCTCTTCCTGTTTTGCAGATTCTTTCGCTGGTTCCTTTGCGCTTTCGCTGTCATCTTTGCTGCAAGCGCTGATTATACCAATCAAAAGAATAATAAAAATGGCAAATCCAAAAATCTTTTTCAAGCCGCCACCTCTATTCTTATAGATTCTTAGAATTGCAAAATAATCGGCAATTCATAAATTCATATTATTGTAAAAGCTGTGCAATTATTCCTTTGCCTATAGTAAAAAATGGACATAAATCTTTACGACAATAACAGGATGAAATACCTATATATTCCTTTGAAATGGGGATGTTAATACATGAAACCTAAACCAATGAAAATGGAGATGATAATTTGACTGACAGCAAACATGCTCACGAAGAAGCGCCTCTAGAGGCGGCAGACCAAATTAATAGTTTGCATACTTACAGCTTGGCAGCTAAAGATGATTCTTTAAACACTACCGACCACATCACTGCAAATACCCTTGCTGAACCCGCAAACGCAGCAAATGGTTCGGCGAAAAATATGGTGGAATCGAAAAACCAATAAGGTAAATGTAAAAATAAATCCTCACCTCCCAAAAATTGTCATAACCTTCAGAACTGAACATAAAATAGAATATACGTTCGTAGGGAGGCGAGGATTTTGGTTAAACAATCCTTGATTACAGGTGAGATGTTAGTCAGGTATTACGAACTCAATAAACAGAAAAAAGAAATCGAGCTCGAAATGAATGCATTAAAAGATGCTTTTCAAAGTTATTTCAATCATTTAGTTGGCATTGACCATAAAGGCGAGATCACCATCAGCGGCTATAAGCTGCAAAGGCAAATTCGGAAAACGGAGAAATATCATGAAGTGGAAACAATTAAAAGATTAGAAGAATTAAAGATGAATGACCTCATCCAAGTAGTGAAAAAGCCGGATGATGTGAAAATCAAAGCCGCTCTAAATTTAGGATTTTTAAAAGCCGATCAGTTGGATGGCTGTATTATTACCACTACTACCCCAGCGATTTCGGTTAAACCGTTAACACCAAGATAAATTTTATCTCAATAGAGGAATCTACGTCGTTAAACTGTAGGTTCCTTTTTTTGTGTTGTTAAATAATGGAGGATTTTTACGGATGATGGAGAAATACATATATGTAAACACTTACATACCTTTCGAAAGGGGCAATTAGGAAATGGCAAGTCAAGAAAGTTTGTTAGTAAGGCAATATTTAAGGTCTTTTTCGTCCAACAAATCGGCAGAATTTAATCTTGAAACAGCTAGAAATGGATTGGAGGCTTTATCTGGATTAACTCCGGTTGCATCCGATATTAGCGTAGAAAAAACAGAAATTGAAGGAATTCCGGCTGAATGGGTAGTGGCTCCAAATGCTGTTAGTGATCGAGTATTTCTTTACCTTCATGGCGGCGCCTACATTATGGGAAGCTGTAGCACTCATCGTTTTTTAGCTTCTAAGCTTTCAAGATCTACAGGGGCTCGTGTTTTAGTACCTGAATATCGACTTGCACCAGAAAATCCTTTCCCTGCAGCGGTTGAGGATGCGGTTAAAGTGTATCGCTCTTTAATTTCTGCTGGTATTTCTCCTGATCAAATCGTCATTGGCGGCGATTCAGCAGGCGGCGGTCTAACCTTATCAACACTGTTATCGTTAAAGGCTGAGGGAGATAAATTGCCAGCCTTGGCTGTTCTTCTGTCACCTTGGACTGATTTGGAAGGTACAGGTGAATCAATGGAAACTCGTGCAGCTGTTGACCCTTGGCTATCTCCTGATTCTTCACGCGTGGTCCCTGCTTTATATATTGGAGATTTGGATCGACGTCATCCACTTGTTTCACCAATCTATGCTGATTTATCTGGTCTGCCGCCGATGCTGGTCCATGTCGGCAATGATGAAATCCTATTAAGCGATTCAGCCCGCCTTGTTGACCGTGCCCGTGCTGCGGGAGTCGAAGTCAGCTTTAAAGTTTGGGATGATATGTGGCATGTCTTCCAAACCTTCCAAATTCCTGAAGGGCAGCAATCAATTGATGAAATCGGCGATTTTGTTATTAATCAATTAGGCTAGTAATAAAAGGAACGCTTGGATTTATTCCGAAGCGTTCTATTTTTTGTTGTATCAGTTGTAGGCTAAGTATTGGAACTTAAGTTGAATTTCCAGTTGTTATCCAGCAAATGTCGTAAATGTTAATAAATAAGTAGAAATTACGGGAATATAGGTCGTAAGTTGCTAATTATTCGTCATAAGTTTTCAAGGTTCGATAGGATTTCCAGTTAATATCCAATGAATGTCGTAAATTTTAAAAAATACGGAGTAATTGCGGGAATATAGGTTGTAAGTTGCTAAAAATACGTCATAAGTTTTGAAGGTTCGACAGGGTTTCCAGTTAATATCCAGTAAATGTCGTAAATTTTAAAAAATACGTAGTAAATGCAGGAAAATAGGTCGTAATTTGCTAAAAATACGTCATAAGTTTTGAAGGATCGAAAGGATTTCCAGTTAATATCCAGTAAATGTCGTAAGTTTTAAAAAATACGTAGTAATTGCGGAAAAATACGTCATAAATACAGAAAATTATGTAATAAGTATTTAAAAATACGTCATAAAAATCCGGGAATAGGTCCATAAAAAGGAAACTAAGGTTTTTTCCCTACAATTCAAACTCCCATGTTTCACTGACTAATTCTTGACCGAGGCTGTGATGATTTACTTCAGCGACCACAACGGTGAAAAACATAATCCGTTTGATAGGAGGAGCATTACATCAGAAATAAAAAACAGACCCATCAAAAGGGTCTGCAATTAAAGCTTATTCGCCTAAATCAACATTATGGAAAACTTGCTGCACATCATCTAAGTCTTCCAAAGCATCGATCATTTTTTCAAACTTTGCTTGTCCGTCCTCTGGCAGGGTAACGTCGTTTTGCGCCAGCATAGTTAATTCTGCTACCGTAAAATCAGTGATTCCCGCACTTCTGAATGCTTCTTGAACCGCATGGAACTGATCAGGCTCAGCATATACGATGACTTGATCCTCTTCTTCGATGATGTCGCGCACATCTAAATCAGCTTCCATTAATAGCTCAAGTACTTCTTCTTCTGTCTTACCTTCCACCCCAATAACAGCAGTCGCATCAAACATATAGGCTACAGAACCGCTGACACCCATGTTTCCGCCGTTTTTACCGAATGCCGCACGAACGTCTGAAGCAGTACGGTTCACATTATTTGTTAATGCATCGACGATCACCATTGAACCGTTTGGTCCAAAACCTTCATAACGAAGTTCGGTATAGCTCTCTTCTGAACCGCCTTTTGCCTTATCAATCGCACGATCAATAATATGTCTTGGTACATTGTATGTTTTTGCCCGTTCAAGGACAAATCGTAACGATTGATTGGATTCTGGATTTGGTTCACCTTGTTTTGCTGCTACATAAATTTCAACACCAAACTTTGCATAAATACGACTCGTATTTGCGTCCTTTGATGCTTTCTTTTCTTTAATATTGTTCCATTTACGACCCATTTTGAACACTCTCTTTCTTCTTGATTCAATGCCTATTCTATTGCCTATAAATCAATAAATTATACATGCTCCACTTGCACAGATATTATTATACAGTAAATAGGCCATTTGTTAAGTGATAAATATTTTAAAAAATAAAGGGTTGCCTATACAAATCATAGAAAAATATTGTAGACCCAATTGACACTCATTAAGGTAAACCCAAGAGAGATGTTTATCCAGCCTAAAACCTTCGATGCTTTTTGTTCTTTTTCTAGATTTGCATTCTTATATGCTTTAACATCCGTCAACAGAATTAAAGCGCCTGCGACGTAAAGTAACGTGATCACATATCCTAAGTAACCAATATTCAAAATTCAACTTCCTTCTCTCTGCTATTTTGCTTTCATACCAACTCGATGAATGTTTGTTTCTACATGAACATCAAAGGTTAAATCTTTATAAAACCTATCCCAATTTTCTTTTGTTTTAATTTTTCCATTCCAATAACTCGGTAGTTTTGCTCGAAAATGCTCCCCAAAACCAAAGATATCTGATTTAGTTTTTTGTGTTTTTTTAATTAAATCCCGGATGGATTTAGCGGTGTCTTTTGATGCCTGCTTATCGATATCTCTAATCATCTTAGATTTTAATAAGGAAATGGTTGGACTATACTTTTCATCAATTTCGCTCTCGTATCTAACCTTAATATCAACATGGGGGTTGCCGTCTTTTATTCTAACCTTAATTTTGGTATTTCTGGAAACAGCCCTTACCAATACCATTTCTTCCTTTCCTGGTATTTTTGTAAAAGCTCCATACCCGCCTTTTTTTATTCCAATGATAGACATATAAACTCCTATTTCCGAAGGGCTTGTCTTGCCGACCATGCGATCGCCATGAAAATATGCGAAGCCGTTTAATTGAATATTTGATCCTTTTTTGAGTGCTAAGTAAGGTAGGATTGGATCCTGACCTTTACTTGAAAGAATGGCCCAAAATAGTCCAATAAAACTTGGGGGGAATTTTCCAAGAGCTGTAAGATTATCAACCATGTCAGCCAAATAAAGTGATGGAACGCGTTCAAGTTCTGGAGACAATTTCATATATTTGGCTGCTGGTTCTTTTGAAACCACTAGCGAAGCCGTTCTACGTATTTCTGGATTGCGCTTAAGGAAATCATTAAACCGCTGTGTGCCTCTTTTCGCAATCTTTTCATTTAAAACGATTATCCGTAAATGTCCAAGAAATAATTTATCCGCTAACTCTTGCTGAAGATTAAGAATAGCATCATCTAACGTATGACCAACCACTTCCATGACTAATACGGGCTTTTCAGCACCGCCAGTTTGTTCTGGACCTAATGGTATCCGGCCAGGGATGGCAATTTGTGCAGTTAATTTAATCATTTGTTCGTTTGGAATTGGAAATTGATTCTTTAAATGGGAAATTTCATCTTCTTTTGGCGCCTTCGAATCAACAACGTCAATACCTATCGCCAATACAGTTGCGCGCTGCTCGATTTCTTGACTGTCCCAGCACCCTGATAATAAAGGGAAAAGAAGGAAAAAAAGAATAATCAGCCGAAGCTTACAATTGTTGTGAAACACTTTTCTTCTTCCTCCAGCCCTTTATGAAATCTATCAATAATAACGAGCCAGGATAAAAAATAGTGATCAATAAGCCTGCTCTGCCTACGTATTGGATAACCTCATACAATTGTAATATGTCTTTGGGAACCATGGCCAAAATAAAAACAAAGGGGAGAATAAAGTAACTCAGCATTTTATGATCCTTAAGATGACATATTTCCTTGATGGAATGAATGGTAAAGAAATAACTCGAAAAAAGTGTCGTGAAAACGGCAGTTACCCATACCGCTAGAAAAATGACATCCAGCCTCTGCAAAATATTGCCTGGCACTGTGGTTGTTCTGGCCAACTCCAATGTAGGCCAGAAAATTTGTTTGATCTCTTCAGGACCAAACACAGCAACTGTCGCAATGACCAATAAGAGGTATAAACCACCAGAAATAGATATGCCCCAAAAGCTTGCCTTCAACGCTTTATTAGGCGTTTTCATTGAAGGAATAATCATCGTAATGATGAAAGTACCTTGAAAAAGCGCAGAGATTGTTAACATGCCCGTAAACATATCATAAAAATTTGTGCCAATAAGAGGACGTAAATAAAGGACATTGGCATTCTTTAATGACAAAACAACTACAATCATGGCAGGTGCCAATATCATTGGAACATAAAAATTGTGAATATACGAAAATACGTTAATGTTGTTTCGACAGCTTAAACAAGCAAGCAAAAGCATGACTATGACGGTAACCTCCAATGGTGTTTCTCTTAAGACTGCAGAAACCACAACTTCCCCAAATTCACGCGAGGCAAGTCCAGTTAAAATTAAAAAAAAGAAAATAACAAATAAACTGCAAAATCTCCCCATCCATTTACCTAATATTTCCTGGCTGTATGTGATGATGGTTTTTTCTGGATGACGCATTCCCAGTACAGTGATTATAAATAACCCAATAGCTGCCAAAGCTATACCGGATAATGTAACAAGTGGAGCACCTGTATCACCTGCTCTCACAGCAAATAAGGGCAGTGGAAGAACTCCTACCCCAATAATGGTACTAATTAAGATTGTCGATGTTTGAAGTGTTGTGATTTCTTTCGGATCCCCCATTATTCAAACCCTCCCGTTGATCATTGCCAATCTTACTGTGTTTTAAGACTGTGTTATTATTTTTTTTAAGTCTATTCCGATTATCAGGGTGGAGAAAATTCGGTCTTTTTGGCATCCACCATAAAGGACTTCGAAAGACTACATCTTTTACGCCTTGATAATCCTCTGGGGAAACAGGAGCCATATATGGTACACCAAAAGATTTTAACGACAGCATATGGTTAAAGATAAAGATAATTCCAATCACAACTCCGTATAAACCGAAAATTCCAGCCATAATCATAATTGGAAACCTGAGCATTCTTAGGGCAAAGGCGGCTGAATATGCTGGAGTTGCAAACGAACCAATGGTAGTTATGGCAATGACGACTACGGTAATCGGGCTGGATAACCCCGCTTCAACTGCCGCCTGCCCAATAACTAAAACACCTACAATTGATAATGCACCGCCTACTTGCTTAGGAAGACGAACTGTAGCTTCCCTTAATACTTCCATCGCAACTTCAATTATCAAAACTTCAAAAACCGCTGGAAATGGAACTCCTGCTCTTCCGCCAGCCACAGCAACGGCAAATTCGGTTGGCAGCAATTCCGGATTAAAAGAAATTAAGGAAACATATAGGGATGGAAACACTAATGAGAAAACTAAAGCTAATATCCTTGCCATTCTGACAAAGCTGCCCATCAAAAACCTGGAAGAGTAATCCTCCGTTGTTTGATAAAATTGGTTAAACACAACAGGAACCATTAAGGCAAAGGGTGAACCATCCACAAGAATAGCCACCCTGCCTTCTATTAAATTCGCCACTGTCCTATCAGGCCTTTCCGTACTTTGCGTTTGCGGAAATGGCGAAAAAGGATTATCCTCGATAAATTGTTCTAAATAGCCAACATCCATAATCGCATCAATATCAATTTCAGATAATCTTTTTTCAACTTCCTTTATGACTGTCTCGTTAGCAATACCTTTTAAATAGCAATAAGCTACAGTTGATTTGGTAAGCCGACCTATATTCATTGTTTTTACTTGGAAATCTGCTGTAGGGAGTCGATATCTTAGTAAGGCAATATTCGTTGCTATATTTTCAATAAATCCTTCACGAGGACCCAAAATAACTTGTTCTGTTTCCGGCTGGGCAATGGATCGCTTTTCAATGCTCCTTGTTCCGATATGAATGGCTTCTTGAATACCATCGATGCAAATTACTGTTTCACCGCGCAACAGAACCTCAATTAATTTTTCAATATTAGATTCTATTCGTGCTTGACAATGATATAAAGCTTCATTGAGAATCAAATCAATTAATTGTGGGAGCGGCTTCTCTCTGCCTATCAAATGTTCAGGAACATACATTAAGGGTTTTAAAATATCGATATTGATGATTTCGATATTAACTAGATTAGGGAAATAGAAAAGTGCTGCATTGTATTGTCCGAAAATTTTGAAATATTTTATATCAAGGTCATCATTTTCACCCAAAATTTCCTTTATTAATTCCTCTGTCTCTTTTAATGAACTAGAGGTTGGGGTGTCACTGTGCTCCTCCATTACTTTACTTGGAACCAGAGGTTTTGCTTTTATTTTGTTTAATTTTCTTTTCTTAGTATTTCGAAATAAAGACACATCACCACCACCCTTTTATAACTTTTACCAATTTAATATAAATATTCCAATAAGGATGCTATTTGGGTGTGGTTAAATAAAAAAAAGTGGTTCAGTTTATACTGAACCACTTTTTTCAGGATTATCGCTATACAAGCATTTGAAATAAGGTGCTATCTTTGTTGACTTCCCGATAAACGAATCCCTTTGTTTTGATCCGGTCAATTAATGGATAGTAATCGTCTTTATCTTTCAACTCAATTCCAACCAGAGCCGGGCCGGTTTCACGATTATTCTTTTTCGTATATTCGAAATGGCTAATATCATCATTTGGACCTAGGACGTCTAATAGAAATTCACGTAATGCCCCTGGCCGCTGCGGGAACTGGACAATAAAATAATGCTGCAGGCCTTCATATAGCTTTGAGCGCTCTTTAATTTCCTGCATTCTTCCGATATCATTGTTTCCGCCGCTGACGATACAAACAACCGTTTTGCCTTTAATTTCATCTGCGTATGTATCTAAGGCCGCAACGGAAAGTGCTCCTGTTGGTTCTACAACAATAGCATTTTCGTTATAAAGAGTTAATAGGGTCGTACATACCTTTCCTTCTGGAACAACAATGATATCATCAACAATTTCTTTACAAATGTTGAAGGTATTAGTTCCCACTGTTTTAACCGCGGCACCATCAACAAATGGATCAATTTTTTCAAGTGAAGTTACTTCACCCTTTACGATTGATTCCTTCATTCCAGGTGCACCTTCAGGCTCGACACCAATTAAACGGGTCTCAGGAGAGATGTGCTTTAAGTATGTTCCTACCCCGGCCATTAGCCCGCCGCCGCCGATTGCACCGAATAGATAATCGACTTTTTCTGGACAATCATTAAGAAGTTCAACTGCCACCGTACCTTGACCCGCGATGACGTCAAAGTCATCAAAAGGATGAATAAAGGTTCGGTTTTCAGCACGGCTGCATTCCATCGCCTTTTCAGAAGCATCATCAAAGGTATCTCCAACTAATACAATTTCAACACTATCCCTGCCCCAGAATTTCACTGAGTTTACCTTTTGTTTAGGGGTTGTGGTTGGCATGAAAATTTTGCCGTTAATTTTTAATAGATGACAAGAGTAAGCCACTCCTTGGGCATGGTTGCCTGCACTTGCGCAGATAATTCCGTTTTGCATTTCTTCAGGACTTAGCTTTTTAATCCGATTATAGGCCCCGCGAATTTTAAAGGAACGGACACTTTGCATGTCTTCCCGCTTTAAATATACGTTACAGCCATACCGTTCAGATAATAAATGGTTAAATTGCAGAGGAGTTGGCGAAATCACGTCCCTAATTGTGTGACTTGCAATGATGATATCCTCTACATTCAGCGTTTTTTTATCTACTTGTTGACTCATTTTCTCGGTTCCTCCTCATATTCAAACATCAATCTTTTCTCATGTGATGATGGTTTATAAACAACAAAAAACCCGTCCCATATGGATAGGGACGAGTTGTTCTCGCGTTACCACCCTACTTCCGCAGCAAATCTTTCGTTGCGGCTCTCGATAGACGTACAGCACTTTACTCTTAGCTTCTCGTACTTGTACGCATTCCAATATAACGGCGGAATTTGCCGGTATAGCTTACTGATTCCGTTCAGCTATACATCTCGGAGATGATCTTCAGAAGGTCCTGCTATCGACTCCCACCACACGTCGACTCTCTAGGAAACAAGGAGCAATCTTACTCTTCTCGTCACTGATTTAAGATTAATTTTTTATTAGGTTACCACCGAAAAAAAACCCTGTCAATATTTTTTGACTATTTTTTATATTTAGACAATTTATAAAGCGCTTACATTTTAAAAAAGACATTTGTCCTCTCCAGGAGGACAAATGTCCACGAATGGTGCCTGACACCATTGATAACACCATTGATAACACCATTAATGGTATTTTATTTCGCCGTTTATGATGGTCATTTCGATCTCAGTTGTGAGGAGTTCATCTGGGTTTTCCATTGTCATTAGGTTTTTGGAATAGACAGTCATATCGGCCAGTTTACCTCGTGAGATGGTTCCTTTTATATGTTCTTCATTGGTGGCGTAGGCTCCGCCTATTGTAAACAATTTAATTGCTTCCAACATAGATAACTTTTCATTCGCATTCCAGCCTTCATGTGTTTGTCCTGGAGCTCTCCGGGTTACGGCTGCATGGATACCAAGCAAAGGGTCAACAGGCTCTACTGGTGCATCAGAACCTCCCGCACACAAGACGTCTGCAGACAATAAAGTTTTCCACGCATATAAATATTGCTCCCGTACCTCTCCTACTCTTTCGCGTACCCATGGATAGTCCCCTACGACAAATCTTGGCTGGATGTCAGCAATTCGACTCCTGTCCGCTAATCTCCGGATTAAATCCGGACGAACCAGAGAGGTATGAATGATGCGGTCACGATGGCCCACTGTCGGAAACTGGTCGAGGATGTCTAAAACATTTTCCAACGCTTTGTCTCCAATGGTGTGTACGGCAATAGGCATGGAAAAGTCTCGGGCCTCCTTAACAATCTCATATAGGGCATCCTGATCAAGCATCGCATCCCCAAATTCGCTTGGAGCGTCATGATACGGTTCAGAAAGCAGTGCTGTTCTCCGGCCGAAGGCCCCATCAGCAAAAATTTTGATAGCCCCTATTTGGAGCCTCTCATTACCAAAGCCAGCATGCATTTCTCTTTCTTTCAATCGTTTAAGAAAAGGATAATCAATGAGGAGATTACTCCGTAATCCAACTTGCTCCTGGTTCAGTAACTCATCATACAATCGATACGTTTGATCAAGCCCTCCTAAATAAGCAGGGTCATTGGTATGTACACTAGTTAACCCCTTCGAAATGGCAAAATTCATGGCATTTCGCAAACCACTTTTTAATTCCTCGTAAGTTTTATCCGGAATGTTTTTCGTCACGAGCTTGGAGGCAGATTCCAACAGAAGACCATTCGGCTTTTTCGAAACTGGATCCATAACTACGGTTCCACCAACCGGCACTTCAACAGAAGGATGGTACCCGCTTATTTCTAATGCCTTGCTATTCACCAAAAATGCATGGGTGCATATTCGCTTTAGGTAAATGGGACAATGCGGTGCAACATAATCCAGCTCCGCGATGGTCGGAATGGTGCCCTCAGTGAAAAGATTTTCATCCCAGCCCATACCAACAAGCCAGGTCCCTGGAGCAACGGTTTTCGCCCGTTCCTCAATTTTCCTAAGCATTTCGCTTTTGGACTTCACTCCTGTTAAATTGAGGTCTAAAAGATTAAAAGCAACACCTGAGAGATGCAAGTGGCTGTCAATCAGACCTGGTGTAACTGTTCTGCCCTGTAAATCAATGATTTCAGCATCGTCTCTTCCCCATTGAAGAACCATATCGTGATGACTTCCTAAATCAATAATTCTGCCATTTTCAATCACAACTGTTTCCACTAATGGCAAATTCGAATCAAGCGTATAGATTTTTCCATTGGTAAAAATCATTTTTGACATTGCCGCTCCCCCTAGCCATAAAAATTGTTTGACATATTTCTTCTATATATAATACCAAAGATGATTGATTACTCGACAACTTCATTTAAAATATAGTTAAACTAAAAAAAGAGACCACATTCATTAAGGAAAGTAGTCTCTTCCTAATGCTATTATTTTTGTACTACCCAATCTTGAACATTATAGAACATACCAAATTGTTTTGGTAAACCTACTTTTACCTTTTTAGATACGGCTCCCATCAAGTAATCGGAATAAAGGGAAATAGTAGGCACGTCTTCATGTAAAATTTCTTGAACTTTATTGTAAATGACTCTGCGATTTTCAGGATTTGGTTCTAATTTTCCTTTATTCAACAATTCATCCAACTCTGGATTGCTATAACCGGCAAAGTTATAAGGTCCGCCTGTTCCATAGAAGGCACTTACATCAGGATCCACTTGATAAGGTATTCCAAGGAACATTAAATCAAAATCATGTTTTGCCCCTTTTTGCATATGGGTAGGGAAATCAAATTTTTGGATTTGAACATTTAAACCGACTGCTTTTAAATTCTCAGCTATAATAACGGCTGATTGTTCACGAACTTGGTTGCCAATTGGAACATTGACGCGAATTGGCTTACTCTTATCCCAGCCTGATTCCTCAATAAGCTTCTTTGCCTTCTCCGGATCATATTCATAGTTCTTAATATCTTTATCAAAATAAGGGTGGAGTTTTGTATACGGCCCATCAATGATCTCAGCCTTACCTTTTAATAGCTTGTCAACAATTTGAGGTCGGTTAATCGCATAGGCAATAGCTTGACGCATCTTCGGATCAGTAAATGTTTTAGTATTCATGTAGATTTCTTGATAATCATAGCCTTTGCCGTCTACAGCCTCGACATTCGCCATATTTTTCACCTTTTCAACATCTTGGATGGCAATGGCTCCAGTGGATGGGTAATTCAAATGAATTTCACCCGTTTGCAGCTGTGCAGTCATATTGGCTTGAGGCACAACTTTAAAGAAAAGCTTTTCAGTCTTCGGTGCCCCTCGGTAATAATCAGGGTTCGCTTTATATTCCACCTGTGTTTCTCCTTTGAAATTTACAAGTGTATAAGCACCATCTGTTACAGTCGGTTTCAGCATAAATGGATCTTGATGAAGCTTTGCAGGATCTTTATCTTTTAGGATATGGCTCGGAATGGTTCGGATATTGATTAGGTTCCCTTTAATATAGTTAGGGTCAGTCGGTTTTTTTGTATGAATGATAAACGTTTTCTCATCGACTATTTCGATACCTTTTACCGTTTTTTCCCCTTTAGGCAGCTGCCCATTATCATCTAAACCTTCAATGATATTAAGAGTTTTCAGGCCAACGCTTTGAACAGCAGGATTTGCTAAAGTGTCGAAGGTGAATTTAACATCCTCTGTTGTAACAGGCTTTCCATCCGTCCAATTTGCTTTTGAATTAAGTTTAATTGTAAAGGCTTGATTATCTTTTGTTTCAAAGCTTTCTGCTAACTTAAATTGGAATTCCATATTTTCGTTTAGCTCAAAGAAAGGGTCGAATAGAATCGATGATAGAGTCATAGCTCCTAAATCACGGGCGTTGATCGGATTAAGTGTACCTATGGCGTTTGAAACCCCCACCACAATGGTATCACCCAAACTTGCAGCTGTATTCCCCTTTCCTTTGTCCTTTGATGAAGACGATGTTTCATTTGCACCAGAACATGCACTTAAAAATAGCAGCAAAGCAATGGAAAAAATGGTTAAAAACCTTACCTTCCCTATTCTCATCTCTGTCCCTCTTTTCCTTATAAAATATTTGATTAGCTTTATACAGAACTATTTCAATGTTTTCGGATCAAGTGCATCACGCAGCCCGTCTCCGATAAAATTGATAGCTAAAACAACTAGAACAATCATTATCCCTGGAGGAACCCAAAGCCATGGCTGCGAGGTTAATACCGTTAAGGATTGGGCATCAGTCAGCATATTTCCCCAGCTCGCTGTTGGCGGCTGTACCCCCATGCCCAGAAAACTAAGCGATGCTTCTACAATGATAGCAGCCGCTATTCCAAACGTTGCCTGGACAAGAATAGGTGCAATCGCATTTGGCAATATATGCTGAAATAAAATCCTTGGAGTACTTAACCCAAGCACCACCCCAGATTTCACAAAATCAACATGCTTTAATGAAAGAACGCTGCCCCGGACAAGTCTGGCAACGGACGGCCAGCCGAGAAGTCCCAATATCCAGATAATATTTAACAAATTAGGTCCGAGAATACTGACGACTACAAGGATTAACATCAGGCTTGGGAATGACATGAAGACATCGGTTAAGCGCATTAACACGATATCTACCCATCCTCCAAAGTAGCCTGAAACCGCCCCGACAATCGTACCTATGATACTATAAATCAAAACGGCACCAAGGCCGACAACCATCGATACCCGGGAAGCATAGATCAAGCGGGTAAAAAGATCCCGTCCAACTTGATCGGTGCCTAACCAGTGCTCCGCGGATGGCGGCGCTGAAAATTCATCATAAACCTGAAAGGGTTCCTTTGGTGCAATCCAAGGAGCAAAAATGGCAACGAGGATAATGAAAAGCATAAAAATACTCCCCGCCACCGCTAAACGATGCTTCATAAAGCGTTTTACGATAAGCTGTAAAGGTGTTTCCTCCTTCCCCAGCTCTGTATTGGAAATGGGTGGTATTTCCACTTCATTTTTGATACCAGTTTCCAGCATCGGCATAAACGATCCCTCCTCTCCTACTTATATTTAATCCGTGGATCCACAAACGAATAGAGTATGTCCGTAAATAGATTTGCAAATAAAACCATAAAAGCTGTTAAAAGATTGAGCGCCATCAGAGTTGGATAATCCCTCGACATGATGGATTGGATGGTAAGTTGTCCCATTCCTGGCCACTGAAAGACCTGTTCCGTAATAACCGCCCCTCCAAGTAAAAAAGGAATTTCAAGACCGATAATCGTGATAATCGGAATGAGTGCATTTTTTAAAGCATGTTTATTGGTTATGACGATTTCTTTTAATCCCTTAGCCCTGGCAGTCCGCAAATAATCCTGTCCCAGTACCTCTAGAAGACTTGCTCTGACATAGCGGACGTATTGACCGGCAATTCCGACCGCCAAAACCATAACCGGTAGGATGAGATGCTTGATCTTATCGAAGAAATCATCTTCACTCCCGAGGGTCGACATCCCTCCTGCAGGCAGCCATTGTAATTGTACAGCGAAGATATAAATAAGACCCAAGCCAAGGAAAAAATGCGGAATGGAGATCCCAAAAAAGGAAGTACCGGTCGCCAAATAATCAATTTTGCTATATTGCTTTACTGCACTCATAATTCCGATTGGCAACGCAATAATTAACCCTATGATAAGGGCAAGAAACGTTAATTGAAAAGTAGGGCCAATCCTTTCTAAAATCACTTTCGAAACAGGTTCATAGGTAGAAAACGAGTAGCCCAAATTGCCCTGCACCAGATTACCCAGCCAATGAAAAAATTGAACCCATAAAGGGTCATTCAAGCCTAATTGTTCTTTCCGTAAATTGAGAAGCTCTTGTGAAGTGTTTGGGTCAACATACATATCAACCGGGTTCCCTGGCGCCATATTAATAATGATAAAGTTGACAATCGTAACCCCAAATAAGACTGGAATCGCAATTAATAGCCTGCGAATTATATATGGAACCAAATTTGCCCCCTCCTTCTAAAACGTATCTTCTTACGCTTCATTAATGGCAAAGCATGCAACGCTATGTTCCATCCCTTTAAGAACCGGACTTTGCTCCCGGCAAATCGCGGTTGCGATGGGGCACCGTGTATGAAAACTGCATCCGCTCGGCGGATTTGCTGGGCTCGGCACATCGCCAGGTATGATGATTCTTTCTTTCGACCTTAGTTCAGGGTTCGGAATAGGATAGGAGCTTAATAATGCCTTAGTATAAGGATGCTTTGGATTACGAAAAATTTCTTCTGTTTTCGCTACTTCAACGATTTTCCCTAAATACATGACGGCAATTCGATCACTGATGTATTTCACGGCACCTAATCCGTGGGCAATAAATAAATACGTAAGGTTAAATTCCTTTTGCAAATCCTTTAAAAGATTTAGGATTTGAGCCTGAATCGAAACATCCAAAGCAGAAACGGGTTCATCACAAATGATCAATTTTGGATTAAGAGATAAGGCTCTAGCAATTCCAATCCGCTGCCTTTGACCGCCGGAAAATTCATGAGGATAACGATTTTTATAACTCTTAGGTAATCCGACCAATTCAAGAAGTTCATCCACTCGTTTATGGAGGTTTTCTTTCTCCACTACTCGATGAATTTTCATCGGCTCCTCTAATAGATCCTTAATTCGCTTCCTAGGATTTAAAGAAGAATATGGATCTTGAAAAATTATTTGCAGGTCCCTGCGAATACTTTTCATCGTTTCACTATTTGCTTCCGTAATTTCCTGCTCCTGAAAGAAGACTTTGCCCTCTGATGCATTTTCAAGCCTTACAAGTGTTTTTCCAATGGTTGATTTACCACAGCCAGATTCCCCTACCAATCCAAGTGTTTCACCGGATTTAATGAAAAAATCGACCCCATCCACTGCTTTAACATGTCCAACCGTTCTAGAAAGGATCCCTTTTTTAATAGGATAATAGGTTTTTAATTTTTCTACTCTTAATAGAGGATTTGTTCCCTTTTCCATCGTGATGGTCATTTGACTAATGCCTCCTTTGGCATTCCAGTAATCATACCCGGTTGAACATCCTCGATTAACCAGCATCTCACTTTGTGCCCTTCCTGAATTTGCTCAAGTCTAGGCTGCTCCTGCTGGCATCGCTTTGTGGCATTAGGACATCTAGCATGAAATCTGCAGCCTTGCGGCATATTCTTCAAACTTGGAACTGAACCAGGAATCGAGGCAAGCCGCTGTTCATTTTCATATTCCAAATGAGGGATGGACGCCATTAACCCTTGTGTATAAGGATGCTTTGGTTCCTTAAAAAGCGTGAATACATCGGCCTCCTCCACGACCTGCCCTGCGTACATGACAATGACTCGATCGGCAGTCTCGGCAATAACTCCAAGATCATGGGTAATGAGCATGATAGCCGTATCTGAATCCTTTTGTAAGTTTTTCATCAAATGTAAAATTTGTGCCTGTATCGTTACATCCAGTGCTGTTGTTGGTTCATCCGCGATAAGAAGCTTCGGCTTACAAGCCAAGGCCATGGCGATCATCACCCTCTGCCTCATCCCTCCCGATAACGCATGCGGATACTCCTTCATGATTTCCTTTGCCCTCGGAATACCAACCTTTTTTAACATTTCCACAGCATATTCCTTTGCTTCCTTACTATTCATTTTCAGATGAAGCTTAATTCCCTCTATCATTTGATTGCCAATGCTGAAAACAGGATTTAGGGAGGTCATCGGTTCCTGAAAAATCATAGAAATTTCATTCCCCCTGATTTCTCTTAGTCGTTGTTGTGTTACCTGTGTCAGATCTTCATCACCGAAAAAAATATGTCCATTTTTTACTTTTCCGTTTTTACCGAGCAGACCCATAATCGACAATGAAGTAACACTTTTACCGCAACCAGATTCACCCACAATCCCAATAGTTTCACCCGGTTTGACTGAAAAACTAACCTCTTCAACCGAAATCACTTCTTCCTTGTCCGACTCAAAGGCAATTTTTACCTGATTAACTTCAAGCAAAGGTCTCATCCCCTCACCACTCTTCCAAAGATATAATATTAAAAATATTCAGTCTTTTCACAAGCTGTTTCATTACCGTTTAACTTGATTAACACTATTTAATCAAAGTATTGTAATGAAAAAAAGGGACTTGGATTGACATTTCGTATCATTAATTGACAAGCAAAAAAGGATTCCTCTTGTTGAACTATTAAAAATATTGTATATTTTGAATATTATAAAATTTGCCAGGAGGTGTACGCATGTATAATTTGGTGATTGCTGATGATGAATATGAAATCCGGCATGGATTAGTAAACTTTTTCCCATGGGAAGAAATTGGTTTCGAAGTGATTGGACAGGCATCAAATGGTAAAGAGGTACTGGAGCTGATTTCCGAGGGCAATACTGATGTATTACTCTGTGACATACAAATGCCAATCATGACTGGCATTGAGGTGATAAAAGAAATTCACCAGCAGAATTCACCTGTAATGACTATTTTTCTAAGCGGTTTTCAGGAATTTCACTATGCTCAGTCAGCCATTAAATATGGGGTAAAGAATTATATTTTGAAACCGACTAAATTTTCGGATTTAACAGAAGCGTTTACTCAAATCAAGAAAGAACTCGATCTAAGAAATCCCTCCCCTCCCCTATCGGAAATTGCAACAAACGTAAAAGATGAGGACCCTATTATTCAAAAAATAAAAGATTATGTAAAAATCAATTATAAAAACGCCACCTTAGAAGATGCCGCACAAATTGTTTTTATGAACCCCCATTATGTAAGCAAGTATTTTAAACAAAAAACTAAAGAAAATTTCTCTGACTTTGTCTTTCAAATAAAAATGGAAGAAGCAGCGAATTTATTAAAAACGATGCAATATAAGGCCTATGAGGTCAGCGAAATGGTCGGATACAGCAACGCCAAGAATTTCACGAGAGCTTTCCGTAAATATTTCGGTATTAGTCCGAAAGAATATAGACTCATAAATTAAGGACTCATGATACATGGACTCACTTAAACGCTCCTTTTATATTAAAAATTTAATCAAACTTCTCATTCCAATGCTCATTCCTATCTTCATTCTAGGATCTGCTGCGATACCCTTAATTCATTTCAATTTAAAGGAAAAAATTAATCAGGAAAATCTGAACCTGCTTAATCAAATTCAAATGAATGTGGAAATGATCTTTGATGAATTGAATTCGATCAATTTAACCATTGCCGCTAGTGCAGTTGAATTTATTGATCTGCAAAACATGCTAGAAAAAGAATGGCTTGACCAAGAGGATTATGTAAAGCTGGCATCAATCAAAAATACGATTGATTCCCCTGCTATTGCACATCCCTATGTTGATTCCATTTACATTTACATAGAAAATGACAAAAATCGATTTTTAACCTCTACAACCGGCGGAGTGGTCGACCTTAATACTTTTGAAGACACTTCTTGGTACGAGAGTTTAATTAAAGAGAATAGTAGTGATAAAGTATGGACAAAGAAAAGAACCATCGTTCGTAAGCCAGAAAATTTTCCCGCTAAAAAAATAGAAGTCATTTCCGTATATCGAAGTTTTACTCTTGCAAATGGCGATCTTGGTTACATTGTCTTGAATGTAAACACAACTTATTTGAAAGATTACCTAAATAGTTTATATAAAATGCCAGGACAAAATATTTTGGTGATGGATATGACTAACCAGGTTCTCTTTGAAAACCATCCAGTCCATTTAACCTCTTCTGAGATTGAGAGAATGGTTACTACACAAAATGAAATCGACACCCTGAAAATTCAGAACGAAGCTTCTATTGTTTTTAAATTGGAATCTGAAAAATATAGTTGGTTGTTTTTTTCATCTATTCCGAAGAGTTCTCTTTATAAACTCCCGTATCAATTGATTATGGTTACAATAATTCTACTATTCTTGTCAATCATAGTTGCGGGAATTTCAGCTTATTTCTTAACGAAAAGAAATTTCGCCGACATCCGTTCCATTATCACCATTTTAAATAAAGCAGAAAAAGGAGAACCTCTCCCACATTTACCAACCGTGATAAAGGATGTTCACAGCTTTATTATTCATAAAATCGTGACAAACTTTATGGAGCAATCCTATATGAAAGTTCTTCTTTCAGAACGAAAGTATAAAATGCAAGCACTGGAACTATCTATGCATCAATCACAATTAAATCCTCATTTTTTATTTAATACACTGGAAACGATTAATTGGAAGGTTATTAGTCTTACGAAGAGACCAAATGAAATTAATGATATGATCGATCATTTGGCAAATATCCTTCGTTTTTCTTTAGATGCAAATGATGATTTAGTGGTATTAAAGGATGAAATTAAACATACGAAAAGTTATGTGGAAATTCAAAAGATAAGGCACAAAGATCAATTTACATGTGTATGGGAATTGGATGAGGGTATTGAAAAATATTATGTTGTAAAACTCTTTCTGCAGCCCCTTATTGAAAATTCGCTCGAGCATGGCATGACGGGATTGGAAAGAACTCTTTCCATAAAGGTGCGAATCAAAAACAGTGCATCATTCCTAAATGTATCGGTCATTGACAATGGTACGGGAATTGGAGCGGAAAAATTAATGGATATTCGCTCAAAATTGGAGTCAGCTTATTCCTCTTCTGATCATATCGGTCTTTATAATACGAACAAGCGGTTACAATTAACCTATGGAGAAAAACACGGAATTACCATTCGAAGTAAGCTCGGATGGGGAACGATAGTGGATGTGAAGATCCCAATCAATTAAATTTAGAATCTATAAAAATGAAGCAGGCGATGGGCAAAACAAACTGCCCCGCCGGCTTCTTTCCGCTTCATGATTAATTTTCATTTAAAAATTTTAATGAAGTCCGTACAAAATAATGAACCCCAAGAATCAGAGCCTCTTCTTTTACATCAAATTTTGGATGATGATGCGGATAATTTTCAGCAGGATTTTCGCTTCCTGCGCCCAAGAAGGCAAAACAGCCTGGAGCAACCTCGGCAAAAGCTGAGAAATCTTCACTTCCCATCAAGGCTTGGGAGCGGACAAAGTTGCTTTCCCCAAAGGTTTCCACAATCGTATGTTCTACAAGAGAGGTAATATTTTCTTCATTTATAGTTGGACTATATCCAAAGTTATAGTCTAATTGATAGGTTGCATCGTGAGCCGCTGTCAGCCCCTTCGTTAACTTTTCAATCCAAACTGGAATTTGCTTGCGAATTTCAGGGTCAAACGTACGGACGGTTCCCCCGATCGTCACACGATCAGGTATGATGTTATTGGCAGTTCCTCCATGGAACTGGGTAACTGAAATAACGGCACGCTTGCTTGCATCCACTTTGCGGGAAATAAGCTGATTGATCCCATTCACAAGCTGTACTCCAATCGCTATGGGATCAACCGTTCCATTGGGTTCTGAACCATGTCCCCCCTTGCCCTGAACTAAGATATCAAAATCATCACATGCTGCTGTAACATCTCCATAACAAAGGGAAAATTTCCCTAATGGACCTTGAGAACCAAGGTGAAGCCCAATTACGCCATCGATCCCCTCTGCTGCCCCTGCCTTGATCATCTCTTGTGCACCGCCAGGGGACAATTCCTCCGCATGTTGAAAGAAAAATCGAATTTCCCCATTTATTTCGTCCTTTAACTGGGAAAGGACTTTTGCAGCGCCCAGCAGAATGGCCGTATGCCCATCATGTCCACAAGCATGCATGACCCCATTTTTTTGCGAGGCAAAGGGCAAACCCGTTTCCTCTTGAATGGGCAAAGCATCCATATCGGCTCTCAAGCCAATCACCCTGCCTGGCTGTCTGCCAAAAAGGCGTCCCATAACACTTGTAGGAGTTACCCATGAAACCTCAATATTTCCGAAGGATTGCAGTTTTTCAAATACGTATTTAGAGGTTTCGACCTCTTCAAATGAAAGCTCAGGATTTTCATGGAAATGCCTGCGCCATTGGACCACCTCCATTTCAACGGATTCTACCAAGTTTTGAATATCAACGATTTTTTCAATCACAATTTTAGCCTCCTCTATTTTTCATTCAAAAATTTTAAGGCTGATTGCACGTAATACTGTACACCAAGAATCAGTGACTTTTCTTTCACATCGAATTTAGGATGATGATGCGGGTAATTCTCTTCCGGTTTTTCACTTCCTGCACCTAAGAAAACAAAACAACCTGGGGCAACTGCCGAAAATGCTGAGAAATCCTCTCCTCCCATAATGGCTTCGGCAATCACGCGATTGCTTTCTCCAAACGTTTCCACAATGGTTTGATCCACCAATGCAGTGATCTTCTCCTCATTCACAACGGAAGAGTATCCAAACTGATAATTCAATTGATAGGAAGCATCATGGGCTTCGGTTAGCCCTTTGGTAATTTGTTCAATCCAAACTGGAATTTGACTGCGGATCTCCGGATCAAAGGTACGAACTGTCCCGCCAAGGGTCACGCGGTCAGGGATGATGTTATTGGCTGTTCCTCCATGAAATTTTGTAACCGAAATGACTGCACGTTTACTGGCATCCACTTTTCGAGAAATAATCTGATTGATTCCATTCACAATCTGAACACCAATTGCAATAGGATCTACAGTTGCAAAAGGTGCGGACCCATGTCCACCTTTACCTTGGATCTCAATATCAAAAGCATCCGTTCCAGCTGTTACAGGACCATAGCATACAAAAAATTTGCCAGCAGGAATTTGCGACGCAAGATGGAGTCCAATTACTCCATCTATTCCTTCTGTAACACCAGCTTTAACCATTTCTGCTGCGCCACCCGGGAAATGCTCTTCAGCATGCTGGAAGAAAAATCTGATTTCCCCTTTTAATTCGTCTTTTAATTGAGAAAGGACCTTTGCGGCTCCTAAAAGCATGGCAGTATGTCCATCATGACCACATGCGTGCATGATATCCTTGTTTTTGGAGGCGAATGGCAGACCTGTTTCCTCTTGAATTGGGAGCGCATCCATATCTGCTCTTAAGGCCACTACTTTGCCTGGATGGCTGCCAACGATCCGTCCCAATACACTTGTAGGAGTTACTTTTGAAACTTCGATACTACCGAAGGCTTGGAGCTTTTCAAAAACGTAGTTGGATGTTTCAAACTCTTTAAACGAAAGCTCAGGATTTTCATGGAAATGCCTGCGCCACTCAACTACTTCCTCCTCAACGGCTTCAACCAATTTCTGAATATCAACGACTTTCTCAATCATATTCCTTTACCTCCTCCAAATTCTGTATTCAAGATAATTTTAGAGAAAAAAGGTGGATGAAAACAACAAAAATTTAGAATATTCGCATAGTTGCCAATTAAAGAGTATTTTTCTTAAAACAAGAGACCTTTTTTAGTATTCTTTATGCTATATTGAATTCAGAAGATTCTAAATACATAGGAGAGATGAAAAATGAAGATTCCATACAATGGGAAATCCCCTTCGATTCATGAATCTGTATTTGTCGCACCAGGGGTTTATTTGGTCGGGGATGTGCAAATTGGGAAGGATTCAACCGTTTGGTTTAATGCGGTATTAAGGGCCGATGAAGGTCCAATTATTGTCGGAGAAAGATGCAGCATCCAGGATAACACCACCATCCACTTATATGAAGGGTTTCCCGTCATCATTGAGGATGATGTTACCGTTGGCCATAATGTTATTTTGCATGGATGTAAAGTTGGCAGGAATTCGATTATCGGAATGGGCTCTACACTATTGGATAATGTCGAGGTTGGTGAGGAATGCATTATTGGCGCCAATACACTCCTAGCTGGCGGAATCAAAATCCCGCCCCGCTCCCTTGTGGTCGGCTCACCAGGAAAAGTGGTACGTGAGTTAAACGAGAAGGACTTGCAATTACTGAAAATGTCCAGTGAATCTTATGTTCAAAAAGGCAAGGAATATAAAGAAATATTGGAATAATGTAAAAAAGAGGTGCGGAATAGTAACGGGTTCTCTTTTGGGGTGCAAAAATCAATTTCACAATACATTTTTGCGTGAATTTCACAGGAATTCACGCTTTTTATTTTCTTGATATTATTATACTCTTTGATGTTATCTTTCATTGTTGATTTACTTTGTTAAACAAGTTATTAATTTTAAAGTAAGAGCATTTCTTTGTGATGAGAAATGCTTTTAATTTTTGTCCAATTGAAAGGAGATTTGAATAACAATAATAATATAATAAAAGACAATACTAATTTATTGTAATACAATAAATCGTGTGCTAAAATCATGTTGTTATTTAATAAGTGAGGTGTTTTATATGAATGGTAAACGAGGTTCAACCATTTTCTTAAAGGTAATTATTTTTCTGGCTGGAATTGCAGTGCTTGCTTTATGTATATTTTTCGTACCCCGTTTGGCGAATTTTGCAGCAAATTTATATCCAAATATTGCCCCATTGAAATATCTCATTTTCATCTTGATGTATGGAGCGGCTGTGCCTTTTTACTTTGCTCTCTATCAGGCTTTCAACCTTTTACGGTACATTGACGAAAACACAGCGTTCTCGGAATTATCGGTAAAGGCATTAAAGAACATAAAATGCTGTGCTTTTATAATCAGTGGTTTGTATTTATTAGGTTTGCCACTCTTTCATTTTATAGCGAAGAAAGTTGACCCTCCTATTGGATTAATGGTAATCATCATCGTTTTTGCTTCGTTGGTTATCGCCGTTTTTGCTGCTATCCTCCAACGGCTTCTCCAAGAAGCAATTAACATAAAATCAGAAAATGATTTGACGGTCTGAGGTGGAGGATATGACAATTATTATTAATATTGATGTTATGTTAGCAAAACGGAAAATGAGCGTAACGGAGCTTTCAGAGAGGGTTGGAATTACTATGGCGAATCTTTCTATTCTGAAAAATGGGAAAGCAAAAGCGGTTCGTTTTTCAACATTAGAAGCGATTTGTAAGGCTTTGAATTGTCAGCCAGGTGATATATTGGAGTACAAAAGCGACGAAGACACTCAATAAAAACAGACAACAAATTTTTAAAGCGGGAGTAGATAGATAATTTAAGGGATAGCTATTATGCTATCCCTTCTTTGCGTTTATTGATGTTATTTACTCAGAGAATTCCATTAATAATTGCATTGATATTTGTGACAAAAAATATGATGTCATTTGCAATGTTTGCACCTCAAAAGGGAACCCGTTAGCGGGATAGCATCACTTTTGATTTGTTTTGAATAGTAGCGAGCTTTCATTTACCTTGCGAGTTTTGTTTTCTTCGTTTCGGTAAATGAACTAGGCTTTCATTTACCTTGAAAGCACTTTTTCCCTCGTTTCGGTAAATGAACCGATCTTTCATTGAACTTACGAGCTCTATTTTCTTCGATTGGGTAAATGAACTGGACTTTCATTTACCGTGGAAGCACTTTTTCACTCGTTTCGGTCAATGAACTAAGCTTTCATTTACCGTGGGA
>NZ_JBALPP010000017.1:0-81811 GCF_036965425.1 Neobacillus drentensis | reverse complement strand
TTTCGGTCAATGAACTAAGCTTTCATTTACCGATGTAGGTCTTTTTCCGTCTTCTCGGTAAATGAATCGAGTTTTTTCATATTAATAAGAAACTAATTATTGTGTAATAATAATTGGTCCGTCTTTCGTAAGGATCAATGTATGTTCAATCTGAGCGACAAAGCTTTTTTCAGTTGCATAAGTCCAGTCATCGTCTTTTTGAAACACTTCTTCTTCCTCAGTAGAGATAAAAGGTTCGAAGGCAATGACCATCCCCTCTTTTAGCAGCTCATCATCCCATGGTTCATAATAATTGTAAACATGGTCCGGTGCTTCATGAATCCTGCGGCCAATTCCATGCCCTGTTAGGTTCTTAATAACGGTTAACCCATGTTGTTTAGCAGTTTGGTGGACGGCTTTGCCGATTCCGCTTTTTTTAGCTCCTGGTCTTGCTTTCTTTAGACCAGCTTCAAAAGCTAATTTTGCCACATCACAAATTTTCTGCAAAATGTCATTCCCTTCACCGACTACAAAGGAGATGCCGGTGTCAGCGAAATAACCGTTTTTAGAACCCGAAACATCGATATTAACAAGGTCACCTTCTTGAATAACCCGATGACCAGGAATACCATGTGCCACCTCATCATTGACACTTATACAGGTAAAACCAGGGAAATCGTATTCTCCTTTTGGAGCAGAAATAGCACCTGCTTTTTCAAAAAGCTCACCAGCGATATCATCTAATTCTTTAGTCGTAATGCCCGGCTTCGTTTGAACAACCATTTCATCCCTTATGGATGCCACAATTTTACCAATTTCCTTTAAACTTTTAAAATCTTCTTCTGTCTTTGCAATCATTGTCTACTACCTACTCTTTATTTTAATTTTATCATTTTAATATTTTACCTTTAGTTGAGTGAAAAATCCAAGAAAAAAACAATGAAAAATGGCCTCTCTCATTTCAAAGGCCATTTTTCATCTTAATTCCGCTTACTTTGGCGATATAATTCCATGGATTTAAAACCATCTCCCAAAACGGTTTCCATTTCGAGCAGGCGTTTTTCCTGGGTTTCTTTTCTTTTGGCACTGTATACATACCGTGCCCAATCCTTTTGATAGCCAGGAGTTAGATCATTATAAAAATTTAATAGATCCTCTTTATGGTTTAAATACTGCTTAATGTCTTCCACATTATTAATATAGTCATCCACACATTGACTAGCCTTTGAGCTTGCCGCTTTTTTTGCTTTCATTGGTTCGGATTTCAATCCTACCACCGTGAACACATCATTTAAGCTCACCATTCTTGCGAACTTAATATCACTTCCGGAAACATAGCCAGCTTCATCCACACCAATGCCAGGAAATATACTATCGCGCTCTATGTATTCCTTATACGTTGGATTTCCTTTTTTCGGATAAGCAAAGAACAAATATCCTTTATCCTTCAATAGTTTCTTTTCAATCACAAGCTTTATTTGCTTGGAAAACTCTTCTAAGCTGAAGACAAAGAAAAAGCACATATCGTATTGTTCTTTTTGAATGGACGAATCGAATTCAAGATCATTAAAATCGCTCACAGCTTCTGGCAGGCCAAGTATGAGCTTCGTCGGATATTTTGCAAGATTCAACTTATCAACAATCGTTTTTTGCGAATTCATTTTCATTGCTCCCTTAGTCTCTATTTCCTATAGTATAAATTTAAAAACCCGCCCTCGTCTACAACGGAAGGCGGGTTTTCATCTTAATTTTCTCTTAAAGCAGCTGTTTTGGCTGGAATGAAGAAGCTTAATAAGACCGTTACCAAACTTAAACATAATGCATATAGAAAGACGTTTTTCATGCCGATTGAAATGCTGGCCGCTTGGTTAATAAGGAGGCCCATGATGGTTACCCCAATTGAGGTCCCGATGTTTCTTAAGAACATTTGCAAGGAAGTTGATACCCCTTTAATACCCGCGTCAGCAAATTCCTGAGAGGCAATGGTACCAACTGCAAATAATAAGCCAAAGGATACCCCTTGGACGGTCAAAATTAGAAACATCCCTAAGTAGGATAGTTCATTAAGGAATAAAAATAATGCCAGTCCTGATAAAGCCGTGATAAAGCTTCCAATGATAAATAAATTTTTATAACCGAACCGGATAATCCATTTGCCAGCCGGTGTGCTTCCAAACATCCAGCCGATGGCAATACTTAATAGAATCAGCCCGCTTTTATAAATGCTCATGTGGTTTCCTTCTTGCAAATACAGAGGAATAAAGTTGGATGTTCCGAAAAAGGAAAGACAGTAGACCAACATAAAAAGATTGGACATGAGGATTCCCTTGTTTTTAAACAACGAAACAGGAAGAAATGGATGTTTCTCTTTCTTTTCTACAAAAACAAAGACAATCAATCCAATAAATCCAATGATCACGTACCAAAGGGCATGGCTGACATTTGTGGCCAGCAATAACAGGGAGATTGAGATCCCGAACAGGAAAAAGCCTTTAAAGTCGATATAGGTCTTCTTAAATTCAGATTGTTCCTGATAAGGTATTAAACACAGCACGGTGGCAATACCTATTGGAATATTGATGAAGAAAATCCATCTCCAAGATAATGCTTCAACAAAAAAAGAACCTAGAACAGGACCGACAATAGAGGATATTGCCCAAATACTGCTAAAAACAGCCTGAATTCTCCCTCGTGTTTCGATGGTAAATAAATCTCCAACAATGATGATGGAGAGTGGAATCATCCCGCCGGCCCCTAAGCCCTGAATACCTCTAAAAATGATCAGCATTACCATAGAGTTTGCCATGCCGCAAAGAATCGACCCCAGAGTAAATAAGCCGACCGCGAGCATTAACAGCTTTTTCCGTCCGTACATATCTGAAAGTTTTCCGTATAGTGGAACGGTAACGGTGCTTGCCAGCATATAAACGACAAATATCCAGGCGAATAACTCCATACCGCCAAGCTGCTTCACGATGGTCGGGCTTGCCGTTTGCATGATGTTGGCATCGAGGGCCGAAATAAGGGTCGTTATTACTAAACCCCAGAACACATATTTATTTTTGTTCATAAAACCTCCTGCAAAAAAGACCTGTTGATTTTTAACTACCTATTTTTTACAATACTTCACCTATTTATCATTATAGCAAAATGGGAATCTATTTATCTATTCTTTTTAAAATTAGCTGTTGATTTGCGCTCCAATCAACATAGTTCCAAAATAAAAAATTCCAATAAAAAAAGGCTGAAGGAATTCAGCCGTGATTACCTGATTAAATACCCGCTCGTATGGAATTGATACCATTTTCCTGCAATATATTGACGGTTTTGAACCATTTCGCCGCTTTTTGATAAATAGTAGGTTTTTCCTTTATCCTTGATCCAGCCGGTTGCCATTGCACCTGTGGAAGTTAAGTAGTACCATTTATTTTTGTCCTTAAGCCATCCAGTCGCCATTTCTCCAGTTGGCTTCAAGTAATACCATTTCGCGCCGATAGACTTCCAGCCTGTTTGCATTTCACCATTGCCATTTAAATAATACCACTGGCTGGCATTCTTTAACCATCCTGTTGCCATTGAACCTTTTGGATTAAAAAAGTACCACTTCCCATGGTCCTTTACCCAGCCAGTTCGATTGCTGCCTTGCACCGCATATGAAGGTCCGTACATGTTTACAATGGAAATCCCGTTATAATAAAATTTTAAAATTTCATCGTAAGTTTTCCCGGCATCGGCCATGTTTTTGGCGCCCCATTGACTCATGCCGACACCATGGCCATCACCTAATCCCTTGACAGAAAACGTTTCATTATCAGATTTAAATTGAGTCACTAAATAACTCCACATTGCACGATTCCCAATTATGGAGCGGACTTTTGATGCATTTACATCGGCTATGGCTAGACGCTTGAGAATTAATTTTCCATCGGCATCCACGATATCTTTTTCTAAAAACTCGACCGTAATGCTCCCCTTATTTACTCTGCCGCCAGAACCAGCAGCATATAAAGAAAATTCAGGGATAGCCGTGATTTTAATTTCATTATTTGCATAACCATTGGCATTTAACCACATTTTAATATTAGATGTAATCGTCTGATCTGCTTCTTTCGCTGTGGACCACCATTCAGAAGATTTTGCTAAATCAAGAGAGGATATATCCATTTGACTTTTATGAAGAATAAAGCTCCAAACTGTTTTGGGGTCATAAGGGTCTTGCTTGATAGCTAAATAAGGAACGAGTGCAGTCCCCCAGGCATTAGCGTTATTCTCAGTCCGTCCGCCGTTGCTTGCAGAATATACCGCATTGATTAACCGTCCGTTATACTCAGCAACCTGTCCCTTCGTCTCATCAACAGCTTTTGACGTATTCGTCGTCCAATTGTAGCCGCCGTATACTTGATAAGCGATCGTATCATCAATAACACCACGAGTACTGTAGCTCATCGCATACGTTCTTGCCGCCACAGCCTGCGTTTTCAGTGCTTCAACATTCCATGAAGGATACATTTCAATGGGCACAACACCTTTTAAATAATCCTCCATGAATACAGAATTAATCGGACGAACATATCGGTTATTTTCCACCTCAAAATCAAAACTGCCAAGGTAGATGCGATTATTGATGGAAAGCTGTGAATTTGGCTTTACAGGTTTAGCCGATAAAACATTAGAAGAATAAAGAAGAACGCCATCGTTATATAAAGAGATTTTTCCATTTTCCTGTTTTAGTAGATAACTATTACCGGAAATTAACTTTATTTTCTGGTCACTCGTAAGATAATCTCCATTTGGTTTTAGTGTAATTTCTGATTTGTTGCCTAAATAATTAATCAACTTCACTTTAACGATTGGTTCTGCCTGCTCGGCAAAAATCTTATTATGAGGAACCATTGGAACAATGATTGTAAAAATAATCACATATAGCAGGACTTTTTTCAATCTATTTTCCCCTCCGAAACTATTAATAGTACCAAGTGCTAGGATTATCATAAATTAATAGTTCAGAAGTCCTCAATGGAATATTATTTCCAAATATAAATCCTTTAAACTTGAAAGTAACGAATGTATGAACTGCACCCTAACATTAAAAGCTTAAATGTGCATTCATTTAAGAAAAGTATAAATTCATGATATTGTTGGATGGGATTAAAACGGTTTGGCCGCAATTTTAATCGATTATATTCGTTAATCATATCGTCTAGTTCCTGGCTGCAGAGAATTGTTTCTTCGCATTGGAGTCCTTTTGCCAAACCTATTTTTATCATCTCGTCTCTTTTCTTGTTTATTGCCTTTTCTAACTGTTCCTCTCTCATAACAAAAATACACCTCAGAAAAAATATGTAATAATTTCGAATACTGTAAACAATTGACGCAAAATGTATTATATCACGTTATCGAATTAGTAGAATCGTTTCGCTAAAACAAGCTAAAAAAAGACGGGATTCCAATATTTTCGACCTTTTCATACAACGAACTACCGAAATCGACATCTTCTTGCAAAAAAAAAGAATCTCCAGTCCTTGAAGATTCTTTTTGAGCTATGAATAGCTGTATTCCTTTTTCAGCAATGGCTGTGTTATCGTCGGCAAAACGATTTCAATTGTTGTGCCTTGATTTATTTCACTTTGGATCAAAAGCTGGCCATTATGACTTTCAATAATCCGGAAACAGGTCATTAAACCGAGACCTGTTCCTTTTTCTTTGGTCGTATAAAAAGGCTCACCAAGAGTGGCGATCCTCTCAATAGGAATACCTACCCCTTGATCAGTAATTTTTATCGAAATATTTCCTTCTTCTCTTTCCTTCACCTTCACAAAAATATTACCGCCATCCGGCATAGCTTCAATAGCATTTTTTAAAAGATTTAAAAATACTTGCTTTAACTGGTTTTCCTCACAGCTGATTGTCGGAATCACCCCTTCAAAATCGACGAAGATTTCCACACTGTTTAATATGGATTGGGTGTTCATTAAGGTGATGACATCCTTAATCAAAACCGTTACATCTTTTTCAATAAAAACAGCCGCGGTTGGTTTTGCCAAAAAAAGAAATTCCCCAACAATCGAATTGATTCGTTCAAGCTCTGCTAAAACTATATCAAAATACTCATCCTGCTGCTGATTGGCCTTAAATAGCTGGATAAAACCCTTGATAGAAGTAAGTGGATTACGGATTTCATGGGCAATCCCGGCGGCCATTTGTCCTAATAATGCCAGTTTCTCAGACTTTTGTAACAAACGGTCTGTTTGCTCTTTTCGATCGGTTATGTCCTTCCCAATCGACAGAAGCGCATCTTTGCCGCCAAATACGATATTCATTGAAGAAGCCTCAAAATAAAATATCGTTCCGTCGAGCCGCCGTGCTTTGTATACAATCGTATTGACCGGCTGTTTTGCTTTTTTAATTTGCTTATATCGCTCCAATAAACGTTCCTTATATTCAGGAACAATGAAATCCATAATGGTTTTTCCAAACAATTCTTCTATATTCTTTGCACGAGCCATGGATAATGCAGCTTGATTTACATAGATAAATTTATGGTCTTGGGTAATATAAACCGGTTCAGGTAAGGAATCTATCAATTTCTTGTAACTTTCCTCACTGTCACGAGCTTTTTTTCCCAAGTAGCGAGCTTTATCATATTGCCATCCGACCACCCAGGCGATTGCGGTAAAAATTAAAAAATCAAGCGTGAAAAAGGGATGATGTTCGAAGAATCTTTGATATATTGAAAAAAGGATTGAAATGGATACTAAAGAGATTTGACCCATGTGTTTCATTGCATTGCCCCTTATATAGGAAAATTGTCTTATAACACATTTCGGCATAATCCTATATATTCCTTCTTCTAAATCTATTTTTCTTATTAATAATAGCAAAATAATAATAGATGCGAATTATCTTTTTTAAAAAGGAAAAATCCACCATGATGGATTGGTGGATTTTTTGTAAATTTTAGTCGACTGAATTCAGGAACTCTCCTATCACTTCCAAAAATTCCTTCGGCTCTTCGACATACGGCATATGAGCACTGTTTTCAAACATGTGAAATTTGCCATTATTTGTCAGTCTGCTAAAATACTCAGTTGATTCCGGAGTCGCTTCATCAAAGCGACCGCACGTGAACAAAGTGGGACAAGTGATTTCCTTTAATTGGGAAGAACAATCAAAATTTTTCAAGTTTCCTAGTACTGTGAATTCAGACGGTCCCCACATAATATTGTATACTTCTGGATTGCGATATTGGGAGCCTTGTTTCAGCCAGTCTGGATACGGATCCATTCTGTTTACAAAGTTTTTATTAAACACAAGCGTTGCTTCATGATATTCCTTAGAATCTGTCATTCCCGATTCTTCACAGCGTAAAATGGTTTCTTGGATCTCTTGCGGCAGCTTTTTCAGGTTCCGCCGCTGATCTTCCTCCCACAAAGGTGCGCTAAGGCAGGGACTTGAAAAAATAACACTTTTCACGCCGCTTGGCTTTGTTAAACAATAAGCTGCAGCAAGCGTCGTCCCCCATGAATGACCTAAAATATGTACTTCATTTAAGTTAAGGGCACCTCTGATTTGGGCTAATTCCTCGACAAACCGTTCAAGTTTCCATAATGTACTGTCCGTTGGCCTCTCCGACCTGCCACAACCAAGTTGATCATAAAAAATAACTGGACGATCCTGTGCCAAAGCTTTTAACCCTTGGAGTGAATAACACGAGGACCCTGGTCCTCCGTGTAAAATGATGACTGGTGTCCCAGCGCCTCTTTTATTGTAAATTTCATACCAAACCTTGCCGCCTGTTACTTCAATAAATCCTTCTTCATGCATGATGTGAACCCCCTTCAATGATTTTTCCATTACGAATTTCATTAATCTTCCCATAAAACTCGATATGATCACCTGTAATGATAATACCATCACCGTCATTACAGGTATAAATTGTCTTCTGTTTAGAATACGCCAAAAGTTCCGGCAACTGGTTCTTTTGTGTATTCCAGTGCGGCATAAACTCAAACTCTATTAAATTTAAAGCGTTTAATTGTTCCAAGTGAACGAAATTTTCATCTATGTATGATGCGATTTTTATCGTCTTTGACATCAAAAGGCTTCCGGCACTCACACCAATCAATAGTTTCCCATTGATTGCCATCTCATTTAGTTTTCCCAGCAAGTTTCTCTTTTGTAAGTTTTTTAAAAAATAGAAGGTATTCCCGCCGGATAAGTAGAGGCCATCACAGCTTTCGAGCTCTCGCAGCAAGGTTTCGTCATACTCCTCATCTACATCAAAATAAAGGAACTCGTTTATATCTAAAGAACGAAAATATTTCTTTGCCGCAGCAAAGTATTTCTTTTCTTTATCTGACTGGGAGGGAAAATATCCTAGTTTAAATGATTTCACTAAGATAAGCTCTTTAATCCGCTCTTCTAACTGAAGATTATTTTTCTTGGAAAAATCACTTAATAATACTAAATTTAACAATTTTCTATCCTCTCTTACAATCCTTTTTTTATTTGATAAAGTATATAACTTACTACCAAGGTAAACAGCGAAAAAAGGAAAGCAATCCCCGATAAGGCCAGGACATACGCATTATATTCCGCCAGTTTGAGGATTAGCCGGTAGCTGTCTAAATGGAACAGGCCTGAAACAAGGTTAAACAAAACCAATAAAAAGAAGATCGTCAACAGTCCTTTTGCCGAGCCTTGGATATCCGATTTACTCAGAGCAATATGGGAAGAAATACTGATAGCAATAACTAAAAAGATCCAAAAAAGCGGGTTGATGAAATTTTCTATGGTAAAAAGACTTTTACTAATCGCTAATATGGCTCCCACTATTGATTTAATAACATTTAAATCCAACTTTTCAAGTGAAACATGCTCACGAAGCTGCTGTTGAAAGGTTTTAAAGGATTGAGGCACGAACAGATACATCCCCAATATCAACGAACCGATTCCACTAAAAATAGGGCCTAAACCTATAAAAAAATTCCCCACCTGCTGATACATGCTGTTTCGGTTATATTGATGCTCGACAAATCCAAGGACGCCATTCGAACTGTTCAACTGAAGTAGTTTGACCCTCGTAACCCGATGTCCCCACAGGAAGCACTGGATAAGATGACCGATTTCATGAATGGGGGTCCCAATCCATGCCGTTACCAACACTCCTTTTGGCCCAAAAGTTCTAATCAGAAAAGTATTAGAATACTTTTCGGTAATCCCTAACAAAAGACCAGCCGCAATAATGCTGCCTACTAAATAAAAAAGTTCTATAACACTAAGCAGCAAGGTATGGATAAAAGATAATAGGATGTCCATCTCTATTGGTCCTTTCGATGATATTTTTCCTATTTACCCATGCTATACCAAATTCACTAAAATATTCATTAACCATTTTATCACAAAAAAAAGCATCTAAATCTGCAGATGCTTTTCGAAAATTATACACCTGGAAACCATCCAGGGGTATGGATAATGGCTTGCCAAAGTGGATCTGGAACGACAAGTTCATTTTGTTTAGTTTTGTCTATTTTGGTTATAATCTCATTTTCCTTGCCTTCAGAAATCTTTTGTACCCAATCCGGATCCATAATGATTTCGCGCCCAAGTGCAAGTAAAGGAATCCCTGTTTCAAGTGCTTTTAGTGCTTCATCCGCCGTACGAATCGAGCCTACACCGATAACAGGAATATGAGAGCCGACTCGCTCTTGAATAATTTCAATTCGTGAACGCGTATCCTCAATGCCTCTTCTCGGTGTGGACCAAAAATCATTTAGCGATACATGCAAATAATCAAGATCTTTTTCCGAAAGTGCATCTATTAAATACAATGTATCAGCCATGGTAATTCCGGGTGTTTCCGGTTCTTCTGGTGAAAAGCGGTACCCTGTAATAAATGAATCATTGGCATACTTCGCAGCAACACTCTTTACCTCGTCCACTACTGCCAATGGGAAGTTCAGACGTTTATCAAGACTTCCACCCCAGCGGTCTTCACGACGGTTGGAATGAGGGGAGAAAAATTGTTGAATAAGATACCCATTTGCCCCATGGATTTCAACACCATCAAAGCCAGATTCAATCGCCCGGCGAGTTGTTTCTCCAAAGTCCCGGATTATTGCCTCTACCTCTTGTTCAGATAATTCTCTAGGAACAGGCTTTCCTTCACCTTCAGCAGGAATGCTGCTCGCACTGACGACATCGCCGTTTACTAACTCAGGCGGAACTTGGCGTCCGCCATGAAAAATTTGCAAAATCGCTTTTGATCCCTTTTCTTTTATCGCAGATGCGAGCCTTTTAAGACTTGGAATAAGCTCATCCCGATCCCCGCCGAACTCTCCATGAAAACCTTTGCCATTAGCGGTTACATATGTACAAGCCGTAATGACCATTCCTACCCCCGCTGAACGCCTTGCATAATATTTAACCTCGGCATCGGAAACAGTACCATCCTGATTAGATGAAAAATTGGTCATCGGTGCCATAACAATCCGATTCTTTAAAGTTATTCCATTCGAAAGCGTAAATGGTTGGAATATAGGTGCATATTTAGAATTCATTGAACTTCCCCTCCATATTTCAAGAAATAACGAGTTTGCTAATTAACAACTCCTTGTTTCTATCTAATTATTGACCATCTGCCCCATTTGGCGTTACTCTTCGAATATGGTCCTTTTCAAAGTTGTTTTTACGAGCCTTGTTTACCTTTTTTATTTTGCTTCTTTTACATAAAAATACTCTTCCTTTCTGTTATCGAAAACAACAACGAAAAACCTCGTATATTAACGAGGCTAATCGGTTCTGTTTATTTTGTTTCCTCTGTCTCATCTGTCCCTTCGTCTACTGTATTACTATTGGTAAACCCTATAACAGGTGGATCCTCGAAATATTCGAGGGTTGCTACCTTTCTTGGTTCTGGTCTGGTTTGGCCATACAGGCGCACATAAAGCTCTTCGATTTCCTCACCCGTTAAATCGCCTCGCTTTAATAATTCCCCAGCAATCGAATGGACGAAATCGGCGTGCTCATTGACAAGCTGCTTAACCTGTTTCATCTGGTCCTTCAATAAGAGATTGATTTTAGGACGTAATGCGCGAAGTCCATCGATTCGGGTTCCTAACGCGAGCCAGCTGAACAATTCATCGCCCATGCCGACCATACCAAGGTAGGCACCTGCTATCATCGTGGCCTGCTGGAGATCGGACGTAACCCCGTTTAATTTCTTGCCAAGGAATTCCTCTTCTACTGCTCTCGCAGCCAAACAAACTTGAATTTCAGCGAGCATTTCGCTGTCACTTCGGTTATATCGCTCTTCGGTCGGCTTAGTAGCGGCAAGACCAAGCGCACCGCCGCGGCGGATAATTGTGACCTTCCAAACTCGTTCGTGGGGCTTCAATAGATACTGTGCCACCGCATGCCCTGCCTCATGATAGGCGACGTTCCGCTTCTCATCCTCCATCATAGAGCTTAACGGCTGTTTAAGCCCCCACTCATAGGTTTCCATCGCAGCCCGGAAGTCCTCATAACTGGCTAGCTGGGCGCCACGCTGGTGGGCGATGACGACAGACTCATTGACAATATGTTTGATTTGCGCTGGACTATAGCCGATTGTGTCAAGAGCGGCCTTCTCAGAGGTCAGCGATGAATCAATTTTTACTTTTTTAAGATAGTATTGGAAAACATCTACCCGGCCATCATAGTCAGGGGAGTCGACCCAAAGTTTGCGGTCAAAGCGGCCCGGCCGGAGCAATGCCTGGTCGAGGACATCAGGAAGGTTAGTCGCGCCTATCGTTAGAACGGCTGGGCGCTCTGCTACTTTTTTCCGTAACCCCAGTGAGCGAAGAAACTTAGCGATTTTGGAGTTATCGATGTTCGGAGGGTCCATTTGTAAAAGCAGTTCATTCAGCAAACCGGCTCCTCCCATTCCAGCCATGCCCATCAGACCTGCACCTGCTCCGCCTCCGCCTCCGCCCTGACGGCTCATCCCGATGGCATCAATTTCATCGATAAAAATTATACAGGCACCATATATATCTGCGAGCTTTCTGGCTTTCTTGTAGAGGCCCATTACTTTAAGGTTACCTACGCCAAAGAACATATTTTGAAAACTTGGGGCTGAAGCATAGGCAAAGGGTACCTGTGCTTCGTTGGCGATTACTTGAGCCAAATAGGACTTCCCGGTGCCTGGCGGGCCGCATAGGAGTAAGCCTCTGATAGCTTCGCCACCCATATCTTTAAACTCTTTTACACCCCTAAGAAGGGTAACAATCCTTCTGGCATTTTCCACAATTTCTGGATTGCCCCGATAGTCGTCCCAGGTTGTACCGGTCTCACCAGGCAAGATCCAGTACGTTCGCCCCCGGGCCAGAAACCAGAAGAGTGCAACAAACTGTATGATCATAAATAACATTGCGAATAGCAATTGAAATAAAAAGCTGATGATTGTCAAGGCGACCGACCAATAGGAAGGTCCTCCCTTCACCAATATCACGCCAATAAATATGATAAAGGCGAGCCAGAGCAGGAATTTGCGCCACTTTATCCACTTATGACTCTTCATGGTCCCACTTCCATTTCGGAAAATTTGGAATATTATATGAAGAAACAGCCTAAAGGTGTAAGCAGTAATATCTTAAAATCGAGATTTTTTTGGAATTTTATTTTCAAAGCACAGCAAAAGACCCTCCCTAGAAGGGAAGGCCTCTAAATCATTTATTTAACTAATTTATTTTTGATGTCCAACAAGTACTTGATTACGACAGCAAGCCCGCCAATGAAGTAGAAGGTTATCATAATCCATCCTGTTGGATCAATTGAATTCATGGAAATAAGAAGGTTTAATGGAAGAACGAAGTATACGATATCCTTTAAATAATCTAGTACAAAACTTGTATCAAAGGAGCCTTTCCAGAACATCTGGATAAACTGAATTAGGAAATTAAGAATCATTAGTCCAAAAACGGCCTGCATAGTATATAGCATCCAGGCTGAAAGTCCGAAGTCCATTTATCATCACCACCTTTGCTATATTCTATGCTTGGAATAATAACGGGTGAAGAAAATGGACGAGGATTATTCACAAAATATTCACAATAATCTGTAACAATTAAACACGGGCAAATACACTCAAGATAGAATTTTTATTGTATAAATTGTTCCATTAACGAACTTATTCTCACTGCAGTCACCTTAAATCCAGGCATCCTGCAGTCAGGATCTAATTTCTTTGAAACTAGAAGATTCACATTTTGTGAGTCACCCCAATGAAATGGGACGAAAACGGTATCCTTGCGAATCGTCTCCGACCATTTGCTTCTAACGACAATGCAGCCTTGTTTGGATTCAATTTTTACCAATGTATGATCAGGGATTTGATATTTTAAGGCAGTTGTCGGATGGATTTCCAGGTACGATTCCACATTTCTTGCCGCTAATGCAGCACTTTTCCTTGTTTGTACACCGGTTAAATAATGGGACATAACTCTTCCTGTCGTTAATAACAAGGGAAATTCTTCACTTGTTTGGTCTTTCGCCACAACTGATTTGTTTGGAGCGATGACCATGACAGCTTTTCCATCAGGATGTGAAAAGGAAGCTTCAAACAGCCTTTTCGTCCCACTATGTCCCATATCAGGACAAGGCCATATTATACCGCCTTCTTTTCGCAGACGCTCATAGGTAATCCCGAAATAATCAGCCTTTCCCCCACGGCTGGCCACTCGTAATTCTTGAAAAATTTCTTCTGCCGAAGTAAACGAAAAAGCCTTTTCTTTACCAAGAACACGTGCCATTTCACAAATAATTTGCCAGTCGTGCTTGACCTCTCCTGGACATGGATAGCTCGCTTCGCGAAGTGTGACCCGGCCTTCCACATTTGTCATCGTTCCCTCATCCTCCAAATAAGAAGAAGAGGGCAAAATCAAATCGGCTAATTTTGCCGTCTCTGACAAGAAAAGATCCGCTGCAACAAAGAATTTTAATTTTTTTAATGCATTTATCACAGATTGGGCATTTGGATGGGAAACAACCGGATTCGAACACATGATAAATAGGCCGGTAATTTCAACTTCATGGATTTTCTCAATCATTTCGTATGCAGAAACCCCTTTTCCCGGCAATTCGGCCTCATCGATCCCCCAAACACTGGCAATATATGCTCGATGTTCTTCGTTTTCAATGGCTCGATATCCAGGAAGCTGATCGGCTTTTTGCCCATGTTCACGGGCTCCTTGTCCATTTCCCTGTCCTGTTATTGCTCCATAACCGCAATGAGCTTTGCCAATTTTCCCAGTTGAAAGCAGAATATTCAATAAATTACGAACAGCGATCGATCCATCGGTTTGTTGCTCCACACCTCTTGCGGTAAAAATCATCCCTGTTTCTTCTTTTCCAAACTTTATTGCCGCTTTACGAATTTGAGCGATTGGAACACCGGTTATGTCTTCGATTTCCTCCAGTGTTAACGATGAAACATACTCCTTTACTTCTTCAAACCCATTTACCCTTTCTTGGATAAAGAGTTTATTAATATAGTTTTCTTCTATTATTATTTTTAACAGCCCATTTGCGAGTGCGGCATCGGTACCCGGTTTAAGCTGCAAATGCAAGTCTGCCAGTTTCGTCGTCGCGGTTTCACGAGGGTCTATTGCAATAATATAAGCGCCGTTTTCCTTTGCTTTTTCAAAGTATGGCATGATGGTGGGCTGACATTCGGCGATATTTGTTCCCGCTAAGATGATGCAATTTGTGTAAGGAATTTCAGATAGGCTATTGGTAAATCCTCTATCCATTCCGAATGTTTGGTTCGCGGCAGAGGCTGCTGCAGACATACATAAGCGGCCATTGTAATCAATGTATTTGGTTTTTAAAGCACTTCGTGCAAACTTTCCTAGTAAATAAGCTTCTTCGTTGGTGAGTGAGGCGCTGCCATAAACCGCCAAAGCGTTCTGGCCATCTTCCGTTTGAATTCTGGTAAAATTCTCTTTGATTTTGTCCAGGGCTTCCTCCCAGCTAATGCGGACAAATTCTCCATTCACTTTTAATAATGGGTATTTTAACCGCTCGCGATGGAAGGAATGTTGATGTGCATGGATGCCTTTGATGCATAAACGCCCTTCTGAAGTGGGATTATCTTTTCCGATGGTCTTATATGTTCTTCGTGTAACAATCGATTGTTCTATCAACTGCATTTTGCATTGCATACTGCAAAAAGGACATTGGGTATCATATGTTTTTTCAGATTCAACTTTTTGCTGCTTTGTCCTGAAGTATTTTAAGAACATTTCAGTCAAATTACCGCCTCCGTTTCAGATAAATTTTTACATAATCATAGGTTTATTCAATAATACGGACACTTTCTACAATCCCTTAAAAGTAGACAATTCAGATTTCTCATAAAACCGCTTCCGCAACGACAATTCCTCTTCTAAGCGATCCAACAATTGCCGGAGAAGCTCGAAATCAAATAATACTTCTCTTATATGAACTAAGGTGAGTCGCTCAATCCATTCCCATGTCCGCTCCAGATAATTGGCTGTCTCCCGGTAATATTGGACAAATCCTGTAACCATTTCAAACGCTTCTTTATCCGAGGCAGCAATACACAGCAGTTCACCGCCACGTACTTTCCGACCGCTGCTCCCTCCAACATAAATTTCCCAGCCTCGTTCCATTCCGATGACTCCGATATCTTTCGTGGTGCAGCTTGCACCATCATGCAAACAGGAAGAAACACCCATCTTCACACGATAGGGAGTGGTCAGAAATTCCAATCTTTTTTCGAGACTCGCTGAAAGATGGAGAGAGGATTGTTTATCGCAACGGCAAATATGTTCCCCAATACAGGTTTTAATTGTTTGCACCTTATTTCCATAGGTTGAACTCATCGGCATGTTCAAATCGGCCCAAACACCAGCGAGGTCTCCTTCTTTTATCCCCATCAAATGAATCCTTTGTTCACTTGTAATCGCAATATCTACGATTCCATATTTGTCAGAGACATCCGCTATTTTTCGCAATTGCTCAGACTTGGTCATTCCGCCATACATTTGCGGGATGACCAAGTACGTGCCGTCCTGTTGCAAGGTGGCATTCATCCGATCGTTTAGAAAAAGGGTTTCCTGGATATTCTCATATTCTGGATTAATCATCGCTAAATAATAGGACAAGGCCGGCCGGCATTTCGTACAGCCTTGTTTGGTATTCCAATGAAGGACATCCATCACCTTCGATAAAGAAGTTAGACCCAACTGTTGGATCTTTTGTACCACTTCATCCTCTGATAACGATGTACAGGAACAAAAGGACGTCTTTTCTATCACCTCGGAAAAATCATAACTATTAATATAGGATAATAGCTCTTCAATCATCGGCTTGCAGCCACCACACGAACCTGACGCCTTTGTGCATATTTTCACTTGTTCAACAGAGGAAAGACCTTTTTTTTGCACGGCCTCGATGATCGCTCCTTTTGTTACCCCATTGCAATTGCAAATCAACTCACTGTTGGCCAAAGATGTAATTGTATGGCTTTCAACAATAGAGGTTGGAAAAATGGCAACTTTTTCAATATCCTGTAAATCTTGTTGTTTTAAAATCATTTCTAGTAATTTTCCGCGCTCGCTTGTATCCCCGAACATGACAGCACCAATGATTTTATCATCTTTGAAAACCATCTTTTTATATACTCCAGCTATCTCATCATAAATTTTAATCGCCTTTGAATCTGGGGTTTCCTCAAACCGGCCTGCTGAAAAAACCTCTACTCCCGAAATTTTCAATTGCGTAGAAAGAACCGATCCTTCATATCCCTTACTAGCGATGCCGCAAATCCGCTTGGCTAACACCCTCCCTTGTTCATATAAAGGCTTCACCAATCCGTAAACTATTCCTCGATGCTCTACACATTCCCCGACAGCGTAGATATTCGGAATACTCGTTTCTAAAAAATCATTAACAAGAATCCCGCGTTTAGTCTCAATCCCGCTATCCTTCGCCAACTGGACATTCGGCCTGACCCCCGCTGCCATGATAATCAAATTGGCCTCTATCTCTGTTCCGTCTTTGAACCTCAAGCCTTCAACCCGCCCGTCCCCGAGAATCTCCGCTGTCTCTTTTTCCAAAAGAAACAACATCCCTTGCCGTTCCAACTCTGTTTGCAGCATTTTCGCCGCTGTTTGATCCAATTGCCTTTCCATTAAACAACTAAAAAGATGAACCACCTTTACATCCATACTCAGATTCAACAGCCCTCTTGCTGCTTCCAATCCTAATAGTCCGCCGCCAATTACGACTGCTTTCTTATACTTCTTCGCTGTTTCGATCATGATTTGGCAATCCTCAATTGTTCTAAAAGAAATGACACCTTCCTTATCAACGCCTGGAATAGGCAGCATAAACGGAGTGGAACCAGTAGCTAAAATAAGCTGGTCATATGATACCACTCGCAGTTTATCTGTTAAGAGAATCTGATTGTCGGTATCAATTTTTAGGACCATTTCCCCTAAAAACAGCTTGATATGGTGTTGGTTATACCATTCCCGGCTATTTAAGGTAATGTCGGCTAACGATGTTCTCCCTTGCAAAACAGTCGACAATAAAATCCGATTATAGTTTGGGTGCGGTTCACTGCCAATGACCGTTATATCAAACCGATCGGGATTCAACTTTAAGATTTCCTCCAGACAGCGGATGCCGGCCATTCCATTCCCAATCAAGATTAATTTTTGTTTTGCCATTAATAACCCTCCAGACAATCCAATTGTAAGCTGACGCCATGAACTTTCTCCATTATTCCATAAAACGAATAAGCAGAAATTAATTGTGTGATATTTTCTAACATGAAATTTTCAGAAAAAATTCCTTGTCAGGATACCTTACATGTTTTCTGACAAGAGCAGCGATGACCCTCTATGCTAAAAAAAGCAAATGATTGGGAGGTAAGGAATGAAAAAAACAATTGGTATTATTTCATTTTTATATTTGATTGGAAAAGTGATCTTTTCAAAAAAACAAAATATCGGCTGGTAACTGAAGCTTTATTAAGTTAGAAAGGGGTAATGAATGATGAAATTAACGGATTTAAAGAAGAGCGGTCATGCACCGTCATTGTTGGCATCATTTTTATACTTTGATGTTAGTTTTATGATTTGGGTCATATTAGGGGCTCTAGGAGTCTTTATCACAAAAGATTTTAGTTTATCTCCCTCTCAGAAGGGTCTGATTGTAGCGGTTCCTATCCTCAGTGGCTCCTTTTTCCGTCTTGTCCTTGGGGTCTTAACAGATCGGATTGGACCTCGTAAAACGGCGATTAGCGGAATGCTCGTCACAATTATTCCTCTTGTGTGGGGATGGTTATTTGGACGAATATTACCAGAGCTTTATTTAATCGGAATTCTCCTTGGTGTTGCAGGTGCAAGCTTTGCGGCAGCGATTCCGATGGCGAGCCGTTGGTATCCACCGCAATTACAAGGCTTGGCAATAGGAATAGCAGGTGCGGGTAATAGTGGAACATTATTTGCGACACTGTTCGGTCCGCGAATCGCTGAAAATATTGGCTGGCATAACGTGATGGGATTGGCAATGCTGCCACTATTAATCGTTTTTATCCTATATTTCATAATGGCTAAGGATGCTCCTTCCCAGCCGGCAGCAAAACCGATTTTTGAATACTTCAAGGTTCTGAAACAACGGGATACCTGGTATTTTTGCCTGCTTTATAGTGTTACCTTCGGTGGATTTGTAGGATTATCCAGTTTTTTAAGTATCTTTTTTGTGGATCAGTACGAGTTATCAATGGTGACCGCAGGAGATTTCGTGACACTGTGCGTGGCTGCAGGCAGCTTTTTCCGGCCAGTTGGCGGTTACATAGCCGATCGGATTGGCGGCGGACGTTTACTAACATTCTTATTTATTGGCGTAGCACTATCGATGTTCGGTGTAAGCCAGCTTCCTTCTATTTACCTAGTGACTACCCTGTTGTTTATTGGCATGCTTTGCCTTGGGATGGGAAATGGGGCGGTGTTTCAATTGGTGCCGCAGAGGTTCCGGGAAGAGATTGGCATGGTTACCGGTATTGTCGGGGCCGCCGGCGGAATTGGCGGATTTTTTGTACCGAACATTCTTGGTTCCCTTAAACAAATTTCCGGCACCTATTCAACAGGTTTTATCGTGATTGCCGGGATCGGAATAGCTGCCCTTTTAGTGCTCACACTTGCCCAGTTATCATGGCGAAAGGCCATTTCTCCTAATGAGGCTTCTGTAAAGATGTGATTGTTAAAAAAGGTGCCTGACACCCTCCGAAAATAGAGTGTCAAGCACCTTTTGTTTAGTCTCTATCCAGCAAGGAGGCCCCAGCAATCCCTGGATGTGTCATCTCATACGGATCAAGAATTAAATCAAGCTCCTCTTCGGTCAATACTTGATATTTTAAACATAAATCACGGATTGACGCCCCGCTTAGAATCGCCTCTCTGGCAATTCTTGCTGCAGGTTCGTATCCAAGATGTGGATTTACGGCAGTAATTATCCCGGCGCTCTTTTCAACATACTCCTTTAAGCGATCTTCATTTGCTTTGATTCCTTTTAAGCAGTGTTCTGTAAAGGCGCTGAAGGCATTATTCATGATGCTGATCGACTGAAGCAGGTTGAAAACCAACACCGGCTCCATGACATTCAATTCAAGCTGGCCAGCTTCTGAGGCAAGGCAGATCGTATGATCATTTCCGATTACTTGGAATGCCACTTGGTTAATCACTTCCGGCATAACCGGATTCACTTTTCCTGGCATGATGGAAGATCCTGGCTGACGGGCAGGCAATTGGATTTCTGCCAATCCCGCACGAGGGCCAGATGCCATAAGGCGCAGGTCGTTGGCGATTTTAGACATATTCATCATACATACTTTTAAAGCTGCTGAAACTTCAGTATAGGCATCGGTATTCTGAGTAGCATCCACAAGATGCTCCGCTCCAACCAACGGCAGCCCGGTGATTTCGGCAAGATATTTGACCACATTTTCAATATAACGTGGATCGGCATTTAGTCCCGTGCCAACAGCGGTTGCCCCCATATTTAATTCATATAAATGCTGACGCGACTGCTTTATTCGCTTGATGTCCCGCTCGATAACCCTGGCATAGGCCTCAAATTCCTGGCCGAGACGGATTGGCACAGCATCCTGAAGATGGGTCCGTCCCATTTTGATAACATGATTGAACTCTTGAGCCTTTTGCCCAAAAGCACTATGCATCACGTTCATGGTTTCTAGCAATTTTTCAAGAAGGTTTAATACCGCGATATGAATGGCAGTTGGAAACGCATCGTTTGTTGATTGCGACATGTTCACATGGGTGTTCGGGCTGCAATGAAAATAGTCTCCCTTTTCTTTGCCCATTAATTCGATGGCACGATTGGCAATGACCTCATTAACATTCATATTAATCGAAGTGCCAGCACCGCCCTGAATCGGATCAACAATGATTTGGTCATGCAGCTTGCCATCCATTAATTCTTCCGCCGCTTTAACGATTGCCTCGCCAATGCCGGAATAAAGCTGTTTAACGTCCATATTTGCCAGTGCTGCCGCTTTTTTGACCGTCGCCATTGCTATTATTAATTCTTCATGAATCCGGTAGCCGGTAATCGGGAAATTCTCAACGGCCCTTAACGTTTGAACACCGTAATAGGCATCAACCGGCACTTCCTTTGTTCCTAGAAAATCCTTTTCATTTCGTACATTCCCATTTGTCTTTTGCATGGTGGACATAGTATCTCTCCTCGATTTTAATAACATTATTCTTCTTTATCAGAATTGATCGTTAAATCCCCTGCCAGAGGAGTTTCAATGATATTCTTGACCTCGTCTAAATCATTCGATTGTCCAAGGGCCCACATCAGCTTCGCGACAATCGCTTCCGTGTTCATATCCCCTGATAAAATAACGTTATGCTGGGCTACCTTCCGGCCGACTTCATAGAGGAGCAAATCTTCCCCTTCTTCCAAGCATTGGGTCGTAATGACGACCGCCACACCCGCACCGGTCAGCTCTTGGATTTTTGAAAGAAGGTTCCGCCCTTCAAACGGCAATCCTCCATTACCAAAGCTTTCTATTATTATACCTTTATATAATCCTTTTAAACTATCAAAAATCTCCGGTTTGGTTCCAGGATATAATTTCATTAGAAATACATCGGTGCATAAATCAGTATTAATTGAAAGCTTGTCCGTGGATGGTGCTGGTTTCCACTGATATTTCACTTCCTTGTCATTCACAAACGCAACATACGGGTGATTTACACTTTCAAAAGCATCATAGCTTTTTGTACGCATTTTAACCGCTCTTGTTCCGAGGATAACTCGGCCGTCAAAAACGATAAAGACTCCTCCAATTGTTTCACAGGCAAACCGGATGGCGTCGGCGACATTTTTTTTCGCATCTGTTTTTTTGAAGCTGATCGGAACTTGTGAACCTGTTAAAACAACCGGTTTCTCAAGTCCTTGAAGCATGTAAGAAAGCGCTGCCGACGTAAAGGCTAGTGTATCTGTTCCATGGGTTATGACAAAACCGTCATATTCTTGATAATGATCATGGATGGCTTGGGCTATTTTCACCCAATGCTCTGGCTGCATATTCGTGCTATCAATATTCATTAAGATTTTACTATCAATTTTAATATCATAGGAGGTAATCGGACAATAATGAAGCAATTCCTCAGCGGAAAGACCAGGAACGAGTCCTTCATTTCCTTCTACGGATGCAATAGTCCCTCCGGTGGCGAGTAATAGGATTTTCTTCAACTGTATCAGCTCCATTGAGTGAAAAAATAGTCTTTTATTCGCGTAATGCGTATCTATACTTTACATTATAGAACTTAAATTGGATAAATCAATAGTTTGTACTCGATACGCGTACTTTTTTCTATTCGGGTCTATGATTCTATGTTATAATTTGAACAATATTAAGAAAATGGAGTTGGAGACGAATGCTGGATCGTTTATCCGAATTAAGAAAAGAACGAAAATGGTCGCTGCAGGAAACCGCTGATCAATTAGGAATCGCTAAAAGTACTTATGCTGGCTATGAGTCAGGATACCGTGAACCGTCCTTACTCTCACTAACACAAATAGCGGAATTATTCGAAACGACAGTTGATTATTTGTTGGGAAGAACAGACGAGCTGCATCGGATGCAGAAGAGAGTAGAAATCACAACAGTCATTCATACCCCAACTCCCTCTCTTTTGATCGATGGGGAACCAGTAACAGCAGACGAAATAATCGACTTTATCGCCTTTATACGCTCAAAAAGAGACTTAAAATTAGAAAAAGGCCCAGCATGAAAATGTTGAGCCTATGTTTCTTCCTCTATTAATAATAGGTGCTTTCAGCGAACCCGCACTTATGGCATTTTCTCATTCCAGGGGTTTCAAAAAAAATATGCTTACAATGGCGTTGAATGGATTCTATTCTACCTTTTAAAAAATGAATATTTTGGTGTAAATAATCAATTTCTGCTATTAATCTTTTTACTTCATTGGAAGGAGTATTATCGGTATATTTTTGATCCATTGAAGATAAACTCCTCCGCTTTTTTCTTCATACCTGTAACCCTTTCATCTTCCTTTACCATCCCCCGGATATCATGGGAAATTTTCATCGAACAGAACTTTGGACCGCACATGGAACAAAAATGTGCTGTTTTGGCCCCTTCTGCTGGAAGAGTTTCATCGTGATACTCTCTTGCGCGTTCTGGATCCAATGATAGGTTGAATTGGTCTTCCCATCTGAATTCAAAACGGGCCTTCGATAAGGCATTATCCCGAATTTGCGCTCCTGGATGGCCTTTTGCCAAATCTGCTGCATGTGCCGCGATTTTATAAGCTATAACGCCATCACGGACATCATTCTTATTGGGTAAACCAAGATGCTCCTTTGGTGTCACATAGCATAGCATAGCAGTTCCAAACCAGCCAATCATCGCGGCGCCAATGGCTGAGGTAATATGGTCGTATCCTGGTGCGATATCAGTGGTTAACGGCCCAAGCGTATAAAATGGCGCTTCTTTACAGATTTCCATTTGCTTATCTACATTTTCCTTAATCTTATGCATCGGAACATGTCCGGGTCCTTCAATCATCACTTGCACATCATGCTTCCAGGCAATCTCCGTTAATTCCCCCAATGTTTCAAGCTCTGCAAATTGCGCTTCATCATTGGCATCGGCAATGCTGCCTGGACGCAATCCATCCCCTAGCGAAACCGAAATATCATATTGCTTTAAAATTTTACATATTTCTTCAAAATGGGTGTAGAGAAAGTTTTCCTGATGATGGGCCAGACACCACTGGGCCATAATCGAACCTCCACGGGATACAATTCCTGTCGTCCGTTTCGCTGTCAATGGGATAAAACGTAACAGCACACCAGCATGAATCGTAAAATAATCGACCCCTTGTTCAGCTTGTTCGATCAACGTATCGCGATAGACTTCCCAGGTTAGATTCTCAGCAACTCCATTCACTTTTTCAAGAGCTTGATAAATAGGCACCGTCCCAACCGGTACCGGGGAATTGCGGATAATCCATTCTCTTGTTGTATGAATATTTTTTCCAGTTGATAAATCCATGATAGTATCTGTTCCCCAGCGTGTTGCCCAGGACATTTTTTCAACCTCTTGTTCAATCGAGGATGTGACAGCTGAATTCCCAATATTGGCGTTGATTTTTACATGGAAATTTCGTCCAATAATCATTGGTTCAGTTTCAGGATGGTTGATATTGGCTGGAATAATCGCTCTCCCACGGGCAACCTCGTCCCTGACATATGCAGGCTCTACATTTTCACGAATTGCGATAAATTCCATCTCAGGAGTGATGATCCCCTTTTTCGCATAATGCATTTGGGTAACATTATGACCTTTTTTGGCACGTAAAGGTAAATTGTTTATGTTAGGAAACCATTCAAGATTGGCCCGCTCATCTTCATCAAGGTAGCCATTATCTCTTGGCATTATTTCTCTTCCTTCATAGCTTTCAACATCATTGCGTTCAAAGATCCATTTTTTGCGCAATGCCTGAAGCCCTTTTCTGATATCAATTGGATGGTTCGGGTCCGTATAAGGCCCACTTGTATCATAAACCCGAACAGGTGCATTTTCTTCTTCTCCATATGTAGTAACCGTTCGTGTCAACCGGATTTCTCTCATCGGGACTTTAATGTCAGATCTCGATCCCTCAAGATAAACTTTTCTGCTCCCGGTAAATGGTGATTGTAATTCGATGTTTACGTTTGCTTCCTTTTGCATTGTAACTTCCTCCTAAAAATGATAGATTTTGCAATCTAGAAGTTACAGCATAGTCCATTATATGTTGAGTCCATAGACAGACATATAAATAGATGACAATAAAAAAAGGCTCTGTTTGAAAACAGAACCTGATTAAACGTCAAAAAGTAGCGGCGCAAAATCGAGAAACTCGAGTGACGCCTTCGAAACTACTTCCCTACGCTGGTATGATCCAGATCAGGTTCAAAGGGTCAAAGGATTTTATGCATCCTTCTCTCAGTCCGAGCCATCGGACCCCCCTAGTAGAACTAACAACAATGTATTGTTATATAACTTACATATAATTAATAACATAATTTTAACCGTAAATAAAGCTTTTTACATTAATCAACAATATTTTGTTCCATGCAATAAGAATAAACCCTTCGTTTATGACAAATACTTTTGTAGTAAAAAACGAAAGGAGGTTACTCATATGGATGCACAACGCGCACAGGAAATATGTAATTCACCACAAATGGAAAACGTGACCTATAACGGTACCCGTATATATATTGAGCATGTGGATCAACAAAGTGGAAAAGCAACCATCCATCCGCTGGACGAACCAAACAATAAACAAAGTGTTTCTGTTACCAACCTAGTAGAACAATGATGAAACGAAAAGCAGTAAAAAGGTTTACTGCTTTTTTATTTACCTCCCCAACATTCCTATTAGATTCTCGCCTAACACCTTCATTTTTTTCAACCTCAAGCTGAACGATTACCTGTAAAAAATTTTTTAAAAGCCGATTTGAAAGCAGGATACAAGCACAAACAAAGTATGTCCATCTGGGTCCTGGTCTTGTATCATACTCTATCATCTGCCTATTTTCTCTTAATCTTAAAAAAAAAGGCTAATTTATTAGGACAACGTCATTGCGTGACACATATAGATGCAGTGTTAATATAATTTATAAAATTTACAGGGGGAAAACTTATTATGCATAATGACATCATGAAATACTTTATTGGGAAAGTAATAAAGGTCAATCGAGGCGGCTCTGAATCCAGAATTGGCAAGTTAATGCATGCCAGTGAGGATCATCTTGCTCTTTTCACGGAAGACGACGGTCTCGTTTATTACAATACCCAGCATATTAAAAGCTTTACCGATAATATGAAGGGCCAAATGGAATTTAACATCGTGGTTCCAAATGATATTCAATATAAAAAAGCAGATAACTTCTATAGCTTACTGGAATCATTGAAATTTCAATGGGTCAAAATTAATCGCGGGGGCCCGGAGAAGCTTGAAGGCGTATTAAGTGACATCCATCATGATTATGTATCCTTGATTAACAAAGAGGAAATCGTCCGGCTATCAATGTTCCATATCAAAAATATTAGCTATGGCCTTAAAGTTGAAAATGCCCAAGATCAAAAATCGAATAACCAGGCTTCAAATCAATCGAAGCAATCTAACAAACAAGAGGTTTACCGATCCTCAAAATCAGAGAAACAAAACCTCTCTCAATATGAAGCCGAAAAACAATCATATAAATCAGATTCCGATAGGAAGAAATCACGTCAACGTGTTCAGTATCAAGAGGAACCTTTAACATTTGAGGAGCCTTATGCAGAGGAAGTTATGATGGAAAGAGCGGATGATGATGATGTATCTTTATCTGAATTACTGTCCTCAATGGAGAAGTATTTACGAAAGGTCGCTAAGAAGGAGTAACAACTATACCAATTGATTAACAAATCAATTAAAAGCAGGGTAATTGCTACCCTGCTCCATTTTTGAAATTAGATCGTTCTTTCCGAATTGCCACGGAAAAAATGAACGATAAAGGTTCCCATAAATACTGCTATTAAAATACTAAAGAAAATTAATTCATCGAGATGGAATCCGAAAGCAGCAGCAATCATTTTAATGGCAATAATCGCTATTAAAATAAAGGCTGTCGTTTCCAATTCCGGTACTTTTTCAATTAAGGTTAGGAATAATTGAGCGACACCACGCATCATTAAGATTCCTAACATACCTCCTAATAAGAGCACCCAAACATGATTCGAGACACCGAATGCGGCAATAATACTGTCAAAGCTAAAGGCAATGTCCATAAGCTCAACGGTTATCACGGTTCTCCAAAAGCCCATTCTTCTTCCCTGGATTTCGCCATCATCTTCATTTTTCTTAATAAAATTTTGAAAAACCATCCAAAGGAGATAATGACCGCAGACAATTTTGATCCAAGCAATATTAATTAAGGAGACTCCTAACCCTATCGCGATAACACGAAAAAAATAAGCACCAAAGATCCCATAGAATAGAGCTTTCTTTCGCTGATGTTTTGGCAGATGCTTCACCATAACGGCTAAGACTAAGGCGTTATCAGCCGAAAGCAGCCCCTCCAAAATGATAAGAGTTCCAATAATCCCCCAGCTTGCTGGATTAGAAAAGACCGATTTTAATGCATCTAGTGATAAAAAGGTATGATAACTATTAAATATTTCATGTAAGAAACCCATCCGCTTGTCCTTCTCCTTTATGTCTAGTTATTTTCAAAAAAAATTTGGACTTATAATCTAAATGTATGTCCACCCATTGATTATATGAACCAAAAAAAATCCCCGGATCCATAAAATGGACCCAGGGATTTTTTAATAAATTACGTACTATTTACTTGATACAGCCTTTCTTTTCAGGGTACTATTCAGCTCATTGCTATTCCAATAAGCCATTACCATTGCAACTAATAATAAAAGACCCGTTAACATAAATACACTTTGTACAGGGAAAATGCCTCCTATTAATCCACCGATCAACGGTCCCGTCACCCCGCCTATTTGGGTAGCTGTTTGGTTTAAACCGAAGGCTCTTCCACGGAAATCCTCTGTTGTAGACTTCACAACCAAGCCATTTAAAGCTGGGAAAACCGCACAGAAGAAGATTCCAGACACAAAGCGGATCAGCGAAAATCCCCATAAATGAGTGAATAGAACCTGGCCGATGGTGAAAATTCCGCCACCGAGCAGTCCTATGAAAAGAACTTTCTGAAATCCAACTTTATCTGCCCATTTTCCCCATAAAGGAGCAAACAGCGCACTTGCAATCCCAGGCAGGGAGAAGACAATTCCTGCCAGTAATGAAGTGTTATCGGCAGAACCGCTCAGTTTGACGATATACAAGGGCAACACCGGTTCTATCGTCAGCACCGAACAGGCAGTAATGACGGTTAAAATTAAAACAAGCATGAAAGGACGGTTCTCCAAGGCTGTTTTAAAATCATTTTTGACAGAGCCGCGCTTCTTGCTTGGTTTAAAATTTTCCTCTGTTACTAAAAAAATGATTAAGATAGTCGCGAAAAATACAATAATCCCTGCGCTTGCAAATGACCAGCGGTTTCCTACTAATTCAGCCATTCCCCCGCCGAGCAATGGTCCGACAATTCCTCCAGATGCCGAGGCGGAAGAAATCATCGAAAGTGCATATCCCACTTTTTCATTAGGCGTGTTGGTTCCAATTAAAGCAATCGCACCAGGAATGAACCCACTTAATAACCCCTGAAGGATGCGCAGCACCAAGATTTCATATGGATTTGTGACAAAAGCCATTAACGTATATATCACAAACAAGGCAAATCCGGCTCGAATGATCATCGGTTTTCTTCCATATTTATCTGCCACACTCCCCCAGAACGGCGAGGCAAGGGCACCGGCAAAAAAGGCCGAACCGAATAACAGACCTGACCACATTTCAGTGTGATCGTGTACTCCGATTTGAAGTAAAAAAATCGGCAAAAAAGGTATGACCATGGAAAAACTTGCTGATGTGAAAAAAACTCCGATCCAGAGCACCCACAAATTTCGTTTCCACCTTAGCATGCTGTTCCATCTCCCAAAAAGATATATTTTTCCAATGTGCAAATTTAATATTGTTATAATATCACAAAGATCATTTATTTTCATTCCCGAAATATTTGATTTTGGAAATAAAAATACCCCGAGTGCATGATTACACTTGGGGCTACATTGATTATTCATTATTTCTAATCATGTCATTCACTGTTGTTTTCATAGAATGGATGACTGTTTTTTTGTACTTCACTGCCAAAATGAGGACCCTTATTTGTTGGGATCTTGATAATTCATGGAAACGGGGCTCTTGCTTCAAAAAGGATCGAACAATAGACCAGCTTTTTGGCATTAAGGGAAAATCATCCAGAGGTTGTTTCTTTCGGATACGGTAATACCAGGAGGCGATTCCAGGGGATGTGCTTTTATCAACGATACATGGTGCATAGATACTTTTTGTATGTTTCCGAAGATTTTCAAATCTGTCGTGCCCGCTCACAATGATATAACTGTCGTCTTTCCGATTTTTTCTAACAACCAAAACAAACATGCAGTCCCACATAAACCTTTGAAGCCTCTTGATGTGCTCAGTTATTTTCATTGATAAATCGGGTTTGATCTTGTTCAAGGGTATATACTGTACCGTGAACTTCATTAGCATCCCCTCCTTACAAATGGAAGCAACTTCGGTAACCTCAAAATCATTATATGTAGGAACTGGGCTCATGTTTCATTAAGGTTGAATCTTTAATGAAAAGTCGTCGATTGGGTCTTTCATTTACCGTGAGAGTTCACTTTTATCCTTATGGGGCAATGAACCGCCTTTTCATTTACCGTATGAACTCATTTCCACATGAATGGGTAAATGAATTTCCCTTTAAGCTTTTTAGCCTTCTTCCGGCAGTATATCCCCTGCCCGGCAAATCATACAAAAACCAATTCCTTCTGCAAGCTTTCTCGCTCTTCTGTCTCTATTGGTGTCTGGATTTCGAACGTGCACGGTCTCGATGATTTTATCCCAAAAAGGGATTCGCCTTTGCATTCTGTTAATGGTTTGCCTAAGGAGGTCAGGGTCAATCTCTTGTCCTAATCCCTCAAAAAATCGGTCCTCGATATCCTCGCCAGTCAGGGGCCTTCCTCCAGCCTTCAAAGTAAAGTACAAGATCCTAAATGCAGTCGGCTCGAGCGAGATCGGTTGATGCTTACCAAAATAAAGATGAACGCCATCATCCATGCTGCATAAAACAACCTGTTTAGCATCCCAATTATTTTCAAGAATCAATTGGACTTTTTCGTCCGAAATGAATTCTTCCTTTTCGTCAGCAATTTTTCGATAGAATCTGTTATCGAACATTTCGCCAATTGCCTCCAGCATTTCACCGCGATATCGGCCAACCAGCTTTTCATCAAAATCTATGTACGGATTTTCGTTGCTGGCCTCCAATTCAGTTAATGCCTGCCTGGCAATAAAAATCCCGCAATTCGCCATAAACATATTGGCGATCATCTCTTGGGATTCATTTAATCCTTCTGAATCAGAACCTGCTAACGCCCGCTCAAAATGGAATAGAGCATCCGTATACATTTTCTTTCGATATAATAAGTGCGCCAGCCGGTAATTCGCCACGGGATGATCTTTCTGAAGGATGACAGCAGCCTTTAAATACCGCTCTGCCACTATAGGGTCAGGCTCGGCATTCATTTTAAAATGTTCTCCAAACCTTACATACAAAGTAATCAAAGCCTTTTGAGCGAATTCAACCGCCTCTCGATCACGCCTGTCCTTCGCTTCTCTTAATTTCGCTTTCATTTTCTTTTCTTCCTCGTAAATCCATAAAAGCTCGTGTTCCATCTCTACTACCTCTCCCTAGTTAACTGTGACAGGGTGTCACAACGGAATTTATATAATCAAGTTGTTCCACTAGAGTAATAGGAATTCTCGAAAACACAACAAAATTCCTTCTTTCTAGCGTGACGGGGTGTCACAACGAAAAATGTACAATCCATTTATCATAACAAAAGGAGATGGTTTTGAATGAAAAATCAAGAAATTTTATTAGCGAGACATGGACTTATGAAAAAGGATTTAGCAGGAATAAAGGATACCTTTGGGGCCAAGCTTTTATCTGAAACTTTGAATCTAATGGTTAAATACGGTCAATCCCTGGATACCCTTCCGGAAAAAGAATTTATCACTCTTTTAAAGGAAGCATCAAGGATTGTTGAAGGCCCTGGAAGAGAAATGTTAATCAACCCTCTTTATTCAGATCTTCCGCTCACCATGATGGATCCCTATATACGTGGAATGGTCCGCTGGATGAATGAACTGGGTATCTATTCGATTTGCAGCTGTGATGGTCATGGAAATGGCCGAGCAAGAATCGACCTTTTAAAGCACCTTTCTTATTCACAGATGAAGCTGATTAAGACGGCTGCACCTGAAGGGATCCGGTTAAAAATAGAAAGAAAATCAGTTTTTCTCTACTACAAACGGATTGAAAGTTTATTAGATTTTGCTGAAAACTTATATAGAGTATTTAAATCACCGGAGTACCTTAAAGACCTTGAAGCGGTTCACTTCAAACACCAGGTTATCGAACTGTTGAATATCCCTGGAGTCAGCCAGGATGAAAGGAAAATCAGGCTGTATCTTAAAAACCGATTATCGCAGCTCACGGATTACATGTACGTCGATCGAAAAGGAAATTTGCTCGCTTATAAATACTGCGGAGACGGACCAACCATCCTTTTATCGGCGCATATGGATACAGTGGAGGAAATCGCATTGGACCGGGAAATCATTGAGGAAGGAACGATTTTAACAAGCTCTAAAGGCATTTTAGGAGCTGATGACCGCGCCGGAATAGCTGTTATTTTAGAACTTCTGGCTAACATTCAGCAAACGCATTTCAACGGTACCGTTAAAATTGCTTTTACCGTGGAAGAGGAAATTGGCTGTATTGGGTCCCAAAATATAGACCGGGATTTCCTTGAAGCTGTGGATGGAGCGATTGTCATTGACCGGAGGGGGGAACGGGATATTGTCACTTCCTTCGCCAATATTGTCCCCTTCTGCCCGGATGAATACGGACAGCTTTTTGAAAAAGCAGGACAGCTGGCAGGCATGGAGGATTGGAAAATGACACCGGGCGGATTAAGCGATGCCAAAGTATTTGCGGAATTCGGCATCCCTTCTGTTAACCTTTCAGCAGGATATTACCATGAACACACCGATGGGGAATCCTTGAATTATAAAGCGGTATTTGAAACCTATCAATTGGTGATGTCCGTTCTCCACAATCAATTAATCAAAAGTGTTGAAATGCCTCTATTTAAAAATTAATGAAAATCAACATTCTCGATTTTTCCTTCCTGATACGATATAGTTATCTAACAAGTTATTGGATTTGAAAGGAGAAATACAGGATGTCTATCGCAGTAATTTATGGGGGAACCCGCCCAAATGGCAATTCTGAACTCTTGACGGATCATGCCGTGCAAGGAATAGCAGCCGAGAAAGTTTATCTTAAAGATTATATTATTAAGCCAATCGAAGATATGCGGCACTCCCCAGAAGGATTTCAGGACAGAAATGATGATTATAACTCCATCATTGATCGGATTCTGCCGCATGATATCATTATTTTCTCTACACCCATTTATTGGTATAGCATGTCAGGAACGATGAAAAATTTTATTGATCGCTGGTCCCAGACACTTAGGGACGCCCGCTATCCTGATTTTAAAAAGACCCTGTCATCCAAAAAAGCTTATGTGATTGCTGTTGGCGGCGATAATCCTTACATTAAGGGCCTGCCTATGATTCAACAATTTAAGTATATCTTTGATTTTATGGGGATTGAGTTTGGCGGATACATTCTTGGGAAGGGATCCCAGCCTGGTGATGTATTACAAGACAAAGAGGCATTCTTCGCTGCTTCCCAATTAAATAATGGTTTAAAAAATCTATAAATTTTACGGGCTGATTTCCAAAGGAATTCAGCCCGTTTTTGATTACATTTCAAAAAAGCTATGTCTTTCCACTTTACAAACACGGAGAGAAAAATTTTTATACCATTCGCTTTTCCCTCTTGCCTGTGCAGCTTTGTGTTCAACATCGTCCTTCCAGCTCTTGAGGGCTTCCAGCGAGTCCCAATATGAAACCGTGATGCCTAGGTCCGAATCACGAGCGCTTTCCACACCTAAAAACCCTTCATGCTTGGAAGCTAATTCGAGCATTCTATCTGCCATTTTCCCGTAACCATTATCGCCTTCTGTCCGCTGTGAAGCAAAGATCACAGCGTAATATGGCGGCTCTGGAGTTTTTGCAATTCGGCTCATTTTCAGTCCACCACTCCTGTTAATAAATTTACTTTTTCAATATGCCTAAGTACTCTTTCCACGGACCAACTTCAGTTCTGTATCCTTTTGCCAAAACCCGTACAATTTGGGCAATGTGAGTTAAATCATGTACAACCCATGTAGAAAGCAATTCTCTTACTTTCACAAAACCAAGATCAGGGTGTGACCCTGTCAATTCAAGATGTATATCAGAATTAATTAACCCCAGGAGTTTTTGTATATTTTGTGTTCTCAATGTTTTAAATTCAAGCAACTTTTGTTCAATGTTCCTTTCGAAGTTTTCATTTATGTGTGAAAAACGATCAAAAGGCGGGAAGGATTTATTTGATCCTTCCTGAAGAATAAATTCCAATCTTGGCACCCAATTTATCTTTTCTGCCTCAATAAGATGCTCAATTACTTCAGAAACATTCCAGGTTCCTTCTCCTTCATCGCATTGCAGCCAAACATCAGATAAACCAGATAAAAAATTCTCCAAAGTTGGAGGAGTACGCTCCAGAACTTCAATAGCTTCTTTCATATTAAAATTCATTTAACCGTTCCCTTCATAGATTAATCCCATGGGACACTTAACAATTAATCTCTTTCGAATTAATGGTCCCTGTTCACAATATAATTCAACAAATGTTTCAAAAAAGAAGTTTTAAGCGGAACTTCCTGCAACACTTCCATCGCCAAACAATAATGGTCCCACATCGCTTTTTTCGCGCCATCCATTCCTAAGATCGATACAAAAGTGGAATGGTTATTTTCTGCATCTTTGCCAATGGGTTTTCCGAGTAAATCCAGCTCTCCTTCAACATCCAGCAAGTCATCCTTAATCTGAAAGGCAATGCCGGCATGACGGGCAAATTTTTTCAATGCTTTCATTTCATGCTCCTTAGCTTTCGTAAGTATGGCAGGCATGATAAGAGAAGCTTCGAATGCAATCCCGGTTTTGTAAAAGCTCATCAAATTCAATTGTTCGAGCGTTAGTGGTTTCCCTCTTGAATCCAAGTCCATTGCCTGGCCCTTACACATATCGGCTGTCATTTGCGCCGAATATCGAATCAAGTTCAGCACTGTTTCCGAATCAAACTGGTTTAGGGATGCTTGTTCCTCGATCGCCTTTTGGGTCAGAAAGAGACCGGTTAATTCAGCTATCGCATTGTTATATACCATGTGCAGCGTTTGACGGCCCCTGCGGATGGCGGCATTATCCTGTGCAGGCAGATCGTCAAAGATAAGAGACGCCGTATGCATATATTCTAAGGATTTCAAAAGGGGCACGATGGCAGAAGAATATAATCCATATTCGTTGACACCCATGACCCAAGTCATAATGGGTCTTAAACGCTTGCCATCCCCTTCAAGACTATAATTGGCGGCATCAGTGATGGGATCTTTCGGTAATGAATCATGTTCAGGTTTAGCAATATACAAGATGTTGTTGACCTGATTGCGGACAGTTTCGATCGTATCTAAAAAATCTTCCTGCTCTTTTCGTTCATTTTTCAACATGGTCATCATATGGTCCCGAAGCAGTTTATCAAAGAAATCGACGTCATCCGCTTTACGGACCATTTTTTGAATTACACGATTGAAATTCGGAAAGCCAGAAGCGAATAGCTCCATCACTTTTTTGTATTCTTCGCTCCCCTTCCGTTCTTTAAATCGCTTTAACCCGTTAATCGCCCGATCTAAAATCACCTCACAGGTCTTGGAGTCTGAATGATACACGTTATGTATTAAATGGGAAATGACTGCCCAGTATAATTCAAACGGATTGATAAGGTCGGGTCGCTTATCATGATATTTCATGAAGTAAGTATAGGGAGTTACTGCCCCTTCTTCCATGTCCTCAACCATATCGGCAAAATCATCTGCAAGCTGGTTGTATATGCCGTAAAAGAATGTCCGGCTTTCAAAGCCTGCATCCTCAGGAGCACTGATCACGGAACGGACAATCAATCGGGAAGAAGACGATTTTAAGATGATCGGGACATAAAGTTCTTCATTGGTGTACCTGTCATAAGATAAATTCTTTTCACGATCTACTTCCTGGGAATGAAAAAACACAAAGGCCTGCTCGAAAAAATGGATTCTATTATCTGGCCGCTGGTGTGCCTTTATTGCCTCAAAAGCATCGCGGAGTTCTGAATGAATAAAACGGATCAATTCTGCGTTATCTCCCGACCATTCCCCCAATTCCGGCACATTGCCTGTGATAAGAGTGGTCCGAATCAAATTGGAATATTGCTTTTTTTCATCTGTAGACAAAACTTTGGCATCGAGAAGGTCGTCAATGAAGGGGTAGGTCAGGCCATATGCATATCCAAGCCTAATCGCATGATCGAGTCTGATCGTACGTTCTGCCGGCGATAGTTTATCATCCATTTCTTCAAACTCGTGCATCAGCACCCCAGCAATAATTTTAATAAGCTTTCGCTGGGCATTTTCAGCATCCAACCCATCTGGAATATTGGAGGATACAATCTTAAGTTTATTTATCAGCCAGATAATGGCAGATTCAATGCCTTCTTTCTGAGCCCAGCGGTACAACCCGGCCATGCTGAACATCTCGGTATTGTCTTCCTTTTTGGTCAGATGACTCTTTAAATTGTCAACGACACTTCTAACTCTTTTCTTTGTTTCGGGTGAGTCCAGGGCTTTGCCGAGATCACGCATGTAAAGATAGGAAATGCTCCGGTCTAAATAACGGTCTAGTTTGCCTGTGTAATGGAGCCATTGGATATAATTGTGGTACCCACTGGGACCCGTTTTTTTACGTGAAAATAAGGATAGGAATGAATGGTGATGGATATGGGTTTGTTTCCAGGATTGGATGTCATTTATTAGGGTCGGGACAAAGGTTTTTTCTGAGACCAGAACATATAGCGTATTAAAATAACGAGCAGCCTTCTCTTCTGCACGCTGATAACATTCCTCTGCATTAATCATTAGCTCCATATTCATACTATATGATCCCTCAACTTATTGTACTAAATTCTAAATCTACAATTATATTTATTTATTCAAAATCAATTATTATTATACTATACGAACCCATTGTGATTCTTTATTATTTAGTAAGGAAGGAAAATTATGTTTGGAGGACGTCTAAATGATTGCTAATCAAAAAGAATTTAATATTAATAATTTAAGATATATTGTACGTTCGGCAATTGAATCCGATGCCCAAAATTTATCTGAGATTCGATTACAGATTGATGGCGAAACAGAAAATTTAGACCGCGAACCAGGTGAGGCCTACATAGATGAAGCAGGTTTTAAACAGGTCATTAAAGATGATACCGAAAGTATAAATAACCTGTTTTTAGTGGCTGAAGCAAATGACAGAATCGTAGGTTTTTCTAGGCTTGAAGGAAGTAAACTGAAAAGAACCTCTCATAAAGTCGAATTTGGAATTTGTGTATTAAAAGAATATTGGGGATATGGGATCGGTAAAAACCTTTTAATGGAGTCGATTCATGGGGCAGACTCTAATAATATTAAAAAAATTACACTGAACGTTCTCGAAACCAATGAAAAAGCGATCGAGCTTTATAAAAAATATGGGTTTGAAGTGGAAGGTGTATTGAAAAAAGATAAAATTCTATCTGATGGGAATTACTATAACACCATCGTGATGGGAAGGTTTAACGGATAAGATACGAAACGCTCGGCAGTTTAAACCAAGCGTTTCAATCATTCTTCAAAACTATTTCTATAAAGATCGTAGTCTGTTTTAATGAAATGAAAGGCCGCCGCGCTTCCTCCTTGATCAGGATGAGTAATTTTTAATAATTTTTTAAATCCGGCTAAAACCTCTTTTTGCCCTGCCGTTTTTGAAAGTCCTAACTTTTGACGATAATCAAGTGTTTTAGGCGGTACTAGAGTTTGAGTTTTTTCAACTTCTTTTTTGCCCGCTTTCGAAAGCTCTTCTCTTAATTTTAATAATTCATTCCTTAATTCCGTGTTTTCTTTCAGTACTTTTCTGGTTTCTGTTTGTAATTCATTTATTTCATTTTTTAGGCTGCTATTTTCTCTGTTTAATTTGTCCCGTTGCTGAATCAACGTTTTTATGGAAGTTTGATGAAGTTCTTCGATTCCTTTAAGTTGGTCATCCTGAACTTTTATTTTTACTTGCAAATCACGGATGGCCTTATCCTGATCTGAGGATCGAGCTACATGCTGTGAAATGGTTTCCTTTGATAGGTAATCTGTTATCTGGTCTCTATTACCAACCCTCTGTATCTTGCCTTCGTTTAGCCAGCGTTGAACAACGTGGAGACCAGCACTAGCGGAAACACCTGCATCTTTTAACAGGTTAATAGCTTGATCGGTATCATCTAGAATGTATTCGGATTTCCGAGGTCCTATTTTTCCCTCGTATTTAATTTTTCGCTCCCGCAGCCAGCGCTTCACCGTTTGAATGCTAATATCGTCTGGAACTCCTGCGTTTTTTAACAACTCAAAAGCTTGATCAGTATTCACATTGAACCTCCTATCCCTCTTTTTCAAAGGCTATTTTCGCAAAGATTGTTGTTCTTCGTAAAAAGTTCATCAACCCGTTTAACAAGATGCTTCGTGGCATCTTTTCGTAAGAACATTTGCTAAAATTGCCTACAAACTTAGTAAATGCACTTAATTAAGCCCCAAAGCAACAAAGTTTACGAAAAGAGCCTTGTCTAAAAAGACAGGCTAACATAATAGTAATAGAGTCCCTTCACAATGTGAATGGCTAATTAAGACTATTCGATGTTTGGTTCATTTGGATTAATTTTATCGAATTTAACTTGGCTCTACATGGACATGAACATCATATACACCATGGTCATCCATCATGATTTTTTCAACATAGGTAGCTATATCATGAGCTTCTTTAATACCGAGCGTAGAATTAACAAGAATTACAACATCTATTACTTCATTATTCCCATAGTTTCTTCCTTTAATTTCTTTTACTCCTTTTACGCCATCCAATTCTTTGATGACATTGTTATATAGGTGGATTTTATCTTCATCGAAACCGTCCGATAGTTCAAGTGAAGCTTCTCTAAAGATGTCCCATGCGGTTTTACATATTAATAGTCCTACAACAATAGCAGTTATGCTATCCAGCCAAGGCATATTTAATTGTGAACCCAAAATACCTATAGCCGTTCCTATACTTACCCAAGCATCGGAAATATTATCTTTTGCAGCTGCCATTACGGCTTTGCTATTAATCTTAAGTGCTAATTTCTTGTTGTAAAGATAAACAAAATACATGACTAGCGATGAAAAAACACCTACATACGCTGCCATAATATCCGGTGATTCTTTTGTCCCTTGAAAAATGGAGGTACCCGCCTCAATTAACACTTCAAGACCCACCGCAGCCATAATAAAGGAAGCAACCATTGACGCAATCGTTTCACTCTTGCGATGTCCGTACCGATGGTTTTTATCAGGTGGTCTTTGAGAAATCTTGAGTCCAATAAGTACAGCAATAGATGCGATGATATCGGTTGTATTGTTCAGACCATCTGCTTCTAATGCATCGGAATCGCTTATGTATCCAATTACTAGTTTTAAGATTGATAGACATATATAGGCAATAATACTAATGATGGCTCCACGTTCACCTAATTTAAGGTCATTATACTTTTCCTGTTCCATCCTAGATCCTCCCCTTGTAGCACTAGATTAGGATAACAGCTAAAATACAGGTGGGTCTAGAGCAATCTTTTTGCCTCGTTTTATATTAATAAGGGACAGGCAAATATGTTGCACAAGCGAAAATTTCACTTGATGAATACACTGCTATTAGGAATACAATTTTGTATAATTTTTCCTACTATCGTTTGACAAAAGCGAAATCTGCCCTTATCATCAACACGTACATATTTATGGGAGAGATTTAGATGAAAATTTATGTTGATGCAGATGCATGTCCGGTAAAAGATATTATTATCTATGAAGGTACTAAGGCTGAAATCCCTGTTATCCTTGTAACTAGCTTTTCTCATTTTTCAAATGCGAATCAACCATCTGGTGTGGAAACCATTTATGTAGATTCTGGAGCAGATGCGGCGGATTATCGGATTATGAAGTTAGCAGATAAAGCTGATATCATCATTACGCAGGATTATGGTCTTGCCTCCCTAGGTTTAGCAAAAGGGTGTACGGTCCTTCACCATAAAGGGTATAGCTATACAAATGAAAACATCGACCAATTGTTACAAACCCGGTATTTGAGTGCAATGGCTCGAAAAAGCGGTAAACGAACAAAGGGTCCAAAACCATTTACAGCAGAGGATAGGGAGAAATTTAGGGAGCTTTTTATAAGAGCGATTTCACGTTAAATTAACCCTTTAGAAAAGGAAAAGCTGCCAACATGACAGCCTTGAACTACCGCTAAAGCTCCCTTTAATAAGGATGTTATTTGGGTAATGTTGCCATCATCGGATAAAATTCCACGGTCATTACTCCTGCCATAACGGCGGGATCTTCTGCGATAAGTTTTGGAACTTGATCTTCATTCTCAACTTCAATGATTGCGAGTCCATGGGGTTCTTTAGGATTTAGAACCGGTCCGAAAACCAAAGCAATCCCTTGATTCTGTTTTTCCGTCCAATAGGAGATGTGTTGGAGCATGATGTTCCGTTCCTCTTCGGTCATGTCCTGATGAAAAGTTGCTCTTGGCGGAGTAGACTTTAACATGAAGTGTCTTTTTCCCTTATTATTACTTGAAATATTGTTCGACAATTTGTATCCCCCCACTTGAATTACATAAATAGGCAAAATCCATTGCCTATTAAACAAGCAAGGCCCTACTGGCCTTGCTTGTTATTGAACTATTACTTTTCCAACCATTCCTTTTTGGAAATGGTACCGACATATCAAGTCATATGTACCGGGGTTTGTTGGTTTCACGATAATGGTTTTTTCTTTTCCTGGCTGGATTTCAGCGTCAATTCCTAGTTTTTCCACTGTGAAGGTGTGTTCCTTCTTACCTTCATTTTTCAATATCAACGTTGTTGATTTTCCATTGAAAAGTGTGATGACTTTTGGATTAAAGTAATCATCGTTCATCTTGACCTGAATCGCTTTCACGGTCTCCGTTGGCTGAGTTTTAGCACTGGATTCGGCAAATACGCCGAGTGTGCCTATAGTTGTCACAAACACAACCATTGCAATCAAAGCGACTAATCCTGTTAACCACTTTTTTACAGACATTCGCAATCCCTCCTTTCCTTAACACTATTTTTTTCTAATTCATAAAAAATTATTAATATGAAGCGTAAAACTACTATCTTTAACTATGGGAATGTACCCAGATGGTGATGTTCAATATAAACCCCCTTAACCAATAAGATTAAGGGGGAAATGTAATACTATGTTATTTTTCTCTACTTCTATCATGAAAGAAATCAGGTACATCATTGCTTTTCAGTGGAAAGTGTGGAGACCGCTTTTCAAGAAACGATTGGACACCTTCCCTCGCATCAGCGTTGTTTCCCGCCCACCAGAGAAACTTTGATTCAGCAAGATGAGAGGCACCTGGAGAATTTTCACTTAGCATGTTCCACAAAAGCTGACGGACAAATCGGTTCGATGTCGCAGCTGTTTCACCTATAATCATCTGAGCAATTTCATAGGCTTTTTCCAGCACATCGTCCACTTCATACTGGACCAGGCCAGACGCTAAGGCTTCAGACGTTGGTATGTAGCGGCCCGTATACATCCATTCAAGCGCCTTTCCAATACCGACAAGCCGAGGCAGAAACCAACCCGAACAGGCTTCAGGACCGATGCCGCGTTTGGCGAAAACAAAGCCGATTTTCGCATCTTTTTTGACAATCCGTATATCCATAGCAAGTGTCATCGTTAGACCAATTCCTACTGCAGGACCATTAATAGCGGCAATGATTGGTTTTTTCAAGCTGTGCACTGCCATACTGACCTGCCCGCCGCCGTCCCGATAGTCATCGATGGATTCTGTAGAGGAGAACGTCTCCCCTCCATTGCCTAAATCCATTCCCGCACAAAATGCTTTACCTTCGCCTGTTACGACAATCACCCGAACTTCATCATCCAGATCCGCCTTTTTGTATACGTCTACCAGCTCCTCGACCATGAGAGACGTGAACGCATTCATTCGCTCCGGCCGGTTTAAAAAAATAGTTAAAATGCCATTGTTACGTTCGGTTTTAATGGAATCGTACAAAAATTCTTACTCCCTTCTAATTCCTGGATTACAACCGTTTAAGCGTGCTCAATCACCATCGCGATCCCTTGGCCCCCGCCGATGCATAAGCTTACGACAGCAAACCGTCCATTCCGTCTTCTCAATTCATAAGCAGCAGATAATAAAACTCTTGCCCCGCTCGCGCCAACAGGGTGCCCTAAGGCAATCGCTCCGCCGTTCACATTGGTTTTGTTCCGATCGAGTCCGAGCGCTTTTTCAACAGCTAAATATTGAGCGGCGAATGCCTCATTTACTTCAAAAAGGTCGATGTCATCAATCGTTAGTTTTGCTTTGTTAAGCGCCTGTTTAATTGCTGGAACAGGTCCGATGCCCATGATGGTCGGATCTACTCCAGACACGGCCCAAGATACAATGCGGGCAATCGGTTTTAGATTGTTTTTTTGTACAGATTCTTTCCCTGCAACGACCAGTGATGCCGCTCCGTCATTGATTCCTGAGGCATTTCCGGCTGTAACGGTGCCATCTTTTTTAAACGAAGGCTTGAGCTTGGATAATGCTTCCAAGTTCGCATCTGGCTTGATATGTTCGTCTTCCCGGATAAGCAGGCTGCCTTTTCTTGTTTTGACTTCGACTCCGACAATTTCTTCTTCAAAGGCAGGAACGGCTCTGGCAGCTCTTTGGTTTGATTCTACAGTGAAAGCATCTTGTTCTTCCCTTGAGATTTCATACATTTCAGCAAGTTTTTCAGCGGTTAGACCCATTCCACAGCCTGTGTACTGGTCCGTTAATGTTTCTAACAGCATATCATCAAATGCTAAATTCCCCATTTTCGCACCGCCGAAGCGTTGTGTGAAATTGGCATAAGGAGATTGCGACATATTTTCCGCACCGCCTGCGAGGACGACGTTAGCATCCCCGACTAAAATATGCTGGGCAGCCGAAACCACAGCTTGAAGTCCTGAGCCGCATAATCGGTTCAACGTTAGGGCCGGCACTTCCTGGGGGACACCGCTTTTTAGGCCAATATGCCTCGAAATGTAGGCCGCATTTTTTTCTGTGTGAATAACGTTCCCGTAAATGACATGGTCGATTTGTGTTGGGTCGACCTTCGAGCGGCGCAGGGCTTCTACAGCACTTGCTTTTCCGAGCTCCGTTGCACCTGTTTGAGCGAAAGAACCGCCAAACTTTGTAAAGGCTGTTCTTGCGCCATCAATCAAATATACTTCTGTCATTTTCCTTCACTCCTTTTTTTGTTAGCATTCTAGTAAAAAATAAGTAAAATTATCTGGTAAGCTATTAAAAAATATAATTTGAATGGGCCGGCTAAAAATCCTCGTTATTTTCTTGGAATGACCGGCAATAAAATATGCGATGGATATTTTTCACTATGAAAGATTCGTTGTTCTGCGGATATTAACTCTTTACTGTTTTTACCTGATTCACCCGTATTGGTATTCCGGTCAAATCGAGGGAAATTGCTGCTTGAAATCTCAAGTCTTATCCGATGCCCTTTTTTAAATAGATTACTGGTTGCCAATAAGTCGATTTCATAGCAATATACCTCATTTGGCGTTAGAAGTGATGGCTGCTGATTTTTGTCCCTGTTTTTGGCACGGATAATGCCATCTACAATGTTATAGGCCTTTCCATTAGGGTGAACATCTACTAACTTTGCCGTAAAGTCGGTATCGACAGCAGAACTTGATGCGTATAAAATCACCTTCACAGGTCCAGTTACTTCTAGGTCTTCCTCTAATACCTCACTCGTGTAGACTAATACATCTTCCCTCGTTTCAAGGAATTGCTGGTCGATTGGTCCGCGCGGGTAATTCATTGGCATTAAATGGTTGCCGCCTAGTGTTGGCACAGGATTTTCCGGGTCATAGATATAACGATCGTAAAACTCCTCTTGCGGCCGTTTGATCGATAAGGCCCCATCCCCGGCTTTTGTATTGGCTTTCCCATTACTGTTAAAATAAAAAGGTGTATAAACGGTTCGTTGTAATGGCCACTCCTGCTCATTCCTCCATTTATTTTCTCCCATCACAAAAATTTTCACAGGAGCCTCTTCCTCAATCCCGTTTTCGATTCCTTTTAACCAACGATCAAACCATTTTAGCTGCAGGCTAGTTAAATCTATTTTATAATCCAGCATCAGGCTGGATGCACTTAGGCCAAAATTCAAATCCCCGACTGTAGGGGAAAAACCTGCATGGGCCCATGGTCCAATCATCAATTTTGTATTCTTTTTGTGTTTTAATTTTTCGAAGTGTTCGAGGTCCTGACCTAATAAAAGATCATACCAGCCTGCAATTCCGAATACAGGAACATTCAGCTTTTCTGATTTTTCTTGGACACTAATATCCAGGTGGTATTCATCTTTCGTATCATGTTCCAAAATATCGTGAAAAAAGGAGGCAAAACCGTCTCCAAGTTTGAGCCATTCGCTATCTTGAATAGGCAATTGATTAAATCCAGCCTCATCAATATGGTCGATGGAATGAACGAGTGTCATAAATTCTTTAATGAAGTCCTCTTTCCCTTGCTTTGCCTTGATGACGGCATTGGGGCCAATTGTTGCTAATGTCCATGAAATGATTAGTCCAAGTTCCAGCGCTCCTCCCCGGTACATAAACACATCGGTTCCCCAGGTGATTGGAAAGATTGCTTTCAAATGCGGCGGCTGCATGACGGCCGCCTGAAATTGTGTCATTCCCTTGTATGACAAGCCGTACATCCCTACATTTCCATCTGAGTAAGGTAAGGAGGCTGCCCATTCTACTGAATCGTAGCCATCGTTATATTCATTTTTATAAATATAAAAAGGGTCCCCTTCTGAATCAAAGCGTCCACGGACATCCTGAATAATGACGACATAGCCTTGATGGGCTGCCGCAATGGGATCCAGGACCATTGTGGTTAGAGGGAGAAATGTTCGATTGTAGGGCGTCCGTTGCAGGAGGACAGGATATTTTCCTTCTCCTTCTGGGCGAAACACATCTGCATACAAGGTGGTGCCATCTCTCATAACAGCAGGGACATTTTTTTCATGAATAATTTTACTCATAAAAACCTCCTTATTTCTTTATAAAGGTTGGGGTCGGTTCAATATAGGTTTGGAATGATTTCTCATAAGCTCTGCAAGCTTGTAACACAAGCTCGTCAGCAAACCGGTTTCCAGCTGCTTGCAACCCTACCGGAAGCCCAGATTTTGTCAGTCCGACTGGCAATGAAGCCGCAGGATGTCCTGTTAGGTTATAGATTTGGGTCAGCATCCAGCCTGTAGCTGGGTTCACACTTTTCCCATTAATCATGGAAGGTCCTTGGATGTGATGTTCAAAGGCGGTTACAGCGTTCGTTGGGGAAAGTATTAGATCGTAATTGTTCAAGATTGCTTGGATTTTTTTCCAGACAATGGTGCGTTTTAGTTCAAGAGTTTTATAGTCTATGGCGCTAAACTTCCTGCCTATTTCGATCATCTTTGCCATTCCTTCAGAAAAGCTTGCAGGGTTACGATCAAAAAGCTCGCCATATCCTGAGGCAAATTTGACACACCACATTCCGGAAAACGTTCGGACGAGGTCTTTTAAACTTATACCGAAATCGAATTCCACCTCTTCCACATGAGCACCAAGTTCTGTAAAATTCTGAACTGCTTTATCAATGACTTGGGCAACATCTTCAGAAACTTCATATAATCCAAAATTCCGGGTATAGGCAATTTTTAATCCCTTCATGTCTACCTTAAGATCTGTGAAATCTTCTTTTACTACTGGGAACGAACTAGGATGAGTGGGATCAAATCCTTGCATGACAGAGAATAACAAGGCCGCATCTTCAACCGTCCTTGCCATTGGCCCATTATGTAGGTACGGATGTTCAGACCCAAAGAAATTACTGCGATCTCCATCATTCGGAACGACACCATATGTTGGTTTAAAGCCAAAAATTCCCGTAAACGCAGCCGGTATCCGAATGGAACCGCCCCCGTCGCTTCCTTCCGCAAATGGAGCCATTTTAGCGGCAACCGCTGCGGCAGAACCACCGCTTGATCCCCCAGGAGTTAATTGGTCATTCCACGGATTTTTTGTCACACCAAACAGAGGATTGTCTGTAGTGCCTTTATGTCCGAATTCAGGCGTATTCGTTTTCCCTAAGACAATGGCTCCGGCTGCTTTCACTCTTTGTAAAAAAAGAGGATCATAGTCTGGCACATAATCTTTAAAAAGCGGTGAGCCATATGTGGTTAACATCCCTTTTGTAGGGGTTAGGTCTTTAATCGCAATGGGGATACCGTGAAGTTTACCCAGCTTCTCCCCTTTCATGAGGGACTCTTCCGCTTTTTTTGCTTCTTCCATGGCTTGTTCATTGACTGTTACAAAAGCATTCCATTTTGAGTTCTGTTTGTCGATTCGCTCTAAAAAAGCGCTTACAACTTCTACCGGGGATAGTTTCTTTTCTTTGATTAATGTTCCTAATTCGGTTGCTGTGAGATCGGTTACTGACAAGATTTTCACCCTCTTAAACAATTTGGATTTAATATATGGACCTCCACCTTCATTTTTATTATACATGAAAGGAAAATTATGTGAATTAAATTGCATTTATATTCCGAATATTAGATATATTAGAAAAAACAATTCCCTTTATTAAAGAAAATAATAGGAATTGTTTTTTCATAATTTAGTTTTCCGCCAAATAATCAATGGCGAGTGCCATAAAATAACGAATAGATTCAATAAACTTATCAATCTCCACATACTCATTTGGCTGATGAGCGAGTGTTGGTTTTCCAGGACCAAAGATAATGGCAGGGACCTGCAAATGCGGGCAATAAACTGATGCGTCGGTATAATAATTGACACCTAAAGGCTTTAAATCCAGGTCAAGATGATTTTTCCCCGTTGCAATCGCCAGTTGAACAAAATCATCCGATACAGCAGTACCAACCGATTCCATACTATTAATTACCGTTAGTTCATAAGTTGCTTCTGATTTGGCTGCAACCGTTTTGATCAAATTCTCAATGTCTATTAATATACGTTCATTATTTTGTCCGGGAACGGTTCGAATATCTAGCGTCATCTTACATTGATCAGGCACCACATTGGTTTTTACGCCGCCTTCAATCGTTCCGATATTCATCGTCGGATGGCCCAATACTGGATGTGGTGTGTATTCAAATTGATAGGTTTTTAAACTATTGATAAATTCATTAATCGTTAAAATCGCATTGATACCCTGATCTGGCATGGAACCATGTGCGGTTTTTCCGTAAGTGGTTATCTCCAGCCATAAACAGCCTTTATGTGCATGAAAAATTTGGTTTTCACTAGGTTCCGATACAACTAAGGCTGTGGCTTTGTCGATTTGCCCCTTCTCGACTACTTTTTTTGCACCGAAGCCATCCACCTCTTCTCCCGCTGTTCCAACAAACTGAAGCTTCCCTCTAAGTTTCACGCCTGCCTGCTCTAAATACTTCATAGCAAGCACCATAGCGGCTACTCCGCCCTTCATGTCAGTTGTACCTCGGCCATATACTTTGTTGTCCACTACTTCGCCAGAAAACGGGTCATGCTCCCACTCGATCTTACCAGGAGGAACTGTATCGAAATGACCACTGTAAACTAAATATTTTTCCTCCGTGGTCCCATTTGGGTAGGTTACAAATAGATTGGCTCGGTTGTTCCCGAGATCATCTAATTCAACTTGTAGATTGCTAGACTTTAAATACGCTTGTATTACCTCAGCGACCCTTTTTTCATTTCCTTGTGGATTCACACTATCCACTTGAATCAGTGACTGTAAAAATTGAATAGCTTCCTTCTCGTTAATAACATCAAAAATAGCTGTTTGCAAAATAGACATAACAATACTACCTCCCTCTAATCAAGGACACAGCCTGTCTCAACAGGCAGTATCCAAATTAATCAGCATTACTTTGAATGGCTGCCAAGCCATTTTTCAAGGATTCCATTTAACTTTCCGGTCATGGCTAAGGAAACATGTCCTGCATCCACACTTAAGTATGTTTTATCTTTACTTGACACTAAATCCATTAATGGCTTGCTCTGGCCTTCAGGAATGAGGTTATCGTTTTTCGAGCTGACAACGAGGAGATTGGCCTTGATATTCGCTAAATCCACTTTTTGGCCATGAATCGTAAACTCACCTTTTACCAGTTTGTTTTCCTTAAAAAGATCAATGGTTAATTGCCGGAAAGCTCCGCCTGTTAAGGGAACATGTCCTTTTGTCCATGTGTTCATACGGCGCCACTTTTCCACAAAACGCTTGTCATTAGCGCGGGTTAAAAGTGTAACATAGGGACTATTGTAGATGGGAGAGGTTACGGACCTGAACATCGCCTCTACGTAAGAAGGTGGAATAACCCCAAATACATCGATTATACGGTCTAGATTGAACTCACCATCCTTTAGTCCTTCCTCCCATTGATCTGGCAGTGCAGCAACACTAAAATCAATTGGAACGGTGGCAACAATCAGATTCCGAATTGGTTCTTCAGCAATCGCCGCATACATGGCTGCGAAGGTTCCGCCAAGGCAATATCCAATAACGGAAACTTCCTCCGCACCAGAGTGCCTTAGGGCACGTTGAACCGCTTTTTTAATATATACTGCAATATAATCTTCAATATTAATATCCTTATCTTCATCACCAGCAATGCCCCAGTCTAGTAAATAGACATCATAGCCCATGTTGACCAGGCCTTCAATGACACTGGACCCAGGGGCAAAATCAAGAATAGTAGGCTTGTTAAACAAGGAATAAATCATAAAAACAGGTATATCATATTTTTTCTCTACAGCAGCATAATGCCATAAAGTTGCTTTATTTTTTTTCCAAATCGCTTTTCTTGGGATATGATTGGTACTAGGCTCTGGACCATTAACGGAATTAACGAATTCCCGCCAGCGCTCTACTTCTTTCTCGATATCAATAATAGTTGATGCCAACCTGACTCTCCTCCTAGCATTTACTTAGTTAAAACTAATTCCCGTTCGTGTTTTTGGGTGCTTTCTGCCATCAGTAGTTTAAGACTGACAATCTCTTCATTTAAACTATTCATTACAGCTAGTTCCCTTTTTATCTCTTGAAGTCCGCTAAAGATTTCTCTAACTGTTTCCGATTCTTTTTTCTGTTCCGTTTTTAGCTGTTTCATTTGCTTCAGCATCTCACTAGTGATTTTTGCAATACTACTGTTTTCATTTTTGGAAGCTTCGATGGAATCCTGTAAATTCCAAATCAGTTCCTCCAGGGCATCAAGCTTTTCTTCTGTTTGGATCGTAAGTTTTGCTGAATTGGTTATATCTTTTTTTGTCGGTAGATTTAACAGATTGGCTGCTTCCTGTTGGTTTTTTTGAAGCATTTCTAGAAAACGTGCCTGGATATCTGAACTAATGGAAGCGATTTTGACTGCTTCACGATTGTTTGTCCAGGATTGAATCATCTCATTCGTTTGTTTTTCCCATTGGAGCATATAGGTTTGCCACGTTTTATATGGATCAAATGTATGTTGGTCTGCCATTGTCTTTCCCCCTGCGCGACTTTTTAAGTTGAAAATTTTTAAAAGAGTTTAACTAACGGATTTCGCATTGTCGATTGTGTTGGCGGAATCCTTTGTTACTTTCTTTTCCTTTAGAATGATCGAACAAAGTGCCGCTACTGCCGAAACAATGGCAAAAAAGATGAATACTCGGCTGAAATTCTGTGTTCCATTTGCCCCTACTGTAACTAAGTAACCAGCTATTAGCGGAGAAATAAAGGAACCTAATTGACCAATTCCATTTGCTAATCCTGTCGCACTACCGACAATTTCCTTTGGGTAACGCTTTGGTAAATAGGCATAAATAGAACCAAAGTTTAAGTTTACAAAGAATCCAACCAGCAATAGGAGTGTAAGTAAAAGACCGGTATTTCCTTTTTCTACTGAACCAAGCATCCATAGAACAGGAATACTTCCGATATAACCGATTAATGCAACCGGCTTCATCCGATGAACCACATTATCCATCAGCCAGCCGCCAAGCATCATGGCAAAGAACGCAACGATATAGGGAGCAGAGGCGAAAAAGCCCATTTCCTTAATATTCAACCCGTGCTGTGTAACCAGGAATGAAGTTAACCATGTGGAAGTTCCCCAATATACGGCTAACTGACAAAATAGACATAATGTAAAAACATAAAAATTAACATCTTTTAGGAAAACGCCATAGGCTTTTCTTTTCTCTTCCTTCGACAGTCTCTTAGGAGCAACGTTTGCTTCCTCGATATCTTGATCCTTACTCAATTTTCCTTTTTCAATCATTTCTTTTGGAGAATCTGCTACAAACTTCCATAATAAAAAGATACCGATTACCCCAGGGATAGCGAGTACATAGAAAACCGGTCTCCAAGCACCGCCAAAAAAGTAAACGGAAATACTTGTGACAATGACAGGAACGATGGCAGGAGCTACTGCCCAAGAGGTGGCGAAAAAGGAAACCGCTCTACCTCTTTCTTTAAAGGGAAACCAGTTATTGATTGCACGAATGGCAGGAGCAAAATGATGACCTTCTCCAAGCCCTAAACCAATTCGAAGAGCAATAAACTGAGCAAAGTTTTTGACCACACCTGTTACAGCTGTAACGAAAGTGAACACGATAATGGCGATATACATTACCCGTTTCGAGCCAATTTTATCGGCAAGGAAACCCGCACTGATTTGAGCTGCTGCATAGGCAAAGAAAAAGACCGAAGCCAGCTGGCCTACTTCAACTGGTGTTAAATGTAAATCCTTTTGAATGAATGGTAAAAACGTTAAGACAGCCATCCGGTCAAAATAGTTAATAATATAGACTAACCAAAGTATGACTAGAACCCAATAACGGTATCCCCAAGCTTTTTTCATAATCGCTGACATATTCCTCTTCCTTTCGTTCGAAAAAATTTTTTATTTGGTCTGAAGGTTCCTTAATACGTTCTTTAAAACCTTTCCACCCGGATTTCGAGGCAGCTCTGAAACAAAATCGATTAGTTTAGGAACCTTATAATTTGCTAATCTCTCAGCCACAAAATCTTTTATTTCTTTCTCCTCAAGGATTTCCCCTTCCTTCGGGACAATCACGGCTTTGACAACTTCTCCAAAAAGTTCATCTGGAACGCCTACAACGGCCGCTTCCAATACCTTTGGATGATTATAAAGGACATTCTCTACCTCGATGGAGAATATTTTTTCACCGCCGCGGTTAATTAAATCTTTTTTGCGGTCGACGATATACACAAAACTTTCCTTGTCGATTTTGGCCATATCGCCTGAACGCCAGAATCCATTTAGAAAGGAAGCTTGGTTGGCGGTCTCATTGTTCCAGTATCCTTCAACAATCATCGGGCCCTTAATTAATAATTCACCCACTTCACCATGCGCACATGGCTCATCCTCCTCGTTGACAACCATCATTTCACCAACTGGAACGGGCAACCCGACCGAACTCGTTTTTTCTTCGTTATAAAGTCTAGGCATGATGGTAGCCGGTGAAGAAGTTTCTGTCGCACCATACGCATTTTGCAAATACGCATTCGGAAAATACTTTTTCAATTTATAAATAGTTTCCGAAGACATTGGAGCGCCACCGTAGGCGATACAATTTACGTTTGGATAACTGTATAATGAAAAATTCGGATGTGACATCATCATAATGTAAATGGTTGGAACGTTAAATAAAAAGGATACCTTTTCCTCAGCGGTTAACTGAATGAATTCTTCCGTTTTGTATCTCCTCATAATAACGGATGTCCCGCCCACTCTTACCATGTGAAAAAGCTGGCCGATTAAGCCTGTCACATGGAAAAGCGGTACAGCGATTAATGTTTTTGCTTCATGATTGGTGTGTAACACCATTTCATAATTCATCGAGCTGTGGATGGCCCCTAAATGACTGCCTACTGCGCCTTTGGGAAGTCCAGTTGTTCCAGAGGTATACATAATAAATAACGGATCATCCTCTAATACCTCAATGTCCTCGACAGATGAGGTCTGTTCTAAAATTTCATAAGGCAAGTAGTCTTTTCGTTTTGGGATTTGGTTGCCTACTAAGAAGAAATATTGAACACCTGGGATAGAATCCTCATCTCTCATGGCTTCAACCTTATGTAAGAATTCATCATCAACAAACAAAATTTTGCTGCCCGATTGTTCCAGCATAAAGGTAAGTTCTTTTTCTTTTAATCTTGTGTTTAGCGGCACCACAATGGCCCCTAATTTGGCACATGCGAAGACCAGCAGGCTAAATTCGATGCTGTTCCCTAATAAAAGAGCGATTCGGTCTCCTTTTTTCACACCCATGGATTTTTGCAAATGTCCGGCAATCTTTTCCACACGATCCTTCATCACTTTATAGGTTAGCCGTATTTGATCCATGACAAGAGCTTCTTGGTCTGGATAATTTTGCACAGACTCTTCAAGCATCGAGAAGAGGTTTTTGGGACGATTTTGGAACACCTTTACTTCACGGTTAAAGTGGATTTCTTTGACGATATTCATATTTAAACCTCCTAAATCAAAAGCATTATCGTGCTGTGTAGCCTCCATCAACATGCAGTACCTGGCCAGTTACATATTTAGAAGTATCAGATGCCAAGAAAACGACGGGTCCTACAAGGTCGGAAGTTTCCCCGATTCGTTTAATCATGGTAGAACTAATGATTTTTTCCGATCTTTCTGGATCAGATAGCCACTCCTTCGTCATTGGGGTGATGATATAACCTGGTCCAATAGAGTTAACCGTAATGTTATGGGGAGCTAATTCCTCCGCCCAAACCTTAGTTAATTGGTTAATGCCTCCTTTACTGGCCGCATAGGATGTTTGAAACTGCATGCCGATTGTTCCGAGAATCGAGGAGATGTTAATGATTTTTCCATAGTTTTGTTTAATCATCTGCTTCGCGCACGCTTGCCCTACTAGAAAAAGTCCTTTGAGATTGACATTAAAAACTGTATCCCAATCACTTTCTTCTACTTCTACCAGCGGTTTGCGGATATTCATCCCGGCATTGTTGACTAAAATATCAAGCGAGCCGAATTGCTCCACAATTTGATGGACCAATTGTTCTACCTGGTCTTTTTTGGTCACATCACAAGGAATATAAGTAGCATCAATATTCTTTTCCTTTAGTTGTGAAACAGCGATTTCCCCTTCCGCTGCTCCACGGCTGGAAATGACCAGTGTTGCACCATAATGCCCCAACGCCTCTGCCATTCCATAACCGATTCCTTTACTGCCTCCTGTGACGAGGGCCACTTTTCCTTTGAGATCAAACGTTGGTATGTTCATACCCTTTTACACCTTCCGATCTTTGCTTATGCAATTTTTGAAATATATAAAAATGATTTCATATATTCTAATTGCAATAATCGTGCCAATTTTCGATAAAAATAGAAAATATGTAATTTTTCGACATTTTTATACAAAACTACTGAAAAATTTCATGATTCCTACTACTTTTAAGTTAAAAATTTCTAATCGTACAAAAGAAAAAAGCCAGCGAATGACTGCCGGCTTGTTAAAAACTTGATTCCTTTTTTCATCACATGGTTAAACCCAGCTTTTGCATTTTTTTTACGAGGGCTGATTGACTGATACCTAAAGCCTCCGCAGCACGGCGGGTGGTCTTCGATACTTCCATTTGCTCTTTAATGATTTTACGTTCCACCTTTGCCAGGGTTTCTTTCAGCTTTCCGCCTTCAGAGTTTTTAGAATCCCTGCTTGGAATCATATAGGGAGGTAAATCCTTTATGGATATTTCTTCTTGATCCGTCGTTACTGTTAGCCTTTCGATAAAATTTTCAAGCTCTCTTATATTCCCAGGCCAGCGATACTCTTCAAAATATTGAAGGATTTCAGGATGGAAGCGTTTATTTAAATGGGTCTTTTTATTGGTTTTATTTAAAAAGTAGTAGGCAAGAGGAACGATGTCAACTTTCCTTTCTCTTAATGGAGGAACCTTGATGGGTACAATGTTGAGCCGGTAATAAAGGTCCCTTCTAAAGTCATTTTTATCGACCATTTCCTCCAAATTCATATGAGTGGCTGAAATGACCCGGACATCAATTTTAATGCTTTTTGTACCGCCGACACGCATGATTTCAAATTCCTGAAGGACGCGCAATAGCTTTACCTGAAGATCGATGGGCATATCTCCAATCTCATCCAAAAATATCGTTCCCCCATTTGCTAGCTCAAACAAACCTTTCTTTCCCTGACTGTTTGCCCCTGTAAAGGCTCCTTTTTCGTAGCCAAATAATTCAGATTCCAGCAAATGACTTGGGATCGCACCACAATTTACTTTTATCAATGGTTTGGCCGCACGGTCGCTTTCCTGGTGCAAGTAATTGACAATCACTTCTTTCCCGACACCGGATTCTCCTAATATAAGCACTCCGGAATCCACCTTTGCCACCTTTCTGGCAAGATGGAAAACCCTCATGATTTCCTGGCTTTGCGCGACAATTCCATCAAGATGCATATGTATTAATTCTCTTTTTCGTAATTCTTCTATTTCATTCATATAGGTTTCGGTCATTTTTTTGGATTGATAAAGTTCGGTTTTTATCGCATTTAATTCCGAAATATCTCTTACGTTTGTTACAACGTATATGATTTCACCATTCCGATCAAATACAGGACTTCCAGTAACCAATAGTTCCTTCCCTCTCACCGATTGTATAATCGTTTGGGGTGTTTTCTTTTCTAACACTTTTACGGTGACTGATTCCGACACGATTCCCTCTTTTACTACGGTTGTCATGTTCTTCCCCAGCAATTCTTCACTTTTTACACCCGTAGTTCGTGAATACGCCGCATTCACCATTATGCCTACACCATGTTTATCTGCCACGTAAATGCCATCGTAACTGGACTGAAAAATCGATACTAATATGTTTTCAATATCGTTCTTTGTAACACTATCAAGTTTCGTGATCTCTGATAAGAAAAAATCAGCATTTGGATGTCCCGTTTTCATTTCATGGTCCCCCTGATGGAATAGTTAAGTGAATTCGTAATGGTTGATTACATTTAGAATCGAAATTTACGGTTGATTCTAATTGGAATCATTTTATATATATAATTCGATAAAAACTTTTAACTTCCTTTGAATTTTTCTGTTTTTTGAAAAAATTAGGAAGAGATGACTAGTAAGGACTCGATTACTCTATTGATAAAGCAGGAATATTCAAGATTAGAAAGGAATAGGTATAGTTGGACAATGAACAGGGGTGAATGAAATGCTGACGAAAGAACAACTTTTAGAAATCAAAGCACTACAAGAGATTTGTGAGAAAGATGGAGGATTTCAGCTGAAGCTGAATTTTGATATGTTAGAGAACCGTACCGAAAATCGTAAGGAAGATTTCTTCCATTATGAAGACGAAAAGCTTGTCGGTTTCCTTGGAAGCTATGGATTTGGAAATAAAGTAGAGCTTTGCGGGATGGTCCATCCGGATTATCGTAGAAGAGGGATTTTTTCAAGCTTACTGGAAATGGGACTTGCGGAGGCTAAAAAACATAATGCCACGACGATTTTGTTAAATGCTCCATCAGGATCGGAACCTGCAAAAGAATTTTTAAATACCATTCCTTGTACTTATTCTTTTTCAGAATATCAAATGAAATGGCAGAAAACCGAATTATCCGAAGATCCAGCTGTTACCTTAAGGCCGTCGGTATCAGAAGCGGATTGGGAAGCTGAAATACAACTGGAGGTCTCTTGCTTTGGATTCAGTGAAAAAGAAGCTCGGGAGTTTAACCAGACAATCCGCGAGAACAGCGGAGAAGAAAATCTTATCATTGAAGCAGATGGAAAAACGGCTGGGAAAATACGCGTTTCTGAATCAGATGCCGAAGCATGGATTTATGGTTTCGCGGTTTTTCCCGAACTTCAGGGTAAAGGAATCGGCAGAAAAGCCTTATCAAAAGTAGTTTTACAAGAAGTTAAGAAAGGATTCTCTATTTTCCTCGAAGTGGAAGCCAAAAATGCCCATGCCCTTAGGCTCTATGAATCATGTGGATTTAGAAGCTACCATTCACAGGATTATTACGAATATTTAAATTAGGTGCTATAGGATGAAAATGCTGCATGCTATTTTTAGCTGCAGTTTTTTTATTTCGAAAGGTTTGGCAGGATATTCCTCTATTTCGTACCATTTCCTAGATTATGACAGGAATCTAGGCTCAATGTCATATTTCCCTCTTTCCTGTAATGTTGTACATCAAACTATAAAGATTTGTAACCGTACCGTTCTGTAATACAGGTATATTTTCATGTTAGTGTTATATCAGACAAAAATTCCGGGAGGTAGCACACATGAAAAACACTTATGTTAAGACAATCATTGTAGCTTGTGTAGCTACATTTACCTTTTTCATACAGCAAAATAGTAAGGCTGAGGCGATTACCGAAAATCGAATAATAAATGAAGAGAATCTTTATCTGCCTGGACAGGCCAATTCGACTAATGCGGATCCACAAGAAAATAATAACGCTAAAATAGAGATTATTAAGAAAGAGTCAGGCGTACAAAAGGTAGATAAGAAAGCTGAAACGGTTAAACAAGAACCTGAAAAGCCGGCTGTTTCCATTTCTAATGAAGAGAAAGATTTATTTGCACGATTAGTCGAAGCGGAAGCAAAAGGCGAATCCTATGAAGGAAAACTAGCCGTTGCCACAGTCGTATTAAACCGCGTTGATTCTCCTCAATTTCCAAACACCGTTACGGGTGTTATTAAACAAGTCGTAGGCGATGTCTATGCCTTTTCACCAGTCCAAAACGGTGAAATAAATAACCCGGCATCAGATGACTCGAAGCGAGCGGTTGAAGAAGCTCTAACAAGAACAGACCGTTTAAGTGATTCCCTATATTTTTATAATCCCAAAATTACATCCGATAAGTGGATTCGAACACGTACCGTTGTGAAAACCATTGGGCATCATGTATTCGCAAAATAATGAATTGTTTTCAGCCTGTAAACTACTGTTTACAGGCATTTTTATTTTTAAACAACTGTTAGATTATCCTGAAGGCTAAAAGCACCAATTAGGCTCTTTAAAGTGTGAACTCTAGCCGTTAGTAGGAATAGGTCATTGTTATTATTATGAACAAATTCATCAATTATATTGATCCCTTTTTGAAATTGATCGACCAAATAATGAGTATACTTCTCATTCCAGTCGAATTGATTGATTCGATAAAGTTCATCCGCAATAATTTGGAATTTAAAGTCCTCTATAATCAATTTAACCTGATACAATTTATCGGTATTAAATCGAAAGCTGTTTTTAATTTGATAACTTTTATCGACCAATTGGATAAAGTTATTAATATTTTCTGCCAGCATATTCGCTTTTTGCATCTCGAAGTTCATTTCCCCATCTCCTCATTAACCAAAATCTAAACCAATACATGAAGAGTGTATGCAAACCATTACTCTTTGTTCATAATTAAAAAAATCTACAATTCCCTTTAACAGACCCCCAAAAATAATGATGCGCAAATACAATACATAGAAAAAGCGTCTCTACAATAATGTAGAAACGCTGATTGATTGATGACATACTTTACCCAAATTGTTCATTTAAGTTTAATCTCATCTCTTTTTCATCTAATTGATCCGAAGTATGCATAAATATCTTTGTTCCTTGCCTTTTCAATATTTTTAAAAAGACCTCTGCAATCAAAGGGTCAAATTGTAATCCTTTATTAGCTTTAATTTCATTATAAACATATTCTAAATTTAATTTATTTCGATAAACCCTTTTAGACGTCATGGCATCGAACGTGTCAGCCACTGCAATAATACGGGCAGTCAACGGGATCTCTTCTCCTTTTTTACCAAAAGGATATCCTTTCCCATCAAATCGTTCATGGTGATAGAGAACCATATCCAATACGCCATTTTCTCTAAACGAAGAAATATGTTCGATTGTTTTAAAACCTTTCACAGGATGCTTTTTAATGATGTCGTATTCCTCACTGGTTAATTGTGAACTTTTTAATAAGATATGTTCAGGAACTCCTATCTTTCCAATATCATGAAGTAATCCGCCAATATAAACAGCTTCACAATCTTTATGAGATAATTTCAACTCTTTTGCAATCATCAATGCATACTTAGCTACCTTTTCAGAGTGACTACCAGTATATGGATCTCTTGAATCCAGGGATTTTGCAAGCGATAAAATGACTTCTAATTTATTTCGATTCGATTTTCGATAATTTTTTGTTAAATGAACTGAGATTAATGTGATTAACATGTACACGAATGCAAGGATAGCAAAATTTACTATGTTACTGGTTGGCTCTTGGGTAAGGTACAATCGAAAAAAAACGATAACTGTTGAAAAGAAAACTAAAAACAACTTAGATTTATCCCAAAATCCGATCCCTAAAAATATGGGGGCAATCAGATAAAGGGGAAACAATTCAATATTCTTAGAGAGGGTCATGTGATAATTAATAAATGGTACAAGAAATAATATGATAAAAAATCCATAGCGAAATGGACTGGCATTTTCCAATGAAATATTTAGTTTCCAAGGCACTTTTGGAATCATGATGTCTCCCTTGAAATTTAGACTTAGTGAAAGACTAGATTTAATATTTTTGTTATATCAATATAATGTTAAGTCTATTTTAATACAAATTACTTTATTTTTATAGATACCAAAAAAAGTAAATAAACAAAAAGGCCTGCTTTTCGCAACAGGCCTTTTTATCTTTTTTTATTTTTTTGAAATTGAATATCTGCCTTCAATTGCTAGCTGTTCGCTGGAAATCATGTTATTAATGGCACTAAATAAAGCTTTTACTGAGGACGTCATAATATCAGCGTCTATTCCGCAGCCCCAATAAACGGTACCATTCTCGGCAGTAACTCCAACATACGATACAGCGTTAGATTGTGAGCCTATTTCGAGTGCATGCTCCTTATAGACTAAGTCTTTATAATGGATGCCCAGTTTGGTTTGAACAACGTTGCTGATTGCATCCAGTTTTCCATTACCCGTGCCGATAAACTCATGAACATCGTTGTCAATCCGTAAGGAAACAATTGTTTCGTATTGTTCGTTTTGTGTCGATCTGTATTTGATAAATTCTACAGGGGTTTGGATATTCACATACTTTTCCTTGAATATTTCAAGAATTTCATTCGGCATAAGCTCCTTGTGCAGGCGGTCTGATACATTTTTCACGCTATATCCAAAGCTTTCACGCATTTTAGCAGGAAGATCAAACCCATAATGCTGCTCCAGGATATACCCTATGCCGCCCTTGCCGGATTGGCTGTTAATGCGGATGATATCCCCTTCATACTCTCTGCCAATATCCATTGGATCAATTAATAGATATGGTACGGTCCAATACTGCCGCTCTCCATTTTCACGCCATTTCATTCCTTTGGCAATGGCATCCTGATGGGAGCCTGAGAAGGCCGTAAAGACAAGTTCACCAGCATATGGGTGTCTTTCATGCACCCTCATTCTCGTCAATTTCTCATATTTTGCCATGATTTCACGGATATTTTCAAAATGAAGCTTCGGGTCAACCCCATGGGAAAACATATTGATGGCAAGTGTGACGATGTCGACGTTGCCTGTTCTTTCCCCATTTCCAAACAGTGTTCCTTCGACTCTCTGTGCCCCTGCAAGCATTCCCAACTCTGCATCAGCGACACCTGTTCCTCTGTCATTATGTGGATGAAGTGACAGGATTACATTTTCCCGGTAGTGTAAATGATCACTCATAAATTCAATCTGGCTTGCGTACACATGTGGCATGGACATGGACACCGTCGCTGGTAGGTTGATAATCACCTTGTTGTCAGCTGTAGGCTGCCAAATATCTAGAACCCGGTTGCATATTTCAAGCGCGAACTCCATTTCTGTCCCTGTGAAGCTTTCCGGAGAATATTGAAACTGGAAGTTCCCTTCCGTTTCCGCCGCATATTTTTGCAGCAATTTCGCACCGGTTACCGCAAGGTCGATGATTTCTTCTTGCGGCTTTCTAAATACCTGCTCCCGCTGTGCTACAGATGTTGAATTGTAAAGGTGGACTACTGCCTTGTTCACTCCGCGTAGGGCTTCAAAGGTTTTTTCAATAATATGGTCTCTTGATTGTGTTAAAACTTGGACCGTAACATCCTCCGGAATCAAATCCTGCTCAATCAAAGTACGTAAAAAAGCAAATTCCGTTTCGGATGCAGCAGGAAAGCCAACTTCGATTTCCTTGAAGCCCACTTCAACAAGCATTTGAAAATATTCCAGCTTTTCTTCAAGGCTCATTGGAATGACCAGTGCCTGATTTCCATCTCTTAGATCCACGCTGCACCAGGTCGGGGCTTCTGTTATGTATTCTTTTTGTGTCCATTTCATGCTTTTCACCGGGGGCATAAAATATCCTCTTGTATACTTTTCAACATTTTTCATCGTCACGGCCACCTTTTCATTTTTTTAAAAATAAAAAAGCCCATCATCTCATAAGAGACGACAGGCTTTGCCTACGTGGTACCACTCTTTTTGATTCGAATAAGAACTACACGAATCCACTTTATGACTTGATGACGGCGGTCAACCGTTAAGGCCTACCTATCAGCCTTACCACTCCTGGGCGAGTTGGGGAATTTATTGACTGTCTTTCACCAGCCGACAGCTCTCTTAGCAATAAATATTCCTTAATACTCCCAATCATTGTGTTTAATTTTGAATTTTTCGATTTTTCTTATTCTATAATGGTTTTTGATAATAATCAAGGGGAAATTTTCAAAAAACGAATCGTTTATTTATTTAAAAAGAAAATTGCTTTTGGTTGTAGCGGACTTGGACCTTACTATGTAACACTGTCGTGTCCGTTTAGCGCTCCCTACTCAAATATAGCCACAGGCCTCGCCCATCCTGCACTGGCGCCTTTTATTTTTATCGGAAATACAGCTACTTTAAAGCCATATCTTTGTGGTAGTAATTCCAGGTTTGCTAATTTTTCTATTTGACAGTACTCTGCCTCCTTTCCAACATAATGAGCCGCCCAAAGAACACCTTCGCGCGGGTTATTTTTATAATCTGCAGCTTGTTTGTGAAGCGGAATATCCCATCCCCAGCCATCCGTTCCCATTACCTTAATCCCTTTTTGAATCAGCCATCTGGTTGCTTCCGCGGAAACACCTGCATGGACAGCCGCATAATTTTCTTGATAATATTTTTTATCTGCATCTGTTCGGACCAGGACAATATCGTAAGGCTGCAATTGGTATTCCACTTCTCCCAGTTGTTTTTCAAAATCACTAATCACAATCTCGTACCCTGGCGGTTTCTGACTAAAATCAAAAAGAACTCCATTTCCATAGAACCATTCAAGTGGAAGCTCATCAATCGTTCGGGAGGGATTACCCGCAGTAGTGGCAGCATAATGCCATGGTGCATCCACATGTGTACCCGTATGTGTGGTTAAAGTAACTGTTTCGACAGCCCAAGCAGCACTGTCAGGAAAATCACTAGGTTTCAGGCCTAAAACTTGAGCGGCCTGCTTTGCTCCCTGCTGATGCGATTCATAGATAATCTCCGGTGGAAAGGGCTCTTTTGCTTTATTGTCCATTGGCACACTTAGGTCAATAATTCGTAGATTTGATCGATTCATTTTATAAAACCCCTTTTTTAAAATTCGAGAATCTATAAAATTTACGATGATTTGCCGTTTGTTATTCCGGAATTATGGGACAACAAAAAAACGCTAAACTCAATGACAAGAGTTTAGCGTTTAGTGCTTTTCATGTTATGTAATAGCCCACACAATTTCACTCGTTATGGCTGCTGCGTCCCCGCCCTGACCAAGTTCTTAGCTTCCTTGTTGGCCTAAGAAGTTCCGTTAAGAACTTACACAAGTAATATACCATGTATCCAAATTGGAAGATAGCTGTAAATTTTGGTAGTTCAAAAGTCCTGAGTGCTATTTCCCTTCAAACCAACGGCGGGCATTATCAACCATCATGACGTTAATTTGTTCCTCCGTTACCCCATTCCTTTGCAATTCCGGGATAATCTCTTCAAGAATAAAACTCATCGTCCATTTAGGGTTCATTTTCTCAGCTGTACCTTCTGGATACCAATCAAGGGTACAACAATAATCTTGTGATAAGAACATGCGGTCTGCATAGCCTTGTTTGGCAAGCTCGATAACGGTCGTGTTTCGATCCTCGATAGTACACTCCCTATTTATCCCATAGCGGTCCATACCAATAAATGCACCATGATCAAGAACCTTTAGTATGTACTCCATGTTATCGGTATCTCCAGTATGACCAATAAGTACCCTTTTTGGATCCACTCCCTCTTCAAGAAGGATATCAAGTTGCTTTAAGCCGGTCTCGCTTTTAGGATGTGAATGAGTCATAATCGGTACACCTGTTCGTTTATGTGCTCGTGCCGCTGCACGAATGACTTTTTCAACATCCCGAGTAATCCCTTGTGCATCGGTGGCACATTTTAAAAAGCCAGCCTTAATGGAGGTGTTTTGAATTCCCACTTCAATATCACGGACAAATAAATCCGCCATATAATCAATATTACGATTTTGAAAGTGCGGCGGGATATAGTGATAGGAGTAGATTCCGGTTGCAGCAATGATTTGAACCCCTGTTTCGCGGGCGACCCTTTCAATAAAGCGGATGTCTCGGCCAAGCTCCATCACAGTGGGATCACAGATGGTTTTCACACCAACCTCTTTGACTTTTTTTACTTGCTCGACTGCTTTAGCGAATTCTTTCTCTTCATCATACAAATGTGGAAACTGAACATAGACAGATTCAGAACGAACACGCATATGTTCGTGAACCAAGGTCACCCCTAATTCAGATGAATCAACTTGTCCAGTCACAGAATGGATCAGTGTCATTTAAAACTCCCCCTTTCATTGATTAACAATATTAAGAATTATCTGATAATAATAGTACCAATTCTCATCTCATATGGTCAATTTTTTTATTAGTTATAAAATCATTTAAATTCCTTAATCTAGAAAAATCTGTTAACATAGATAAATCTTACGTAACTAAATTGAATTTACATAAATGGAAGGAATGATTTGCTTAATGGGGGATTTAATAGAAAAGCCAGCGAATAAACAGGAGGTGCTTTCACGTTCCCAACGGATATGGATGGCGATTGTCCTCGGTTCACTTGCCGCATTTGGTCCTTTATCCATTGATATGTATTTGCCGGCACTGCCAAATATCGCAAAAGATTTCCATACGAACGCTTCGTCTGTGCAGCTCAGCTTGTCGTTTTTCGTAATCGGCTTAGCATCAGGACAGCTATTGACGGGTCCGATCAGTGATGTAACTGGACGCCGTAAACCACTTTTGGTTGGCTTAATCATTTACTTTATCGTATCCCTATTATGTGTATTTAGCCCTTCCATCTGGGGGTTAATTATATTGCGGCTTATTCAGGGCTTTGCCGGATCAGCAGGAATTGTAATCTCAAGGGCGATTGTCAGAGACTTATATTCTGGCAGCGAATTAACCAAGTTTTTTTCACTGCTCGCATTAGTGAACGGGCTTGCGCCTATCCTCGCTCCGATTATTGGTGCACAGCTACTTAAAGCCTTTCCCTGGCAAGGTGTCTTTATTGTTTTAAGTATCATTGGACTCATAATGTTTTTTGTCATTCTTTTTGGTGTCCGAGAAACGCTGCCTGAAGAAAAGCGTTCGGCTGGTGGCATTAAGAATACATTTTATCCTTTTTTAAAACTGATATCGGATCGAAGCTTTATGGGATATGCTTTAGCACAAGGATTAGTCTTTGCCGGTATGTTTGCTTATATTTCCGGTTCTCCCTTTGTCATTCAGGATATTTATGGGGCCTCTCCGCAAATGTTTAGCCTGATTTTTGCCATCAATGCAATCGGAATCATGATCAATAGCCAAACGGCTGGGAGATTGGCCGGAAGAATCCCTGAAACGAAACTGTTCAAAATTGGTTTGGGAATGTCCTCAATCGCTGGTATCGTGTTGCTGCTTCTTTTATTTTTACAAGCAAAGTTAATCTTCGTTTTGATTCCCTTATTTTTCGTTGTATCTAGTGTAGGTATGGTGAATACTGCAGGATTTTCCCTTGCCATGCAATCACAAGGGAAAAATGCTGGAAGTGCTTCTGCCTTACTGGGTGTTACATCCTTTGCCTTTGGCGGAATAGCGGCTCCTTTAGTTGGAATCGGTGGCGGACAGACAGCCATACCAATGGGGATTGTGATTGTTTGTGCTGGATGTGGAGCAGTACTTTCATATAGGATTCTAGTTAAAAGAAATAGGTTGTAAAATAGCAAAAGAGCCTAATCCCATTGGGCTCTTTTGCTATTTTAGTAAATATTAAGGAACCATCCAACCTAATAAACTACTATTTTGCAGGAAGGTCATGATACAGACGATAACAACTAGTACGATACTATGCTTAACGGTGAATCGGAACAGGTCGGCTTCTTTTCCTGCCAGACCAACGGCTGCACAGGCTACTGCAATCGATTGCGGTGAAATCATTTTCCCGGTTACCCCGCCGGAAGAGTTCGCAGCGACGGCCAATACCGGGTCCATGCCAAGATTCAGAGCGGTAACTTTTTGCATCGCCCCGAACAAAAGGTTCGACGAAGTATCTGAACCTGTGATAAATACCCCTAACCATCCGAGGATTGGTGAGAAAAAGGCGAATAGAGAACCTGTTTTTGCCAGTGTCATTCCCAGTGTTGTACTCATCCCTGAGGCGTTTGTCACATAAGCAAACCCTACCACCGATGCAATTGTAATGATTGGATACTTTAGTTCATTCAGCGTTTCCCCAAAAGTTGCTACCCATTCCTTCCATGAAATTTTAACAATAAACTTCGTGACAAAAGCAGCAATAAGCACCGAAGTACCGGCAGCACCTATAATTTCAAGTTTATAAATGGCCGCGACTGGCGCACCGGCAGAATTAATGACTTTATTATTTAAAAATGGAACCTCAGGAAGAAGAGTTAAGGCATGACCCAGAGTGTTAACCGCTTTCAAAATCGCGTTTGTTCCTTCATAATGACCAGTCAAAGCCAGCTTGACAGTTGGAATTCCCCAAATCGTAATAAAGGCAGTTAAAACAAGGAATGGTGACCAGGCTTTAAAAATTTGGCCTCCTGAATATTTTACATGCCTATTTTGTAGTGAGCGAGCGGTAACAGCAGAAGCCATTTCCTCTTCGGCTTTAAAGCGGAAAATCGTTTTCGGTTTCCAGAATTTTAAGAAGATGGCTAAGGCAAATAAAGAAACCAATGCAGATAAAATATCGGGAAGTTCCGGTCCAAGGAAGTTGGAGCTCAAGTATTGAGTAACTGCAAATGTGATTCCCGTGATTAAAATGGCCGGTAATATCTCCATTGCTTTTCTAAAGCCAGCCATGATGACAACTAAATAAAACGGAACGAATAAAGATAAGAATGGCAATTGCCGGCCGACCATTTTGGAAATTTCGATCGCAGAAATTCCAGTAGGCCCTTCAACCGCAATAATTGGGGTACCGATGGCCCCGAAAGCAACTGGTGCAGTATTGGCAATTAAACAAAGGCCCGCAGCGTAAAGTGGATTAAATCCCAGACCGACCAGAAGTGCAGCCGAAATGGCAACTGGAGCGCCAAACCCAGCAGCCCCTTCAAGGAAAGCTCCGAATGAAAACGCTACCAAAAGAGCTTGAAGACGTCTATCCTCCGTGAGTGAAACGACCGAATTACGGATAATATCGAATTGGCCTGTCTTAACAGTTAATTTATAGAGGAAAACCGATGTAATGATGATCCAGCCGATTGGCAAAATTCCATATACTGCCCCCTGTGTGGCAGACATAACCGCCATCCCGGCAGGCATCTTAAATGCAACGACTGCTAAGATTAAGGCAATGAGGAGTGTTGTTAATCCGGCTACATAGCCCTTCATACGCTTAATGGCTAAAGCCCAGAAAAAATATAAGATTGGTATAAGTGCTAACAAAGCGGACAGCGCGAGACTATCTCCTACCGCTGTAAAATTTTGTGTAAAAGTCATAGTTTATCCCCCATCATATAAAATAATTTGTTCCCTCATCAGAACCATTGTTCTGATGGAAAAGATGAATAGGATCTATGATGACTGATAAATATGTAAGTGACCTGAGAAGCGGCACCTCAATCAATACATTTTTCAATTTGAAACTTAACACCCCCTATTGTTTCTTATTGCGAAACAGTGTTTTTAATTTGTGGCATAGGAAGAAACATTGTTATAGAACCATAATATGTTTGGAAAATAACAGCATTTAATCCATCTTCATTATACAACTTTTAACCTTATTTTCAATATTTTTTGAATATTATATTTATTGGGAAATAAAAAAACATTTGACCAATATACCGTTTATTGGCCAAATGTTTTCTTTTCTTACATCATTCTGCTTTCAAAACCAAGCCGCGCTGAAATTTGTTTACCAGTGTGAATCATTCGAGCTTGGAGCTGTTTTAGCCTCTCCTCTGTCATTCGCATCGTCGGCCCCGAGATACTGACGGCTGCAATGGCTTTCCCTAAGTGGTCAAAGATGGGTGCAGCAATGCACGTGATGCCATATTCATTTTCTTCTAAGTCCAGTGCATAGCCATTCCGCTTTACATCCGCCAATTCTCGGATAAATTCCTCTTTATTCGTAATGGTTTTATCTGTGTGCATCGGCATGCCTTTACGCTCAAGGATATCCAGTACAACATGCGAAGGAAGATAAGCAAGGATCGCTTTGCCAACTGAAGTACAATGCATGGGAGCCCTTTTTCCTACTTTGGAATGCATCCTAAGTGTCTCATTGCCTTCTAATTTTTCAATATAAACTACTTCTCCTTGATCATAAACGACAAGATGGATGACTTCATTGGTCTCGCTTTCCAATTCCTGCAGGAAAGGCTTTGCCTCTGTCCTTAAATCAATGGATTCTAGCAGTTTTGAACTTACTTCTAAGAATTTATATCCAAGCTTATAGCGGCCGGTATCTTCATCTTGCTCAACATAACCATATTGGACAAGTGTTGACAGGATCCGGTAAACAGAGCTTTTATTGATATCTATTTGATTGGCAATCTCTGTAACACCAAGGCCGCCCTTTTTTAAGCTAACCAAAGTAATGATATCCAATGCCCGGCTTACAGATTTAACCATATTCTCTCTTTCCACAATTGCTCACCTCGAAATGCTGTCCATAATAGCATACATTATAGCATAAATTTTTTACCGGTCATTGGCTGGCAGGATTAAGATTTAGCGTGCTCCTTTGCCAATACAAAGCTATTGCGTAATGTACCGATTTCTTTAATCTCACATTCGATAATATCCCCGGCACCGACAAACTCAGCACCAACAGGACTTCCCGTCAGGATGACATCTCCCGGCTTAAGTGTCATCACTTTTGTCAAATATGATACCATTCTTCGGATTGGAATAATCATTAACTCATTTGCACTATTTTGCTTCTCCACACCATTCAATTTTGCCTCGACCTTCACCGCAAATGGATCCAATTCTGTTTCAATCACTGGCCCCAGCGGCGTGAAGGTATCAAACGATTTTCCAATTGTCCAATGACCATCTTGATGGAAAAATTGTGGCGCAGTTACATCGTTCCCAATGGTGTATCCGAATACATAGTCCAGCACTTCGGATTCAGGAACATTTTTCGCTTCTTTGCCAATCACGATCGCCAACTCGGATTCGAACTTTACTTGTTCGATTCCTATTGGAATGACGATTTCTTCCTCAGGTCCAATAACAGATGAGGTTGGTTTAAAGAAGAAAACAGGAATTTCCGGAAGTTCCGCGGGCAGGTCCTCCCGTTTTGATACATAGTTTGCGCCAATTCCAATGATTTGGTTAGGCTGTAGAGGTGCTAGAAGATTCACATCAGCCAATGAAAATATGTTTCCTGTATACTCCCAATCTCCAAAAATATCTCCTTTAATTTCCTGGATCGTGTTTTCTGTCAACACTCCGGAATACACGGTTGAACCTTGGGTAAATCTAGTAAATTTCATTGTCATACTCCCCTCTTAAGTAACGTTTTTTATGTAACTCTTAGTGAACATCCCAAGGCATTCTAGTGTTTAGAATGCCTTGGGTTTCTTATTATTGTTTGACCGCGAACTTTGCCTTCGCTTCAATCCGTCTGCGGTGAAGAATTGGCTCGGTGTAGCCATTTGGCTGGTCATAGCCTTCAAAAATCAAATCGCAGGCAGCTTGGAACGCAACGGAATCCTCATAGTTCGGAGCCATATTTCGATACAAGGAATCTCCGGCATTCTGCTCATCTACCACTTTGGCCATGCGCTTTAATGTTTCAAGAATCTGCTCTTTTGAACAAATGCCGTGATGAAGCCAGTTTGCCAAATGCTGGCTGGAAATCCTTAAGGTTGCGCGGTCTTCCATTAATCCCACGTCATTGATATCTAATACCTTCGAGCAGCCAACCCCTTGGTCAACCCAGCGGACCACATAGCCTAAAAGTGTTTGGCAGTTGTTGTTGAGTTCTGATTGAATATCCTCAGGTGTCCAAGAAGGGTTTTTCTGAACTGGGAATTGCAGGATATCTTCACGGAAGTCAGTAGTCTGATTAAGCATTTGGTTTTGTACTTCTCTGACATCGACTTGATGGTAATGCAACGCGTGCAGGGTCGCAGCCGTTGGCGATGGCACCCAAGCTGTATTGGCTCCTGTTTTTACGTGACCAATTTTTTGCTTCAGCATTTCCGCCATTAAATCAGGCATTGCCCACATTCCTTTGCCGATTTGCGCCACACCTTTAAAACCAGTGGAAAGCCCAGCATTGACATTGGATTGTTCATAGCTCTGGAGCCATTGGGATGATTTCATATCATTTTTGCGAATCATCGGACCCGCTTCCATCGAAGAGTGAATTTCATCGCCTGTTCTGTCAAGGAATCCGGTATTAATAAAGACAATCCGTTCTTTTACTTGCTTAATGCAAGCCTTTAAGTTCAGACTTGTTCTGCGTTCTTCATCCATTACCCCGATTTTAAGGGTATTACGTTCGAGACCAAGCAGATCTTCCACGCGGTCAAATAGTTGATTCGCAAAGGCGACCTCTTCTGAACCATGCATTTTAGGTTTTACGATATAGACTGAACCCTTCTCCGTGTTTTGGAATGGACCATTCCCTAAAAGAGTATGTTTAGCGATAAGGCTTGTAAGCACAGCATCCAAAATTCCTTCTTGGATTTCCTCACCGTTTTGATCAAGAATCGCGCTATTGGTCATCAAATGCCCTACATTTCGGACAAATAACAAAGATCGGCCCTTTAATGTAATCTCTCCGCCATCAGGAGATTGGTAGCGGCGGTCCGGATTGAGCGTGCGCGTCATCGTTTTATTGCCCTTTTCAAATGTAGCGGAGAGGGTTCCGTTCATAAGGCCTAACCAGTTTCGATAAACCAGCACTTTGTCTTCCGCATCTACTGCAGCTACAGAATCTTCGCAGTCCATGATGGTCGTAATCGCGGATTCAACGAACACATCCTTTACACCCGCCTCATCGTTTTTTCCAATTGGATGGTTCCGGTCGATTTGAATTTCAAAATGAAGTCCGTTATTTTTTAACAAGATCGCGGATGGGTCATCCGGAGTCCCTTGAAACCCAAGAAACTTTGCTTCGTCTAATAGGCCCGTTGTAGCACCATTACTTAGGGTCACATTTAGAGCGCCATTTGCTACTGTGTAGGATACAGCATCCCTATGAGACGCATCTTTTAATGAAGCTGATTGATCAAGAAAATTTCTGGCAAACTCAATTACTTTTGCACCGCGGACAGGATTGTAGCCGCCTGCGCGTGTGGCGCCGTCCTCTTCACTGATGGCATCTGTTCCGTACAGGGCATCATACAGGCTTCCCCAGCGGGCGTTGGCTGCATTGATGGCATAGCGGGCATTATTGACTGGTACAACCAGCTGCGGGCCAGCTTGAACGGTGATTTCGTCATCCACATTTGTAGTTCCAATCTCGAAATCTTCTACTCCCGGTTCAAGGTAACCAATTTCCGTTAAAAAGGATTGATAGGCTTCAAAATCAAAATTACCCTTATTTTCGCGGTGCCATGTATTCAGCTTGTTTTGAATTTCATCACGAGTAGCGAGCAGCTCCTTGTTTTTCGGAGTTAATTCGCTGATCAACGCTTCAAAACCGGACCAAAATTGCTCAGCATTCACACCAGTTCCCGGAAGGGCTTCCGAATTGATAAATTCATAGAGTTCCTGAGCTACCTGAAGTTTTCCTTTGTTAACATAGTTTGTCATCATACGTTCCTCCTTTGATTTCTTTAAAAACAGTAATCTCGTAAAAAAATATGATTGGACTTCGGTCTTGTTTGTTATTACGAAACGCTGTTTCATTATTCGTTAAAAAAATAATAGCATGATTATCCATTTTATTTCAATAATTTTTAGAAAATATAGATATTATTTTTTTGATTGGGGATTATGATCGATAATGAGCCCTCCTAATACCCATCCGCAAGTAAAAAAGCGGCTCGAGGTAATTAGGAGGAGCTCCTAATGCCCGTGTGCAGAAAAAATCGCGGTCTACGGTTATTAGAAAGAGCTCCTAATACCCGTCAGTAAGTAAAAAGGCGGCTCAAGGTAATTAGGAGGAGCTCCTAATTACCATCAGCAGAAAAAAGCGGACCCTACGGTAATTAGGATTTGTCCTCAATAGCCCTTCATGCTGACTGGTTCCACGACACATCTGTCCTCATGAACTTCTTTCTTTCATTTCCTTTTTGATTTCCACACATCGCCCCGGCATCGGGAATAGTTTTCCTGCATTTAATAGATTATCAGGATTGAAAACCCCGCGAATATCGGTTTGTGCGATAATTTCCTCATCCGTAAAGACGAAGCGCATTTCCTCTCTTTTCTCGATACCGACCCCATGCTCACCGGTGATGGTGCCACCTACATCCGCACAAACTTGAAGGCAGGCGCTGCCAGCTTCTAAAGCCTTTTCACTTTGACCAGGAATCCTGGCATCGAAAAGAACTAACGGGTGAAGGTTCCCGTCCCCTGCATGGAAAATATTCGCGATGCGGAGACAGGATTCTTCGCTAATTTTATTAATACGGCTTAAAACTTCAGGCAGTCTGCTCCGAGGAATGACGCCGTCCTGTACTAGGTAATCTGGAGAAATCGCACCCATGGCACCGAATCCAGTTTTCCGGTTCGCCCACCATCTGCTGCGTTCCTCCTCATCCTTTGCCGCTCTGACCTCACGGACGTTTCTTTTTTTGCAAACGTCCAGAATTTGATTGATTTGCTCATCCAATCCCGCTGCAATCCCGTCTACTTCAATTAGGAGCACAGCCTCAATATCCTTTGGGTGTCCCACTGGGAATGCGGCCGCTTCTACCCCTTCAATCGCCGTTTTGTCCATCATTTCCAGTGCAGCAGGAACAATCCCGGCCGAAATAATATCCGAAACTGCCTGACTGCCGTCCTCAACTGTATCAAAATAGGCCAGCACCGTTTTCTTTGCTTCCGGGTTTTTCAGAATGCGGACTGTTATTTTCGTTACAATCCCCAAGGTCCCCTCAGAACCAGTCAGCAGACCTAGCAAATCATAGCCCGGTTCATCCGGGATGCCGTTTGCTCCAATTTCAACAATTTCGCCATTTGGCAAAACCACCTCAAGCCCAAGGATATGGTTAGTGGTCACTCCGTATTTAAGACAGTGAGCACCGCCGGCATTTTCCGCGACGTTTCCTCCAATTGTACAGCAATACTGACTCGAAGGATCGGGAGCATAATAATAGCCTTTATCGGAAATGGAATTCGTCAGCTTCAAATTGACGAAGCCCGGCTGGACGACAGCACGACGATTCTCAAAGTCGACACTAAGAAGCTTTTTCATACGCACCAGACTAATGATCACTTCACCATTTAAAGGGATGGCTCCGCCGCTTAGCCCTGTTCCTGCTCCCCGGGCGAGAAATGGGAGTTGATTTTCGGCGCAATATTTAACAAGAGCTGCTACTACCTCGGTGTTTTTCGGAAAAACAACCGCCTTAGGCAAGTGCTTGTGTAAGGTAAACCCATCACAATCATAGGCGATAAGATCTTCCTTATGGTAAATGATCGAACCGGCATCGCCGACGATGTTTGCAAGATTCAAAATATGCCGATCTTTTGATTTGATTCCCTTTACCGCCATTACAGCTCCCCCTGTCCGTCTTCTTTTTGATAAGCCCAATCGAGCAGCTGAACGGTGTGCACGATTTTTTGATTTCTGCCGTTCTTTTGTACGCCTATTGCCATCTGGAGCATACATCCAGGGTTGCCCATCGATATCATTTCGACATCTTCAGGAACATTTTGCATTTTGCTATCAAGCACAGCAGAAGCCATTTCCGGATTCGTAATATTGTAAATTCCTGCACTGCCGCAGCAGCGATCCGAATTTGGCATATGGACCATTTCTACGCCAGGAATATTGATCAATAATTCGCGCGGCTCTTGTCGGATTCCCTGTCCATGCGCCAGATGGCAGGCATCATGATACGTAATCCGAGTGTTTAATTCCGCTTTTGGAATGTCATATCCTGTATCATAAAGATGTTTTGAAATGTCTTCTATCTTGGCCGCGAACTCTTCTGCTTTTCCATGCCACTCAGGGTCTTCACGGAATAATTCCGGATATTCCTTGAGGGCACATCCACAGCCGGCTGCGTTAACAATAATCTTATCCGAATCCTTGAACGCCTCAATATTTTGTTTGGCCAGCTTTCTTCCGGTTTCACGGTCACCTGCATGGACATGCAGCGCCCCGCAGCAGGTTTGGTTCTTCGGAATGGTCACATCATTTCCGTTTCGGGTTAAGACATTAATCGTTGCTTCATTAATATCACTGAACATGACATCCATTACACAGCCGGTTAAGAAGGATACCTCTCGCTTGGTTCCTCCCTTCGCCTTAATGACATTAACATCTTTGTATTTTTTCCGGACTGGTTCTTTCACTTCCGGCATGATCGCTTCCATATCGACCAGGTGCTGCGGCATGATATTGATCAGCTTTGTCTTTCGGACTACCTTTTGAATGCCGCTTTTTTGATAAAATTTTAGCAGGCTCCCAAGTCCATTTAAACGTTTATGATGCGGGAACAATCCTTGCAGAAACACCTTGCTTACAGCACCTTTCAGACCTGTTAACGGCATGGCCTGGCGAATTTGTCCCCGTGCTTCCTCAATCAGTCCGCCGACTTCCACATCCGCCGGACAGGCCGTGGTACAAGCACGGCAGTCAAGACAAGCGAAAACAGGATCCATGAACTGTTCATTAACAGTGAGTTTTCCTTCCGCCACCGATTTAATCAAATGAACGCGTCCGCGGGGGGAATGCTGCTCCATTCCGGTAATCTCATACGTTGGGCACGATTCTAAACACATCCCGCAATGAACACAATCGGCCCATTTGCTTTCATCTGGATGATCCTTCATAAGATAATTACTTAAACCGGCGTAGCAAGCCGGATCTTTCCTTAAATCGGCTTCCTTTATACTCATCATTAAATCCCTCCCACAAAACGCTTAGGATTAAGAACTCTATTCGGGTCAACCTTGGATTTGATCCCGTCTAATAGGAAGAAATGCGATGGCTTTTGACCCCAAGTGTCAATTTCTTGTCTTAATGCAAAAGGCAGATGCTTCACAACGGTATAACCGCCCAGTTTTGTAACGGACTCCCTTGTTTGCTGAATAGCGGAAACGATATCCTCCTTTGCACCTATTAAGTTTACCTGGCATAAACCGTGGCCTAATCCTCCATGGGCTTCGACCTTCAAATTGTGAGTATCACTAAGGAGATGACTTTCTTTTATGACGGTGGTAACGTCCATGTTGATGACACCAATTTTCAATGAAGTCTGAGTTGAAGTGCTGCTATCTGTAGGGGAAATTGGAGTAAAGGAATAAAATTGGTTCCAAAAAGCTTGTGCATTCTGAGCTGTAAGAACTTTCGATTCTGTATGGGCTAGCTGAAGGCTTTGGATAAATTTTTCTTGATACCGAACAGATGTTTCGACATCCTCGAGTCCAATAGCTATCGTGTTACAGCTTCGTCCTACCAATTTTTCTGACAAAGTTGGACTAAGCAGTTCAAGTGTTACTGGCTCCATCGTCGAATCAAGGAGCTTTGTAGCAAACCTCCTGATTTCATCCATCTTTCCTTCTGGGAATGATAGTAAAATCAAGCTCTCATACTTAGGAAGCGGACGCAGTTTTACTGTTACTTCAGATATGACGCCTAACGTACCCATTGAGCCGATAAATACTTTGTTCATGTCATAACCTGCTACGTTTTTTACGACCCTTCCGCCGGATCGAATCACTTTACCATCTGGGTATACGATTCTTAATCCAATGACAACGTCTCTTGAAGAGCCATACCCCAGCCGTTTGGGACCGCTGTCATTGGCTGCGACAATGCCTCCCATTGTTGCAGATGTCGGGCAGTAGGGGTCAAGTGAAATTTTTTGATTGTATTGCGCCAAATACTCCTGTAATTCTTTAAATTTGGTTCCTGCCTTTACGGTTAACGTCATGTCGCCCACTACGTGCTCCACAATGCCTGTATAGTTCGACAGAGAAAGTAAAATATCGGCAGATTCGATCAAGCCGCCGAACCCTCTTTTGGTTCCGCTCCCTTCTACAAATACCTTTTTACCATGTTCATTGGCGAACTGAAGAATAGCAGCGATTTCTTCCTCTGTTTGAGGAAGGACCTTAACCAGGCCGCTATTGCCAAGCGGATGATTATTCTTCTCTTCGATAATTCGATCAGATGGTAAAATAACGTTTAACTCTGCAAAAAGTTCTGCAGTAATCAATACCAACACCTCCATTGTTTCGTAATACGCAACAGCGTTCCGGATTTTAAGCAAAAAAATACTATATTCATTTATCGGCCAAATGTTTGCTGGATAACATGACTGTTTAAAAGCTCTTTTTCAACAAAATCCAAGTGCTCCATCATATTTTGTTTCGCTAGCTGAGGTTCCCCTTGCTTAATTGATTCATAGATATCTAGATGCTGTTTTTCTATCATCTTGGCAGTAGCTGGATTTTCCTCAATGTAGTGGTGAAAATCAATCATGGCATTCTTCATCGTTGCAGAGATAAAGTGCAGAAGCTGTTTAATAATTTCATTGCCTGCCGCATCTGCAATTGCCTTATGTAAAAGATAATCCGATTCCCACCCTTTAATAGATTGATTGGAAAAAATCTCTTCCATTACATTTAAATCTGCCTCAGAACGATGGACGGCTGCCATCTCTGCAATTCCAGGTTCCAGGATTTTCCGAACTTGAAAAAGCTCACTAATATCTTTATGACTGGTCAGCAGCAAATGACTGTTAAACAGCCTGGTTGAATCAAATTCAAGAATAAAGGTACCTTCTCCCCGCTTTACATCGACAATCCCTTTGCCTTTTAATTTGGTAATGGCATCACGGACCGCGGATCGGCCGACACCAAATAACTCGCAAAGTTCCCTGACCGAAGGAAGCTTATCACCAGCCAGAAACGTTCCAGAATGGATCATTTCCTCAATTTGTTCGGCAATGGAATCAGAAACCTTCAGAACCGGGATTTTTTTAATTTGCACAGATCTCCTCCCCCTTGCTTTCAGATATCACATATCTGATAAGTAAAACCACTACCTATATTAAAGCACTTCAAAAGTGAAAATTCAATTAATTTTCTGAACTTACTATTTGTTTTAAAAATTCAATCATTCCATTCTATAGTTAACGTGTTTTCTTTACGATTACCCCGCATTTTTCTTCTATCGGCTGAATCACGACCGACATATCTAATTCCTGAAGACCTTCCTCGATTGCTCTGCCAAATGCCTGCTCTGCCAGTTGACCAGTGAATTGGTCCATTCCTGCCTTTTGTAATAACTGGTTTGCCAAACGGACATCTTTATGTACATATTTCACGGCCCCGCCAGGTTGAAATTGACGGTCGAACACATATTGTTCCATATGCCTCCGTAAAATCCGGCTGTCCCCATAGCTGACCTTTAGTATTTTAAACAGCTGTTCCGAATCAAGGCCAAATGCAGATCCTGTTACCATTGCTTCCGAGGCCGCGAGCGAATGGACAGCAACAAGATATTGATTGAGTAGCTTAGCAATGCTCCCAGACCCGGACGGACCTAGATACTCTACCGTTTCTCCCAGAACGCTCAGGATAGGATTAATTTTTTCAAATGCCTGCTTTTCTCCTCCAACCATAATGGTTAAGGTTCCATTTTCCACCCCTTCAGGTCCTCCGCTTACAGGTGAATCGAGATAAGCAATTCCTTTTTCATTTGCGTGACCAAAGATTGTGTTGCTAGTTTCTGCCCCAACTGAAGTAAAATCGATACAAATGGTACCAGGTTGAGCATTTTCGAGGAGACCGGAAGTTCCTAGATAAACTTCTCCTACATCCTCAGGCATCGATAAACAAGTACAAAGGATATCACTAGAAATTGCAAGCGAGGAAATCGATTCTGCTATGAATGCCCCATATTCCTCCAGTCCCTTTACCTTTTCCTTGGTACGGTTATATACGGCTACTTGGTAACCATGGTCTAGAAGCTGTTTCACCATCCGTGAACCCATCACGCCAGTTCCAACAAATCCAATCTTCATTTTATTATCCTCCTATTCCAATCAACGATTTCCATTCGAAGCTTTCATCACTTTTTCCACTTGGGGTATATTCCAGGCCGATGTAACCGTCATATGAATGATCTAAAAATTGCAAAATCTCTTGATAGTCCATTTCCCCTGCGCCAGGCTGGTGCCGCCCTGGAACATCAGCTATCTGTATATGGTCAATTATATCAGCAAATTGTTGATAGATTGATAGAGTGTTTCCATGAATTCTTTGTATATGGTAAAAATCAAATTGAAGCTTTATATTTGGCAAAGCTACTGCTTCTAGAATCTCAGCTGCCTGATAGATATCATTTAAAAAATAGCCAGGCATATCATATGGATTAATGGGTTCAATCAAGACCGTCAAACCATGCTTGGCCATTTCCTTACCAGCATAATAGAGGTTATGGGTATACACGTCCCTTGCTGTATCTTTATCACTTTCAGCAACGATGCCAGCCATGCAGTGGATCCTAGGAACATCCAATGCAGCTGCATACTTTATTCCCTCATTTACTGAAAACCTAAATTCCTGGATTCTGCTAGCATCGGTTGCCAAGCCCCGATCTCCCTTTTCCCAATTCCCAGGCGGCAAATTGAAGAGCACCATCGATAATTGATGTTGGTGAAGCTTCTTCTGGATTTCCTCAATTGAATGTACAAAAGGAAATTGGCATTCAACATAAGAAAATCCATGATTTTGGGCTTTATTAAACCGATTCGAAAAAGGGTCCTCCGTAAAAATGGTTGAAAGATTAACAGAAAATTTACTCATCCATACCTCCATAATCCAAGGGCTAAGCCCTAATATTTAGCATTACGAGCATATATAACGAAGAAAGGATCGTAATAATGGCGATCATCATCTTCAATTGAGGTATAGGCACCTTATTGGCAAGACGGACCCCCATAATAATCCCAACAATTGTCCCTAGTAAACTACCAATAATTAATATAGGGCTATTTCCCATATTTGAATGGGAAAAATAACCTAATATAGAAGGAATAGCAATAACGATGGAGTTCAAGAGGCTGACTCCCACTGCTGTCCTTATATTAAGCCCAAGGCCAGCCAATACCGGTACTAGTAAGATAGGGCCTCCTGCTCCAGTTAAGGCACAAATGGCCGCTGTAATAAACCCTAGTAGAATGACTAGTAAAGAATGATCTAACATTTTTGATTGACTTTTTTCCATTACTGGATCTTTAGTTCTCTTTAGCAAGATGGATAATCCGGCTAATAACACAAATATATAGAGAAGGAGTTTTGACAAATAGTCAGAAATTAATACATTTATTTGGACTCCCAAAAATGACCCTGGCAGACTGCCAATACTCAAATATAGTGCCAGTTTAAAATTCATATTTTTAGATTTCCAATAGGAAATAGTTCCGATGATGCCAGAGACAGCAAAAGATAAGAAGCTTAATGCAAGGGAATCGTGAACAGGAATTTTAAAAAATCCTACATAAATTAATGGAAGGAGAAATCCGGAAATTCCGGACATACCCAATAAAACACCGACAATCATGTTCAAACCTATAACAAAACTAATAAAGAATGACATTTATCAGACCCTCAATTTAATTCGTATTTTTTCCTTAGAACCTCTTTAAATTGATTCGGATCATCTACTTTTATCGCTACTTGCGAAAATTCTTTTTTCATCCCCATGATTAAAGTAGCTTCGACAGGCTTCTTTAATTTTAAAATGACATCGGGATGGACTTCTTCAAAATCGCGGGCAATGAAATCGATTGTATCTTTTGATCGCTTTTGTATTATATGTTGTGGTTCATCGTTGATTTCTTCAACCTCGGACCACTTTATTTCCATTCGCTTTAACAGGCCTAATGAAATGTACATCTTCTCCTCCGTAACTACCAAAGGATTAAGGCTTAAGGCTTGAATATCACCTATAAAGAAAAAAACGGTATAAATGTTGATTACGAGTATAGCAATCGACAAGATCATAGACTTTTCATGAAATAACCAATGTAGGCCAGCCATTTCAATGACCGTCGCATGAATCAACATAACTCGAATGGCCGTCCAGCTTGATTTTTGATGCAATGTAAACATGTTTTTGTCTTGTTGGGGTTTCTTTTTCCAGGCTGCAAATGCATAGAAGAACATAAGCATTTCTGAACAAATGATTCGAATAATGGGATAGGATTTAACTTGATTTTCTACTGCGTTTGAAAATGAATAAAGAACTGGCAGAGGACTGCTCTTCACAGAACGAACAATGGAGGGCAAAAATTTAAACAATGAAAAAAGCACCAAAATCTCCAACAAGAAAAGACTGCCTTCAACAGCGAAACCCAGCCATGTTACAGATTTAAAGGGTGTTAAATACTCCTTTGGAATAAAGAAACTCACAAATATTAGGCCGCCGGCAATCCCAAAAATCAGGTTTTTCCAGTTTAATTTACGTTTCCAGGCCAGAAATAAAATCGGAGAAATCAACGCTAAATCAATCATGGATGCGACAACGACTAAATTAGGTCGATCAGGCAGCAATTGAACTCCCAATGTTGTATGGTACAGACTATAATTTGCACTCAAAACTAACAAAAGTAAGATCGGCAAAACATTTCGGCTGGAGGTCCTTTTGAAAACCATATTACCCCGCCCTTCTATTTTTCTTTAATTATACCATAAATTTCCTATAGGGATGTTTTTTCAGAATACATAGATTGGTAAAGAGAAAGAAAAAAATTATGACAAACTGAAGGCAGGTTTTACCCTGCCATTTTATCACCCCTTCGATTTTAAATTTTCCGGCCTTTCCCTGCCCAATGCGGTTCTCTTAACAGACGACGTACAACTTTTCCAACTGGGCTTTTAGGCAATGCATCAAGAAACTCTACTGAAAAAGGCTTTTTATACGAAGCCAGCTTTTCTTTGCAAAATTGTATCAATTCCTCTTCAGAAGCCGTTTGTTCAGGTTTTAGAACAACATAGGCTTTAATAGCTTCTCCCCACTTTTCATCCGGGACTCCAACCACAGCAGCTTCCATTAAAGCTGGGTGTTGATAGAGCACTTCTTCCACTTCACGCGGATAAACGTTAAATCCACCGGAAATGATCATATCGGATTTGCGGTCCACAAGGAACAGGTATCCTTTTTCATCGAAGTATCCCATGTCCCGTGTGTAAATCCACCCGTCTATAATTGTTTCTTGGGTTAATTCAGTAGATTTCCAGTAACCTGTCATCCCTTGATTCGATTTCACAAGGATTTCACCGATTACTCCTACTGGTACTTCTTCACCAGTTTGATCTACTATTTTAATAGAAGCTGTTGGTACGGGACGGCCGCATGATAACAATCGATTTTCAGCTTCTTCTCCCTCACCGGTATGTTCTTTTTTATTTAAAATCGAAAGAAATAGAGGTGCTTCTGTTTGGCCATAGTATTGGAGGAATTTTGGACCCCATAAAGCAAGTCCTCGTTTCAAAGCCTCACGTGGCATTGGTGAAGCTCCGTAAATAATATTCCTGATAGATTCAAAGGAATACTGTTCTACATTTGGGTGGTGTAAAAGCATCACAATCATGGTAGGGACTAGATTTAAGGTTGTTGGTTTTTCATTGTGAATGGTTTGGAGGTATTGTTCGGGATCGAAGCTTGGCAGGATGAAATTGGCTGCTCCGGAAATCCAATGTGGAAGCACTAAGGCTCCTGATGCATGAGTTAAAGGAGCTGCGTGAAGCATCGTATCCCCTTCTTGAATTTCTATTGAGGTTAAAATGTTATTGCAAATGGCGGCCCAGATTTCCTGTGTATGGACGGCTGCTTTGAGGGTTCCCGTCGTTCCGGAAGTATATTGAATGTTGGCCAGATCCGACTCGAGAACTTTTACGGCTGGTTCATCATCAGAAACCCCTTGAATAAATTCATTCATATTAAGCATCCACGGTTCCTTTGTGGTTCCATTCATTTGGCAATAAAAGTGGAGATTGTCACAGTGTAGTTTGATTTGCTCTGCCCGTGCGCTGAACTCTTCTGTATATAATAGAGCCTTTGCTTCAGTTTCCTTAATCATATGAATATGTTCTTTCTCTGAAAGCCTCGTATTTAACGGAACCTTAATAATCCCAGTTAGTAAAAGGGCAAAATCAATTTCAACGCTTTGCAAGGAGTTGGCCAATAAAAAAGCCACTCGATCTCCCTTTTTCAGTCCAAGGTTTAACAAGGAATTTGCCAAACGATTACTATTTTTAAATACCTGGTTGAAGGTTAATTTTTCTCCTTGAAAAATAACGCTTGTATGATTTGGATAAAATCTGGCACCTCTTTTTATTAATTCCACAGCATTCATTTTTCATTTCTCCCTCCAAATGTGTTCAAAATTAAAATCTGCCATGCTTTCCTTGTCCGTTTGAAAAACGTGTCGCTCCTTCATGGGTTTCTCCGCTGTTGATGACATTCAGTCCTAAAAGAAATTCCAACTGCATCGCTTTATCAAAGTCCTGATCAAATCCACGATAAACGGCCTGTCGGTCACTTAGCATGCAAGCCTGAGGAAACTCGGAGATTTCTGCAGCTAGTTTTTCTGCTTCTTCTTTGGCAGTACCTGGTTCAACAATGCGGTTTGCCAGACCAATTATCAATGCCTCTTCCGCTTTGACGGGACGGCCAGTTAAAATCAGATCCAACGCACGACTCATTCCAATCAGCCGGGGCAGCCTCTGAGTCCCACCATCCACAAGCGGAACACCGAAGCGGCGGCAAAAAACACCAAATACCGCATCCCGTTCCATCACACGGAGGTCACACCAGATGGCTAGTTCCAATCCTCCGGCAACAGCGTAACCTGAAACTGCCGCAATAACTGGTTTTGATAAGTGCATTCGGCTGGGACCCATCGGACCATCCTTTGACATGTTCAGATTCATTTCATTCCCATTTCCAACAGAAAGGGCTTTCAAATCTGCCCCAGCACAAAAAGTCCCGCCTGATCCATGCAAGACGGCAACCCGTAAAGTTTCATCCTTTTCAAACTCACGAAAAGCTTCTGCAAGCTCTTTAGCAGTCCTTCGGTCAACCGCGTTTTTAACCTCAGGCCGATGAATGGTAATTGTGCAGACCTTCCCATTTCTCTCAATCAGTACAGTCATTTTTGCAACCTCCTTTTATGCCTTTTGGGCTTTTCATTTTCCTTCCTGGCATCAATAACCATTATAAAACAACGTCCAAGTCGAAACTTGTCCGTTTCTACTGTCATAAAAATAAAAAAGCTATCAATAAGATAGCATGGGTGTAAAACTCCAAATCCTTTTATGAAGTTAGTCAATTTTTAAAACTTGTTACATTTTTATCTGCAAAAAAGGCAAAATTAAAAGGTGCAAAATTATAAGATAGGAAGGATGAAGACAGATGGCGAAAACCACAAATACTCAATCAGCTAACAAAGATACTAATTTAGATCAAGCAAGTATAACCAATAGCTTAGATAATGACAACGCTTTTAGCGAAAATGGATTAGAAAATAACCGATTACTAAACAAGGCTGTAAATGAAAAAAAGCAATAAATCTAGTTAATACGTAGAATATTTGGAAGGATGATCCCCATTGGCAGACATGACTGTTAATTTAAATGTAGCAGGTAAAGATCAGTCAATTCAGACGCTGGAAACGATTCTATTCGGAATGGATGGCATTGAAAGGGCATTAGTAGACACTGAAGATGGAGAAGTAAAAATAGAGTACAATGAGAATGAACTTTCCCAGGAAAAAATTAGGAATACTATATTACAAAATGGGTACTTGCTTAAAGAATAAAAGTTTACGCGAATAATAAGGAAGAAGGATTTTTCGTGGAAGATAATATTATTGATATGTTAAACGAAAATATTAAAGGTAAAGTTGAAGAAGAAATAAAAGGCATGACCTTTACAAAAAACTTCCGCTCACCAACTGCAGAAGAATGGTACATTTTTTTGCCAAGTTTTATGGATCCTGTAACTGGCGGAGCTGCTGGAAAAACAATTATTCACTACAACCTTTATGATACGAAACATATCTTTATTAACACCACTATCATTTTTGATGATCCCAATTTACACAAAAGGGAATTACACCAACTTGTTTATGCGATTTCAGACGAGATTGTGAACCGTCTTGTCGGATATGCAGATACCCTTTTATCTGTTCACTCCGGAGAAAATTCTTTTAATGCGGAGTTTAAGCAATGACATTTAAAAGAAACTCGTCAATTTCATGTTGTTATCTACTAGTTACCTCAAATATTATCAATAGACATTGATTTATGGTTTTGACGTTTTTTTACTTTTGAAACTTTACAGTCCAAACTCCATTAAATGTCAAAAAGGACAATCCTTTCGGATTGTCCTTTTCTTGTGCCTGGCAACGT
>NZ_JBALPP010000016.1:0-30674 GCF_036965425.1 Neobacillus drentensis | reverse complement strand
TTAGCTCAGCTGGGAGAGCGCAACCTTGACAGGGTTGAGGTCGGGGGTTCGAACCCCTCACAGGTCATCAGAAATCCTAACATCAAAATGATGTTAGGATTTTTTTTGCGAATTAAAAGTATAACAACTAATGGTATGAATATTACAGAATAAGATAACAAAATCTATAAATGATGGAGGTGAGATTATGAAGAAACTCATAAATGGTGTGATTTGTATTGTTTTTCTTGGTTTTCTTGCAGCCTGTGGCGGCGGCAATGATAAGGATACTGCGGATAATGATAAAACTACCACTAAAAAAACCGAGGAAAAAGCGCCAGCCACTAATACTGCTAATGCTGATGCTACCTTTCAGCAAACCTGTGCTGCCTGTCATGGAGCGGATTTAAAAAGTGGCAGTGCACCAGACCTAGATAGGATTGGCTCGAAATATTCAAAGGCTGAAATTCTAGATATTATCGAACACGGTAAAGAAGGCGGTATGCCAGCGGGACTCCTTAAAGGTGATGACGCCGATGCAGTTGCTACTTGGCTTTCAGAGAAAAAATAAATGTATAGGAAAACCAGAATGGTTTTGAGAACCAATCTGGTTTTATTTTTATTACAAGTGTTTGAATATTCAGTTAAAAGATTTTATAATTTAATTGAACCAAAATAATAGTTTTTGAAGGAGACGAGTGGAGTATGGAAAAAGTAAGTGTCGATAGTAAAGGTTATTTTGGAGAATTTGGCGGAAGTTTTATACCTGAGGATCTCCAGCAGGTAATGGACGTATTAGAAGAACAATTTTTAAAGTACAAGGACGATCCTGAGTTCCGAGAAGAGTTCAAATACTATTTAAAAGAATATATTGGGAGGGAAAATCCGTTAACTCTAGCTGAGAATTTAACAAATCAGCTGGGCGGAGCTAGAATTTATTTAAAAAGGGAAGATTTAAACCATACCGGCGCCCATAAAATAAATAATGCCATTGGTCAAATATTATTAGCGAAGCGAATGGGAGCAAAGCGAATCATTGCTGAAACAGGAGCAGGACAGCATGGTGTAGCAACAGCCACAGCATGTGCAATGTTTGGTATGGAATGCGTGATTTACATGGGCAAGCTAGATACAGAACGCCAAGCGTTAAATGTCTTTCGGATGGAGTTGTTAGGCGCGAAAGTGGTACCTGTGGCTAAGGGACAAGGGCGTTTAAAGGATGCTGTAGATGAGGCGCTGGGCGATTTGGTGCAAAACTATCAAAATACTTTTTATTTACTAGGTTCGGCAGTTGGACCACATCCATATCCAACAATGGTCAAACACTTTCAAGCGATTATTAGTGAGGAATCTAAGCGACAGGTGCTTGAAAAGGAAGGAAAGCTCCCGACTGCGGTTATTGCCTGTGCAGGTGGCGGAAGCAATGCGATTGGAGCTTTTGCCCATTATATAGAAGAAAAGAATGTCCGCCTAATTGGCGTAGAACCTGCCGAGGCGCCAACTTTAACAGAAGGAGTTCCGGCAGTTATCCATGGATTCAAGTGTTTGACGCTGTTAGATGAAAATGGGGAACCCAAACCAACGTACTCAATCGCCGCAGGCTTGGATTATCCAGGTGTTGGTCCGGAGCACAGCTTTTTGAAAACAACTGGCAGAGCGGAGTATGTAACGGTAACTGGTCAGGAAGCGTTGGAAGCTTTTCAACTATTAAGTAAAACGGAAGGAATAATCCCAGCCCTGGAGAGTTCTCATGCGGTTGCCTATGCTATTAAGTTAGCAAAAGAATTATCAAACGATGATGTAATCATCGTGAACCTATCAGGCCGCGGTGATAAGGACGTAGAACAAGTTTTTCATATGCTGCAAAAATAAATCCTGGTGCCAAGAGTGAAAACGATTAATGATAACAAAATGCCCGATCAATTTTCTGACCGGGCGTTTTGTTATTACCTTTGTTTATTAAGAAATTCTAAAACTCTTTTATTTACTAAATCATTTGCTTCCGTGACATAAATGTGTCCCGCACCGTTGATGGTTAGAAATTCTGCATTTGGAATTTTCTCTGCTAAGGTTACACCATTTTCATAAGGAACTAACCTATCCTCATCCCCGTGGATGACGAGCGCAGGTGCTTTAATTTGATCAATTTCATTGTAGGTGTCATGGGCTAGGCAGGCTTGCAGCTGAAGCATGTATGCATATGGAAGTATAGGAAGTTCAATTCTTCGTTGGATGTCCTCGGCAATGAGTTCCCGCTGATTATCGATAAAGGATTGACTATAGAGAATCGGAGTCGTTGCCCAGGCCATTTCCTCAGGAGTGGCTGTTGAAGAAGCTCTTGATAACATTAGCATCGAGACATCCGCACTAGGTTGTACATGATTGATACCTCCAGAGGTTGTACAGCCAAGGATAAGAGAGCGGACTTTTTGTGGATATTTAATGGCAAATCGTTGAGCAATCATTCCACCCATCGAAATACCATAAACATGGGCGGATTCAACCCCCGCAGCATCTAATACGGCTTTTGTATCCTCTGCCATGAGCTCGATGGAATAAGGGGTATTCGGTTTCCCGCTGTGACCGACACCACGATTGTCGAAAATAATAACCTTGTAATGCTCACTTAAAGCCGGTAATGTTCTGAACCAGGACTTTGAGTTAAGAGACAATCCCATAATTAATAGTAATGGTTCACCTTCACCATGCACTTCATAATAAAGATCAATTCCGTTTGCATTTGTTATAGGCATATAGGGCAACTCCCTTTCTTCTAGATAATAATAGATTATATGATTTCAATTAGATTGCAAGAACCTAAAGGCTTCAAAAAGACCTATTACGGTGATAGAAGTATAAAAAGTATTATATAAGAATAATGTCTTTTTAGTGTGAGGGCAATGGAAGGAGTAAGAGGTAATAATATTTAGATGAATTATCCATGTATTATAAATGATTGTACTTGTCGAAAGAAATATTTTTCGACAATATACGCTATTATTTTTTTAGGAGTGAATCTATAAAGCGCTTAATTTAAAGAGTATTTTAAAGCGTTTTCAATCCCAAACACATAGGATCTCAGAACATTTGGAGAAATATGTCGAGAACGATAGGTTTACAAATCCATATTTTTCTACAATAATTATAATTATATTAATATTCTAAATATTTATGGTAAATTCATAACATCAAAGAAGGACAGCAATTTTAAATAAGAATGTTGATATGAAAATATCATGAGGAGGCATCATGTTTTATGGTTTATCAGCAAAAGCCGTGGTTGAAAGTTTATGATTCGAGAATTGATGAATATGTTCAGATTGAGCACAATTCCCTTTACGATTTTTTACAAGGTGCAGTAGACCGTTATAAAGACAAACCTGCTTTCACATTCTTTGGAAATGTTTGGTCATTTAACACGACAAAAGTAATTACAGATCAATTGGCTTCGTCATTACATAGAGCGGGATTTACAAAAGGTGACCGTTTGGCCATAATGCTTCCCAATTCCCCTCATTACATTTTCACCTTATTTGCGGCCTTTCGCTTAGGTGGAATTGCTGTCCAAGTTAACCCTATGTACGTTGAAAGAGAAATTGAGCATGTTCTACAGGATTCAGGCTCTGAATATATGGTCGTTCTGGATGCTTTCTATCAAAAAGTAAAAAATATACAATCGGCGACACCATTGAAAAAGATTCTTGTTGTAAGCTTTGGAGGAGAACGTTTTGACCTTGCTGAGGGGGATCATTATTTCGATGAATTCCTTAATGGAGAATTGAATTTACCTGATGTGGAAATTGATTGCCTTGAAGATGTAGCTGTTCTCCAATATACAGGCGGAACTACAGGACTTTCCAAAGGAGTTATGCTTACCCATAATAATCTTTTAGCAAACTTCAATCAAGTTTGTGATTTTGCTTATAAAACTTGTGATAACAAACCAGAAGATTTTAAGATGATAACTGTTTTGCCTATGTTCCATGTATATGGTCTCTCGAGTGTTGCCCTTTGCGGAATTAGGGAAGGCGCCAATCAGATTATATTACCACGATTTGATCCCAAAGAAGTAATGGAGATTGTTAAGAGGGAAAAACCATTCCAAATGTCTGGTGTTCCTACTATGTTTTTTGCTTTAAATAGTCAAGAGGGACTTGAAGATTGCGGGTTTGATCAACTTTATTACATCGGAAGCGGAGGCGGTCCACTTCCCGTTGAACAAGCGAAATTGTTTGAAAAGAGGACTGGTATTAGGTTACTTGATGGATATGGTCTTTCAGAGGCAGCTCCAACAGTCATTTTTAACCCTCCGTTCGTACCAAGGAAATTTGGCAGCATTGGTATTCCTGTCCAAAGCACAATCGCAAGAATAGTCCATGAAACAGATGATGGGTTTGTTGATGTACCTGTTGGCGAAGCGGGGGAATTAATTATTCAAGGTCCACAAGTAATGAAAGGGTACTGGAACCGTCCAGAGGAGACAGCAGCAACATTAAGAGATGGATGGCTGTTTACAGGTGATATCGCCAAAATGGATGAGGATGGATACTTTTATATTGTTGACCGTAAGAAAGACATGATTATTGCAAGCGGCTACAATGTCTATCCTTGTGAAATTGAAGAAGTGCTTTATCAGTTAGAAGCAATTGAAGAAGCACTGGTAATTGGGGTTCCGGACCCATATCGCGGTGAAACAGTGAAAGCATTTGTCAAGGTAAAAGCGGGGTATTCGATTTCTGAAGAGGAAATAAAACAGTTTGGCAAGGAAAACCTTGCACCATATAAGGCGCCGAAGGAAGTAGAAATTCTTCCTGAACTGCCAAAATCATCAGTCGGAAAATTATTAAGAAGGGTTTTAAGAGATCAAGAAGAAATAAAAATAAAGGCCTAATTAAATATGGAGGGGTAAAGATGAGTTTGATAGATTTATTTAGTCTAAATGGAAAAACGGCAATTGTTACTGGCGGCAGCAGGGGATTAGGTCAACAAATCGCAGAAATATATGCCGAGGCTGGAGCTAATGTTGTAATTTGCTCTAGAGATATCAACGCATGTCAGGAATTAAGTGATACTTTGAAAGAAAAAGGAGTTCGTTCACTTGCATTTAAGTGTGATGTTTCCAATCCAGACGACATCCAGCATGTTGTTGACGAGACATTAAAGGAATTTGGCCGAATTGATATTTTAGTCAATAATAGCGGGACAAGCTGGGGTGCACCAGCCTTAGAAATGCCAGCCGATAAATGGGATAAAGTAATGGACATTAACCTTAAAGCAGTCTTCTTATTTTCCCAGGCAGCAGGTAAAGTGATGAAAGAACAGCGCTCCGGTAAGATTATTAATATAGCCTCCATTGCCGGAATGGGCGGTCAGAATCCATTAGTAATGGATGCGATTGGTTATTCCGTCAGTAAGGGTGCTGTTATCACATTAACGCAAGAACTAGCCGTTAAATTAGCGCCTTATAATGTTCATGTAAATGCGATTGCACCTGGTTTTTTTCCTACCAAAATGACAAAAGCTATTTTGGGCTATTCAGGAGAGAAAATTCTTGAGCGTACACCAGCTGGACGTTTTGGCGCCGATGAAGATATGAAAGGGCCAGCACTTTTCCTAGCTTCCAGTGCTTCAGATTATGTAATGGGCCATGTTCTAGCTGTTGATGGCGGATCGTCAGCAGGAATTCTCTAAGCAATGTTAAATAAAGTAAAATATATTTTTGAATTTTTAACAAATTGTAAATTGACTTAAAGGCCTGAATTTACTATGATTAGATAAACATACCGACCGGTTAGTTATGAGGGAATTTAATGGATTCCGAACACCAAGATAGAATGACTTTTTATAAAAAATTTGAAGAAGAGCTCAATAAAAGCATCCATGCCCGTACCAATTGCCGTTCCTTTACCCGCGCCTTTGGCAGGGGAATGGATGCGCATCTTTCCCGATTAAAGATTCACAGAAGGTTAACAACTAAGTGGTTGAACCGCTTAGATCTGGCGAATAAAGATGAAATAGCTGAACTCTCTGTAAGAATGGTAGAGTGTGAGGGAAAGCTGGATTTCCTGGATGAGACGGTCTATATGACAGCAAAAAGTCTGAAGGAGAACCGTTTTAAGGTTAAAAAAGTCCAGAAATCGCTTGAAGAATTATTGGCTATTTTAGAAAAAGAAGTAAAGGCAATCCAAGATTATAAAATAAAAAAACTAGAGGAAGAGCTGTTGGAATTAAAACAGCTTTTTACTGTAGATTTTGAAATGGAGGAGAATATTGATGGCAAAGAAAAATGAAAAAGAGCTGGAAGCAGTTGTTGAAAGCCAAGAAACAGAATTTCGTCCTGAAGAACAACTATCAAGCTTAGACATGTTGTGGAGGCTTGGATTTGATGAATTAGATTCATGGGCTGAAAGATTTAACAAGCGGGATGATTTATTCCTGGAATCAGCTAAAAGCTTTGTTGAAAGAATTAGAAGCAATCAGGAAAATATTAAAGCAATTACAGAGCAATTTAACAAAGAGCTTAAGGAATGGGAAAAAGGAGCACGGGAGGAGTTACTTGTAACGACTACGTCCATTCAGCAATTTTTTCCAATAAAATCGTATGAAGAAATCAATCAAGTGGTGGATGATATTCAGACTAAAACTACTTCTCTGCTTTTAACTCCATTCCGTTCGTTAACGAATGGCCAGGCAATTGAAAAGTACTTAGAAACGCTGGAACAATATATTTCTTTTAGAAAAAAAGGCCGAGAAAAATATGTTGACAGCGTAAAGAAAACAACGAATGTGGTCTATGAAAATCAAAGAATATTTGCAAATCTATTTGCAAAACAAGTTAAATCGGCAATGTTCCCATTTCAACAATATATGAAAGGCGTTACTGAACTTACAAAAAAATGATTATAATGCAGGGGTGGAAATGATGACAGGCAAAAAAACATATGATCCATATGAATCTCTTCATAAGTTTAGCCAATTATGGGAAAAGCAGATCAATGATTTTATCTATCTTTGGACGAATAATAAAGAATTTGTCAAAATGTCCAATGTAGGAACAGAGATTCATTCCCGTTATCTTGATCAATTTAAAAAAAATCAAGAAGCACTTGCTAGTGTTTTAAATTTGCCTACTAAAAATGATGTGACGAACGTGGCAGCCTTGACGATTCAGACAGAGGAAAAAATTGAAGCTCTTGAGGAACAAATATGGGATCTGCAGGATTCTGTAAAATCTCAAAGCAAGGATATTGAGAGTGTTGTGGAAGTATCCAAGGAGATTATTAAACTAACAAAACAGCTTAAAACAGAGCTAGTGAAAACAAAAAAAGAGCTTTCAGATTCTAAGGATTTACATGCCGAGCTGCAGGAAATGAAATTTGAGCTCTTAAAGTTAAATGATTTTAAAGAAGAATTTGAAACACTAAAAGGTTTGATTGAAAAAGACAAAAGCGCTGAGCGTGAGCTTGCTGGTGCTGGGGCGACCAAATAATAGCGGAATGGAGGGAAGATAGTGGCAACAGAATCACCTTTAAAGAACGCAATCCCAGATTTGAATTACGAGAAGGAAATGGAGCGATGGTCTCAGGTTTTTAAGATTTTAAGTGAACCAGAGCCAAAAATAGGGCTTACTCCAAGAAATGAAGTATGGAGAAAGAATAAGTCGGTATTATGGCATTATCCTGCCAAAGAGAAAAAGTATGAGGTTCCATTATTTTTGGTGTATTCACTTTTTAATAAACCGTACATTTTAGATATTGCCCCAAAGGCCAGCGTGATCGAGGGTCTTACCAATATGGGCTATGAAGTGTATTTATTGGACTGGGGTACACCAGGCTATGAAGATAAGAAAATTGGTTTAGACACCTACATTGATAAATATTTAAGAACGGCAGTAAAAAGGGCCATTCGTCATTCTGGTGCAGAAGAAATTACTCTTGTCGGCTACTGTTTAGGCGGAACTATAGCTTCACTCTATGCTGCAGTTGCAGATGAACCAATTAAAAACTTGATTGTAGCAACGGTGCCAATCGATTTCGGCCCATTCGTGGGACCGGATAAATGGGCTGAAGGTATGAGAAATGGTGATATGAATATTGACCATTTTATTGATGTTTATGGAAATATGCCGCCTCAATTAGTTGAAGGCATGTTCAGAGCCATTGGAGCTCCAATTTATTTTACAAACCATACCTTGCTTTTAAGCAGGGCACACGATAAGCGTTATGTGGATAAGTGGCGAAGAATGAATAAGTGGACAATTGACCAGGTTCCATTTGCAGGGGAAGCATACCGCCAATTGGCGAATGACTTTTTCAAAGAGAATAAGCTGGTAAAAGGAGAATTTATAATCGGCAACAAAAAAGCGGATCTAAAGAATATTAAGGCAAATCTTTTCGTCGTTTCTGGCTCCAGAGATCATTTAATTTTGGAAGATCAGAGCAAGCCGATAATGGATTTAGTCTCAAGTGAGGATAAAACCTATATCGTGGTTGAATCTGGCCATGTTGGTATGGCGCTGTCCGGAATGTTTGCTGGCATTGTCGATAAATGGGCTTCCAGCCGTTCTAATCCAATTTAAAATTATTCTGTAATAAATTTAAGTACAAGTAAATATATAATAAGTATGAGCAATTTGAGGAGGAAGGAACTAGTTCCTTCCCCGCTAACTTGCCCTTGTGTGTTTATTTAAAAAGTTACGCAGGACTTCATTGAAGGCTTCCTTCGCTTCAAGCTTGGCAACATGACCAGTATTTCTGAAAATAACAAACTCGGAATGGCGAATTTGTTTGTGCATCAGTAATTGAACCCAAACGGGGATGACTGAATCATATTGTCCCCCAATAATTAAAGTTGGAACTTTAATTTTAGGAAGCAGACTTAAATTATTCACTTTTAGACATGCTTCCATCGATTTAAAATAATATTCACTATTTGGTTTATAATATTGATAAAAGTGATCAAAATTTTCCTTTGACCATGAGTAAAGGCAAATCTTTGCAGCTGTTTCTCTTAGGTCGTCAGGAGACTTATTTTCTGCACGTGCTTCCCTGAATTTCAAGAATAACTTTCCAAGCTGCTTCGGTGCATAATGGAAGGTGCTGACAAGCATTAAGGAACGGCACATTTCAGGAGCCTGGCGATAAATTTCCTGTGCCACCATCCCCCCCATAGACAAGCCGCATATGTGTGCGCTTTCAATTTCAAGGCCTTTTAAAAGGGTGATGACGTCGTATGCAAAATTTTTAATTGATATTTCTCCAGGGGATTGATATTCACCATGCCCCCGTAAATCGGGAATGATTAACTCATATTGATCGGCAAATTCAAATTGATTAGACCAGCCCTCCTTAACTTCTCCTAGACCGTGAATAAAAACTAATGGCTCACCCTTACCGAGTCTTAAATAGGGAATTCCTGAACAGTTCCTGAAAACTTCGCTCAAAATGCATTCCTCCTCAAGTTTTTATAATAATCTATGTTTCCAACATTCCTAAGGTATAAACATTTTTAAGATTCTGATTATTTTATTATATAATCAGTGTTGACAGATTATGACACATAGGTGTAAATTACATATATAGACTAGCTAAGAAAATACATACGAAGCTTTTGTTCTAATTGAGGAACAAACAAAAAGGAGAGGGATAAACTATGACTACTAAGAAAGTTGATCAAGAAGGAGCATTTGATTCCAATCGTTTTGTAGACACATTCTGGAATCAATATGAGCAATCATTAAATCAAGCAAGAAAGCTGCGCGAAAGAAGAGAAGATGCGTATCTTAATGCTGTAAAAGAAGCGGTAAAGTTTAATCAAGAATTTAGAGGCTCACTTGCCAATCTTTTTCAAACTTCCAGGCAAACAAGTACAGAACTTGTTAAAGGAGTTTCAAGTAATCTGGCTAAAAGAGTTGATGAAAAACAGGCAATACGCCCTGAATTGAAGGACCAGTTTGGTGTGGTATCCGAACGAATCGAGCAGTTAACTATGGCTCCACTTGCAGCCGGCATAGATCTACTTCAACGATTTGAAGAAAATTTTGTTGAAGGTAGTGAAAACTATGTTAAATATGCAAGAGAGCGCCGTAATGGCTGGCAAAAAGTTTCCGATGAATATTTAAAGGCTGCAAAGGAAAACCACAAAAAGGTAGCTCGTCGCCTTGAGGAAAGTCGAAAAGTTTTGGTAAGCTCTAAATAAGATAAAGATTTAAACTCCACTGACCTAAAATAGTGGAGTTTTTTCGTTTTCTTTCCAAATGAAGGTACTTTGCGTTAAGATAGTGGATAAGGAATTACTAAAAAAAGAGGTACAGCTCATGATTAAAAAGTATATGACATTCCAAAAAAATAATGGGATTGCTCCATATATTTGGACTGTTCTCTGCATTTTACCGTTTTACTTCATTTTTCAAGCGCCTACCACCCTTCAAATCGTAGTAGGAATTTTACTAACGCTTCTATTTTTTATCCTTTATCGGATCGCGTTTATTTCTAAAGGATGGCCTGTCTATCTTTGGACATTAATCCTTATTGGTATCTCCATAACAGCGACCAGTCTATTCAGCTATGTTTATTTTGCTTTTTTTCTTGCCTATTTTATTGGAAATATAAAAGACCGCGCAGCTTTTTTAACCTTGTATTTTATCCATCTGCTCAGTACATCGGCATCAATTAATTACAGCATCGTTATGCATGAAAAGCTCTTTTTACAGCAATTGCCCTTTGTTATTATCATTTGGATTAGTGTGATCCTACTCCCATTCAGTATTTATAACCGGAAAGAAAGAGGGCAGCTTGAAGAAAAATTGGAATATGCCAATAAAAAAATTTCTGAGCTTGTAAAATTGGAGGAACGGCAGCGGATTGCCAGGGATCTTCATGATACTTTAGGACAAAAACTTTCCTTGATAGGATTGAAGACGGATTTGGCAAGAAAATTGATCACGAAAGACCCTGAGCAAGCCAGGAATGAATTGAAGGATGTTCAGCAAACGGCAAGGACTGCACTAAGCGAAGTAAGAAAAATGGTTTCTTCGATGAGGGGTATTCGTATAAAAGATGAAATGTTACGGGTTAAGGAGATTCTGAGGGCCGCCCAGATTCAATTAGTTTCTGAAGAAGAGTTCACTCTGACGAATGTTTCGTTATTGACTGAGAATATATTAAGTATGTGCTTGAAAGAGGCCGTTAATAATGTGGTCAAACATAGCGGAGCCACAACTTGTTATGTTTCAATTGAGCAATCGTGGAAGGAAATTGTATTAACCATTCGTGATGATGGTAAATTTAAAGGTACAGAAGGGTTTTTAGCGGAAGGGCATGGACTAATTGGAATGAAAGAGCGGCTTGAATTCATTAACGGCAGTCTTGAACTTGTGACTAATAATGGAACAACCTTAATCCTAAAAGTACCGAATGATGTAAAGCCGCATTTGGATAAGGAGGAGCGAAAATGATAAGAATCGTTATCGCTGAGGACCAGCAAATGCTTCTAGGGGCCTTTGGATCACTGCTTAATTTGGAAGAAGATATGGAAGTAGTGGGAAAGGCCTCAAATGGGGAAGAAGCTGTCTCACTTGTGAAAAAATTCAAACCAGATGTTTGTATCATGGATATTGAGATGCCGGGAAAAAGTGGACTTGAGGCAGCTGAGGATCTTAAAGGGCTTGGCTGCAAAGTAATCATTCTTACTACATTTGCTAGGACGGGGTATTTTCAGCGCGCATTGAAGGCTGGTGTCAGTGGGTATTTATTAAAGGACAGCCCCAGTGATGAACTAGCTGGCTCGATCCGGAGCGTGATGGCAGGCCGAAGAATTTATGCACCGGAATTAATGGACGATGTATACGGGGAGGAAAATCCTTTAACTGACCGTGAAAAAGAAGTGTTAGAACTTGTTGCTGATGGCAAAAATACAAAAGAAATTGCAGAAGAACTCAGCATAAAAACAGGAACCGTCCGCAATTATATCTCCATCATCTTGGATAAACTTGAAGTAAAAAACCGTATCGAAGCAATTACCCAATCGAAGGAAAAAGGCTGGTTTAAATAAATAGTATTTTTTACGTAGTAAAAATCAAAACCACCAAGCGTTAAGGAGCTTGGTGGTTTTTTAGACGGCTTGAAATTTCCCAAGAAAGCTTTGGATATAGTCAAAGATCTCGTTTGGCCGTTCTTCCGGGATTGCATGACCAGTTTCTTTTAGGACTATCAGTTCAGAATTTGCTAAATCTTTGTTTAGTTTTTCACCAACTTTAAGCGGCATAGACTTATCATGGTCACCCCAGATCAGCAGGCAGGGAGTTTTGATTTCCTTTAGGATTTTCGGTGGAAGATCGCCTTCACGGTCCCTTATCATTCTTGTTAGAGCAACAAAGATTTCATCCTGTAAAAAGGGCTGTAAGTAGCCGTTAATCATTTCTTCATTAATGATTGAGTGATTATAAAGCGCTTCTTGGAGATTCTTTTTTACTCCTGTTCTCGCGAACCAATACTTTACAAATAGGTGAAAGTAAGGAATGTAACTGGTTAAGACCAGAGGCAATTTTGACCGCTTGAGATAGGCCGAACTGCACAGCAAAATGGCTTTATCTGCAAGCTCGGGCACCATGTGAAGAATATTTAAGACAATCTGCCCGCCCATTGAATGCCCAATAAAGGTTATGTTTTTTAATCCAAATGACTCTGTAAGTTTAATGACTGTTTGAGCTAAATTCTTGTAAGAATAGACATATCGATTGCATTTTGCGCTTTTCCCAAAAGGGGGAAGGTCTACTGATAACACTTGATACTCCTGTTTGAGTAAGGAAATTAAATGGCGAAAAGTGAAGGTGGAGGAAAGAAAACCATGTAGTAAAACGAACGTTTTGTCCGATGACTGATTTGGATAAAATTCATAATAAATATTAATGTTATTTACTGGTTGATAACCGGTTAATACATCCTGCTTCATCAATTTCTTCCTCCCATTCTAAATAAATAGTTGAAATTAATTTTCCCCAATTTTTCAACCTTACACCAATAAAATTTTTGGTAACCTTTATTAAGATTTTCAACTTTTTTTGGTTTTTTTGAAATAAAGTGTTTGAATTTTTAGAAAACTCCTAGTATAATAAAAAAAAGCTCAAGGAGTTGATTTCCATGGAAAAGAAATTACTAAATTCACCACAACATTCAGATGAAAATACTGATGCTGTAGTTGCAGAGATGTTTTTAAACAATGCCATTAAAGAATTTAAGAGAGAAAAACTCCGCAAGGAAATCGACCAAACATTACAAGACGGAAACAAAGATTTATTCCTAAAGTTGACGGAAGAGCTAAAGAAAATTTCCTAATTCTTTGACTAACGTATTTTTATACTAAAAAATGAAGCCCTATCCATTATGTGGATATGGGCTTCATTCTGTTTTTTTATTAGTTTTGTAAAAAGTTATTGTTGATTTTAAAACAAAGTTGATTGGAGCGCAAATCAATATCCCAATTTAACATAGCCTTTAAATTAATTTTGCTGCTTCATCAATGAATAGTTTTGCAATCATTGAAAGGGTTCTATTTTGATTATAGACAAGATAGAAATACCTTTCTTCTGTGAAATCATTAAGTTCATATATTTTAATGGAATTATGCTTTGCATATTCCCTGGCTGCGACTTCTGAAATAATCGATATCCCTATGTCCTGCATCACAAATTGGATAATACTCTGGACACTGTCCGTATAAGCTATTATATTCATGTCTTCCTTTTGAATTTTATTCCTCTTTAAAACCCTTTCTATCGCTGCATTGGTCCCTGAAGCAGAATTCCTCATAATAAAGGGATACTTAGTGATGGTCTTTATGGTCATCTTTTCCATCATTGGCACTTGATTTGAAGTTACAAGGACTAATTTTTCTTTTAATAAGGGAATAAAATGGAGCTTATCATTTTCATATTTTTCACCTAATATCCCAATATCTACAGAACCATTTAGCACCTGTTCAGCAACAAATTTGGAAGAGGATTGATTAATATGAAATGTTGCTTTAGGAAATTTCTCTCTATATCGCTTCACCATCTTAGGTACAAGATATTGCCCTGGGACAGAACTAGCTGACATGCGGATCATTCCCCGTAACTCTGTCATTCCTTGATTTAAGTCCAGCAAAGCTTGCTCTTTTAAGAATAAAATTTTTAATGCCCACTGGTACAAACGTTCGCCATGGGGAGTAAGGACAATTTCCCTTCCGACGCGGTCAAAAAGATTAACGTTCAGCGTTTTTTCTAATGAATGAATATGAGAGCTTACGGTTGATTGGCTTAAAAAAATATCTTCAGCTGCTTTTGAGAAGCTTTTATGCTCCACAACCTTAGTAAAAACATATAACTGATGCAAATCCATGCCTATACGCCACCTATTTAAAAAGTCGATTGGTCTCTATAGAATTAATAGATAAATTGAATAAATACTATTATAGCATTACCTAAAAAATCTTAAGCAAAAAAAGAGGCCCTATCCGTTTGGATGGGGCTTCTTTATCTTTATTATGAAATTAGTTATCATCATCCCCGCTATGTCTGTTATGATGTTCACCATCAGAGGATTTTTGGTCATCATCGCCGCTGTGTCTGTTTTGGTGTGTCCCATCGTCAATTTTTTGGTCATCATCGCCGCTGTGACTGTTTAGGTGTGTCCCATCGTCAGTTTTTTGATCATCATCGCCGCTGTGTCGATTTTGATGTGCGCCGTCAACGGTTTTGTTATCTTCATCGCCGCTATGTCTGTTTTGATGTGATCCATCATTTGTTTTATTGTCATCATTTACGCCATTATTGGCAGACTGTGAGCCATTACTAACTTCGGACTTTACCTTAATATATGTCTTTCCATGCTCTGTTTCGATTTCTACCTTTTGCCCATTCACCCTTGTATTGACATTACTCTTACTGTCATCTAGATGATTCGAATCATCAACCCGAGTATTGTTTTTTGATGCGCTTGCAAATGCCGCACCACCCAAAATTAATAACCCTGATATCGCCCCAACAATAATCTTCTTTTTCATTGAAATTCCTCCTTCATATTCGTTTTTACATTTATAGAATATCCAGCGAAGATTAGAGAATAGGAAAGGGAAACATTAGAAAGTAATGAGAAAGTAATTGTTTCGCTAGTGGGCGTATCAGTGATCGTCATTTTTATCATCTTTTTTCTTATCGTCTATTTTTTGATCATCTTCAGCTTTTCTATCTACCTTATTGTCATCATCCTCTTTTTTACGGTCATCCCATGTTACTGAAAGCACTTTGCCGGTTATGGCATGTACCTGCACAATAGCCTCCTGACCGGATGTTGATTTTACTTTTATCAGGTAATAGGTGACACTTCCTTTTGTTTCAAGCCAAATATGGTCCACAATTCCCTTCACTTGTTTAATGGCAATCTGCCCGGCCTCTGTCTCAGTTAAACTCTTTGGCGGTTCATGAATATTGATTGATTCGGTTGAAAGGATTGAGCCTGTTACAGCATTTACGGTAATCGTTGTCTGTTTGTTTTCTGTAGTGACAACAGCCTTGTAAATAGGACTTCCATTGCTTTCCAACTTTTCTAAAGACACAATTGTTCCATTTGCCTCTGATAAAATAATGGCTTTTATTTTTTCTTCCGATAAACCTGTCGAAGTAGGTTCCTCAGGGAGTATTGTTTTGTTATCTAATTTCTGTAAAGATAATATTTTACCGCTTGTCGCATCTATCTTGATCTGATAAAGAAGTTCTTGTTTTTCTAATTTCATATGATATTGTTTGCCTGCCAGTTTAATTTGTGTGACCGTTCCCTGGTATCGGTTTTCAACGAGTAATTGTGCTTCCTTTTCTGAAAGAATTTCAGCGTTTGCCTTTGAAGGTCCAAGCTTATTCCAGCCTATAAAAATAATTCCTGCCAAAATAACGCAAACAATCAGCCATTTCCATCCTTTTTTCTTCATTTTTCCACCTCACCACATATGCGTACTCTTATTTTCTTATATAAAAATTAGAAAATGCTGAGAAAATAAGTATTTTATTACTTTTCTAGAAAAAGAGCAGCAGTGGTTCCGACTCCTTCTTTGCTGTCAAGCTGAAGCCTAACATCAATGGCGTCTGCGATTTCCTTTGCTAAAGAGAGTCCAAGGCCAGCCCCCCCTTTTTTTCTATTTCTGGCCTTATCGACTCGGTAAAAGCGATCAAAAACTTTTGTCAGATCTTCAGTACTCATCCCTATACCGCGATCCATTATTTTGATATATACCTCACCATCCATAATTCCTGAAGCAACTTTTATTGTGTCATCACTATATTTTCGAGCATTATCAAGAAAGATAAATAAAAGCTGCTTTAATTTTTTGTCATCAGTAAGTACAGTTAATGGAGGCTCGCTGTCATTTTCATCGGCATAGTGAATGTCAATGTTGTAAGCATTCCGGAAAGTAATTAATGATTGTTTTAAAAAACTTGTTAGATTTATCTCTGTCTTATGAATGTTCCATTGTTCGTGATGTTTTGCAAGTAATAATAGCTGTTCGGTCATGTCTTTCATCCGAATAGCTTCTGAATGAATAGCTTCAATTGATTCGTTAAAAATTTTGGGATCAGCCAAACCTCTTCTTTTTAATAGGCTGGAATAGCTTTCAATGATTGTTAAAGGGGTTTTAAATTCATGGGAAGCATTTGAGACAAACATCTTTTGTTTTTCATAATTGGTTTCAAGCAAGTCAATCATGTGGTTAAAGGTCTTGCCCATTTGATAAAGTTCATCCTTTGATTTTTCCTCGAGTATTAGGCGTTTAAAGCGGCCGCTCTGCCTAATTTCGGTCATCGTCTTGATCATCGTGGTCACTGGACTGGTGATCAGCTTGCTTAAAATCCTGCTGGAGACAATCACTGGAACCAATGCAAGGAAGGTAACCAAAATGAGAACAAGTCGAAGTATATTTAAATTATTTGTGGTTGTTTTTATGCTTTTTATAATTTGAAGGTTCCCTTCATTACCGTTAGACATTATGATTGGCATCGATTCAAATATATAGGATTGATTTTGATATTCAATGAATTGACTGATTTCCGTTTTGGAAAATTTCGTAATTCTTTCTTTAAGTTTATTTTCTGTTGAACTTGTCACTGAAATGATTCGTTGATTATCTTTTGGTACAAATCTGATCATTCCGTCGATAGGAACATAAGAGCGGAGCAAATCTAAATCGGGAACGGTACCGAGTGACTGCCCAATGGCATCTGCTGTTTTTTTTAATTCCCTATTAGCAGTATCTATCTCACTACCGAGAAGTAATTTACTAAAAGAAATATATACCAAAAAATTCATGACAATTAAAAGGAAGGCAAACAAGACAGCCGTTGACAAATTGATTTTACTACTCAGCTTCATTTTGCTTCCTTCAATACATAACCAACCCCTCGGACAGTGTGAATTAAGGCTGGCATATTTGGAAGGTCTATTTTCTTCCTTACGTAACGAATATACACATCGACAACATTTGTATCTCCCATAAAGTCATAACCCCATACAGCTTCTAAAATTTGGTCCCTGTTTAATACCTGACGTTTATTAATAAGTAAATAAACGAGCAAATCAAACTCCCTAGGAGTTAAATCGATGGTATCCTGTCCACGTAATACTTCACGCGTTTTTTGATTAACTTTTAAATCAGCAAAAAATAAGACATCGGTGTCTATTGCATTTTGTTCGACTTCCTTAACTATTTTGACTCTAAGGGCAGCACGAATTCGCGCAAGAACTTCTTCAATTTGAAAGGGCTTAGTTATATAGTCATTTGCACCATAATCAAGACCTGAGACTTTATCCTCTACTGACCCTTTTGCCGTTAATAACAAAACAGGAGTTTGTTTATCAGTTATTCGAATTCGGCGGAGCAGTTCAATTCCACTTAAACCGGGTAGCATGACATCTAATAAAATTAAATCCCATTTACCAGTCCTATAAGCATCAAATGCCTCCAGACCATCCGTCACCTTGGTAACGCTATAGCCTTCATACTCAAGTTCAAGCTCAAGCAGCCTGGCGATCTTTTCTTCATCCTCAACAACCAATATTGATTCTTTGTTCATGAAAAGGCTCCCTTCCTAAGTCCTAAAATTCGTATAATTCCAACTATTCATTTTATTACCTTTTTTTCCACAGAAGCACTAATTTATCCTTCTTATTTCGGACAATAAAAAACATACACCAAATAATTCTTAAGTGAATGTTTAAGTTTATATTTTGTTTTTGCGAAAATAGCTTTTGTTAAAGTATGATGAGTAAAGAGAATTTGATAGGAGTGAATGATTTGCCGCATCTTCATGTTTATAGTAAAAAAATTCCTTATTCATATTCAAGGTTTTTTCACCAATTTCGTACGCTCGCTCAAAACAGTAAATATCACGTTTTATTAGAAAGCGGACGTGGAGGGCGTTATAGTATTGCAGCATTTGAACCTGAAACAATAGTGAAAGGGAAAAATAATCAGCTAGAAATAATAAATGAAAAAGGTACAGAAACAATTGCAGGAAATCCCCTTTATTTATTAAAGGAATGGATGGACAAGTATCACGTCGATAAAATAGAGGGTCTCCCAAGTTTTTTAGGCGGGGCGATCGGATACATAAGCTATGATTACGCTCGGTATATCGAAAAGCTTCCGGAATTAGCGAAGGATGATTTAGATACACCTGATATTTTCTTTTTTATCGTAAAAGAATGGTTTGTGTTTGATCACGAGAATGATACTTTATGGTTATTGATTTTGGCTGAGAATGATCGGAATATCGAGGAGAAGCTTTCTGTTTGGGAAAGGCACTGGCTTCAGGAACCTACTGCGCCCACGCGTTCAGGTGACAGTAAGAATGACAACAATAACTTACAGGTTTCAATGACGGAGGATGAATTTAAAGGAGCCGTCAAACAGATTCAGCAATATATCGCACAAGGGGATGTGTTCCAGGTCAATCTCGCGGTGCGCCAATCCAAACCGTTGCAAGTAGATGCGATTGATGTTTACCAACAATTAAGGTCTTTAAACCCATCACCATATATGGGGTATTTTCATACGCCAGACTTTCAGTTAGTTAGTGGATCGCCAGAGCTTTTAGTGAAAAAGAGTGGAACTGAAGTTAGCACTCGGCCGATTGCCGGTACCCGTTCGAGAGGGAAGGACCATGAAGAGGATATCAAACTTGCCAATGAATTAATAGAGAATGACAAGGAACGAGCAGAACATGTGATGCTTGTCGACCTTGAGCGCAATGACCTTGGGAGAGTATGTAAATACGGAACTGTCGAAGTAAATGAATTTATGGTGATCGAAAAATACTCCCATGTAATGCACATCGTGTCAAATGTAAGAGGAGAATTAGCGGATGATAAAACAAGCTTTGATATCATTGACGCTGTATTTCCTGGCGGAACGATAACAGGTGCACCTAAAGTACGGACGATGGAAATAATAGAAGAGCTTGAGCCTGTTCGAAGGGGTATTTATACCGGTTCTCTGGGCTGGATAGATTTTAGCGGCGATTTAGAATTAAACATTATTATTCGAACAATGCTTGTAAAGGATGGAATGGCACATGTTCAAGCTGGTGCAGGCATCGTGATTGATTCCAATCCAAAGCATGAATATAAAGAATCACTGAAGAAGGCAGCAGCGCTATGGAAAGCAAAAGAAATGGCAGAAGGGTGAGCAGCAATGATTTTTATGATTGATAATTATGATTCTTTTACCTTTAATTTAGTTCAATACCTGGGAGAGCTTGGAGAAGAATTAGTCGTGAAACGAAACGATCAAACCACGATTAATGAAATTGCTGAATTAAAGCCAGGATTTTTAATGGTTTCACCTGGGCCATGCAGTCCAAATGAAGCCGGAATTAGTTTGGAGGCAATTCACGCATTTGCAGGACGTACTCCTATTTTCGGTGTTTGTCTTGGGCATCAAGCCATTGCCCAAGCCTTTAATGGGGAAGTTGTTCAAGCAGAACGGCTCATGCATGGTAAAACCTCCGAAATGTATCATGACGGAAAAACCATTTTTCAAGGGCTGCCCAATCCTTTTCCCGCTACAAGATATCACTCCTTAATCGTCAAAAGAGATACATTGCCTGAATGCTTTGAGATCTCAGCTTGGACAAAGGAAGGGGAAATTATGGCTATTCGACATAAAGAGCTTCCGATAGAAGGGGTACAGTTTCACCCGGAATCAATCATGACTACCTGTGGGAAAGAGTTATTGCGTAATTTCGTTCAACATTATCGAAAAGTTTCATTGGTTAATTAATATGTTTATTTATTTAAACGGTCAAATGGTTGAAAAAGAAGCTGCAATGATATCACCCTTCGATCATGGTTTCTTATATGGGCTGGGCCTCTTTGAAACATTTCGTGTCTATGAGGGGCATCCATTTCTTTTAGACGATCATATAGAGCGGATTAATCATGGATTAAGTATACTTAATATTAACTATCGCTTTTATCGAGAGGAAACAAATAATATTCTGCAGGCCTTACTAGAAAAAAATAATTTTACAAACGCTTATATCCGCTTAAATGTTTCAGCAGGTTCCGGGGATATTGGGCTGCAGACAGAACCTTTCATGGATCCAAACCTTATTATTTTTCCAAAAGAGCTGCCACCCGCTGGCGAATTACTCGAAAAAAAGGCTGCCCTTTTAAAGCTGAAACGTAACACACCCGAGGGGGAAGCGCGTCTTAAATCCCATCATTTTATGAATAATTTGCTGGCAAAAAGAGAAATTGGGCCATCCCTCGAGCAAGAAGGAATCTTTTTAACCGCGGATGGACATTTAGCGGAGGGGATTGTCTCCAATATTTTTTGGATTAAAGACAAGGAACTTTACACCCCAGCTTTATGCACTGGTATTTTAAATGGCATAACACGTCAATTTGTAATGGAGCTAGCGGGGAGGATTGGCCTGTGTGTAAAAGAAGGCCTTTATACTTTAGAACAAGCACTTGATGCCGACGAGATGTTTGTAACCAATTCCATTCAAGAAATAGTCCCTATTTCCTCTTTTGAAGCTCGCCAATTACCTGGGAAGAAGGGCCATTGGGTACAACGATTCCATCAGGACTATCGAAAGTTTTGTCAAAGTCTATGGACAAGGAATGGTTTAAGGAGAGATTAATTTGAGAGAGAAGATTCTTGAAGAAATTAATAGAATCGAAAATCAGTATGATGTGAAAATTTGTTATGCGGTTGAATCAGGGAGTCGGGCATGGGGATTTCCTTCTAAGGACAGTGACTACGATGTCAGGTTTATTTATGTCCATAAAAAAGAATGGTATTTGTCGATTGACCAAAAGCGAGATGTGATTGAGCTTCCAATTAATGAACTTCTTGATATTAATGGCTGGGAAATTCGAAAAGCTTTAAGACTTTTTAAAAAGTCCAACCCGCCGCTTATGGAATGGCTCCATTCTGGAATTGTTTACTATCAAGCTTTTTCATTAGTGGAAAAAATGAGAGCTATTCAAAACCAAGTGTTTTTACCACAATCCGCTCTTCATCACTATTTAAATATGGCAAAGGGAAATTACCGGGATTATCTTCAAGGTGAACACGTCAAAATCAAGAAATACTTTTATGTATTACGGCCCATTTTAGCGTGTAAATGGATTGAAAAATATAATACAGTGCCCCCAAATGAATTTCAGGAATTGGTTAAAGACCTTCTTGAAGATGGCCAGCTGAAAGACGAAATCAATACATTATTAGTGCGGAAAATAAAAGGTGACGAGCTAAATCTTGAACCAAAAGTTGCGGCTATTAATGAATTTATTGAAAAAGAAATCAAACGCATAGAGGTTTATACGAAAACATTATCTGTATCGAAGGAAGACATCACACCAATGCTCGATGAATTATTTAGAGAAATACTCGAAGAAGCATGGTCATAATACTGTAATTTAAAGCCGCTAGGTGGTTCATAATCCACTTAGCGGCTTTTTACGTATTAGTTATTCAGAAAATGTGACAATTTTTTCAACTTTTATATTTACATAATAGGAAATGACTGGTAAGATGAAAAATGTGTTCAATTTTTGAATGAATATTATTTTGATTAGTTCATAAATTGAAATGAGGAGGTAGTTATTTGAGTGTACCTGAAACAAAACTAAAGTTGATTAAAGGTCTAGTAGATTTAAGAAATAGAAAAAGAAAACTATCTTTTACTCCAATCCTATTTCTATTGCCCGCAGTCATTCCTCTAACAATCTTTTGGCTTTATCCGATGGTAAAATCACTGCTCATTAGTTTTACAGATTGGGATTATGTCAGCCCTGATTATGAATATCTTGGTTTCAGTAATTATAGTGAACTATTAACTGATACCACTTTTTATTCGGTTTTGCTGAAAACCCTTATGTTTTCGATGGGGGTAGTCATTCCAAGTGTTGCCTTAGGATTATTACTAGCACTTATGGCAGGTGGAAAAGGAAGGGAGATGGGAATTTATCGGACTTTGATTTTTTCACCATGGGTTACCCCCACTGTTGCGGTTTCTATCGTTTGGTCATGGATATATGAGCCAAAGGTCGGCGTTGCGAACTGGGTCTTAAACTGGTTCCACCTTCCCTCTATTGATTGGACCTCCAGTTCGACATGGGCCATGCCAGCGGTTATTATTGTAAGCATCTGGAAAGGTGTTGGGTGGTCGATGATTTTTTATATAAATGCATTGAAAAAGGTACCCGTCAGTCTTTATGAAGCAGCCGAACTAGATGGTGCAAGTAAATGGCGCAGATTAGTACATATAACAGTTCCAATGATCTCACCAACCACTTTATTTCTAATAGTGATTACATCTATTGATACTTTGCAGGCTTATGATCAGATTCAGGTCTTAACCCAGGGAGGGCCGGCAGGAAGTACGCGAACAATTCTCTATTTCTATTACCAGACAGCATTTGAAGAGTTTAATATGGGCAAAGCAACGGCACTTGCCATTTTGCTCGTAATAATAACAGCAATATTATCTTTTATTCAGTTTGGTTTAGCAAAACGCTGGGTTCATTATCAATAAAGAGGGGGCATCAAGTATTTGATCAAAACACCTATTTTAGTAATAAAGCATTTAATTTTGATCTTTATAAGTATCATGATGATTTTCCCTTTCTTTTGGATGGTGGTAAGTGCCCTTAAAACGAAGGAGGAAATATTTCATTTTCCGCCAACCCTTTGGCCGGAAAAACCGATGTGGAATCAATTTAGCGAAGCTTGGTCGATGGCGCCGTTTGACCATTATATTCTTAACAGCGTTTTTACAGCAGTAATCATTATCTTTATCCAAGTGTTAAATTCAGCATTAATCGCCTATGCCTTCACTCAAATGAGATTTAGAGGAAGAAATTTTCTATTTTCAATCATATTAATTACCTACATGCTACCAGTTGCAGCGACGTATGTACCGAGCTACGTCATATTAGCAGATTTTAATTTACTAGATTCTTATAAAGGATTGATACTATCAAATGCAGTTAGTGTATTTGGGATCTTCCTGTTTAGGCAAGCTTTCCTGCAGGTTCCAAAGGAATTAATCGAAGCTGCAAGAGTGGACGGTGCCAAACATTGGACGATCATTTGGAGAATTATTCTCCCCATAACAAAAGAAACGTTCATAACATTTGCACTCATTAGCTTCGTGCAAAACTATAATAACTATCTTTGGCCTACACTTATTACGACAAGTGAAAGCAAATATCTCATTACTACTGGACTAAGACAATTCTTCATACAAGAGGGCGCCTATGGAATTCAGTGGCCGCTCATCATGGCTGCAAGTACCTTCGCCGTACTGCCGTTATTATTGTTGTTTGTATTTATTCAAAAATGGATTATCTCTGGCATCAGTGACCAGGGACTAAAGGGTTAAAAGGAGATGAATTAATGTTTACAAAAAAGATATTCTCATTTAGTGCAATTCTTATTTTACTAGTTTCATTAATTTCGGGCTGTTCATCCTCGAAGTCATCATCGGATGGTAAGGTTGAAATTGAGTTTTGGTATGGGCTTGGCGGCAAGCTGGGCAAGGGTGTCGAAAAAAAAATCAAAGAATTTAACAATAGTCAAAATGAAGTAAAGGTTATTGGTGTTGCCCAAGGCGATTATGATGAGACTCTTCAAAAGCTTCAAGCGGCAATTGCAGCAAAAAAGGTGCCAGCGGCAGTCCTTTTAAAAAATGACCCAATGAATGCTTTTGCTAAAAAGGGAGCCCTTGCACCATTGACTACATACATAAAAGAGGATGCAGACTTCAAGCCAGAGGATTTCATAGAAGCCTTTTATCAACAGGGAACAATTAACGGTGAACAATACGCACTGCCGCTCTACGGAACAACACAAGTCCTATATTACCGAAAGGATATGTTTGAAAAAGCAGGAATTGCTCCAGACCAGTTGAAAACATGGGAATCGCTGTCAGCTGCAGCTAAACAACTGACGAAGAAAAATGGCAGCAGCACTGAGGTTTATGGATGGGAGCCAATGTGGGGACCAGATAATATGATTGATGCAGCGTTAAGTAATGGGGCGAAATATTTAAGTGAGGATGGCAAAAAAGTGTTAATCGATTCCCCTGAATGGACCCAGGCATGGGAATTTTTCAAAAAAGGAATTCATGAAGACCAAACGATGGCGATCCATCATGATGGCCAGGGCTGGGAATATTGGTATAAAACCATTGACGATGTCATGCAGGGACGTGCTGCAGGCTATACTGGTTCAAGCGGTGACCAAGGAGATTTAGACTTTTCCATTTTAGCGGCGTACCCGCAGCCAGGCTGGGAAGGAAAACAAGCTGCTCCTCATGCTGGAGCACAAATGGGAGCGATTCTGACACTAGCTACTAAAGAGCAAAAGGAAGCAGCCTTTAAATGGCTGAAGTTTTTTACTAATGCTGAAAACACAGCCGATTGGTCGATTAATTCAGGTTATATTCCAGTTAGAAAGTCGGCTCAGGATGTTCCTTCTTACAAAGAGTTCGCGGCAAAGAATCCACAAATTAATATTCCGCTTCAGCAGGCACAAATCGCAACACCGCCTTTTGTTGACCCAACTGGCGGAAAAATCTATGATGCACTAGTTAAGGCAGCAGATAAAGTAGAAATTGAAGGGATTTCAGCTGAGAAGGCATTAAAGGAAGCACAAAAAGAAGCGCAGCGTGCCCTTGAAAAAGTACAAAAATAAGGGGGGACCAGTCTTGAAAGCTTCATATACAACGACGATAAACGGTGTCGTCCATTCACCCGCTATCACACTAACGTTTGATGTGGAACAGAAATATGATTGGATTGAGCTAAGTGTTTCTCTTTCTAAAAATGGCTGGTATTCCATATTAATTTGGGACCCAACTCGATGCCTTAGGGCCCAATCTCTACTTATTAAAGAACCGAAAAAAATTTTTATATCATCTGATCCAAACGTAGCAAGCTTTGGAGCCGTTGCTGGGGAAATCGAGACCGGATGCTGGACAATGGAAATTCTTAGTTCTCGTTTTTCAGAAGAACACCATTATGCCATTCAATATATCGGCGGTTTTGGCAAGAGCAATCAAAATGAGATTGCTGGGGTTAACTGGGCGGCTCGCGGAATAACAGGAGGATTTGAGCTCAACCAATATTGTAACGAGAGAATCTATAAGAGTGCCGCACAGTGGTATAAAGGGGATTTTCATACCCATACAACCGAATCCGATGGAAAGATGACTCCGAAGAGCGGCATGAACCAGGCTAAAAAAATGGAGCTCGACTTTTTTGCGGCAACTGACCATAATATCATTCCAACAAAGTGGACGGATGATTCAATTATGGTTTTGCCTGGAGTAGAAATCACCTCGTCTAAAGGGCATTTTAATGCTCTAGGGCTTACCAAATGGATTGATTGGCGCCCAAATTGTCATGATGGCGGGATGGAATCCGAGGAAGGGATGAACCGGATTATCCGCGAGGTAAAAGCTGCCGGCGCCATTGTCAGCATCAATCATCCGATGCTGAAGCCGTGGGAATGGCAATATCGGAAAACCCTACTTGCAACCATTGATATTGTGGAAATTTGGAATGACCCTACCTATAAAGATAATCCAGTGGCAACCGAAGAGGCTCTCCACTTATGGAACAACCTTTGGAATGACGGCTATCGTATTTTTGGGATTGGCGGCTCAGATTCTCATTTGCTCCCAACTGAGTCCTATGAAGAAGGGGGCCCCCCCTCCGTGATAGGTGATCCAGCAACGTATGTCTTTTGCCAAGGTCTTTCAGCCAGAGCTTTATTGGATGGAGTTAAAAATGGAAGAGCCTACGTTTCACGCGGACCGGAATATTTGACAAATATAATTGTGGATGGAGAATCCTATCTCCCTGGAAGCGATTTGTCTATGTGTTTTGATTGGAAGGATGAAATCCATATTTGGTACGAAGTAATGTTTATAAAAATTCCTGATAATGGATGCCTTTGGTGGATTAGAGACGGTATTATACTTGCCAAGGAACGGATTCATGAAGGTAAAATTATTCAAAAACAGTTTACTTTAAAAAAAGAAGAGGTTTCATGGATTAGATTTGAAATTCGTTCACTGGACGGGGAACTCCTAAGTTTCATCAATCCTATTTATTCAGGAGAAAAAAAACATTCACTTTTAACATGGGGAGACTTATTAAAAGCTCAGACTTATAGTAAACAACAGAAGATTGCCTGCGCTCCAATCAACAGACCTATTTAACCAAAAGCCCTCACTTATTATGGTGAGGGCTTGAATTGGGTTTGTGTTATATGGCAATCCCTTTTTGAGTGGGATTTCTCTTTTTTTGGATAGATGCTACTAATCCTTTAAAAAACTTTAATGAACGTTGAAAAACAGGACTCTGGATAAAGGTATAAATAAAAGTGGCGATAAATATCGGACCTCCTAAAAGGAATCCGAAAACTAAAACAAGGCTTTCAACAATGATTCGTGCCTGGCTGACCGACAACTTTGATTTATCAGAAATAGAGAGCATAAAGCCATCCCGCGGGCCGGCACCAATTCCAGCCGCTACATACATTCCGCCGCCAATTCCGGTAATGACAATCCCGGAAAGGAGGATGAAATAATCAACCCACGTATTTGTTGCTTTTGGAAGTATATCCAGCCAAAGGAAAAAGTCCATGATTGGACCAATGCATAAAGCATTTAAGATTGTCCCTATACTAATATATCTTCGATCAACAAACAAAGAAACGATGATCAGAAAGAGTCCACAAATGACTCCCCAAGTGCCAATCGTTAATCCGAAATGCTGATAAAGTGCTACATTAAGAACTTCCCATGGGTGTAGTCCCACATATTTTACTTTCACGGCAATTGCATTTCCTAAGCCAAAAAAAATTAATCCTAGGAAAAATAAAACATATTGAAAGAATTTCAACTCAAGCTCCCCCCATGATCTCGTTGACTTTTCCGAAAATTCAAACCTATCCTAATATCTTAAAATATGAGTCAATAATAATCAATGGGTATTTTGCAAGGTGGATTGCATAATCGAAGATTGTTATAATCTGAAATATGTTAAAATAAATAAAATTATTATTCTACAAAAAATTCAAATAGGAAATGATTGTGGGGAATGTGCTATGAATTTTGTTGCATCGGAAAAGCTTCAAAAAATGTCATCAAGTATTTTTCAAGAAATTGCGGACCGAAAGCAGGAAGCGATTAAGAATGGGAAGGATGTCATTGATTTAAGTGTTGGCAGTCCAGATTTTGCACCGCCAAAGATTGTAATGGATACGCTGGTTGAATGCACCCAGGACCCGAGATCCTATGGATATACTTTAAAGGGTATTGCGGAATTTCATGAAGCGGTCACTTATTTTTACAAAGAACGCTATTCAGTTAACCTTGATGCTGCCAGCGAAGTGCTGCAATTAATGGGGTCTCAGGATGGGCTGGCCCATTTAGCATCAGCAATCATAGACCCTGGTGATTATGTATTGGTACCGGATCCTGGCTATCCAATCTATGAAGCAAGCGTCAACATCGCTGGAGGGGTTATATATCCCATGCCGTTATTGGCTGAGAATCGCTTTTTACCCAAACTTGAAGATATTCCTATAGATGTATTGAAGAAAACAAAAATGATGATTATTAGTTATCCCGGGAATCCGGTAACCGCTCTTGCAGATAAAAACTTCTTTGAAGAGATCGTTCGCTTTGCCAAGCTTCATAATATTTTAATTGTACATGACTATGCTTACTCAGAATTGATTTTTGATGAAAACCCGCAAATTAGTTTCATGGCAGTACCAGGGGCAAAAGAAGTCGGTATTGAATTTAACTCATTATCTAAAACCTTTAACATGGCTGGCTGTCGAATTGGTTATGTGGTTGGAAATAAACAAGTAATTGATATTTTGGCTTCATTTAAATCACATATTGATTATGGGATTTTTTATCCGATTCAAAAAGCAGCGGTAAAGGCCCTAACTTCTGATTTTTCATTCCTTAAAGAACAAGCAGGTCAGTACGAGATCCGTCGTGATGCTCTGGTAGAGGGTCTTGAAAAAAGCGGTTGGCAGGTGGCTAAGTCTCCGGCCACGATGTTCATATGGGCAAAAATCCCAGCAGGATGGAAGTCACGGGAATTTGCATTTGAATTGATTGACCAAGCAGGCGTGGCGGTCATTCCAGGTGATGCTTTTGGAACACAGGGCGAAGGCTTTGTCAGAATTGCCATGGTCCAGCCGCACGAACGGCTATCTGAAGCCGCTGAAAGAATCAACCAGTTCCTTTTGACATACTCAGTAAATTAAAACATATATATTAAGAAAAAGACCTTCAACCAATTGAAGGTCTTTTACTTTGAAAACGAAAGAGGGATACACATGCCAAGCGAACTCCAACATTTAGAAATAGATATCCCCATCGAAGTTATCTGGGATTTCATAAGAGATGCGAATAATTGGGCCCCACTTGTACCAGGTTATATCTTGCATGAAAATATAAATGAGCGGCTTATCAGCTGGGAGTTTAAGAGTGACCTCGGTTTAGTGAAGAAAAAGGTGACTTTGCTAATTGACATAAAAGAGTGGAATGAACCAAGAAAAGTAAGCTTTGAATTAAGGCGTAAGAACGAAAAGTACATTGGGGAAGGGTATTTCGAAGCAACTGCATTAAATAAGAATAAGACTCGTTTAACAGGCTTTCTAGATATAAATGCCGCTGGTCCAATGGGTTCATTAGCAAATTCTCTTTTTAAAAAAGCACTCCAAATTTCAGATGAAGAAGCAGCTGCAGCCATCTCTTCAAAATTAGAGGAATTCAAACAGAGATAACCAAAATGCCGCAAACTGGCTTAAACAGTTTGCGGCATTTTTTTTAAAAAAAATTAAGATAAACTTAAGCATAAAGTGTTACAGTTAGTCCAAATTCCATTTCCAATAGGAAAGCAGATAGGAGGATTAACAATGCTTAAAATGATACAAAAAAAAGGTATTCACGCCATGCTAGTGGTCTCATTGGTTAGTTTGGGGACGGTTTCGTATGTACCAACCGCTGCTGCAGAAAGTATTGCTCAAGTCGAAGCAAATTCACTTTCCAAGTTAGAGATTAAAGGGATACCCCTGGACAAAGATTTTTCTGCAGAAATCTTTGAATATACTGCTACTGTTTCAAATGATATTAAAACGATTACACTTCATGCCGAAAGTGATGACCCAGCCTCAGCCGTATCCATCAATGGCAAATCACTAGCAGATGGAAATGAAGCCCCTTTTACGCTTCAAACGGGTGAAAATACGTTCACAATTACGGTTAATGATGGAGTCCACACAACGAAAACCTATACGCTAACGGTCACAAGAGAACAAAATAATAATAATCTACTGAAAGATATTAAACTATCAACAGGAAAATTGTCACCAGCTTTTTCTTCCATGATAACCGATTATGACATTGATGTAACAAACGCTGTTTCAGCGATTACTGTCACAGCTTCAGCGATCGAAAGTACATCTGTCATTAGTGTGAATGGAGCTGCAATGAATGAAACGGGGATTAAAGTAGAACTTCCTGTTGGGAAGACGGATATTCCCATTGTTGTAACTGCGGAAAACGGGGAGCAAAGAACCTATACGATACATGTAAAGAAGGCCCAAGCGGCGAATTCACAAATGAACGCATCACAAATGAACGCTTCAGCACAAAATAACAGAAGCAATTCTTTTCAACCTTCCTTGCAACAGGTAAGCAACAGTTCTGGAACCGTGCAAAAAACAACAAAGGCCAAGCTGTCAGCCTTATCTGTTTCTACAGGTACTTGGGACAGTACCTTCTCGTCCGATGAATTTACCTACCATATTGCGGTTGCAAGTGATGTAAAGACAATAACGATTAACTCAACAGCTGCTTACAGTAGTTCTTCCATTAAAATTGAAGGAGGTACAAACAAAACAATCCAGCTCGAGGATGATAATCAAACAATCATTTCAGTGGTAGTAAACTACGACGATAATGATCGGAAAACATATGTCCTTGTATTTGATAGGGAAAAATAATCTTTTAAGAATGCCAAAAAAACCTGTATATTACGGGTTTTTTTCATATTAAAAATTTTTTCTCTATTTTTTGAAAAAAAAGAAAACATTTTTTGAACAATCCTACTAAATTATGT
>NZ_JBALPP010000015.1:0-47849 GCF_036965425.1 Neobacillus drentensis | reverse complement strand
CCTTGCTCAACGTCAAAAGTTACTGATTGTCCTTCTTCAAGAGACTTGAAACCTTCGCCTTGGATAGCTGAGAAATGAACGAATACATCGTCTCCACCTTCACGTTCGATGAATCCGAATCCTTTTTCTGCGTTAAACCATTTTACCTTACCATTTTCCATAATTGTTGCCTCCTAGTGTGTAATGACACACATTGTATTACTATCCTTGCACTCAGTGATCATCAAGGCGAAAGTTAAGAGTTTCACTATCCTTTACACCGAACAAAAATAATTCCTTTTTATAATAACACTTTTTGAAAAAATATACAAGGACACTAAAAATACGATTATGTTTATTTCTTTATTATTACCATTGCAGTATATTTTGAATCTGGGTAAACACCATATTCGGTATGACTGCTTGCAAGAAGAGGAATAGTATTGTATTTTACATCAATTAGCTTACCTTCCTCCAATGAGCCAAGAAAATCATTGACTTCCCGAATAAGTTCAACGAAGTCTATATTTTGAAAACCTTTTGCCTCGTACATTTTTTTGCCTCCCATCATATGATTTATTTTCACCTTTTTCATCCATATGGCTCCATGAACGTTCAGTTTGAATCAGGTTTTTAAAAACATATTAAGGCTAAATAAAAACATTTGGTAAAAAATCGAATGGTCAGAAATATAGTAGAAATGTTGTAATAAAGTTGAGGAAATAAAGAAGTTAATGATGTAGAGACTTAACTGACCTTGTTGTTTAACAAATCCGTTGCCTGATTTTCTGTGATCCCTTTAATTAAACCAAGTTCACTGATGAATATCTTCCTTGCACTCTCAAGCATTTGCTTTTCAGTTGAATTTAGTGCTTTATTTTTGTTAATGCGCATTAAATCACGTACAACTTCAGCTCCTTCTTTGATATTACCCGTTTTCAATTTTTCAGTGTTAATTTTGAACCTTTCTTTCATGGAAAGATTTGTATCGGTTTGCCCATGATGAAAAATGTGCAATACGTTTTCAAGTGTAAGTAAATCTGATATTAAGCGAATCCGTGATTTTTTTACTTTCCCAATTGGAATCAATACCTGCATTTTACTGATTGGCATTTTAATTACATAATACTGCTGTTTCTCACCTAAGATTTCCTTTTCTTCTATAGCCTCAATAACCCCAGCACCCTGCAGAGGATAAAAAATGTAATCACCAACTTGAAACAAAGAAATCACCTCCAAATTTTGAACCCTCTTAAGAATAGCACAATATCAATTTTTTATCAAATTTTTAATTTTACCACCACTATTTGTTTGATGTCAATATCTTTTTTTAAATGTTACTGTAAAAAAATGATTATTTTCGTTTTCATGCTCCCAGTAGAAAGAAGGCAGAGATTTTTCCCTGACTTTCAACTCACTCATTTACTATTGTACTCACAAATAGTAAATGAGCATGCTCAACCGAAAAAATGAAAAACTACCAGGAATAGGAAACCTGGCAGCTTTACTCGGAATTCCTTATTTATACTTTTCTTTAGGCATTATTCATAGGAAAACAAATGGTAAACAAAGTTCCATGATTCAGAGTGCTAGCGGCCTCAATGGTTCCACCATGGTCCTGAATGATTTTCTGACAAATGGAAAGCCCCAGCCCTGTTCCGTCAGGTTTCGTGGTATAGAATGGATGAAAGATTTTTTTCAGATCGGCCTTATTAATACCTATACCCGTGTCCATAACCTCTACAACCGCATTGTTGTCCACTCTTAACAATCTAATCGTAATCGTGCCACTTTCAATCATGGATTGAATGGAGTTGTTTATTAAATTGAAAAACACTTGTACCATTTTATCGAAATCCATTTGTATAGAAAGATGCGGATTGTACTCCATGTAAACGATTTGATGTCCTAAATTGCGGGCTCTGGATTCAGTTAAGGAGATTACTCTCGTTAGACATTCATGAATGGAATGAGATTGATATAAAGAAACATTTGGCTTAGAAAATTGAAGAAACTCAGCCGTTAATTTATTCATCCTTTTGACTTCACTCAGGATTAAATCATACCAAGGTTGTATATTAAAATTATTATCTTTGGAATGTTGAATTAACCCTTGAATAATTGTCAAAGGGTTTTTAATTTCATGTGCGAGTCCAGCAGCCATTTCACCTAAAAGATTCATTTTTTCCTCTTGAGAGCGCAATTCTTCACGTTTCTTCTCTTCTTTTAGGATATTTTTTTGTCTTTCCATTTCAATGATGTATTGAATGATCAGCACTACAGCCAGCGAGGTTAGAAAGTCGGATCCAATCGCAAGGATATTATAGGAATTGACAGGAGTATACGAAATTCGTATAACAGTATAAAACGCAATCATAATAAAACCAAGAAAAATCCCCTTGAGTACTCCCCGGATGTGAAATAAGAATTTACTCAGCAAAATGATATAAATGGAAAAACACCAATTCATCTGGCTTGTAAAATGAAACAATAGTAACAAAATGATTTCAATAGATGATATATATTTAAAACAGCGCGGAAAAATTCTTTCCAAATAAATACATGCTATAAAAAGCATCCCAAATAAGATGAGTAAAAAATCGTTTTGGGATCTATTCAATGTTATCGAGGAAAAAATAACAAATACGACATAAATAGGTAAGACGATATGATACATTAGACGAAAAAACATTTGTTTCTCTCCGATTCATTAATCTTAAGGTGCATCCCACTGATTATACTCTAAATTTTAGTCAAATACCTCTTTAGGCGTAATTACTTTCAGAAACATAGAGCATTCCTTTTAAAACGAGGAGTGCTTTTTTTATTTTCAACAACTTGATCGGATTAATAATTCGATAATAAAATATTAAGAAAGAGAAAAAATTTATTGATATTCAATAAATAATTACTTATAATCAATTTATTCAAATTTAGTGAGGTGCTATTTATGAAACGAGGATCAACATTCTTTTTAAAGACGGCTGTTATTTTAATGGGAATACCGGTTCTCGCTTTGGGTATAATTTGGATTGCCTTGGTTAGCTAAAAATCCAGTCAATCCAGATTATGACCATATGCTATATTCCCATTTTAATCGGTGTGTATGTTTCAGTCATACCGTATTTCGTTGCATTGTATCAGGCTTTTAAACTTTTAAACTATATTGACAAGAATCAAGCTTTCTCGGAATTGTCTCTTAAAGCCCTACAGAATATCAAATTCTGTGCCATTACAATCAGTAGTTTGTTTGTGGTCATTTTGCCATTTGTTTATCTCGTAGCCGATCTAGACGATGCCCCTGATCTCATCATCATCGGCATGGTCCCTATCTTTGCTTCAATCGTAATCGCAGTATTCGCTGCTGTTCTTCAAAGGCTTTTACAAGAAGCAATTGATATAAAATCGGAAAATGACTTAATCGTCTGAGGTGATAACCATGGCAATGATAATTAATATTGATGTGATGTTGGCCAAAAGGAAAATGAGCGTAACAGAACTTTCAGAGAGGGTCGGGATCACGATGGCTAATCTTTCTATTTTAAAAAACGGCAAGGCAAAAGCGATTCGCTTAACAACTTTAGACGCGATTTGTAAGGCTTTAGAATGTCAACCTGGTGATATTTTAGAATACCGTAGTGATGAGGACACCCAAGCTTAATGACTTAATACAACAACGATTCACCAAGGAGTGATTCATATTGATAAAAAATATCAGCCTCATAACTGATCAAATAAACGATTTTTCATTACAAAACATAAAGCGCATTTATAGGTTCCTATTGAACTTTCAAAATAAGACGTTTGAAGGTGATTGTTTTCTCGACATAGATTTCATTATGAAGGATAAAGAAAAACAATATCTTGCCTGCTTTCGCTTCTACAACCCCAATAATATCGATTTTGAAAGCGAGGGTATTTATCATCAATTGTCTATCGGGATTTATGATATAAGGGATCGAGGTTGGGAAGGTAAGTTTTTTGAAGTAATAGACTATGAGGATGATAGCTTACACTTTTATTGTTCAGACATTGAAATCATTTCTTTAAGAGAAACACTAGATACAATTTAGTTCCAAATCCACTATTAAAGGAGAACAAATATGAACAAAGAACCAATCATCACCTTAAGTCATGTAACGAAACGTATTGGCCGGACTACCCTCATTGACGATCTTACCTTTGAGGTACCCCAAGGCGAAATTTTCGGTTTCCTTGGTCCAAATGGTGCCGGTAAAACAACCACAATCCGAATGATCGTTGGACTGATGTCGATAACCAAAGGACAGATCCTGATAAAGGGGAAAAATATCAAAACCGAATTCGAGCAAGCGATCCGCAATGTCGGCGCCATCGTGGAAAGTCCGGAAATGTACAAATATCTGAGTGGTTATCACAACCTTGTTCATTATGCCCGCATGGTGCCAGGGGTAACAAAGGAACGAATTGACGAAGTGGTGTCACTAGTCAAGCTGGAAAACCGCATCCACGACAAAGTCAAAAAGTACTCGCTCGGCATGCGACAGAGGCTGGGAGTTGCACAGGCACTGCTGCATCGCCCTTCCCTGTTGATTCTCGATGAACCGACAAACGGTCTTGATCCGGCGGGGATTCGTGAGCTGCGCGATTATTTGCGGCATTTGACACGAACAGAAGGAATCACGGTGATCGTCTCCAGTCATCTGTTGTCCGAGATGGAACTCATGTGCGACCGCGTTGCCATCCTCCAGAGGGGCAAGTTGGTCAATATAATGCCGGTTCAGCATTTTACCCGGGAAAACGAACATGTTCAAACGTATCGAATCCAAGCACAGCCAACGGAACAGGCATTGGCAGCCGTGAGGCATATGGACAGCGTCCACGAGGTCAAGCTCGCTAAGGAAGGAACCGTCGAGGTCACAACTGAGCGGGAACGTATCCCGGACATTCTGGCAGAGTTGATACAGAACCATATTCGCATCTATGGCGTCGAAATGGTTTGCCAGTCTTTAGAAGATCGCTTCTTAGAAATAACGGGGGTTGAACAAATTGGTTAATCTAGTACTCAATGAAAATATGAAGATTTACCGACGGGTACGAACATGGATCCTGGTCGGACTTATGGCCGCTTTTGTGCTTTTCGTCAACATCATTGAATGGCACTCCGATGGAAAAAAGGCGCAAGGCGAAGGATGGCGGCAAGAACTGCAACTGAAGAATAAGCAATGGAGGGAAATTCTGAAGCAGCCCAATCTTGGCGATGATGACCGAAAGTTCTATCAGGAGCAAATTGCCCTCAACGACTATCACTTGGAGCAGAATATTCGCTCGACGGATGGTACGATGTGGGATGGCGTGAACAGTTCGGCCAATATGATGATTTTAATTACCATTTTCACCATCATCATTGTCGGAGACAGTGTAGCGGGTGAATTTTCGTCCTGTACCATCAAGCTGCTGCTCATCAGGCCGGCTAGCCGGGTTAAGATCCTCCTCTCCAAGTATATCTCTTTTCTGTTGTTCGGTATGCTGCTGCTCCTCACTCTGTTTGTCATATCCGTCCTAGTGAACGGAATCTTATACGGCTTTGGATACATGGATCTGCCGATGGTCAGCATGAATGCGGATGGGCAAATCGTTGAAAAGAATATGATTCTCAATTTGTGGAAAACGTATATGCTTAATGGTGTATCCACGGTCATGTACATAACCATGGCCTTTATGATCTCATCCGCCTTCCGAAGCAGCGCGATGGCTATCGGGTTTTCCATCGGCGCCTTGTTTGCAGGCAATATTGTTATGGGGGCACTGCATCGGTTCGATTGGAGCAAGTATCTGTTGTTTGCTAATACTGATCTCACTCAGTACCTAGCCGGACATCCTTTTCAAGAAGGAATGACATTGTCCTTTTCCATCGTAGTGCTCGCTGTCTATTTCCTAGTGTTTAATCTGATTTCCTGGCTTATTTTTACACTTAGAGATGTGGCCGCTTAAACTTGTGGTGGCATAGCCAATACATTAACATCTTTTAACATTGATTGATAGGTACGCCCCTCCCCCACTTTCCTAATGCGGAGGGGTTTTCCCTATGATTCTTGAAATCTATGCTTTTTTCATTTTTATGATTTTAAACCTTTATTGTTCATTCCACCTTCCTCGATATTTTTAAATTCCTGTTTTTCAACAATATCTCTATCTTGGACAATGCTTGGTGTATTTACTATAAATTTACTATAAAGCTTGATTGCACAATAGCCGAGCAATCCTCCAGAGGTGTTTAATATTAGATCATCCACATCAAAAATTCCGAGAGAAAAAACAACCTGCAGGCATTCCAAGCATAAACTTAAACTCAAAGATCGAGCTAATACGCCAATGAAGGACATCCCTTTATTTTTAGACAATAATACAAGAAACATTCCAAATGGTATGAACGCTGCGATATTCCCAACCAAATTACTAAAATCATGCCACCACGATAGACTCTGAATATTAATGAATATTGTTTTTAACGGGATCAAATTCCCTCTTTGCAATTGGTACATGAGAATATCAGGGTTTCCAAGATTCCTCTGAATTTGATGCATGAGAAAGGTCATATCTCTCCAGCGGAACTTAAATAGAATGACTCTAAGTAATGCGTACATATAAAAGACAAATAGTGCTAGTACAATAATTCTGTTTATTAATTTCGTTTTTTTCATTCCGCCATCCTTCCCTCCTGGGTATTAGTATTTGTTGTATTGGGAAACATTGTCACAATTACACCATCCATATTGTTACCTGATATCTCCCAACGACCATTGGAAGGAATATGAATGTTCGTATCTTTGGTTACAGGGTAATATGAAATCTCATATTTTTCACCATGTATAGTAGTTGATATGAACTTTTGTTCTTTTAGGAAATCCAAATATTCTTCTAAAGAAAAATTCTTTTCCTCCATAATCACACTGTGCGGCAATCCAACATACCGAATATGCCAAGGCTCATACTGAATGCCTGTAATTGCCGTTTTGTCCTTTGGATAACGTAAAATGAACCCGTATTTCCAAGCGTTTTCTTTTATCCACTTTCCTTCTGGTGCAACAGCCATCTTCATTTGAGTAGATCCTACATCAAGCGATAAGCCCAGATTGTGTTCGCTATAGCCAGGTGGCAAGGCATAGGCAGATCCCATATCATGATACAATACACTTTGCTCATCAAAATCTCGAAAGCCGCTTGTGATGGCGAAATGTTGAAGGCCTTCTTTTTCGGCAGCAGTAACCATCTTGGAGAATTTATGGGCAATATCCTCTGACAAATAAATGTTATTGTCTAACAACATGTAACCTTGTGCCAATTCATGGTTTGCAGATAAATTGACAATATCCGATTTAATACTCTCTTGGTGAACAGGGTTTTCACTGTTGACCAAAAGCAGAGCTCCCTGATAGATTTGGTCTTCTGAAATTTCAATTTTTTGGTTATTTTCAAAAATTCTTCCAGCCCCTTCTATTTCATTTTCAGATTGATTATAGTTTTGAATTTTAACTTTTGGTTCAGAAAAAGGGTTCATATTCACGAAAATTAACCCTAAGCACAATAATAATAATAAAAAGACCCACTTCTTCATTTAACAGTTTTCCTCCTTACTCTTATGTGCTTATAAGTGTAGGGAAAACTATTTAAAAAAAAAGTGGGGTAAATTTTAAATTTTTCTTAAATTCTTTACTCGGATTTTAAACATGATCTTTTTTTCCACTATCCTGCGGTAAGCGAACTTCAAAAATGGTACGTATTATACTACTTTCGGCAGTAATGGTTCCATTATGCTGCTCCACAATATTCTTGGCAATGAACAAGCCAATCCCAGTGCCGCCACCTTGATGTGTTCGTGATTTGTCACCGGTATAAAACATATCAAAGAGATGGGGCAGCTCATTCTGAGGAATGGGATCTCCATAATTCACAACCTGAACAACCACTATCCCAGAATCAATAAAGCCATTAATATCCACAAACTTGCCATCGTTACCATAGCGATTCGAATTGGTAAGAAGATTTTCAAACACACGTGCTAATAGCTCTCCATCACCCAAAATAGGTAAATGCGAAGTCACATTCATTCTAGTGATCAAATCATTCTTCTCGAAGGCAGGATACAATTCTTCATTTAATTGATGAAGGAGGTCACTTAAATTTAAATGATTTTTTTTAATCGGCAATATGCCATAATTCATTCTAGTTATTTCAAATAATTCATCAATAAGCTTTTCTAAACGCTGAGATTTGGTAAAGGCAATCGTTAAAAAATGTCTAACTTGTTCTTGCGTCAAATTCTCATCCTTAAGGATTAAATCTAAATAACCTAAAACAGAGGTGAGCGGTGTACGGAGATCATGAGCTAAATTTACGACTAGCTGATCTTTACTACTTTCCGTGAAATCTCCTCTTTCGATGGCTCGTTGCAATTTTTCACTTGCTATATTAATATCTTGAGCAATTTTTTCAAATTCATCATTCGATTTTATTTGAACTCGATAGGAGAAATCCCCATGAGCAAGATTATGAATACCAGTGGAAATCTCCTTGAAATACATCGAATAACGCTTAGTAAGTAAATAAAAAAACAAGATAGAAAGTGGAATAAATATCAGTAAAAAGAAATTAATATCGCCAATCTGTTTCAATATTTGACGATAAAAAAACAGTGTTTCACCGAATCGGACATATGTATGATAATAATATTGGAATACCTTAAAGATTAAATAGGTGATGATTCCAGCCAGCAACATACTTAAGCCAAATAATAGCACCATCATGGACCGAAAACTACGTACTGCCTTAACCATTAAATGCATACCCGACGCCCCACACAGTTTTGATCCATTTATTATTTCGTACATCATCTTTCAATTTTTTACGTAACGTACGTATATGCACCATTACGGTATTTCCACTTTCATAAAATTTATCTCCCCAAACTTGCTGGAAGATATTTTCTACACTGTATACCTTCTTAGGGTGACTGGACAGTAAATACAAGATATCAAACTCTTTAGGAGTTAACTCAATATTATTCCCATATAAAGTAACTGTACGCTGCTCAGGTGAAATAACCAAGCCGCCAAATTCTAGTGTAGAATTATGATCATTTTGGGGTTGATTCAGCTTCATAAAGCGTCTTAATTGAGCATTTACACGAGCTACCAATTCAATTGGGGTAAATGGTTTAGTCATATAATCATCTGCACCAATCACTAGTCCTTGAACCTTATCGAAATCAGAAGTTTTGGCACTTAAAAATATGATAGGCATATTATGTTGTTTTCGAACAAGGCTAGTTAGTTCAAATCCATCCATTCTAGGCATCATAATATCTAAGATAAGTAAATCAATTAATTGTGACTGGATAACATGTAGCGCTTCTAGTCCATCAGATACTTTAATAACCTGGTAACCCTCTTTCTCTAAATGGAAGGCAATCAGATCAGCAATCTCCTGTTCATCATCCGCTATTAAAATAGATATTGATTTCAACTATTCTCCTCCTTTTTATCGTTACGTTCAATGGATGATATCCAATTGAATATTCTAACGAAGAATTCTCCCAAAGACTTGAATTATTAATTGTGAGTTTCAGCTAGCTGAGTTGTCTAATTAATTGGGGCTTGTATAATATTCTCCATTATTTCCTATTTTTCTTCAAGATATGGATTATCTTCTGAAAATCTAACTAAATTTTCTTATTTAGATTAATAGCAGACAAAGAAAGGAGACCACATTTTCGGGTTAACGAAATGTGATCTCCTTTAAATTTATATGTTTAAATACTAGGTTTTTTGACTGAGCACTGATCATTGGAAATTTGTATTCGAATTGAAGCTTTTCGTACCAATACAAAATAGGAAAGAAAAGCTAGAAAACTGGAACAAAAGATTACCAAGCCCATTGGAACGCCTGTATACGCCCCTGCTATTCCCACAAGTGGAGCCGATAACGAGCCAAGGACAAATGGCAATAAACCAAGTAATGCAGAGGCACTTCCCGCAATATGTCCTTGCGTTTCAATCGCTAAAGCAAAACATGTGGTTCCAATAATACTGATTGAACCTACAAAAAAGAAAATTGGGACTGCGACGGCGAAAAGCGGAGCTTTTAATAACAGTGCAATGAGTAACAATAAACCCGATATGCTAGAGATGGCTAATCCAATCTTTAAGAAATTCCGCTCCGGGATAATGTCTGCCAAGCGGCCGACCAGCTGACTTCCAATAATTAAGGCTAATCCATTTGTTCCAAATAATAAACTAAATTGCTGCGGTGTGACATCGTAAATATTTTGATAGACAAACGGAATCCCAGATACATAGGCAAAGATTCCAGCCGTAGTAAAACCTTGCGTTAGTGCGTACCCCATGAACGTTCGATCTTTGAATAATGAACCAAAGTTTTTCATGATTTGTGGTAAATTACTTGGGACACGTTTTTCTTCTGGAAGCGATTCTTCTAATTTTAAAGCAACAGTAAAGAGCAACACCGCACCGATAATAGCCAAAGCTAGGAAAACCCCATGCCAATTGGAAAAAGCAAGAATGCCCCCTCCAGCAATCGGTGCCACGATCGGCCCGAGGTTACCAACTAACACCATCATCGTAAAAAACTTGGTCAGTTCCCTTCCACTAAAAAGATCTCGGACAATCGCTCTAGAGATCACAAGTCCACCGGCAGCAGCAAAGCCCTGGACCAATCGAGCAACAATAAGAAAATAGATATTGGGCGCCAACGCACATGTTATAGAAGCAAGTAAGTACAATGTGATAAAGATGAGCAAGGGTTGCCGGCGGCCTTTCACATCACTAAAAGGACCAATAAACAATTGCCCTAATCCCAATCCTAATAAACAGGAAGTTAAACTAATTTGTACGAGTGAAGCAGTCGTATGAAAATCGTTTACAATCGTTGGAAAGGACGGTAAGTACGTATCGATTGTAAAAGGTCCTAACAGTCCAAGTGATCCAAGGAGTATGGCAAGCTGTATTCGTTTTTTTCCACTAGGTTTATTCAATGTCCATCGCCTTTCTATGAAAGAAGTATTTGTTTCGATATCCTAAATAATAAATGTTATTATACCCTGAAACTTGCTCAAGGGTAAACAATTAATTTCCATGGAAACGATTTCAATTTTCGAGCATATGAGACACATGATGTATGGTTTTCATGCACCTACACATCCCCAAAATAACTTAAAGGACGATTATGTGTGGCATAATCGTCCTTGCTGGGTTTTATTTTTTTAGGGCTTTACTAACTTTTAGCTTCTTTCCTTTTATAGTTGCATTCTCCATAGCTTGTAAAACGAGCGAGCCTTTTCCATTCAGAATATCAACATAGGACATTTGATCCTGGATCGTTATAATCCCAATATCATCTGCAGTTACTCCCGGAATTTTCGCAATCGTTCCAACAAAATCTACCGCTCGAAGCTTCTTCTTTTTTCCACCGCTAAAATATAGTTTCATGATATCTTGGTTAATTCTGGCGGTTTTATTATTTCTTACGACTCGTCGGCCGCTGATTTTTTCTTCGAAAGCAGCCTTCTTATCAGCAACTTCATGCGGCTTTGGTGCATCCATTTTTGGAATTTCAAAGCCAATATACCGTTCAATATTTTTAATGAATTTTCCTTCATAAGGTGTTGCAAACGTAATCGCTTTTCCTTCATTTCCTGCGCGGCCGGTTCGGCCTGTGCGGTGGACATAACTCTCTTTTTCCATTGGAACATCATAGTTGATAACAAGTGTCACATTATCAATATCAATTCCTCGTGCAGCTACGTCGGTGGCAACTAAATATCGGAAATTTCCCATTTTGAAACCATCCATTACAGCAAACCGATCTTGTTGTTCTAATCCTCCATGGAGTCTTTCACAAGAATAATTGGATTCTTCCAATTCGGTATAGACTGTATCGACGTGTTCTTTTGTTCGGCAAAAAATAAGGCAGCTGTCTGGATTTTCAACGACGGTCACGTCTTTTAAGAGTGAAATTTTTTCATCTTCCTTCACTTCGATTAGACGATGTTCGATTGCATCTGTCGTGATCCCGCCAGCCTCAATCTCAACATTAATAGGATCTTCCATATACTTAAAGCAGAGATTTTCAACATCTTTAGGTAATGTTGCCGAAAATACCATTGTTACTCTGTTTAATGGGAGTTCATTAATAATCGCTTCTACTTCATCGATAAAACCCATATTAAGCATTTCATCAGCTTCATCTATAATTAGATACTTTATTTTATCTAAAACCAGGGTTTCTCTTTCAATATGATCCTTAACACGTCCTGGGGTACCAACAACTACATGAGTTTTTTGTTTCAATTCTTCTTTTTGTTTCGTAAATGGTTCTTTTCCGTAAACGGCCATTGCTTTAATCCGTTTAAACCTTCCAATATTCGTAATGTCTTCACGAACTTGAACAGCCAGCTCTCTGGTTGGTGTAAGGATTAAGACTTGTGGCAATTTTTCTTCCCATTCAATCATTTCGCAAATAGGAATTCCAAAGGACGCAGTCTTGCCGCTGCCTGTTTGAGATTTTACGACAAGATCTTGATTAGCCAATGCTAATGGAATGACTTTACTTTGAACCTCCGTCGGAGCTTCATATTTTAATACCTCTAATGATCTTCTTATTTCATCGCTTAAATTATAACCTTCAAAACTTGTTTCACTCATGTATTAACCTCGTTTTTTTGTATTATCCGGCTTATCTATAGGATTTCTATCAAAGAAATTTTATATGCATAATCTGAATATGGTTCATTATACTTGAAATGCAGGAAAAAACGAACAGTAATTAATTGGCACTGCTCCTAATTTACAAAAATAAAAACGTAACTAAAAAGTTAGTACACGTTGTCGTAAAAAAACACCAGCAAAAGCAGGTGACAAATTATTAGACAAATCTTTTTGCTAGTTTAATAAGTATATTTGGCTGCACCATTTTTTATAGGTAGAATTCAATAAGAATACCTTTACCTTTGAACCGTATTCGTCGCCCAGACTGCCCTTCCATCAGGCCGGTATATAACCACGTTCCCATCGTTTTGAACGACAAGCCTGCTGCCAAGGTGTGTCCACGTATCAGATGACCAAATCGGTTTTTGATAAGCGTCGTAAATGACGAGGTTCCCGTCGCCCTGTATGATACAGATTCCCACCTGCCCCTTGCCGTTGGTGCCAGAAGCCCATATCGCTTTTCTTGTACTATTGGGGATGTTTTTATAGAGTACGAGATTTCCATCACCTTGGAAAACAAACGCATAGGTACCGCTGCTAGAATGAATGGCCTGATCAATCTGCAGTTTCTCGCCAGGCTGCATATCGTCTCCTGCAGCAAACGGACCGCTTAAAATCCAATTATAATCCACTGGCTTTTTAAATGTGTAATCTGTTCGGAAGAAACTATAGATAGGTGTAGAGGACTTGGAATGAACAACACTTGTAGTGGACTCGGGCTTTCCTATATTTAAGGATATCGTCACATTATCATCGTTTGGAAAATTAGGGTCATAGATGTTGATAGACAGATCGTTTTGATTCAAGTTATAACCGTAGGCAAGGACTACATGATTTTTTCCAAGCTGAAATGGATCAAGGGATTTGACTTTGACTAAACCAAGCGGTGAAAGCTTTCCGCTGTCAAGATCACTTTTTATTCTTGGCCATTCCTCTTTGATCATTCTCCACGCCCTTCCGTGGGGGGCAAGACCTATTTTACTAGCTGCTGTTTCATGGTCGGGTAGTGTAGGATTCATCAAATCCATATATTTAAGTGGACCTCCTGGCAAATTGAAGCTATCAATCAACCGGTTCACAATATAATCGTACAATGGACCAGAAGAAGGATTTGCCACATTGGGTGGAATTGGCATTTTTGCTTCAAAGTAATCTCTAACAGCAAAAACCATCCCGCCACATAGGCCGTTAGATGCATCACCAATCGGAATCTGTTTACCCAAAACAGTAATGGTCTTTAAAGCAACACGTGGAAAGTTATTGTTGCTAAATTTAAATCCGGCTGAACTGGGACGGAACCCTGTTAAAGTTGGCATACTGTTTTCCCCCTTGATTTTAAGTAAATTGATGGTTTAATATATTGCAATATTGGGACGATGAGATTAGTTTATGTAAATAATTACTCCTATTGGAATATTTTCTCAATAAGTCCCTGTTTAAATTATGTTAGTACTTTCGTTAAATATGCTATGAAAAAAGTACTAATCTGTATTTGTAAATATTTTAGAGGCAGTCATATTCATTCCGCTTTTCAAATCAGTCATGTCTAGTTCAAGGAGCAGACACGTACACCGAAATGGAATAGAAATGCTTAGAATAACTTAATCTAAAGAAATATGATATTATTACATAATTAAAATACTTGAGGTGAATACGCATTGGATTTTAATTCAGAATCAGATCAACAATTAAAAAATGTTTATGACGAAGAATATATAGAAAGAGATTACCCGACGAGGCAAGACGTAAAAAGGGAACGAGAAAAAAGAGAAGATAATAAATTGTCGATGGGGAGGAACAAGAAAAAAGCCGTTGATGGCGGCTTCGCAAAAGTATTCCCGAAATTCAGGTTCCCTTCGTCAATAAAGAAAAAGAAGCTGGAGATGTTTTGGTTAAAAATCGTCTTTAAGATTTTGATCGTAGCAGCAATTTACTTCAACTTCAAATACCTTCTGAACTATATGAAAAATCCGATTAGTAATTTTACGGATACCCTAATTGTAGTTGGAATTTGTGCAGGAATAAATTTACTTGCCGTTTGGATCCTGTTTTATAAAAATTCAATGATAAGGTTTTATATCTCACTAGTTGCAATAGTCGGATCATTTGGGTACTACGGCTATGTAAATTATCCGAATCAATCCTTTTTGGGAGATAACATCATAGCTTCGGTGCTTGTCATTATTTCAGTTTTAATGGTTATCAATCCTAAAATAAATTATTATGTGAAAAACATCACGTTAATGGTAATACCTGTTTTAGGAATATATTTTAGTGGTACTAAATTCGGACTTGTATGGACTCTTATGTTTAATGCCGGATTGATATTATTATTTAGAGTGCCAAAATCAAATAAAAATGAAGAAGAACGCACTAAACGAAACAAAAAGCAATCTGCTTAATAGTGAAATATATATATGCTGGTGAATGAAAAAAGGCTGGAAATATAGGACTTTCATGTTGCTTATTAACGACAAGAAAGTCCTAAATAAACCCCCAAAATGTTGATTTAAAGGGATTTTCAATTTAGGACTTTCTTGTCTTTATACAGTGGCACCTAATGAGTTAAAACATTTGTGTTCTCTCGCACCATTTCAATAAAATACTTCATAATTCTAATATCCTCTGTTAATTCCGGATGAAAGGAGCATCCTAAAAATTGGCCATCTCGCGCTAAAACAATTCGCTCTTCATGTTTTGCGAGAATTTCAACATTTTCGCCTGCCGCAACGATATGTGGCGCCCGGATAAAAACAGCAGGAATGTCCTTCCCTACTCCTCTGATGGACATCTCGACTTCAAAACTATCCACTTGGCGACCAAATGAATTCCGTTCGACCACGACGTCCATCACCCCCAGATGAGGCGTATCAAAGCCAACGATTTCTTTTGCCAATAAAATCAGGCCTGCACATGTTCCAAACATCGGAACCCCCTCGGCGGCTAAAGCACGAATGGGTTCAAGCAACTCGTATCGGTCCAGCAGTTTCCGCATTGTTGTACTTTCTCCGCCAGGCAGTACAAGACCATTCAATTCTTTTAGATCTTCAGCCGTTTTAACTGAAATGGCCTTACAGCCAAGCTCTTCAATTTGTCTTATATGCTCTCTGACTGCACCTTGTAATGCAAGTATCCCAATTTTCAGCATATTACCAACCACGTTCCTGCATACGTTCACTTGCATTTAGAGTGGCAATATCAATACCTTTCATTGGTGTCCCCAGCTCTTTTGAAATTTCAGCAATTAGTTTATAGTCCTGATAGTGTGTCGTTGCTTCTACAATGGCACGTGCGAACTTTTCTGGGTTATCAGATTTGAAAATACCTGATCCAACAAATACACCATCTGCTCCAAGTTCCATCATTAAAGCGGCATCGGCAGGTGTTGCCACCCCACCAGCAGCAAAATTTACAACTGGTAAGCGCCCTAATTTTTTGATTTCTAATAATAATTCAAATGGTGCACCTAAAATTTTTGCTTCTGTCATTAATTCATCTGTGCTCATACCAACAACGCGTCTTACCTGTGAATTAACTTTACGAATATGACGAACAGCTTCAACAATATTTCCTGTTCCCGGTTCACCTTTCGTACGTAACATGGAAGCTCCTTCTCCAATACGACGAGCAGCTTCCCCTAAATCGCGGCATCCACATACAAAAGGTACAGTGTAGTCGCTTTTTAATAAATGGAATTCCTCATCAGCAGGTGTTAATACTTCACTTTCATCTATGTAATCAACGCCCATTGATTCTAATACACGTGCTTCGACAATATGACCAATACGTGCTTTTGCCATAACTGGAATGGTGACAGCGTTCAATACTTCCTCTACAATCCGAGGATCTGCCATACGAGCTACGCCGCCAGCTTTTCGGATATCGGATGGTACCCGTTCTAAAGCCATAACAGCAACTGCACCTGCAGCCTCTGCAATTTTTGCTTGCTCGGCATTAATGACGTCCATAATCACGCCGCCTTTTTGCATTTCTGCCATACCACGTTTTACTCTTTCAGTTCCAACTTGTTTCATAAAAAAAACCTCCATACATTTGATGATTACTAGTATAATAGAAATTGACTTTAAGAAAAGGTTCAATTTTTTAAAAATCAATATGGTCAGTTGGGGAGATTACAGATGGATATGCTCATGTTTAAATTGGATAAAAGTACAGCAAAACCTTTATATGAACAGCTTTATATCGGTATCAAAGACGCCATTATCCAAAAACAAATTGAAGTTGGAACCAAATTGCCATCCAAAAAAAAATTAGCTGAATTTTTAAATATCAGTCAAACAACCATTGAAATTGCCTATGCCCAACTTATCGCAGAAGGCTATGTGGGATCTAAACCCCGCATTGGTTTTTTTGTAGAAGAGATTGATGAATTGCCCTATATTGAAAAAGAACTATTAAACATGCCTGTAGAAAAAGTTGAGAAAAAAATATATCAATTCGACTTTCATCCAGGAAAAATTGATTCAGACTCATTCCCATTTTCACTTTGGCGAAAATATGCAAAAAATTTATATGATCATAGTTCAAAAGAGTTGTTACAAATTGGAGACCCTCAAGGAGAATACGCATTAAGAGCTGAAATTTCTAAATATCTTTATCAATCGAGGGGGATTGTTTGTAAGCCTGAACAAATTGTCATTGGTTCGGGAACGGAACAGCTGCTCCCAATGATTCTAAGGTTACTTGGAAATGATTCAAAATTCGCCCTTGAAAATCCCGGCTATTCAGCCATCCCAAAAATACACTTGCAAAATAAGGCCATCCCCATTCCGGTAGATGAAGATGGTTTAATAGTGGATGAACTTGAAAAAACAAATGCTAATGTTGTTTACATTACACCTTCACACCAATTCCCGACGGGTGCGGTTCTTTCAGCAACAAGAAGAACGCAGCTATTAAACTGGGCATCAAAAGATGAAAAACGCTACATCATAGAAGACGATTACGATAGTGAGTTTCGTTATATTGGAAAACCTATTCCCGCCTTACAAGGATTAGACCAAAACGAAAAAGTTATTTATTTGAGCACGTTTACCAAATCATTAATGCCTTCCTTACGTGTTGCTTATTGTGTCTTACCTTCAACCTTACTGCAAAAATATAAGGAGACATTCAGTTTTTACTCATCAACAGTACCGAGATTCGATCAGCATATTTTAGCTGACTTTATGAGAGATGGCTATTTTTCCAAGCACTTAAACAGGATGCGGAAAATTTATCGCAAAAAACATGAAAAATTAACCCGGATATTAGAAACGTATTATCCGGATGTCATGATCACAGGGGACCTAGCAGGAATGCACATATTAATATCCGTCCCCCTGTCAAAAGGGGAAAATCAATTAAAACAAATGGCGGCAAAAGACCATATGGCCATCTATCCAGTAAGCGATTATCTGTTAAGTCCCATTGACTATCCATATCCAACTTTTCTATTAGGCTTCGGCGGCATTCCATTAGACCAAATTGAAAATGGCATACACCAATTAATGCAGTGTTGGAACTACGAGATGTCGGGGGGACGGTTCTAATGGCTTTTTGTGCCACCAGAACCATCCCCCTCCTTTTCGTCTTTCTTTGGCATTTTTATCCACAAAAAAACTAATCGGTAGTACTCCCGATTAGTTTTTCTTTTTATTGTTTCGCACGTTTATTGGATCATCACCTTGCGATACCAGTCAGCCGCAGCCTCGACTTCTTGCATTGTTAATTGATGACCTCTATTTTCCCAATGTAGTTCTACGTTCGCATTAGCATTTTCTAATAACGATTGTAATTCAGCTGATTCCATTGGTGAGCAAATCGGATCATTTGATCCGGCAGCAATAAACACTTTTTTCCCCGATAAATCGGGAAGTTCAATTCCTTTTCTCGGTACCATAGGGTGATGAAGAATAGCACCCTTTAAAGCATTTTGATAGTGGAATAATAAACTTGCAGCTATATTGGCTCCATTTGAGTATCCAATGGCCATAATATTATCGCGGTCGAACCCATATTTATCAGCTGCCCCATCTAAAAACTCATTTAATTCTTTTGTTCGGAAAATAAGGTCTTCTATATCAAATACTCCCTCAGCCAATCTTCGGAAGAATCTAGGCATTCCATTTTCTAATACATTTCCTCGGACGCTTAAGACTGAAGCCTCTTCATCGATTCTTCCCGCAAGAGGAAGCAGGTCTAATTCATTACCACCAGTACCATGAAGCAATAATAATGTTGATTTTGTTGGATCTTGGCCCTTATTGAATATATGTTTCATTATTTATCTCCCTCCAAAACACGAACCTCCACTGGAGGCAAGGTTTCTTCTAATTTTTCTCTTTCCAATTATTTAGGCCTTTCGATTTCAAAAATCTCACCAATTTTGGCGTAGTAATTTCCAGCCAATCGACTTACAGCACCTAATCCCCTTGGATCGATTCTCCCTTTTTCATAAATGTCGTTTTCGATATGAAATTGAACCACTTTTCCTATAATAAAATCACATCCAGGAGTATTTGAGCCACCAAGTTCGAAGGAATGCTCCATCGAACATTCCATTCGAATTTTTGCTTCCTTTACTCCAGGAACTGAAATCCTCTCACTTTTGACTGGAGTTAAGTTAGCTAACTCAATCTCACTCTCGTCAGGAGGAAGGTTTGCAGCTGTTTTATTTATTTTTTCAACATTAAGATCATCCACGATATGAATTACAAACTCTTTTGACTCCATGATGTTCCTCGCTGTATCTTTTTGTCTCCCCGATGACCGTTGGATTGATAAAGAAATCATTGGGGGATTGGATGACACGATATTAAAATAACTGAATGGTGCCCCATTTAAAACGCCGTCTTTTGAAATGGTGGTGACGAAAGCAATCGGTCTAGGTATGATGCTGCCTATTAGAAATTTATAATTTTCTCTTTCGGACAATGAGGCCGGATCAATTGAAAGCAAAGAAATCATCCCTTTTCTTAAAAATCAGTCTAGTTCTCTTACTTCAAACGGTAATAATACTCTTTCAATTTTTTCTCTTTGAGGCTCATATTGCGATGGCAGCATCAATTTTTCTCCCATTGTTTTTTGCGATTCATCATGAGCAAAACCTGGAGGATCAGTGGCAATTTCAAATAGAATCTCTCCATGCTCTCTGAAATAAATGGCATTAAAGTAGTTTCTGTCCTTTACAGCAGTAACGCCATATCCATTCGCTGCCACATACTTTTGCCAATCTAATTGATCTTCGTCATCAATAGCCCGCCATGCAATGTGATGGACCGTTCCTACACCCATTTGTCCTCGTCCGATTGGAGTTAATTTAACATCGATAATATTTCCAATATCTGCAGTGGAACGATAACGTGCGAAATCTCCTTCTTTACCTACTAATTCAAGTCCCATTACTTTTTCTAATAATTCAGCCGTTTTGTTAGGCTGGGTCGATAAAAGAGTTGCTCCGCCAAAACCTTTGATAGCAACTTCAGGCGCAACCTCACCGAAAGTCCAAGTATTTATTTCTCCATCTTCTCTTTCCACAATTTCCAAGTGAAGACCGTGTGGATCATCAAATTCCAAATATTGCTCTCCAAATCGTTCCATTCTAGTGAAAGGGACATTAAATTTTTCTAACCTTTTTTCCCAGAATTCCATGGCACCTTTCGGAACTACATAAGAAGTAACCCCTACTTGACCATCTCCAATGACTCCTTGACGGGCTCCTGCCCATGGAAAGAATGTAATAATGGTTCCTGGTTTTCCACCCTCATTACCGAAATAAAGGTGATAGGTGCCTGGATCATCAAAATTGACCGTTTGCTTAACCAAACGTAATCCCAAAACACCTGCGTAAAAATCCACATTTTCTTGCGGATGCCCTACGATTGCTGTGATATGGTGAATACCCATTGTTTTCTTACTCATTTTTTTAACACTCCTTTATAATTTAAAATTATAAATTAAAATCCAGTATTTAACTAAACGAGATACTATATTTTGTTCCTTAAACGGAAATACAACTCAATTATTTATCTTAGTTCTAGAATCTCTAAATTGAGATATTTTAGAATAAAAAAGCATCTAGAGCATATTTACCAGGACCGATTAAGGCAACACCAATTGCCACTGCAAGTAATGTTAAGTTAAATTCATATCCATTTGATGTATTCCATAATCCGTTCGGCGCATGAACTTTTATGATTGCCATAGCCATAGTTCCAGCGATCAAAATTCCTGCTACTGGGGTTAAAAGCCCTAATGCAAACAATATTCCGCCAGCAAATTCTGCTAACCCTGCAATAAGAGCCATGGTTACTCCCGGTTTCATGCCAATGGATTCAAACCATCCTCCAGTTCCTTTCAATCCATAGCCGCCAAACCAACCAAATAATTTTTGAGCTCCATGTCCCACGAATAATAAACCAATTACCAAACGAATGATTAATAATCCGATATTCATCATCTTAAATTCCTCCTAAATGTTTTTATCTCGAATTCGAGATATATTTATAAAAAAAATGATATTTAAACTATATTCCTTACTTTTTTCAAAAGCTGCACAAATGTCTCGGCCTCATCATCATCTAAAGATTCGAACATCTGATTAACAAAATCATGATATTTTGGCATGATTACATTCATTAACTCATTTCCATCAGCCGTTAATGTCACATGGATCACTCGGCGGTCATCTGAACAGGCATTTCGGCTTAATAGCCCTCTTTGCTCCAGCTTATCTATAACATAGGTCATTGAACCACTTGAGATCAATATGCAATTTCCAATTTGTTGAATCGTTTGTTTCCCTTTTTGGTAAAGTACCTCTAAAACAGAGAATTCCGTAATACTTAACTTATTTTGGGCCATTTCTTCTTTTATTCGTTCATGAATTGCCTTAGATGTTTGCATTAATATCAGAAAGGGAAGATTATTGCATTTCCTCTCCATTAATTTCACCCCCTCATAAAATCTTGAATTAAATTATCTTGAATCTGAGATAATAATAATACTTATATTTCTTTTTGTCAATGGTTTTTTATCCAATTTTCGTTTTAATGAGGTTTTTCCTTCAACTCGTCTTTATATTACTCCCTTTAATATTCCATGTGCATAGGCTGGTAAATAAACCTACTACTGTTATCGTAACACAGGATAAGTAAAAGGTTTCTTTAGATATTAATAAACCGCCCAGACAAATGACTAATGCATCGATAATGAATATCAAAATCCCTACATTAATTTTACAAATCTTCGATAAAAATTGAGCTAATAGATCTGTTCCTCCTGTACTAGTTTCATGACGGAGCATAATCCCAATACCTAATCCCACGAATATTCCCCCAAAAATAGAACTAAAGACAGCAGGGATTTGAAATTCCGGTAAAATGAATCGTGAAGGTGCCAATAGGTCAATCACAAACGAAGAAAACAACATCCCATGTAAACTATTATAAAAATATCTTTTATTATGAAACCACGCTAGTGCAAATATAGGTACACTTAAAAAAATAATAGCTAGTCCAGGTTTAATTCCTGTTAAATACTTGATAATCAGCCCTATACCGATTATTCCGCCATCAAGTAATTCAAATGGCACTAAAAAGAAATTAATGCCAATTGACAACAAAATACTGCCAAGCAAAATGACACACATTTTCTTAAGGATATACATTGTCTCATCACTCCCTATTATCATGGGCCGAAATAATGTCGTCATAGTTATCATTAAATAATAAAATCTACTTAAAAATTTTTACGTCTACTATTCATATTATTTTTGCCATCCGTTCTTTAATCTCACGATTGGCGAGCTGCCAATTAGATCTACAATATTATCGTAGGCCAATCGAATAGAAACACCTAGCATTAACAATCCAATGATGACGGTGAAAACTCCATCTAAAAGATGTAAATTTGTAATCGAGGTTATTACTACTGCAATTAAGGCCAATAACGCACTTGTGACAGACACAAGATCTTCATAGAAGACAAATCTTGTTGGAGGAGTGGCTCTGCCTACATTTTTAAATGATTCAAGGACAATTCTGAGCCCTTTTACTGTTATCCCAGAATCATGATTTATTTCTTTCATCGCTTTAATTAAAACAGCTCCATCAATAACCAGGTTTAGAATTAAAATAAATATATTCATCAATAGACCTGTACTTGGTTCAACAGGATGATAAATTAAATGACATCCCTCACGGATGGTTTCAACTGCCATAGTGAAGACAACCAATGCAGCAATCATGCTAAAAATATGGTTCAAACGTTCGAAACCATTTGGAAACCGTTTTGACGGTTTTTTTTGAGATAAAACACTTCCTATAAAAATGAAACCTTGGTTAACTGCATCTCCTAAAGAGTGCATAGCTGCGGCAAACATGGCTCCGCTCCCACTAATGCTTCCAGCTATAAATTCAGTAACAGCAATAAGTGTATTACCCGTCATGGCTAATGCAGATGATTTGTTACCTTTTTTTACTGACTCAAACAACAGCTTAATTTTCATATGCTTAACTCCCCCACTCTTTGTTATTATAATGTCCCCATAAAAATGGGAAATATTGATAAGACAAATTTTTTGTTAACTTTTTAAGAGTTGAAAAAGTCAAAATACATGTATAAAAATAAAACATCCCACTTGTATAAAGACCAAACCTTTAATACAAGTGGGATGTTTATTTTAACTATTGATCATTTCATATACTTTTTTCATGTTTTATTCATCGTGTTGTAACATTCTTTTTGTAAACAACGAGGGTCCTAATTCGACTTACTGTTTAAGATTGTAACCTACTTAATCCCATTATTTGGCGGAATGGTACATATTTACTAGTTTAAAACACTCTTGAAAAGGGAATTACCAGAGGTATATTATAAGAGGATTTTTACAAAATTTAATGGATTACCATAAGAACTCAGGGGGTGTTCATTCAAATGGCTTCCTCTTCTAGGAGAAGTCTTTACTTCGACAACGCAAAATTTATCTTAATTTTTTTAGTGGTATTCGGTCATGTGATTAGCCCATTAAAAGGTAATGACGATTTTTTATTTTCTTTATACTCGGTCATATTTCTTTTTCATATGCCCGCGTTCATCCTTATTTCTGGATATTTTTCTAAAGGATTCAATAAGAAAGGTTATTTCTTAAAAACGGTAAAGAAGATCTTATTACCATATTTAATTTTCCAAGTGATTTATTCTATTTTTTATTATATGAATGGGCATGAATCCACGCTTAATTTCGATCTCCTCAAGCCGCATTGGACATTGTGGTTTTTACTAAGTTTATTCAGTTGGAATCTACTCCTTTATGTTTTTGCAAGATTGAAATGGATTGGGTTTATTATAGCAGTAACAATCGGTATAGGTATTGGTTATATTGATAATGTCGGAAGTTATCTATCGTTATCAAGAACTTTTGTGTTTTTCCCTTATTTTCTTTTAGGTTTTTTATTGGAACCGAAGCATTTAAAAGTAGTTAAAAAAGTTAAATATTCAACTGTCATTGGATTTGTAATTCTTTTATGTACGATGCTGTTAGTGGGAATTTTCTTTCCAAAGGATGGTATACCGTGGCTGCTAGGTGATACTTCATACGCTAATATGGGCTTGAAGGTACTAAGCAGTGGTTTGTTACGTTCTTCACAATATTTAGTAACGTTAATCGTTATTTATGGCTTTTTGGCCATTGTTCCGACTAATGGATTTAAAATGACGGTGATTGGCCAAAGGACTTTGTATGTATATCTACTGCACGGATTTATCATAAAAACGATTCAAACCATCGTCTCTGAGGATTTGTTGGAAGATGTTTCTGATCATTACTTTATATTGATGATTTTTTCACTTGGGTTATGCTTATTATTAGGAAATTATTTGATTCAAAAATACACACGCCCATTGATTGAATTAAGATTATAACGTAAAGAGAGTTGGATTTTCCAACTCTCTTTTTTTATCCTTTTTACACAATCATTTCATAAACCCCAATTATTATTAACAGGATTCCTGAAACAATGTTAGAGTATTTGCCAATGCTCATACCACAAATCTTATTGCCAAGTTTTATTCCACTCCAAATGGATACAACGGAAAACAATCCAATAGACAAGGTGGTTAAAACAGGCGAAACACCTGTAATACCAGCCCCCAATCCCATTACAAGGCAATTGATCGCTAACGCAAATCCTAAGAAAATCGACTCTTTTACAGAAATCATCTTATCATGGTTTACATCTGCTGAATCTGGATGAGTAATAACATGAGAATAATTAGAATCTGCCTTAACTTCCCTTGGAGATTCATGAACAGAAAAGGAATCTACAATACATTTAATCCCAATGCCTATAATAATCAGGCCGCCTGCAAAATTGGCCAAACCAATAGAAATGAACTGTGAGATGAATTTCCCTGCAATAATGGAAAGATACGCACATATCATGGACACGATTGCTATAATTAAATTAGAAACTAATGGAATCCTTGTGGACCTTAATCCATAAGATACGCTTATGCCTAAATTATCTAGATTCGCGGCAATGCCGATAAACAATATAGACAAATAATGCATAATTCCTCCTCTGTGTGTGAGTTCGTCCAGTGGTATTTAGGAAAAATTCTTATGTGTATTTATATATTCAAATCGTCGAGTTTATGTTATTTCGAAATACGCATTATAGATAAAATTAAAAGGAACCCCTCACTGAGTTCCTTTAACAAGCATGCTTTATTTGTTAACACAATAAAATAATGAAGATACTTCCATTCCATCTTGCATTTCTGGCCCTTATTTATTTAGATCAAATTTATCTGATTTGACTTCTTTAATTTCTTCCCTAATATCATCTGTTAAGCCTTCTGCCGAATTTATGTCTTTATTACGAAGATAAAAATTCATTGAGGGCAGATTTATTTTGTTCAAGATTGATACTTAACACTGCACCAGCATTTTTGAATTGCTCATTAGTAAAAGACCCATCCACGGGAATACGCATTGTATTTAATTCATTGGATTGATTAGTAAGCAAATCTTTTCCTAAAGAAAATAGGGTAGATGTATCCAAATTGGTATCAACATATGGGTCTATAACACCCAATATTTTAGGAAGCTTTATGATACTTCCAATACTCAAAGCTTGGTTCTTCAACTTGCTAATGACTTCCTGTTGTCTTTGAACTCGGCCAAAGTCACTTAATTTGTCATGCCTAAAACGTACATATCCTAATAACTTTTCCCCATGTAAGGTTTGTTTTCCAGGGCTTATTGTCGTTCCGATTCCATACTTCATTTCATGAGGAACATCAACTTCAATTCCATCAGGTGCAATAATATCTGCAATCTTTGAGAATCCTTCAAAATCAACAACAGCGTAATAATTTACATCAATATCAAAGTTTTCTTTAATTGTTTGTCTAAGAAGCTCAGGTCCACCATATGCATATGCTGCATTTATTTTTTGCTTTCCATGACCAGGTATATTAACATAGGTATCTCTCATTATAGAAATCAACTTAGATTGATGAGTGTTTTGGTCGTAATGGGCAATCATGATGGAATCCGTTCTTGAATGTTCTTCACCACGTGAATCGCTTCCCAATAGAAGCACATTAATTCTACCAAACTTCACATCTTCTCCCTGGAAAGCTTTCGCTACTTTCTCATCATCATTAAATTTCCCATCCTTACCAAGTGAAACTCCTTGTTTATATTGATAAGCTGCATAAGCACTTACACTACCAATCATTAAAATAAAAATAAACAACATTACCCTTTTCCATCTAACACGCTTTTTCCTACGAAGCATTCTTTCCATAGTACACCTTCCCGATTTTCTTTAGTTTAATGAATTATTGCGCCTATAATCAATGTAGCTCTTGAACGACTATTTCGAGGTATAAAGGTAAATGCTACTCAGATCTTAGTAGATTTGCTACAATTTGAATTGCCATAGCATCATCGATAAAACCGAGTGGAAAAATGTAATCTGGAATAACATCCACTGAGACAATAAAATAGATCAGTGCACTTCCAACTATGGCAAGCTCCCGCGGTGTTCCCTTATTTAAGCGGAATTTCTCATACATTTCCTTAAGTTGACTAATAAACGGACCTATACTGCCTATTTTCTTAAGCTTTTCGCCAAAGCTATTAAGAATATTTTCTTTTCCCTCTTCTGTTTGTACATATTGTTCATAATTCGATAATTGCTGTTCTACACTAGCAATACTAAACTTATTATCTATTAGATTAGAGGATTCAAGTAAATTTTGAATACTTTCAACAGACATTAAAATGTTAGATTGTGTTGTTGTATTTTTATCTTCAATTGTAAAGCCTGCAGCTATAAATAACTCTGAAATTGGGACTTGTAAATAATCAGCAAATTTTTGTAAATGGTCAGGATTTGCTTTTCGTTTACCATTTATGATCCGTGAAATCGTGGCTGTGTCAATTTCGGTATGCTGACTAAGCTTACGCATAGATATAGAACGTTCTTTTAACAATTTCTTTAATAACAAACCGAGTTTATTATCTTTTTTTACATCCGACATCTTAGCTTTCCTCTCTATGTATTCTCACTTTAACAATTATAGATAATTATTAAAAAATAAATAGAAACATTGCCATATCTACAAAATAATAAAACAAAAGACTATTAGAATATACATATGCGTTGACAACTTGTCAACAATTTAATCAACAGAAGTCATTATGGTTTAAACAAAAACTGCCTTATCCCAGGAAATCGTTGATAAAAAGTCAACGGTATTTGTACTATCTTTGTCTATTAGAAAGGTTAAGATAATGCTAAAAAAATCCCTCTTATATTCAAGAGGGATTCATTGTTCAAGCAAGAGCTTCTTGCTTGAATGTTTTTACTATTTCTAAAGATTTGATGTGATATCCATCAACTTCAAGGACTTTAAAATCAAAATCACCATAATTAATTATCTCGCCTTCGAAGACATCCATCTTTTTGGATAATATCCAACCACCAATGGTATCAATATCCTCATCATCTAAATCTATTCCGAATAAATCATTTATTTCTTCTATAAGAACTTTTCCATCGACGATTGTTTTATTATCGTTTATTTTATTGATTTCAGGTACCTCATCCGCATCAAATTCATCGCGGATGTCACCCACAATTTCCTCTAGAATATCTTCAACTGTTACTAATCCAGCTGTTCCACCATACTCATCCATTAGGATAGCCATATGAATACGGTCTTTTTGCATTTTAAGTAACAAATCGTGTATGGCGATCGATTCAATTACCTGGATCACAGGACGTACATAATGTTCAATTGGAGTTTCTAGATTCTTGCCGACGATATAATCCGTTAAGACTTCTTTCAAATTCAGCATACCCACGATATTATCTTTATCCCCATCGATAACTGGGTATCTTGTATACTTTTCACTCTTAACAGTTTCAAGGCATTCCGCTAACGTTTGTGATTTATCAAAAGCAACAATCTCAGTTCGTGGCACCATAATTTCTTTTGCAATTCGATCATTAAATTCAAAAATATTGTTCACATATTTATACTCAGACTGATTAATTTCTCCGCTTTTATAGCTTTCGGAAATAATCAATTGAAGTTCTTCCTCCGAGTGAGCAGCTTCGTGTTCTGAAGCTGGTTTCATTCCAAAGATGCCTAAAATCGAACGAGCAGATCCATTTAATGCTTTAATAAAAGGATACATGATTTTATAAAATAGAATCATTGGCCGTGCAAAAATTAATGTCACAGCTTCCGCTTTTTGAATTGCTGCCGTTTTGGGAGCAAGTTCCCCTACTACGACGTGAATAAATGTTACAGAAGCAAAGGCGATAACAAATGATGCAATGGATGAAACGGATTCAGGCAAGTTAAGGCCTACCAACAATGGGTGAAGGATATGTTCCACCGTTGGTTCACCCAGCCAACCTAAACCTAATGCTGTAACTGTAATCCCTAACTGACATGCGGATAAATATTCATCTAGATTTGAAATAATTTTTTTAGCTGCAATAGCATTTTTGTTACCTTCTCCAACAAGTTGATCGATTCGTGTACCTCGGATTTTAACAATGGCAAATTCAAAAGATACGAAAAATGCCGTAAAAGCAATTAACATTGCAATTGTAATTAAATTAATAATTATCAATAGCCTCCTTACTTAATAGTTAAGTAAGGAATACACCTCCTAGTTTGTAAACAAAGTTAGTCTGTCCCGACCTCAGACCATTTACTGAAATTACCTTTTACTTTAAACTGCGCCCAGATGTATAGTCCAAAAGCAATGAAGATTAATATATTCATTGGATGGAAAAACATCCCTACTTTCACGCCTTTAACCAAATAATAATAACAATGTTTGAGCTAATGAAACTCCCTGTAAGGATAGTTTATTAACGAGCATTTCTTTTTCATCATTGTTTAATTTTTGAAGAATTGGCTCCATTACCTTTATTTCCTCTTTAAGATGCTCCATAAGAACAGCCATCTGCTCACAATGTTTTTCTACTTTCTCTTTATCTATGGAATTATTTGAATTGATCAATTTAATAGAAGATTTGATTTCCTCAAGCGGCATATTAAGAGTTTTATAATGTTCAACCAATTCCAATATCTGAATAGACTCTTCTCCATACATTCGATAATTAGAATCCGACCTAACAGGGTTCAGTAAGCCTATTTGGGTGTAATAATCAATCGTTCTTTTTGAAATGCTCATTAAACTGGCTATTTCACCAATCCGATACAACTTCCCAACTTACTCACCCCTTTCTATAGATATGTTAACTATATCACAATCCAAACCGTACAGTCAACGTTATGGTTTTGGTAATAAAGGATACTCGATTATTCCTCTTTTTCTAATCGATTAAGGATAAGCCAAAAAATTGTGGACATTCCAAAATAGATTGCCCCCAATAAATACAGTTGATGTAATTGCATTTCTAGGTTTTGAAAGTACATTAAGAAGCACCCTGTTAAAAAGTAATAGCCACTTTTTAAAATAGAATTGATACATAATTTAAAATGAACCTTCTTTTTAAAACTTTCCATAAATGTTGTAAATGAATCTTTAATCCCCTTCAAAATAAGGACAATTCCTATTATCTTTAAGAAAACAAACACTGTCATTTTTGGGAGGTCACCTTTCCATATTTAGAAACATTCATTTTCCGATCGTTAAGTAATTAGATGAAATTTCAGTTAAAAATGATTTTATCACAAAAATATTAATAAAATATTAACAACATTGAATTGACTATTGTGGGTAATATGGAAATTTAAACTGATTTACAAAAAAGGAGTCATTATATGATAGCCAACAATTCTAAATGGTGGTAAAATATATGAAATTCATCTAGAAGGAGCAACATGTATGCATCAAAAAATATCATTCTCAACATACGCAGTCATCGGTACGATGTTGTTTGGTATGTTCTTTGGGGCTGGAAATTTGATTTTCCCTATTCAGATGGGACAGGTCGCCGGAACTCACTTTTGGCCCGCTTTAATTGGTTTCCTAGTAACAGCAATTGGTTTGCCATTTATGGGGATCTTAGCATTCGGACTATCTGCAAGTAATGGACTTCGTGAATTAGGAGAAAGGGTCCATCCGAAATTTGGAGTCGTCTTTGCCATGGCCCTTTACTTAACCATTGGACCGTTTTTCGCGATTCCACGTACGGCAACCGTACCTTTCGTAGTCGGTTTTGAACCATTTATTAATCCAGAGCACGTCAGTTTATATCTTGGGCTCTTTAGCTTTGTATTTTTCGCCATCGTCTATTATTTCTCATTAAATCCTGCGAAAATTATTGACTATATCGGAAAATATCTAACACCTGCATTTTTAGTATTTTTATTCTTTTTAATTATTATCGCGATTGTCAAACCTATGGGACACTTCGGAAAGCCAACAGGTGATTACAGCCAATTGGCATTTATAACTGGTTTTAAAGAGGGGTATAACACGATGGATGCCCTTGCTTCATTAGCATTTGGTATTGTTGTCATCAATGCTATTAAGGGACAAGGGATTACCGATAAGAGGACCATTGCAAAAGCAACATGGCAATCAGGCATTTTCGCTATGGCACTAATGATGTTGATCTATGGCCTCATTACTTATATGGGGGCATCAAGCGTTTCTATTATCGGTACGTTCGATAATGGCGGATTAATCTTTGCTAAGGTCGCCCAGCATTACTTTGGAGAATTTGGTGCGATCCTTCTTGCCATTATAATTGTACTGGCATGTTTAAAAACGAGCATTGGACTCATTACCTCTTGTAGTGAATTTTTCAATAGTATATTTCCAAAAGTAAGCTATAAAATGTTCGTGCTTATCCTAAGCCTTATGTCATTTATCATCGCTAATTTTGGCTTAAACAATATTATTCAATACGCTGTTCCGGTATTAATGTTATTATATCCTTTGGCGATTGTTCTAATTTTGTTGACGCTCTGTTCATCATTTTTTAATCATAAGCAAAGTGTATATGCAGCTTCTATGCTCCTTACTTTTTGTGTAAGTTTTTTTGATGGTTACAGCACGTTAGTGGGAAGCATGCCGGGGGCGGCCATTTCTTTTTTGGAATCTATTAAAGCTGCGTATATTGAATATTTACCGCTTTACAGTATTGGTCTTGGATGGATATTACCAGCAGTAGTTGGTGCACTTATCGGCTATTTCTGGCCAACGGAGTCCAAAAAGCATGCTATTCAATAATAAATAAGAATCACCCATTTAAATGTCAGTTTTTGTTATTTCATAAAAGGAAGAGAAGTGTCATGATTGGCACTTCTCTTCTTTGGCTTCCTTATGTTTCACAATCTTTATTTATCTAACTTAAAAGAGGCATTTCCAATTCCTTATCTCCACTTTACTTCAAGGAGTAACTCACATTTTTCCCAATTGCTTTTTTCTTCTCCAAAAAAGGTAAACCATTAAAGAAAGGAAAAGGAAAAACAAAATAAGATACATACTGTATTTTGACACATAGAAATCAACTATACCCCAATTTTCTCCTAGTTTTCTTCCTAAAGTGATAAAAGACAAACTCCATAGGAAGGCTCCAATATAAGCATAAGCAGCGAATTTTCTAAACGGGAAACTATTTAATGCAGCAACAAAGGCAGAAAGATGGCGAATTCCAGGAATAAAATAGCCAACCAATATTAGAACAGGTCCAATTTTGAGAAATAATTTTTGAGTACGATTGATTTTTTTTTCCGTTATATGAATTTTTGGACCAAACTTTTTTATTAAAGGTAATCCGAATTTATATCCAATAAAGTAGCTGAGAGAAATTCCTCCCATTGCCCCCACAAATGCACTTAGTAAAGAAGGTATGTACGATAATGTGCCTTGAAACACTTTATAACCAACATAGGTTAGAAGAACCTCGTCAGGTACTGGAAGGCCAACAATTCCCCCAATTAGAACAATGATGATTCCAAAGTAACCAAAATGTGAAATTAGATAATCTATATGCTGTTCCATTTCTTTATCCCACCTATGAAGGAAATATTTATGAATGGAGTTATAATTATAAATTGAACTATTAGTGGATCACAGTTGCCGATTTAATATGAAAAGCCTAAAAGTGAAACAAAACTTATTAGAAATGCAATGAAAAGTTCTTTTTTTAAATTCATAAACAGACCTCAATTTGGCTCTCCTTGTAAACAAACATAGAGTTATTACTTTCGACAAAATCATCATTTATTATGTGCAAGGTTTTGAAGCTCCAGGGTTAACAAATATTATGAAAGTATTCAGTTATATCCGAAGAATGAACATAAGCAATGCAGAAATAATTGCGAGTAGACTACTTACACCAAAAGCTGTAAAAGCTCCAAAGAATTGCCACAAAAACCCTGCCAATACGCTTGCAGGCAACGCAGCAATCCCCGGTAAAACATTAAATGTTCCCATTGCCGTACCTCGTTGTCCTTCTGCTACCATATCTGCCACATAAGACTTTTGAATACCTTCCGTAGTAGCGTAGTACAACCCATAAAAAATGAATAAAATCCAAATCCCACGGACAGTATGTACCAGACCAAAGCCGAGGTAAATGAGTGCAAAAATCACATAACCTGTTATTAAAACTGGACGGCGACCGATACGGTCAGAAATCATCCCAAATGGAATTGAGAAGATAATTGTAACAATGTTGTATGCAAAATAAGTCAACGGTATATATTCTGCAGCCATACCAACGTCTTTCGCCCTTAAGATAAGGAATGCATCTGAGAAGTTCCCTATGGTGAAGAGCAAAGTAATAAGTGTGAACAGGAAAAAACGTGAACCCAGCCCCTTAAAGCTAATCTTGGGTAATGTTTTTACTTTGCTTTGCGTTTTTGTAGGATTCCTTTTATCTTTTAAGATGATAATGAGGAGCAAAGTTGCAATTAATCCAGGGATTGCAGATAACCAAAATACCGACTGATAACTCCCATTCCATAAAGTAAGAATTAGGTAGGCGACAAAAGGTCCAAGTGCAGCACCCAGTGTATCCATTGACCTTCTAAATCCAAATGCTTTTCCACGTTCTTCTTTTGTAGTGGTATCCGCAAGGATCGCATCTCGCAGGGAAGTACGAATCCCTTTTCCAACACGGTCTGCAAAGCGAATAAAGAGGACTTGCCCCAATGTTGATGATAATGCGAAAAAGGGTTTAATCAAATTGGATAAACCCTAACCGCCAACCATTAACCATTTTCTTTTTCCAAATCGGTCCGAAATCCACCCTGAGAAAAACTTTAAAACACTTGCCGTGTTTCAGCAATGCCTTCGATAATACCTACAGCCCCGACTTGTACATGTAATACAGATGTTAAATATAATAGAAGAATGGGAACAATCATCTGACTAGAAAGGTCCATCAATAGACTTACCATTCCGAGGACAAAAATCACCGAACTTAACCCGAAAAATCGTTTTTTAGATTCGCTCTCAGATTCCATAATTCACCACTTCTCATTTAATCCGTTTCCAAAAACGTATGATATTACTTAAATTTTATTCTTACTAGCAAAACGATTTCCTACCCCAAATTTTCACCACAGATCACGGCTATTAAGATTAAACTATCTAAAATAATTAGTCCAATTACTAGATGTCTCATATACTAAACATCCTCTTGTCTTTATTGCAATTTATATATTAAGATTTGAAATGTTCATATATAGTTGTTCATCCCTTTTAATAATCAAAAATTAATTTTAATAAAAGAAAGGGAATTGTTGAAATTAAATGACCTAATCCAGTAAATGATTAGGTCATTTTTATTTTTTCCTTGTTACTTAAAGGGATAAAAATAATAAGTTGCAACGGCTACTATGATGCCTGTAATAGCTCCAAAAAACACTTCAACTGGTTTATGTCCTAACAATTCTTTTAATTTTTCTCTATACTCGGCTTTTTTTAAATTGGGATCTTTCAAAGTATCGATTAGGTGATTGAAATCAACTAATAGCTTATTTAGAACTTCAGCATGATAACCAGCATGTCTTCTTACACCAGTAGCATCGTGCATGACGATTAAGGATACCACCGCAGCTATGGCAAATTCGTTTGAATAAATTCCTGAAATTAACCCAATTGCAGTAGTTAAAGAGATGATTGTCGAAGTATGAGAACTAGGCATACCACCTGTACTTAACATCAAATTCCACTTTATTTCCCTTGATGTTAAAAAATGAATTGGAATTTTTACAAATTGGGCAATTAACATACCCAATATAGCAGCTAAAATAGGATAAGATAAAAACATTTTTCCTCCTGAACTTATAAAAATATTTTTTATGGACTTTTGTCTCGTTTTAATCCTGTTCTACCGTTACTTGATAACCTTCATACTCAAGCACCATCTTTAAAACATGTGCGATTTGAGTATAATCCTCGACAACAAGGATATGTGTTTTCAATTCTCACTCGTCCCTTCGTAATATTTTTCCAAAACCAATCTCAACATTTCAAACAAGAAGAAGTTAAAGAATATCCAGACACCGCCAAATACATATCCACCCCCTGTTTCTTTTCTTACTCCAAATACGAATCATCGTTATTGCTAAGATGGAGTCCAGTGCAATGGGGGATTGAAATACTACGACAAATCCTTTCGTCCAGTTCATATAACCCACTGATTTCACTAAGTATTCAGCAATATTATACCTTTCAGGTCCAAGGTGGATATATTTCCCGAACTTTTCGATAAGTTTAAATCCCCCTGCTTTACCAATCCAATACGTTACGGTAATACCTGCACCCCCTGATGCAAAGACCGTCAGAAGTGCCAAAATATAATTCATCTTTCCCTGATAAACAAAGTACCCTGCATAACTCATTAGGAATTCACCAGAAATAGGTAGGGCCATAAACTCTAGGAAAATCCCTAAAAATAATATCAGATAACTGTGTTGTTCAAATAAATTTATTAAATATAACATATCTATGCTCCATAGTTTATGAAAAGAAAAAACAACTAATGTGAACAATTATTGTCACCTTCATCCATAATGTACCACCGTTTTAGATTGATTTTTCCATTTTAATGGATTCTTAATGTTTTATTAAGGGAACAAAAAGGATAATGGATAAAATAAAAAAGCACTTTCTTCATGAAAGTGCTTTAAAGATTATTAAATTAAAAATAATTACGATCATTTAAAAATATTAATTATTAAATATCTATAAATAATACCCCAAGATTATAAAATTCCTATCCACGTCTTCACTGCAGTCGCCAAAATTAAAATCCCCATAATGACTTGCAACACTTTGGTATTAACTCTTTTCCCTGCGTTTGCTCCTATTGGTGATGCAATTAAACTGGCAACAACCATGATAATTGAAGGTAAAATTGGCATTTGGCCTGTTGCGATTTTACCTGAAACAGCCCCAATCGATGAAATAAGTGTAATGGCTAAGGAAGAGGCAATGGTCATCCTTGTTGGAATCTTTAACACAGCAAGCATGATTGGCACTAACAAAAATGCTCCTCCCGCTCCTACAATACCGGCCCCAATCCCCACTATGAAGGATAGCAGCGCTGCAAGCCATTTGTTAAACTTGACTTGGTCCAACGGAATATGATCAATTCCTCTCTTTGGGACAAACATCATGATAACAGCTATCAATGCTAATATACCATATACAATGTTGATTCCTCTTTCCGGCATGTGAGTGGACCCAAATCCCCCAATAAAACTTCCAATTAAAATACTTATACCCATGTATACAATAAGTGATTTATTTAAATAACCACCTTTACGATAAGCCAAAACACCACCCAATGTTGCAAAAAGCACTTGGATGGCTGTAATACCTGAAACCTCATGAGCAGAAAAATGACCTACACCAAGCATGACTGGAATATATAACAACATCGGATAGTTGATGATTGCTCCACCTATCCCTAACATCCCAGAAATAAAAGAGCCTACAACCCCCATTAGGAAGATTGTAATCATTAAGCTAATACCCATGATGTCCTCCTCTTTAGAAAAGGGAACCCTGATTGGTTCCCCTTCATTATTAACCTTTTTTTAATCCAGAATTTTTAAACGTCATTTCTTTATATTGCCTCTTATTTCATGATTAACGGACCGCACAACGGTTTGGACCGATTTCCATTTCTCGTTGCTGCTCAATGTCAGGATTGATTTTTCCCATATTCGTTTCACGAATTTCTTGATACGCATTTGGTTGTGGCGGTAAGTTTTCAGTCACCAATTTTCTAAATTCATTTTCATCTTCAATATTTAAACCATGATTGTTGGAAAATAGAGTTCCTAATTTTTCAGCAACACTGCCATCATCATTTAATTCATCGATAATCATAAAATGAGCGGGTAAGACGATTAAATCCTCAGCTAAACCTCGATAACGTTTGTATAGACTCTCTCTTAAATCCCCAACCCAATCCTGTGCCAAGCCGGCTAAATCTGGTCTTCCAATAGAGTCAATAAACAAAATATCACCTGAAAGTAAGAACTTTTCATCGACAATGAAGGAAGTTGAACCAATGGTATGACCAGGTGTATATAAAGCATGGATATTGATTTTCACGGATCCGATTTTGACGTTATTACCGTCTTTTAATGGTTGGTAATCAAAGGAAACTTCTGTTGCATCCTTTGGTGGAAGCCAATAGGTTGCTCCAGTTTTCTCTGCAATTGTACGCCCGCCAGAAATATGGTCCGCATGAAGATGGGTATCAAATACGTGAGTAATTTTTGCACTGATACTTTCAGCAAAATCAAGGTAGATATCCGTCATACGTGTTGCATCAATCAGTGCTGCTTCACCGTTTGAAACCACCATGTAAGATAAGCAGCCTTTACCGATTCGAACAAACTGATACATTTCGCCGCCATCATTTAGGTCCCCCACTTTAACGGGTTCTAAATGTTCACTCCATGTCTTCATTCCACCTTTAAGGTATGACACGGTTAACCCTGCATCAGAAAGCATTTCTGCTACCATTACTGATGATCCTTCCTTAGCACAAACCACTAATACCTCTTTTTTAGTAGGAATTTTATCAATGATTTCTTCTATACCATCAAGTAATTCAAAATATGGAATATTTAAATACTCAAAGTTTTCGCCTTCAATTTTCCAATCATTGAAATCAGTTTCATTACGTACATCAAGAATAAATAACTCTTCTCTATTAAAAACCTTTTTGGTTACCTCTTTTGAAGTCATTACATTGACAGCCATTTCTAAATTACCCCCTATGGTATTGTATTGATTAAAAAAAATTGACTTATCGATTAATGCCTGTAGTTTCACCAGTCCATTGATACATTCCTGGAACAACATTGATTACATTAGTAAAACCATTTTCCGTTAATTTTTGTGCCGCAAGATCGCTGCGATTTCCTGACCGGCAAACTACAAAGATAGGATCTTGCTTGTTTAATTCATTTAATCTGTCTTCCAGTTCACCTAATGGAATAGAGATTGCGTTTGGAATATGGTTAAATGCAAATTCTGCAGCTTCTCTTACATCGACCACTACGATATTTTCATTTGCATTAAGCTTCTTCTCTAGTTCTTCATTATTGATAACATTTGGGTGATTTTTTTCATTGAATTCATCAATAGAAGATTTGCGAAGGTAATGCTTCAATACTTCGCCTTCCTCGATAGTTCCCAAATATTGATGCCCCGAACTTTCACTCCATGCTTTCATATCCGCTTTGGACCCTTTATCAGTTGCCTGGACTTCTAATACTTGTCCTGCCACCAGGTTATTCATTGCCTTTTTTGTTCGTACTATCGGCATCGGACAAGCTAATCCTTTTGCATCTAAAGTTACGTTTGCTTTTATGTTAATCATGATAGACCTCCGGTTTTTATACCTATAAGGGTATTATTCTTGTTAAAAAAATTTATTCAACTTTACCTTCCCAAGCCAGCATTCCGCCAGTCATATTAATCACGTTGAATCCATAGCTTTTAAGGAATTGCGTAGCACGACCACTTCTGGCTCCCGAACGGCATACTATAATATACTCTTTGGATTTATCCAACTCGTGCATACGATACTCAACTAATCCTAATGGAATGTTTACGGTCCCTGGGATTTTGCCAGCAGCAACTTCATCCACTTCGCGCACATCTATAATGTTTAATTTCTTTCCTTCATTTAGTAATGTTTCTACTTCTATTGGAGTCATTTGTTTCATTTTTTACGTTCCTCCTAATATTATTTTTAAAGACCAAGCACTAATGCCGCCTAAAACATTCGTTAAATAAACAGGTTTACATTACCTTCCTCTGCATCCGCTAAGTAAGCAGCGACTCCTGCATATTCAATGTTTTCTAATAGCTCTTCCTGTTTAAGACCTAATAAATCCATTGTCATGGTACATGCTACAAGTTTTATATCCTGCTCTTGTGCCATTTCGATTAATTGAGGTAAAGACATCGCGTTGTGCTTTTTCATAATATCTTTAATCATTTTGGGACCAAACCCAGCAAAATTCATTTTGGAAAGACCCATTTTATCAGCACCTCTTGGCATCATTTTCCCAAACATTTTCTCCATGAATCCTTTTTGTACCGGAATATTTTCATCTTTACGTAAGGCATTTAATCCCCAAAACGTATGAAAAATGGTTACTTCGTGATCATAAGCAGCTGCGCCATTTGCGATAATATAAGCAGCCATTGCTTTGTCATAATCTCCGCTAAATAAAACGATTGTTGTCTTTTTCTTTTCAGTCATTTTGTGACCTCCTGATAGTTATTTATAAACATATACCGGTATGGGTATAATACGATTTAAAAAAATTATCCTTTTTTAATCCAAAATTTTAATACTTTGTCTTCTTCTTCATGTTTCAATAATTCATGACCGCCAGATTTAGCCCAAGCGGTAAGATCATTCTTAGCTCCTTTATCCGTAGTATGGATTTCCAATACTTGACCGGATTCAAGTTCATTCATCGCCTTCTTAGTTTTAACAATTGGCATTGGGCAAGCTAAACCTTTAGCATCAACTACTTTTGTAACATTCATTATTTATTCCTCCCTATAGTTATTCACCATTACCCCTATGGGTATTTATATTAGTAAAAATAAAAGAGGGTGTCAACCCTTTTTATTGGCTTTTTGCTAGTAAAAAGCTTCCCTTTACTATAGTTTCTATATTCAAGGAATTTTCCTTTAAAATAGCTATTGGTGATTATAAACCACCTTCAATGAACAATGCACTGACAAGCTTTATATTATACCCCTATAGGTATAATGTCAATAGATAAATTTTAAAATAAGATTATTATGTACTACGAAATAGTCTGTGATTTTTACAGTTATTTGTATGTAATTTGTTAATCATAACTTTTAATGGCGTGGAAATCAGGGTTTTTCTTATCTATGCCCATTAAATTTAAACCACTCCTATTGTTTGAGATTATATATTAAATCATAAGGTATCTTTACTCTAATTTCCTTCTTCTTTTACTTTATAACAAAAAAGCCATCAAAAAATCGAAGTTTCCTCTTTCATGCGTAGTTTCCTTTTAACTGCCCATACTTATATCATAGGGTATTTCGGCTTACTTGTTTGTAAGGTTAAAATAAGTTTGCAAATTATTTTTTCATTTCTTGTACCAAAGCAAGATAATTAGGAGGCGATTTTATGAAAACTGCTTTGATTACCTTGGCCATCCTTGTGATAGGAATTGGCGGATTTTTTGTACTAAGCAATGTGCAAGACCAAAGAGAACAGGCCAAAGAAACGCCTGGTCAGAATGAGGCCAAAGAACCACCTGCTCAAAATGAAGGTCAACAAGAAGGAGGAGCAGTATCCAAGGTGGACGGAGAATCCATCTATAAAAGCACATGTGTAGGTTGTCACGGAGATCAATACCAAGGCGGAGTCGGACCTTCCTTAAAAGGTGTCGGTTCCCGTTTATCGGAAAAGGAAATCGAGAACATCGTACAACACGGCCGAGGCAATATGCCGTCTGGCTTGGTGTCCAAAGAGGATGCGCCAGGAATGGCAGCATGGCTGAAAACATTAAAATAATCTCCGCCGAATACAGTAAAAGAGGGAACTTGAATGAAATTAAGTTCCCTCTCGTCTGTTATTGCATGTATTCACTAATTTCAAGCACGTTAGCAAATGCCCCTAATGAATGAATCTCCAACAAAAAGCTGGAAGATTCTTAAGATTATTTTTTAAACTTATCCGGAAACTGCTTTACAACTCCCGCAGAGATCGTATCTGCCATTAAGATTATATGTGAGACCCCTCCGTCAATTGAAACTATTCTTGCGTTCCAATCCTTTGCTAAGCTCGCAGTTAAATCGCTTGTCACAAATTTCAGATGCGTATACAACAATTTTTTTAGATCTTCATTTTTTAAATGGGGATTTGCACCACTAAGGAAAGCGGCAATATCATCAGCATTTCTATACCATTCTTTGTTCAACTGATTCACCAAGGCTTTATTTCCGCTTTTAGCGGCATCTACAATCTTTCCCGCAATAACAATATGCTCCTTAAGCAAATCCGTAAGTTTGTTCCCAGCTTTCACTCCGTATACTGGCTTTACAGCATTTCCAATATCCTCCTGATTTTTCAGAAGCCTGGTCAGAACCTGTTTTTGATCCTCCGATCCAGCTGTTGTTGCACTTGTAATATAATTACTTGTCCACAATACATGATCAATCCAAAGCCTCCTGAATTTATTTTCGAACTTTACTTCAGATTGGCTAATGCATTTTCCCTGCGGTTTAGCGAAGGCATGGTCTGCTCCAGCAACCATGTTTAAAGGAAATAAAAAAATAAATCCCATCAACAATAATTTTTTCATAGAATTTTCCCTCCAAAATTAAAAGTACCTTATTTTTATTGATATATGGGATTTTTCTATCCAAATAAACAACTTACGGAGTACGATCATTACCTAATGATTTTTACAACAAAAAAACCTTACACAAAATGTCGGTAAGGTTTTTGCTGTGATTCCAAATTACATTATTCTTTTGCTGCTTCGTTTACCCTTTCCTTGAAATCATCGTAGGTATTTCCTTCAAATTTCACACCATTAATAAAAATGGTAGGCGTACTAGTAATACTTAACTTATTTGCAGCGTTCATATCTTTTTCCCATGCCGCTTTTGTTTGATCATTTTTATATGAAGTAACCACTTTTTTCACTTCTGCGTTAGAGGTAATTTCTCTTAATATTTCCTTTAGGAAAGATTCTGTATATATGTCCATTTGCTCCGCTTTAGAATCATCTGGTTGTTTTTTATATAATAGCTCATGGAACTGCCAAAACTTTTCGTTTCCTAACTCTTTAAATACTGCTTCCGCAAATTTTGCAGACCGAGTAGAATCAACATTGATAAACGAATAATTCATAAAATATAACGAAGCCTTCCCAGTATCGATAAAATCCTTTTCGATATTCGGAAGAAGCGAATCATTAAAATTTTTACAATAGGGACATTTGTAATCACCAAATTCAACTATCTTAACAGGAGCAGACTTTTCCCCTAAAACTGGCTGTCCTTCGTAGTCCATTGCTTCTTGTTTTGCTGTATTTGATAAAAATATTAAACCGAAGAGACATACAGCTATTAAACCAATCACCCAGAAAATAAATTTTGATTGTTTTTTCGATTGTATTGTTTTTTTGTTAACTGAAGCCATCTATTTTCCCTCTTTCTTAGTATTGTAATCACTCAATGAATTCAACATTTTATTGTTGATTTTTAGCAAACAATTTTGAATCTAGAGAAAAAGTTGAATTAGAATTCAGGAATAAAAAGACTGCCATAACTGCAAAAGCAAGATCTAATTCATAACCCGCACCTTGTCCATTTCCCATAAAACCTGCTGCTAATTTTACTTTTAAAATGGCTCCAATCATGATAAATAAAAAGAGTGCTGCTATGTATCGAATACCAAATCCGATTATTAACAACAGTCCGCCAATTAATTCAATAATCGCTACTGCATATGCCATAAAGCCTGGTATTCCAATACTGTCAAACCAGCCGGCCGTATTGCTTATACCACTTTGAAACTTTGAAACACCATGGATAAAGAATGATAATCCTAAAAATACTCTCAATATAAATACCCCAACTTCTGTTTTTTTCAATTTTGTTGCTCCTTTCCTATACATCTTTTTTGGTAGAAACTTAACAAGCACTACATTATGTAGTGTTTTTGCCGACAGTTACTTTCTAATCCAAGAAAATAACTCCCTTGACACACTACTCATTGTAGTGCAAACGGTGATTAATGGTCAAGAATTATGAATCCTTAATAGCTAGATTATAACCCATTAAATTAAGAAAGGGATGGGATTTGGCTCCAACCCTTTCTCATGCAAGAACTAAGATAAATAAGATTAATATAAAAACATTAAACGAAATGATAATCGAACCTGAGTCAACTTTAACAGGGATGGTTTGTTGAGGATCAATCAGTTGTTGAAGCCTGTAATCGACTGTTTCATCAGCAAAATGGACAAGTGATGAAGTATGATTTGAATTAACATTCAATTGCTTCTTGATTAACTTTAATAGCGCACTTCCTAAACCAATTTCAGATCCCATGTGATTAATCGCAAATTCATCTGCAGCCAGTTCAATCAAAATTCTATAATTTTGATACGACCATTTTGTAAGAGGGATATACCACATTACTTCAGAAATTATTTGTAAAATAAATACTTTAATACCATCAAAACATTTCTGGTGTGAAGTTTCGTGGTATATTACAGCTTCTAATTCCTTCGAATCCAATATTTCAATTAAGGTAGTAGAAAGCACTATTATTGGTTTCCAAAATCCAAAAGTAAATGCCAGTAACTCCTTATTATCAACAACAACAATATCTTCATATTTTCTATTAAAAATTTGATTCAATTCCTGTGATTTATCAATATGAATATGATGGCGCAATTTTTTTCGAAATGAACTAAAAAGGAAAATTTGAGTAACAACCTTTTTACCAATAAGGAATATGGAATAAAAAATATAAAAGTTTACCATTAGCAAGATCGCATAATAGGCAATCGTTCCTCTTTCAAATAAACTTACGCAAAAATTAAAAATATTAAACAACTCTATAGGTCCAAATAGGATATTTATCATGTACATAACCATTTGGACAAACAAAATAATGGCAAAGAAAAGGGCTAATCCTAATACTGCAGTTGATTTATGTTTCCAGGCCATTTCATTTTCTGTCCTTTTTTAATTGTTCCAGTTTATACTCGAGTTTTTGCAATAAATGATCATCAACATCTTTTAAGGAATCCAGCATATGATTGACAACTAGTCCCCCAAATTCATCCAATAGATTTTCCGTTAGTTTCTTAGATTGGCGGTTAATAAAATCTTCTTTAGATTTTAAAGGTTTAAAGAGAGACGTTCTTCCCTCCAATCTTTTCGTAAGGATTTTTTTATCAACAAGACGATTCATTACCGTCATAACTGTATTAAAATTTAAAGGTTTCTCGTTTTCTAATTGATGCTGGACTTCTTTTATACTCATCTCATTGCCGTTCCAAAGAATGTTCATGATCTTGGCCTCGAGTGGACCGAAAAAGCGATTTAGTCCTTCTTGGTCAAAACGGAAATTATTAATTGTCATTTTACGACCACCCTTCCATTACAAATTGTAGTGTAAAATTTATTTTTTATCAATCTGATTTTATGCCTACTAAAGCTGAATCCACTAAACAATGCAAATACACCACAAAAAAGCATTTACTCAAAAATATTCTTAAAATATATTTGTCCCCTGTCACTAGTCCATTCTTGTCCAAAATCCCTGAATAAACTGTTAAGTGAGATTGGTTGGACAAGGAGGTGATAAAGTTGGGAATAAATTCCAATAATGAAATGGGATCAAGTTCAGTATGGCGTCCTGCACAAAGAAATAGTAACCGTAATTCTGTTGCAGGCATCAGTACTTCAACATGCCAACAATTAGCCGATATTATTGGAGGTATGGTCATCGCATCAACGCCAGCATGTGTGGTTCAGCGCCTTCGTAATATAAATGCTACAATTTTAGGCCGCCGCACTCAATCCCCATTAGCCCTTCCATTTGCACTTTCTTTTGAAAACAATGTAAGAGGAAGAACCCTTAACCTCGGGGAAACTGTACTCTTTCAAAGAGAAGCTAATGCTTTGATGGATGCATTACAAAGAAGAGGCCTTATCGTAACTGCTTTCCATAACCACTGGCTTTTTGAAGAACCACGGTTAATGTATATGCATTGGGAGAACGTTGGAGATCCGTTTGAGTTCGCTATAAATAGTTTTGAAGCTGCAAAAGAGGCAGGTTTTTTCTAAAATAATGGCTTTTTAGAATAGGACAAGGAGGTGGTTTTAATGGAAAGAAGAGACATGTTTGAAAATTGGTTCGGATTTATTAATCGCGATTTCGATGAAAGCTCTTCTGATAGAAATCAGATGGACAGAGAACTAGAATCCAGCTCCAGAACAACTGGGCATCATTCAACTAGAAGAGTCAGTAATCAGATGGATATGGAATTTGAATCCAGTTCAAATCTTACGGGGCATCAATCGAGCAAACGAATGAGAAGTACTTCTCGTGGTAATGTTAGGGAGATAACTGCTTCAACATGCCAACGATTGGCTGATATTATCGGCGGCGAGGTTATTTCAGCAGCACCTGTGTGTACTGTAATGCGCCTGCGAGATATTAAAGCAACGATTTTAGGTCGCCGCACGCGTTCTCCGCTTGCACTTCCGTTTATGTTATCCTTTGAAAATAATGGTCTAAATCTTGGTGAATCGGTTGTTCTCCAAAGAGAACTTAATCGATTTATTGCAGCATTACGGAAAAGAGGTCTTATCGTAACAGCCTTTCATAACCATTGGCTGTTTGAAAATCCACGTTTAATGTATATTCATTGGGAGAATGTTGGCATGTCTGCAGAAGATTTTGCTAGAAATAGCATTGCTGCTGCAAGAGAAGCAGGTCTGTTCTAAGCGGAAGCCATTTGTGAAAATAAAAAAATCACAAATGGCTTTAAATTTTTTTCTTATGCAGCTTTTTTTATTTCATTTGAATCCTTTTTAGAAAATAATTGATCGATTGATATTAATTTACTGCCACTGATTACTAGAAAAACTGCCATTGCTAAAAATCCTAGATCTAATTCATATCCTGCCATTTGACCATTTCCTAATAATCCAACTGAAAGTTTTACCTTTAGTATTGCCCCAATCATTAATAAAGAAAATAAGGCAGAAACAATTCTTGTTCCCAATCCAATAATTAAAGCGATGCCCCCAATAATTTCAATCAATGCAACAGCATATGCCATAAATCCTGGCAATCCAATACTACTGAACCAACCTACAATGTTTTCAATTCCCCCCTGAAACTTCACAATCCCATGAATTAAAAATATTGCGCCTAATGTTACTCGTAAAATAAGTGCTCCTACTTCGTTTTTTAACAACATTGTGTAAGTCCTCCCTGATATTGTTTTTGAATTTTAATTATTTGGTTAAAATTTATGAATTTTGAATTCAAGATAGTTTGGTCCAATAATAGAATTTCCTAAGTTTTACTTATTTCCCTCCTCATTTATGAATTTATTATAAATCAAATCTCAAATTTGATTATTATCAATTCGAGATAAATAGATAAAAAAATGTTTCTACATTTAGTTTTCCTATATGAACCTTTGTTCTTTTATAAAATACCAAACATGTACATGGAATGTCAATGTATTTTTTATTAATACGAAATAAAGTTTTCTATTAGAAAACAATCTAAGGTGATGAAATTCAATTAGAATGACCTAATCATTTATAGGCTTCACTGTTAAATAGACTCGTAATATATATTTAAATATTTTGACTAAAGAGATTATCTTCACCTACTTCTTCCCCATCAATTATTCATAAGATAAATAAACGAAAAAAGGAGAATAAAATATGGCTTCGAATCAATCAAAATTAACTTTTGATTATGTTGTTGTCGGTACTGGGCCTGCTGGTGCAGTGATTGCTAAGACACTTTCGGATGATAAAAAAACTTCCGTTTTAATAATAGACGCAGGAGAAAATAATGATAGGGATAAACCCATTAGAGATTCCAGGTTTGCTCCTGTACTAGAAGAGGAATTTTCCCCGCAGTATTTTTGGCAAGGCGAAGGAGTACCACAAGAAGGCGTGGATGATAGAACTTTTGAATGGACAACCGGCCGGCTTTCTGGCGGAGGATCATCTATCAATGGAGAACAGTATGTCAGACCTACTTCTTTCGTTTTAAGAAAATGGGAAAAGCTTTTAGGTTCATTATGGTCACCAGAACAAGCTATCCAAAGCTTTAAACAGCTGGAAGATTATCATGGGAAAACGAAAAACCCTGAAATTCATGGCTTTAATGGCCGTTTAAATATCAGGCAAGCCCCTGCAAAACCGCCAAGCGTGACAAAAAAATTGGTTTCAGCAATAGAAGACGTCACAGGCTTTCCTAAAATTCTTGATTATAATGATCCCCGAACCCCAATTGGTCCGTTTTTTCGCTGGCAATTATATCAAAAACCGAATGGTGAGCGTGAAAGTGCATCCACAGCATTCTTATCTTCAGATATTATGACTCCAGATGGAATTGGAGTAAATGGCCGAAAATTAAGGGTTTATTATAAATCAACTGCCCTCCGTATTCTGTTCGAAGGAAAAAAGGCAGTTGGAATTGAATTTCTCAAAGAGGGGCAAAAGGTACAAGCATTTGCCCGCAAACAAGTGATAATCTCTGCAGGGATCAACAGTGCTCAGCTTCTAATGCTATCGGGAATCGGCCCTTCCAATCAATTAAAACAGGCCGGCATACCAATTGTTTTTGAAAATCCCAATGTAGGTCAATTTTTAACGAATCATACGTTAAACACAGCTACTTTTTCCATGAATCAAAAGGATCTTCCTGAGATTCAAAATGATCCGTTTGCCCTCTATACAGGCGGAGCCTTTTTGCCTTCCCCACTTTCAAGGAACAAACGCAGCAGGGGTGTCCAATTAATTGGAATTGTGGCAGAGGGGCAATTAAATATTGCAATTCTATTTCTGAAGCCAAAAAGCCACGGTTCCATTAAAATACAGAATAATGATCCTTTGAAAATTGTCCTTGCAGATGAAGGATTCCTTGAAAACGAAGATGATCTAAATGCGATCAAAGCGATTTATAGGACTTATATAAAAAATATTGCCGAAAACCTTTCGAAAATTGATTCAACATACCAACTAATAAATCCAACACCGGAAACCATTAACGATGATGAACAACTTGAAAACTTCATTAAAGAAAATTTCGGTCATAATCACCATCAACAAAGCTCACTAAGAATGGCACCAATTAATATGGGCGGAGTAGTAGATCGTTTGGGTCGAGTACATGGAGTCAATAATTTAATTGTTGCAGATGCCCAAACTATTCCCTTTACTGTGGATGGCAACACATCTGCTTCAGCCTTCCTAATTGGATATACCATTGCCAAAGAAATATTAAAAGGAAATCTTGATTGAATAAACGATTCAACCACAAAAAAATGAGTGTC
>NZ_JBALPP010000014.1:0-36923 GCF_036965425.1 Neobacillus drentensis | reverse complement strand
TAATTAAACGTCTAAATTTTCAAAATATTGTTGCGCATTCCGGGTGGTTAATGATATATTATTTTCAACCTATATAGTTAACACCGGCTGTATAGTGAAAAAGAGGGGGGATCTACATCATTTTACATATTAATTACTAGTAGTATTCATTTGTTTGTCCTCGTTGAGTTTTTCTATGGTTTGATCTTAAATAAGTTTAATCAGGTTCAAAATATTTTTTTGGATTATCACGGTATACAATCCACAAAATACAAAATTCACCTTACTCGTTAATTTTTATCCTTTTTGATGCAATAGCAATTTTTAGTATTCTAGCAGTTAACATTAAAAGGTAATTGAGAAGAGAGACATACATCACTTGTGGAAGCGCTTACGAATCCTTTCTCCTCACCATACCACCTTTCAGAAAATTTCAAGCAGAACATTTGAACAAATTTAGCTGAAAATTTTTTTAAAAGTCGGAGGGGGATATATGGAATTAACATTAGCTCATTGGGTCTACCTAATTGTCACTGCAGCTGTCATTATTATTATGCTATTCCGAAAAGGTGTTGTATTACCTCTAATCATTGGGACCTTTATTGTGGCAGCCGTATATAAAGGGAGTTTAATAGCAGGCTTTCAAGCTGTCTTTAATGCTAACCTTGTTGCCGCTAAGGAACTATTTAGTATTTTCTTAATCATATCAATCATGATTGGTCTCTTAAATTCTCTGAAGGATCTAGGGGCAGATAGAAGGATGGTCGTGCCGATTCAGAAAATAATGGTAAACGGACATGTTTCCTATTTAGTTTTAATGGTCACAACCTATGTAATTTCGCTCTTTTTCTGGCCAACCCCAGCAGTTCCATTAATTTGTGCCTTGTTAGTTCCTGCAGCAGTAAGCGCAGGTTTGCCTGTCATGACTTCAGCAATGGTTATCGTTATCGCAGGTCAAGGGATGGCCCTTTCCTCAGACTATATCATGCAAGTAGCGCCAATGCTTAGTGCAAAAGCAGCGGGTATTGATAAAGCTGCCGTATCAGATAAGGCATTCATTCTTTCTTTAATTACAGGATTTAGCGCTTTAGCGATTGTGTATGTCACACATCGAAAGGCGATTACTAAGAAAACCGGTTCTGCCAGTAACGTTAATACTGAAGAGAAAGCATTTTTTAATGTGGCTGAAGAACTTGCTGCGACTGCAGAAGAGACTGCTGATCTCGTTCAAAGAAAAGCAACATGGGGAAAAGTTTTCGCTGTCATTGTACCTCTAGCCATGTTAGCTGTAATGATTTTTATGTTCCAGACAAAAATTGGCGGTGGATCTGGCTTTGAAGGCGGGGACGGTGCCGCTTTCATTGGCGGTGTTGCTACTATTCTATTAGTCTTAGCTACTATTGCCTTTAACCGAATTCATGCACTTGATAAAATAAGTGAACATATTACCGAAGGTTTTGTGTTCGCTTTTAAGGCCATGGCACCTGTCATTCCGATTGCTGGTTACTTCTTTATGGGAAGCGGAGATTTTTCAGGGGCTATCCTGTCATTAGGTGATAAGGCAGCAAAGCCGGCATTTCTATTTGATTTAATCCAAGCCGGACAAAATTATATCCCGCATAGCCCATTTTTTGCAGCGATTAGTATTTTAATAGTAGGTATCATTACGGGGTTAGATGGCTCTGGATTTGCTGGACTTCCTTTAACAGGTGCATTGTCTGGAGCAATTGCCCCAGGAAGTCACATCGACCCTTCGGTTATGGCCGCTATTGGTCAAATGGGTGCAGTTTGGAGCGGCGGGGGAACATTGATTGCTTGGTCATCCCTAGTGGCCGTTGCAGGATTCTTACAAGTATCACCACTTGAACTGGCGAGGAAAAACTTCGTACCGGTAATATCGGGACTTCTTCTAGCCACAATTTTAGCAGTCATTATTTGGTAGTTTTTAAGGGCCTTCCAAGAGTCAGTTAAACACTGATTTTTGGCAGCCCTTTTTTTCGCATGTTTGGTATATTTGTGAATAGAATGAGGATTAAAATGGCATGCATGAAAGGAAGAAGGGATGAAACCCATGAAAGCAGGATTGGTCGGGATTGGAAAACTTGGGACTGCAATGATGGCGCACTGGCATCGAAGCAGTAGACCTATAGGTATTTATCACCCTGTGAAAAAAAAGGCTGAAGATTTTGTTCAGCAGTTTCAAAATGGATATTGTTTATCAGAGGAAGAATTAAGTAATTTAGATGTGTTAGTTTTAGCTTTACCTGCATTGAAGGTTATTCCTTTTATTTCAAGCTTAAAGATTAAAGGATCAACCTCATTAATTAATATGGCAACTTCCCTTCATACAAATGAAATTAAATCAAAGTTTCCTGCCTTAAACATTCACGGAGTGAAATTTATGGGGCATTGGAAAGATTTATTAGATCATGGCAACGGCTTGTTTATAACAGAATCCCCATTAACGCAGAAAATAGAGGACATCTATCAGCCATTAGGGAAGGTAATATTAGATCGAGAGTATTGTTTAACAGAGGTCAATAAACTTGCAACCTATTATGCTATTAAAGCAGCTATCGAAATTGAAAGGGATTTTTCAGAAAGAGGCATTTCCTCTGAATATGTGAAGCGGGCCTTAACTTCCTTAGCCCCTGAAGTTATGCGTAGTTATAGTGAAGGAAATCTTGGCCATTTTGCGATGGATATTGTAAAAGAGGTGCAAGCAGAGAAAGGAGGAGTCAATCCAGATTGACTCCTCCTTTCTTATTATTGATCATTCAAGAAAAGAATAATTGTAAGACAAATAGGTACACCATCACACAGCCGATATAAAGGCCGGCAAAGGATAAATTCCAATTTGAAACCTTATAGGAACTTTCGTTCACAATATTGGACATGAGCCCTAGTGTGGCATTATACGGTCCCACAAGAAAGGATGAAACCGCACCCGCTAACATGGCAACAGTTAATATATGCGGTGAGATACCGATTACCGCAGGATTGAGTCCTTCGGTCATTAATGCAAGAGAAACAGCTGGATGTAGTCCGAGAAAAGCAAAACCTAAAGGAATTAGTGGCAGCAAAATCAAAAAGATTTCTACACCCGCCACATGAATAAACTGAATTACCAAGCGGTCCAACCATTCATTTGTATGAGAAACATTGATGGTCGAGATAAAAAAGCCAGCTGATAAATAAATAAAAAATTGATCTTTCATACCGACTGAAAACGATTGAAAATGTTTTAATAAATGGGCACCAAACTCTTTTCCTTGCTTTAAGCATAAAGACCATGTAAAGGAAAAGGGGATAACCATTAAAGAAACGAGTGTTAAGAAGGGATAAGGAAACTTTTTTTCTATTAATGAAATAACGAGATTAAATATAACGATTGCCAGTAATATTTGAAAGACTCTTCGTGAACGGTCGATTTGCCTTGGTACTAAGGTGGCGGCTGTTTCATGGACAGAGAGGTTTTTCTGTGTATTGATCATTACTTTTGACTTGCGCGCTCCCAGGTACCAATCCATTCCCATCCCTACAATACTAAGAGGAATTACATAAGGAAGAATCGAAACCCAGCTGACTCCCGTCATTGTAATAACAATCCCGACAATGGGGGTTACGGGGGCCCAAAGTAACGGCATGGCAAACCCCCGGGTAATCGCGCGGCTCATAAACCGTTCTTTACTTTGTACTGGTATGACATCTAATGATGGCCGAATCGAGTAATAAGTCATCGGCAATGTTGCAAGATTCATAAAAATACTAAAAAAGTATGAAAAACCGGAAGTAATCATATAAAGCTGTCCAGATGTTTTTACCCTCTTTTGAATCATCGTTTGAATGCCGCCGCTGTAACCGCCAAGTTTAATGGGGATCCCTAAGATTGGAACTAAGGTAAACATCGTCAGCAAGTCGAGCATGGGACCAAAGGAAAGGATATATTCCTGCCATCCGGCACCGCTTGTCCATAATAAGATCAACCCCAGGATTAAAAAGGTACTTCCTAATATTTGAACAAATCGTTTTGCTTGGAATAGCGTACAAAGAACGATGATAAGACTTAATACGGATAAAACAACCCCAATATCCAGCTGTGGGAAAAGCACGGAGAGTAAATACAATAAAATTACTAAAAAAAACATAAATCTTAGCATATCAACACCCTTACTCAAAATACGGTATACCAAAATTTGAAAACAGGTTTAAAATAGACACGATTTAACCATATTTTATTTTAAATTTGGTATTTGGTATACAATATTGTTGTAATTTTTTTCACTGCATTGTAAAATGAAATTAATAAATAAGATATAAATTAGGGGGAATTAACATGTTAAACATTCTATTTAACTCTAAAAAATCTGCTGAAAAGGCTGAGAAAAAATTAGCTTCACTAAGAAAAATACTTAAATTTTAACGTATTATTGAAAAAGCCGTCGCTCTATAGTGGCGGTTTTTTTCTGCTTTTTAATAATATAAAAACCGGAGAGACGTCATATTCTCTCCGGACTTGTACATGAAGCATCATGTCAGAAATTTATACCGCTACTTCATCGGATTTGACCAGCTTGGAATTAACCGAATCCTCACTGTTTCCAGATGCTTTCACGATCTCATTTAATTCCTCACGTGCCGCTTCGATTGTTTCAAACCTCTCAAAAAACTTTACTGCGATATGGTTGACATATTCTTTTCCTTCAAATTTTTCAAATAATTGGATTTTAGCGCTTTCATCAAGAACCTTCGCAATCGTATATTTAGCCCGTAATTGATTAAAGAAATAGAAGTGATACGTTTCAATTGGCTCTAGACCATCGTTTTCTAAAATTGTTTGAAAGGATTCTTTATTCGTTAGCACAATAAATTTTCCCAATTTGAACACTCCTTTTTTTATTGAACATTGTATACCAAACTACTTATTTGTATTTTATCTGATGTTGATAAAATATTCAACAGTATATTCTAAATATTAAAATAATTAAAAACTAGTTTGCTTCTCAAATCAAAAGATTGTATACTTCAGAAAAGAGTCAAAATTTTTAGAATAAACGGGAAGGGGAAGTTTTATGCCAAAAGTGATCCTCCATGTAGATGGAACAACTGTGGAACAAGATGTGAAAGAGAATGCCAACTTAGTAGTGCTAGCAGCCACACGCCAATTACCAAAGTTAAAGTATGGCTGTGGGATGGGGCGCTGTACAAAATGTACGTGCGTCGTGATCGAGGGTGCAGAAGACTTAGCGCCACCGAACTGGAAGGAAGAAAAAATGCTTGGAGATAAGGTAAATGAAGGATATCGTTTGACCTGTCAGCTAACGATTCAGCATGATATTGAAATCTCTCAAGAAAATATTACGATTTCGGTTCCGAAGAAACAATCGGCTATCGAAGTAAAATAATTTTTTATTTGATTTTCAGGTATACAATATACAAAAAATGATTGCAGGTGATTTGTAATGGATTGTTACGACTTAACCAGGATGACATGGAGAGAGGTAAAAGAAGCATTAAAAACTGTGAAGTTTGCCATTATACCAATCGGCGCCCATGAACAGCATGGTCCGCATATGGCCGAAAGCTGTGATGCCGTTTTAGCAGAAAAGATGGCTATAAAGCTTGGAGAGAAAATGTTCCCTTTTTGCATCGTCACTCCAACCGTTAATATGGGTGTATCCCAGCATCATTTAAATTTTCCTGGAACCATATCTTTGCAGCCCAATACCTTAATAGCTATTTTAAATGATATGATCTCCTCATTAAAACATCATGGAATCGAGAAGTTTTTATTATTAAATTCACACGGCGGCAACCAATCTACACTAAATGTGGCATCGATGACTTTAACTAAAGAACTAGAAGTTGAAATTTATTATGCAAAAACAACAGCATCCGCTAAACAATCGATAAAGAATTTTGTTACTTCCAATTTGTTTGGCCACAGCTGTGAGCGAGAGGTTTCCGAAGCCTTATATCTGGCTCCAGAGCTTGTCCGGCCTGAATTACTAGAAAAAGGAGATATTCAGGAAGAGGGAAGATGGAAGCAGCTTAGACCGGGTAATGCCATCCAAGGATTTTATTATTATGAGGAAATGACCCAAAATGGCTGTATCGGTGATGCGACAAAAGCCAGCTGGGAAATTGGCCGGCAAATTGTCGAAGAATCATTAGAGAACCTTTCTAAAGAGCTTTACAAATTATTAAAGATAGAAGTAGAAACGCCTTATTAGATCAGGCACCAAATAATTATCAGATTATAATAATCTTTTAAAAATTCTAAAAATTATATTTACAAACGAAAATAAATAGGTTACTATTTAATCAAGGTATACCAAATAAGAAAAAAACCGGAAGAATGCTAGATAATATCTGACAATCTTTTATTTTTAAACTTATTTGGTATACAAAATATCAAATACCAAGTTCGACTTGGTCAGCTACATAAATATTGAGGAGGAGATTACATTGACAGAATTACTTTCAAAAGACGAATTTCGTAAACAACTGGAAGAAGCTATTAAAGGAAATCATAGCCAAAAGGCTCCTTTTACATTAGCATGGGCTGAAGGAAAATTAGAAAGAAAACACTTTGCTAGATGGGCTGAAAACCACTACCACTATGTTGGACCTTTCGCAGATTACCTAGCGTATATCTATCACAATACTCCAACTGATCCAAAATTTGAAGCGGCAAAGGATTTCACATTGCAAAACATGTATGAAGAAGAAATCGCTGCTGACCGCCATACTGATTTGTTAATTCGTTTTGCCGAAGCTTGTGGCACAACACGTGAACGAGTTATTAATCCGCAAAATATGGCTCCAACTACACTTGGGCTTCAAAGCTGGTGTTTCGCGGTTGCTGCTCGTGAAAATTTCGTAGTTGCAACGGCTGCTTTAGTAGTAGGATTAGAATCTCAAGTACCTGACATTTATCGGAAGCAAACTCCTGCATTACGTGAACAATATGGATTTACGGATGAAGAAATTGAATTCTTCGATTTACACATCGTTTCTGATGAAATCCATGGTGAGCGTGGTTACAAAATCGTTCTTGATCATGCCGATACTCCAGAATTACAGCAACGCTGCCTAGAAGTAGTTAGAACAGGAGCAAAAATGCGCCGCATGTATATGGATGGATTATGGAGAGAGTACTTAGAGCAGGATTTGGGAGCTTTGGTAGAAGCGAAATAATCTTAAAGCTAGTTAATAATAATACGGATTCAAAAGACATTTTTGAATCCGCTTCCTTTACAAGCCGCCCTATTTAATCTTGCAGTTTAAGGTTTAAATGGCGGCTATTTTTTATAAAGAAATGATGGTGATAAATGTGTTAACTACTAAAGTAGAAACATTCAATAATTTAATAAATGGCGAGTGGCAGGAATCTGTTAGCCATAAGACGTTTTTTAGTGTAAACCCCGCTAATAAGGAAGAAATTGTGGGGGTATTCCAAGCTTCAAATGAACAGGATGTCCGCTTGGCGATTGAGGCGGCGCAAAATGCCTTTCCGGCATGGTCCCAAACAGCACCATCTAAACGTGCAGCGATTTTAAATCAGGCTGCCAGCATTCTCGAACAAAATGCCGCTAAGCTAGCCGAAGAGTTGACACGTGAAGAAGGAAAACACATTGATGATGCTAAAAATGAAGTCATTCGCTCGGCGCAAACGCTCCGGTTTTATGCAGTGGAAGGGCAGACTTTTACGGGTGAAACTTTCCCTAATGATGATCCAAATATGAAGGTATCGACAGAAAGAGAGCCGCTTGGAGTGGTGAGTGTCATAACTCCTTGGAATTTTCCCCTTTCGATTCCAGCCAGAAAAATAGCACCTGCTTTAATAACTGGAAATACCGTGGTTTTCAAACCTTCGTCAGATACACCACTAATTGCATTCCGATTAGTAGAAGCCCTATATCAAGCAGGGATTCCAAAAGGCGTCATTAACTTTGTAACAGGAAAAGCTTCCGATGTGGGTGATCTATTGGTAACTCATTCGGCTGTAAGAGCAGTCACTTTTACAGGCTCTACTAGTGCCGGGGAAGATATTCATCGAAAAGCATCTTTTACAACCCGCACCCAAATGGAGCTTGGTGGCAAGAATCCGCTCATCGTTATGGAGGATGCAGACCTTGATTTGGCCGCAAGCTTGACTGTTAACGGAGGCTTTTCCTTAACTGGGCAAGCGTGCACAGGAACCAGCCGGGTGATCGTTTTAAAAGAAGTGAAAGAGGCATTTGTTCAAAAGCTTATAGAAAAAACCAGCGCTCTTAAAGTTGGAAATGGATTTGAAAAAGGCGTGAAAATTGGTCCACTTGCCAATGAGAAACAGTTCAATAATGTCCTAAAGTATATTCAATATGGTAAGGAAGATGGTGCCACATTGGCCTTTGGCGGAAATGCCTTAACAGAAGGTGAGTACCAAAAAGGTTACTATATACAGCCTGCAATCTTTACCAATGTAAATCCAGAATCACGGATTGCCAAAGAAGAAATTTTTGGTCCTGTTATTGCTGTGATAGAAGTAGATACATATGAAGGAGCCATCGCCATTGCGAATGATGTTGAGTATGGTTTATCTGCTTCCATCGTCACCAATAATTTAAAAGTTGCTAATCAATTTACTAAGGATATTCAGGCAGGAACGGTTAAGGTGAACCGTACGACAACGGGCAACTTAATGAACGCACCTTTTGGCGGTCTGAAAAAATCAAGCACTTCCACCTTCCGTGAATCTGGAAGAGTCGGCTTAGAGTTCTTTACCCAATTAAAAACAGTCTATATTGGCTATTAAGGAGAGATTCATCCATGAAAACAGCATTAAAATTAGAATTAGAAGAAGCAAAAATCATGATTGAGGCGGCTAAGAAAAAATCAGAGGAAATCAATGTGCTTGAGACCATCGCCATTGTGGATGATGGAGGGAACCTGATTGCGCTAGAACGCATGAATGGCGCACGCATCACTGGTCCAGAAATCGCGATTGCGAAAGCTTACACGGCTTCCGGTCATAAACGGTCTACCCATTTATTTAACAAAGAACCAAATGGTCCTGCACTGCCTGGAAATGAAGCATTTGGTATAAATCAAATGCTTCCTGGCAAATTTGCCATCTTTGTTGGCGGCTTCCCGATTGTGGTAAATGGTGAAGTGGTCGGGGGAATTGGTGTCAGCGGCGGAAACGGGGAACAAGATACAGCCGTTGGGACTGCTGCATTAACAGCCCTGCAAAAGTTTGTGGAAGGTGAGGGCCTTGAGGTCATTACTGAAGCTGATATAAAAAAATAATGGAAGCTGGACCTCATTCATTGTCTTACAGATAGAATGGGGTCCATGTTAATCAACGGGGAATTTTGTTAATAAAGGGGGAGAATCAACTGAAACCATATGTTGAGTTGGCTATAGGGTTTGCACGCACAGGTGTTACTGGATATGGAGGTGGTCCTTCTACGATTCCGTTGATTGAATTTGAAGCAGTTCAAAAATATAAATGGATGACTGAAGAGGAATTTGGGGAAATTTTAGCGTTAGCCAATACCTTACCGGGTCCGATTGCAACCAAAATGGCAGCCTATATCGGATACAAGCTAAAAGGGTCTTTAGGAGCAACCGTTGCCATCCTTGCTCACATTCTCCCATCCATCGTTGCCATGATTGGATTGCTGGGGGTGCTTTATTCCTTTAGAAAATCTCCAATTGTAAGCGGAATGGTGCAGGGGGTAACACCAGTCATTGGATTTATGTTATTGGAGATGGCCTACCGTTTTTTCCAAAATGGACGCAAAGGCTTAGGATTGTCGAAAATGGTGATCCTTTCAGCCGTTTCTTTAGTATTTGTTCAATTTCTCGGTTTACATCCAGGGATTTTAATCGCCGGTTTTTTGATTGCTGCTTATTTGATTGCCGACCGTAAAGAAAAAGCGGCTTCACCTGAGACGAATGTTCTTCTACAGAGAAAGGAAAAAAGCTCATGATTTATTGGCATATTTTCTGGTCATTTTTTATTGCAAATTTATTAGGATACGGCGGCGGACCTGCAACGATTCCATTAATTCAGAATGAAGTTGTCAATCATTATCATTGGATGACTGTATCCAAATTCGGTGATATATTAGCGATCGCCAATGCTTTACCGGGACCTATTGCCACTAAAATGGGAGGGTTTATCGGTTATCAATTGGCAGGAATTCCTGGTGCCATCATTGCGCTGGCGGCCACTATTCTTCCTTCAGCTCTGGCTGTTATTTTGTTATTTAAGTTTGTTAATCTATTTAAGGATTCTTCTAAAATTAAACTCATGACAAAATCTGTACAGCCGATTATTGCCATTTTACTAGCTGTTATGGCCTATCAATTCTTTTTAACCGCGTTTGAAAAAAGTGGTGTTTATCATCTTTTACTCTTAGCATGCATTAGCTATTTCGCTTTAATCAGGCTAAAGGTTCACCCTTCACTGGTGATTGTTTGCGCATTGTTTTATGGAGGGATTTTTTTATCATAAGCGGATAAACTTAAGGAAAATACTTTAATAAATAAGCAGGTGGAGTAATGGAAACAAGATGGGAGGAAAACAATCTTTTATCAATACGAGAACATGCCTATCTTTATTTAAAGGAAATGATTCTTGAAGGAGAATTTAAAGCTGGTGACCGGCTGATCGAAAGAGAGCTTGCGGGGAAATTAAATATTAGTCGTACTCCTATTCGCGAAGCTTTGTTCCGGCTGGAATCGCAGGGTTTTGTTAAAACCGTACCGAGGAAAGGTGTCGTGGTTACGAACATTTCTGAAACAGAAGTCATTGAGGTATTTACCATCCTTTCTTCATTGGAGGTTTTAGCGGTAAAATTGGCTGCACAAAAGATGGATAAGAGCACCCAGCTGGAATTAGATCAAAAAATCAAAGAGCTAATGGAATTGGAAAGACTGGCGGAAGAGAACTTTAATTTTGAACATATTCAAATGAATCAACTGATCAATAAAGCTTCAAAGAGTCCTAAATTATTCGAAATTCTGTCTGGTCTGATTGATTATATTCATATGGCCGCGAATATGGGGTATGAGACTCCAGGGCGCAGAAAAGAATCATTAAAAGAACATATTGATATCATGAAAGCCTTACGAGATAAGGAAACCGATATGGCTGAGTATTTAATGAGAATTCATATTGAAAATTCTAAAAAGGCATATATCAACTATATGGAAAATGTAAAAGAAAAGCTTAATAAAAAGGATAAATCAAGATCCCCCCTTTAAGCTTGCGGAGACCACACCATCACCAAGGTTGTGGTCTTCATTTTTACAAACAAAGAATAATAAATTAAAAGTTTTGTATTGTCTGAAAATTAAAATTATGGTATATTGTATACCAAGAAGATAAATCTTAGGGAGGAAAAAGACATGCCTAAAATACATTTCATAAACAGTAACAAACAGTTAGAGGTACCAGAGAATTCTAATATTTTGAGAATGTCTCTTCGTTACGATGGAGAACTCCCAAATCGTTGTGGCGGGGGAATTTGCGGCACATGCGTTTTTAAAGCAGATAATGGAGCAGAATTCCTTGATAATGTTAAGATCCAAGAAAGAAGAAAATTAGGTGAAGAGTGGTTAGGGGAAGGGTACCGATTAGGATGCCAGACCTTTGTAACAAACGGCGATATTTCGATTTCATGGGATGAAGATATCACCGAACAAGTGAAAAAAAGAAAGCCGGATAAACTGCAAAAGGAAGCAACAACTGCAAAATAATTTTTATAGGGGTGAGAACATGTGGGCCTGTAACAGTCATATGAAAGAAGTGTTATCATTCTTAGATATTCCCCATATTAGCAAGGCGTCCTACCATATCAAATGTTCATTCTGTGAAAAACCTGCACATGCAAAAATCTATTATGCCCATCAGCCAATAAAATTTAAAAAGTATAAAGAATTCCAAGATTCGTCCATGATTTCACGCACCTCATAAAAAAGCTGTCATTCGACAGCTTTTTTTATCATTTTTTGGAGGAGAATGACCACAGGACTATATAAAAAACACGATAATTTTGCTAAAATATTAAAAAGTATCTAAAAATACATAACAATAACCTTATCTAATCATAGGGAATTATTCTATTATTTTCTGATTAGTTACATTACAGGTTTTGATAAATTGGAGGAATGAACATGTGGGATATGGATATGGATATAGATCAAATCGCAAGGATTAAAGTAATAGGCGTTGGCGGCGGCGGAAATAATGCTGTTAACCGAATGATTGAAGCGGGTGTTCAAGGCGTTGAATTTATCGCAGTTAACACAGATGCCCAGGCTCTTAATCTATCAAAAGCAGAGATTAAAATGCAAATTGGTGCGCAATTAACAAGAGGCTTAGGAGCAGGTGCTAATCCAGAAGTCGGCAGAAGAGCTGTAGAGGAGAGCCGGAAACAGTTGGAAGAGGTATTAAAAGGAGCTGACATGGTCTTTGTCACGGCTGGAATGGGAGGCGGTACTGGAACGGGAGCTGCCCCAGCCATTGCAGAAATCGCTCATGACCTCGGTGCATTAACGATTGGTGTTGTTACACGCCCATTTGGATTTGAAGGAAGAAAGCGTGCTCAAAACGCTGCCAGCGGAATTGAATTTATGAGGAATGCGGTAGATACCTTAATTATTGTACCAAATGACCGCTTATTGCAGATTGTTGATAAAAAGACACCTATGGTAGAAGCCTTCCGCGAAGCCGATAATGTCTTGCGTCAGGGTGTTCAAGGAATTTCGGATCTAATTGCCGTCCCAGGATTAATAAACCTTGACTTTGCAGATGTTAAAACCATTATGTCTAACCAGGGAACGGCATTAATGGGGATTGGGGTTGCAAAAGGCCCTAATCGGGCTGTTGAAGCAGCCAAAAAGGCGATTTCCAGTCCGTTACTCGAAACGTCCATAGACGGTGCACAAGGTGTTCTCATGAATATTACAGGCGGAAGCAATTTAAGCTTGTATGAAGTACAGGAGGCCGCTGATATTGTTGCTTCTGCCGCAGATCATGAATTAAACATGATTTTTGGTTCTATCATTAACGATAATCTTAAGGAAGAAATCATGATTACGGTTATTGCAACTGGTTTTGATGATAAAGAAGGCTCTAGATTAAACACAGCTTCAAACTTATTAGGGACCAAGCCGCCTTCACAAAGAGAAACGATAAAAGAACAGAAGGTAAATGAAGAAGCTCAGCCTGAAAAAGGCAGACATGAAAATGGCAGACATGAAAATGGCAGACAATGGATGGAACCCGAGGAAACACTTGATATTCCAACATTCCTGCGAAATCGAAATAGAAGATAAACTTTTGGCTGCCGAGTGTCACTCGGCAGTCTTTTAATTTGAATAATTTTTTTCAATAAAGAGTAATACTATTCAATGGTGAAATAATCAATATTACCAAGCTATTAATGATTTAAATGGGACGTAACCAAAAATAAAGAACATGAATTAATTATAGTAGGAAAATTCGCAAAATAATTTTTTATGAAAGCGTATGCTATAATGATACTATTCATACAACAAAGGAGTTTTTGTAATGTTAAAAGATTTCTTTATGGGTTTATCACAAAACCAATTTTTAAATAGTGCTGCCAAGAAATACGGCCTTAAATTAGGTGCCCAAAGTGTTGTCGCCGGCACCACTATCGAAGAAACGATTAAAAGCATTAAAGAATTGAATGCACACGGGATTTCTGCAACAGTCGATAATCTTGGCGAGTTTGTGTTTGAAAAAGAAGAGGCAACTAAAGCTAAAGAACAAATTCTTAAGGTCATTGAGGCCATTCATGAAAATAAGGTCGATGCTCATATTTCCTTAAAACCAACTCAATTAGGGTTGGATATTGATTATTCTTTTTGCTTAAGCAATTTACAAGAAATCGTTCATCTTGCGAACAACTACGGGATTTTTGTTAATTTTGACATGGAAGATTACGGTCATCTTAAGCCTTCGTTTGATTTATTAGATGAATTGTCTATGGAATATGGGAATGTAGGTACTGTTATTCAAGCTTACTTCTACGAGGCGCAAGAAAACCTTGAAAAATACAAAAATTATCGGTTACGTCTCGTAAAAGGTGCTTATAAAGAGCCTGAAGAGTACGCTTACCAAGATAAGAAAGATATTGATAAAAACTTTATTAAGCTAATCGAATGGCATTTAGTCAACGGAAAATTTACATCGATTGCTACCCATGATCACCGGATCATTAATCATGTGAAGGAATTTGTTAAAAAGAACAATATTCCAAATGATAAATTCGAGTTTCAAATGCTTTATGGTTTCAGAAAAGACATGCAGCTTGAGCTGGCAAAAGAAGGCTACAACTTCTGTACGTATGTACCTTTCGGAAATGACTGGTATGGCTATTTCATGAGACGTCTTGCAGAAAGACCGCAAAATTTAAATCTTGTTGCTAAGCAAGTATTTAATAAGAAAACGAACACCATTATCGGTGTAGCTGCAGGTGCCTTTTTATTAGGTAGAATTTCAAAGGCTAATAATAAAAAACGTCGTTAAATTAAAAACTATTTAATTTTCTTAGAAGCTCCTGTTAAAGCAGGGGCTTTTTGCTTTACTCAAAAATCATCTCATTCAATCTTAATTAGTAATTTTGACAAGCTGCCCAGAATAGGATAGGTGAGTGGGATTTAATGAGAATAAGAGGAGAGTCTACTTTAATGGGTAAGCAATCATGGGCAATCTCAATATTACTAATTAGCAGTTTAATAGGGTTAACAGGATGTACGGAAAAAACAACAACAAAACCACCAGAGGATAAGGTAACAGAGCCGCAAAAGCAGTCTGTAACAAAACTTCCGGAAGAACCTCTAAAGGAAGAACAAAAGCCTGTCACGGTTAATATCATTGATCCGAATACAAAAGCGATTTTAAAAACCTTCATTCCTCTCGAAATGGGATTTGATGACAATAAAGGAACTTATCAAAAGGAAATTGAGAATTGGGCAAAGGATATGGCTAGGGGAACACAAACAACGCCTGGCTACGATCAAAGAATGATCCTTGACCGGATTGATGCAAATGGACAAATTATAAAAGGAAAGCCTCAAGTTATCCTAGAGGAATCCGAGCTAGTGGAAAAAATAATGGCGGCATCGGTAAATGGCGGTGACGTTGAGCTTCCGCTTTATGTCACCGAAAGCGGCTATAAACCAGAGGATGTTGCCCATTTAAATGAAGTGGTCGTGGCAAGCTATACGACCAGGTTTGACAGCCGGGTAATCGGGCGCTCGAAAAATATTGAGTTGTCAGCTCAAGCCATTAATAATGTCATTGTTGGAGCTGGTGACTTTTTCTCCTTTAATACAACCGTTGGGCCAAGTGATGCAGCACATGGCTATCAAAAGGCAAAGGAAATCGTCAATAAGCAATTAGTCGATGGCATTGGCGGAGGAATTTGCCAAACCTCTTCCACTTTATTTAACTCAGTCGATCAAATAGGAGTTAGTTATGTCGAAAAACATCACCACTCATTGTCTGTCGGCTACGTCCCTGCAGGGCGGGATGCTACAGTCTCGTATGGCGGTCCAGACTTTAGATTTCAAAATACGAAGGGTGTTCCTATTTTAATCAAAACCATTTACGGAAAAGGGACATTAACGGTTGAAGTAAGAACATCCATTGCATACGAAAGCCTTATCGCTAAAGGAAATTAATAAAGGCAGAATCTATGTGGAAACCACTAGATTCTGCTTTTTTATTTTCCAAAGCACCTTGTATATTCCTCCATATATAAGCAAAAAATAGCTTTGGCTTTTTAAGAATAACCAAAGGAGGAATATTATGGTATGGGTTTATAGGTCCTTTATATCCTTGAGTATTTTCACTATTATTGGATGGACTGGAAATCAAGATGTATCTGCCCGTGTTTTGGATGAGACAAATGTAAGAAAGCCATATGGTTTAGAAGTTAGCAGGCAGCAGCCTTCTGAAACAGGGGACCAGGGATTATCTGAGGAATACCATGGTCATAAATCGAATCGGCCGGAAACAAAACTTAAGAAACCAAAACCGCCAGCCGCTAATAATCGTTTAAAACAAATACAGCTTTTGGGTATTAATGATCTGCACGGTCAATTAAATGTAACAAGGAAAGTTAATGGCAGGCCGGCAGGGCGAGTGGATTTTTTAGCAGCATATTTAAAACAAAGGGCAGCAGAAAATAAGAACACGCTTTTTGTTCAAGCTGGTGACATGGTCGGGGCAAGTCCGCCAGTATCCGCCCTTTTACAGGATGAACCGACAATTGAAATCTTAAATAAGCTTGGCTTTGATATTGGAACGGTTGGAAACCATGAGTTCGATGAAGGAGTAAAAGAACTTCTCCGCCTTATTAACGGTGGAAGTCATCCAAAAACAGGAAATTTTGCGGGCTCTAATTTTCCGTGGATCGTTGCCAATGTTATCGATGAGAAGACAGGAAAAACGATTTTACCGCCTTATAAAGTTTTAAAAGTAGATGGAATGTCCATTGGTTTTATCGGAGTGGTTACCACCGAAACTCCTACTGTTGTGGTGCCTAGCGGAGTGGCGGGTTTAAAATTCACTGATGAAGTTGAAGCTATCAATCGAAACGTGGCCGAATTAAAAAAGCAAGGTGTGAAATCAATTATTGTTTTAGCACATAACCCTGGTACATCAGGAACAAATGGGGAAAATCCAACAGGACAGCTGGTTGATATTGCTAATCGTGTTGACGATGAAGTGGATATTATATTTGGTGGGCATAACCATGCCTATATGAATGCCACCATTGATAATAAATTAGTAATTCAATCCTATTCATATGGAACGGCATTTTCCGACGTGGATATCCAAATTGATCCAAAAACAAAGGATATTGTTTCAAAAAGAGCGGAAATCGTCACAACGTTTCAAGAAGGTATAGAGCCTGACCCTGAAATTAAACAAATCATTGAAGGCTACGAAGCAAAAATTGCTCCAATTGTAAATCGGATAGTGGGATCTACGTCTGTTCCATTAACGGCCCTGCAAAATGGAAATGGAGAATCCGTCTTGGGAGACTTTATCGCAGATGCCCAACGGTCAGCGATGAGCACTCAATTTGCATTTATGAATCCGGGAGGTATACGTGCCGATATTGATGCAGGGGATATCACATGGGGTGAGGTTTATACTGTTCAGCCATTTAATAATGAACTTGTCAAGATGACAATGACGGGTCAGCAGATTCGAGACTTGCTTGAGCAGCAATGGGGGGAGAAAACGAGCATGCTGCAAATTTCTGGATTGACTTATTCGTGGGATCCTAATAAACCAGTTGGTCAAAGGGTAGTGAGCATGAAGCTCCCAGATGGAACAGTTCTTGATCCTAATACCCCTTACACAGTGACAGCAAATATCTTCCTTTCTGGCGGGGGAGATGGGTTCACAGTATTTACGAAAGCGCAAAATAAAGAAGTCGGACCAGTGGATTTGGAAGCGCTCGTCAATTATATTTCAGCACAGCCAAAGCCATTTACCTATAATCTTCAGAATCGGATTCTGAAGGTTCAATAATCAAGAATAGGGTGACAGGCACCATCCACGTGCCTGTCACCCTATTCAATCTTAACCGTGATTTGATCCCATGCGTTGTAGCCGTATCCTTTTCGATTCCAAAAAGGATTTGAAGGTTGGATGCGATTGGAGGAATCTGTTGCTTTGGAAAAGATGGTGTACTCACCTATTGCTTCAACTGTCCACTCATATGACCAGGGTACCCAGCTATAGTTTCCTTGACTTGGATCTACTAAATTAGCGGGAGCCCATGTTTGACCTTTATCCGTACTAATATCAACCTTGGAAATTTCACCTTTACCTGTCCAAGCAATTCCTTTAATGATATGTTTGCCTATATTTAGAAATTCTCTATCAAGTGGCTTTTGAATAGTTGAATTTACCTTCAAGTCGGTTACGGGAAAAGCTCCTTCGTCATTATTTTTATTTGGAAAATAAACATAGTCCATCGATTGAAATGGTCCAGTAAAATAAAAATCAATTAAGGTTATTTGCTTAATCCATTTTACAGAAGCCATTCCATACCAATGTGGAACAATCAATCTCAATGGATATCCATGCTTAAATGGAATTGGTTGATTATTGTATTCGTAGGCTATAATCGTGTCTGGATGCAAGGCTTTTTCTACGGGAAGGCTTCTTTTAAAAGGAACATCTCCCTCGAGGTCAGTTCTTTTTCCGTAATCATACCCCTCCACGACAACTTCCTTTGCACCATCTTTTATTCCAGCTGCTTCCAGCAGTGTCCTTAAAGATACTCCTTTCCAATAGCCTTGACTAATCCCACCTTTTTCCCACTGTTCTCCAAAAACCTTTGGTTCAAATAGTCCTCGTTTATTACCTGCACATTCCGTGGCAACCTTTATGGTTGTTGCAGGGAACTTCATAATCTCCTGCATGGAAAAAATTCTAGGTATTTGAACATGGCCGTTGATAGGTAACCAATAGTAAGAATAGGTTAGCTGTGGATAGGAGAAATGGTTTCTTCGATAAAATAATCTAGGTGGAAGAATGTCTGTCTCAATAAACTGAATGGGTGTCTCTTTATTTTCAGGATGCAGCTTATGCAGGATAAGTGGAATATTTTGCATGGAAACCTCCTTATAAATGGAGCTGTAATATTAATAAATATGTTCCCTTATTAATGTTTTTGTCGGGAATTCTCAATTTTTCATAAAGAGTATTGTGCATGGAAGGGGGACTAATATTTAATTCAATTATAAATAAAATATTCAAAATTGTATAAAAACAATCATTTATTTGATATAACTGAATTATAGATGGATTTTTCATTTCTATTATTCAAAATTGAATAAAAGAGGTGTAATAAAAGAGTGTGTGAGGAGGAGTTATTCTGATCAATGAAAAAAATAGTTGGAACGAAAGTGAAGCCATTTTGCACTCATTACAGGATGATATTTTAGTGACCAATACGGATGGGATTATTTTGAAAGTAAGCGAAGCGACCGAAGGTATTTATAACCTAAAATCGAATGAAATGGTTGGCAGGTCGGTTTATGAACTTGAAAAAGAAGGAGTTTTTACACCAATATTGACCCCCATGGTGTTAAAAGAAAAGAAGAAAATTACAATTGTCCAAACCACAAATGATGGAAAAAAATTATTGGTTACTGGCATACCAGTTTTCAATCAGGAAAATCAACTTGTCCGAATCGTTAGTTATTCACATGATATTACCGAGTTACTAAATATGCAAAAATATTTAACCGATATGGAAGATGAAATGGAAAGAGTAAAAAGTGAGCTTGAAATGCTTAGAAATCTTCATTTCTATACTGAAGGTATGATTGCAAGCGGAGATGAAATGAAAAAGGTTTTACAACTTTCTTTACAGGTAGCTGAAATCGATGTAAATGTGTTACTTCTTGGTGAATCAGGAGTAGGAAAATCACACATTGCGAAATTTATTCACAATAAAAGTCCCAGAAAAGATGGCCCATTTATTGAAGTGAACTGTGGAGCGATCCCTGAGTCTCTTTTTGAGGCAGAGTTTTTTGGTTATGAATCTGGGTCCTTTACAGGCGCAAGCAATAAAGGAAAAGTAGGCTTAGCGGAGCTTGCAGAGGGTGGGACATTATTTTTGGATGAGATTGGGGAGTTGTCGTTAGCTAATCAAGTCAAAATACTGAAGTTTATCCAGGAAAAACAGTTTTACCGGGTCGGAGGAACAAAGGTCAGAAAAGTTGATTTCCGAATCTTAGCAGCTACAAATAAAGATTTAGAGAAAGCGATTGAGGAAAAAACGTTTCGCCAGGATCTTTTTTTTCGTCTAAATGTTGTACCTATCACCATTCCTCCTTTACGAAAACGTCCAACGGACATTATTCCCTTAGTTGACTACTTTTTAAAGTATTTCTCTGAAAAATATAACAGAGAACGAGCCCTTGATGAAGGGGTTATTCATTTATTGCTGACAAATGAATGGAAAGGAAATGTGAGGGAGTTAATCAATTTAATTGAAAGGCTAGTGGTTACGTCCTCTAAGCAGTTAATTGAAGTAGAAAGCCTGCCTGAACGCTATCGAAAGACATACCAGGAGGTTGCAACGATTGAAGATGGGAATCGATCTTTGGATGAAGTACTTGATAGCGTTGAAAAGCAAGTCCTGATAAAAGCTAGAAAACGTTATAAAACTACGACTCAAATCGCCAAAGCATTAGGCATCAGTCAACCATCAGTATTTAGAAAACTCAGAAAGCACGGAATAGATTAAAAGGTGGCATAAAAATTGCATGTTTTATTGTTAATAAAAAGAAAAATTTAGGTAGAGGATGGGGGGAGGTAAGGAGAGTTATTAATATTATAAAATTAATATTTATTCAAAGATAATATCTAGAAAATATATTTAAATAACTAGATTTATGTATATTTATTTCCATTTAATTATAAACATTTAATTGCTGAATATTTAAAATCTATATTGACATAAGATTTTTGAATATTTATATTAAAGGAATGTTATGTGTTTTACGATTTTTCAATAATCAAAGGGGGATGGAATATGAAAGTGACTGTAGGACCTGCACAGTATGTAAGAGAGGCCGGTATATTAACAGCGGCTGGATCGTACATAAGAAATTTCGGAAAAACTGCTGTACTTATAGGAGGAAAGGTTAGTGTAGATATTGTAGAAGACACATTAAGAAAGAGTGTGTCCGCAGAAGGTATGTCTTTGTTGCCCTCCCTTTGGTATGGTGGAGAATCTTCTGAAACCAATATTAATAGACTGGTAGACAAATTACTGAGCCAAGACTTCGATGTTTTGATTGGAACAGGTGGAGGCAAAGCCATTGATACGGTTAAAGCTGTGGCATTCAAACTAAATAAACCAGTGGTAATTATCCCAACCATAGCGGCCACATGTGCTGCGGCAACACCTATTTCTATTCTTTATAACGATGAAGGTGAATTTATTGGAATTGGTAGGGAGTCGAAAGCTCCAGAGCTGGTCATAGTAGATTCGACAATGCTTTTAAAAGCTCCCGTTCGCTTTTTAATAGCAGGGATTGGTGATACGCTGGCAAAATGGTTTGAAACAAGGGCTACTATACAAAAAGCGAATCCAACTGCGCTAAATCAAACAGCCTTTGCGATAGCGGCACAAGTTTATAAAACTTTACATGAGATTGGTCATGAAGCAATTCAATCTGTTGAATCCTCCACTTTAACGAAAGCATTTGAAGATGTTGTCGATGCGATTATTTTAATAAGCGGAAGTGTGAGCGGGTACGGTGGGGATGATTGTCGGACAGCAGGAGCCCACGCCATTTATTCTGGCTTAACCATATTTCCGGAATGTCATCAATCGTATCACGGTGAAATTGTCGCCTTTGGAATCCTTGCGCAATTATGTTTGGAATCAAAGGAAGAAGAGCTGCCAAACTTAATTCGTTATTATCAGGAAATCGGACTTCCCTTTACTTTAGAGCAAATGGGTATAAGTGAGTTAACCGATTATGAATGGAATAAGCTAGGTGAAATAACCGTCACGATTGAAGATATGGCAAACATGCCATTTGAAGTCACACCTGAAATGGTGATAAGAGCTGTAAAACAAGCGGATGGAATTGGGCAAGAGTTTTTAAGTATTTCATTATAAATATAAAGGGGGAAATAGTAATGAAAAAATGGTTAGTGGTTGTTTGTTCAATAATGTTATTATTAGCGCTGGCGGCATGTGGAAAAGAGGAAGCTTCCGGCAGTTCCAAGAAAGGAAAGTCGTCTGAACCATTGAAAGTGACGCTGCCTACTTGGACAGGTTATGGCCCATTATTTTTAGCCAAGGAAAAAGGCTTTTTTAAAAAGAATGGTATTGATGTGGATCTTTCCATTGTAGAAGGATTAGGCGAACGAAAACAAGCGTTAGCAAGTGGAAAAATTGATGGAATGGCAACGGCACTTGATGTCCAGGTTTCTTTAGCGGCATCAAATATTCCGGTTCAAGTTGTTTGGTTATTAGATGATTCCCACGGCGGAGATGGGATTCTCGTGAAAAATAATATTAATAGTGTTAAAGACTTAAAAGGAAAAACGGTTGCATTTGAAGTAGGTTCAACAAGCCATATGCTTGCTCTGCAAGCATTAAAACAAGGCGGATTAACAGAAAAAGATGTCCAAGTTGTTCAAATGTCAGCAGGAGATGCAGGAGCCGCTTTTGCTGCGGGTAAAGTTGATGCAGCGGTAACATGGGAGCCTTGGTTAACAAAGGGATCACAAGCAAACGGAAAAGTATTGTTAACAACAAAGGATCTGCCTGGAATTATTGTGGATACGGTCAGCTTTAAGGAAGATGTTATCAAAAACCGTCCGGAAGATGTAAAAGCATTTGTTAAGGCGATGGGTGAAGCGATGACATATTGGAAAGAGCATGAGAAAGAAGCAAACGAAATTATGGCCAAAGGTCTAAAAATCGATTTAAAAGAATTTGAAGGAACAGTAACCGGATTAAAATTTTTCTCCAAAGAGGATAATCAAAAACTTTTCGGAACTGAAAGTGCAAAAGGAGACATTTATCAATCAGCTGAAAATGCAATTAAGTTTTACAAAGATCAAAAGATAATTGACAAAGAACCAAAAGTGGACAATGTTATCAATCCAAGCTTTCAAAAATAGAAAAATAAAATGAAAATGAAGCCTGACTCATGAGGTGTTCTTCCGGCCTCATTTGTTAGGCTTTTTTATAAAAGATTAATAGAGAAAATAGGTGATTTAATGTTAGCAAAATTATTAACCCCTAATAAAGAAATATCTAAACCGCTTTATACATCAGCAGGCCTTCTTACGTTTCTTCTATTATTATTGGTTTGGTCAGTACTAAGCTACGGCAAGTTGGTGAATCCCCTATTTTTACCTAGTCCGTCAGCAGTGCTAGCTACAGCTGTTGATTTATTCGTCAATGGAGACATTCTTTCAGATATCGGAATTAGTTTTTCACGGGTGTTATTGGGGTTTCTTATTGCTGCCATTATTGGGATTCCTTTAGGAATCTTAATGGGATCATTAAGGATTATGGAAGGGGCATTTGAGCCTGTCATTGGCTTTATTCGTTATATGCCAGCTTCAGCATTCATCCCTTTATTGATTTTATGGATTGGTCTTGGAGAGGCTGAAAAAATGAGTGTTATTTTCTTAGGAACATTTTTTCAGCTTACGCTAATGATTATGGATGTGACAAAAAACGTTCAAAATGATTTGGTGGATGTTTCCTATACTTTAGGGGCAAAGAAAGCACAGGTTTTTACAAAGGTAATTCTTCCAGCTGCCTTACCGGGAATTGTCGACACCCTTCGGATTACGTTTGGATGGGCGTGGACTTATCTAGTTGTAGCTGAAATTGTCGGAGCATCAAGCGGATTGGGTTACATGATTATGCAAGCATCAAGGTTCTTACAGCCAGATAAAATCATCGTGGGGATTTTAATCATTGGTTTACTAGGTCTCATAACCGATATTATTTTTAAAGCCATTTACCGCGCTTCGTTTTCGTGGATGAGAAAGGACGGTTTGTAGGATGGTCACTCCTGTTGTTAAAGAAATAGAAAAAGTTAAACCGATAATTCCTAACATTAGTAAACCAAAATTAGAAATTAAAGAAGTTGGTAAAATCTTTAAAACAAAAAGCGGTGAAACGACAGCATTAGAAAAGACTTCCTTTTCGATTGAAGAAGGGGAGTTTGTGACGATTTTAGGTCCATCCGGATGTGGAAAATCTACCGTTTTGCGAATTGTGGCAGGATTGGAAGAATCAACATCAGGTAAAGTTCTCCTAGATGGAGAGGAAATAAAGGGACCTGGTTCTGACAGAGGAATGGTATTTCAATCCTATACCTTGTACCCTTGGTTAAGCGTTAAAGAGAATATTACCTTTGGTTTAAAGTTAAAAGGAATTTCGCAAAAAGAACGGGACGATGTGGCTCGTCATTATTTGCAATTAATTGGTTTGGAAGGCTTTGAGAAGCACTATCCGATTCAATTGTCAGGCGGTATGAAACAACGTGTCGCTATTGCCCGCGCCTTAGCAAACGATCCGAAAATTTTATTAATGGATGAACCATTTGGAGCCTTAGATGCTCAAACGAGGAACATCATGCAGGAAGTGTTGTTAAAAGCATGGGAAGAGTCAAAAAAGACGATTTTATTCATTACCCATGATGTAGATGAATCTATTTTCTTAGCAGACTCTGTTTATGTAATGACGGCAAGACCTGGACGATTAAAGAAAAAGGTTCCGATTACTTTAGAAAGACCAAGAGATTTCAGTGTGAAGGCGACTGTGGAATTTGCCGAATATAAAGAAGAACTACTGTCTCTAATTAGGGAAGAAAGTTTAAAATCTATCAAATAATAAAATTTAACAAGTGATGTATTACTTATGGGGGGATCAATAAATGGGGAAAAATTGGGAACATCTTATAAAAAATATGCCAAATCGTCTTGCTCCTAGTATGGCGAAGGATCATCCGAATTTACCTGTAGTGAAAGAAGAGGGCTGTTATTACTACGGTGTTGATGGCAAAAAATATCTTGATTTTACATCAGGTATTGCCGTTACCAATGTTGGACACCGACACCCAAAAATTGTTCAAGCGATTAAAGATGCAGCTGATGGTTTAATGCATGGACCTTCTGGTGTCATTATGTACGAATCCATTTTACGTTTAGCAGATGAACTTGCCGAAATATTACCGGGGGAACTAGACTGCTTTTTCTTTGCAAACAGTGGCGCAGAAGCAATTGAAGGTTCGATTAAGCTCGCTAAATATGTTACAAAACGGCCTTATGTGATTTCTTTTACAGGTTGTTTCCATGGCCGTTCATTAGGGGCGCTAAGTGTCACCACTTCTAAAAGTAAATATCGAAAATTTATGCAGCCATCTGGTCTAACCTATCAAATTCCATATGCCAATGTGAAAGAGTGTCCACAGGGTAAAGATCCGGAAGCATTTGTTATTGAAAAATTAGAAAAAGATTTTGCTAGCTTATTTAGCCATCAAGTTACTCCAGAAGAAGTGGCATGTGTTATTCTAGAACCGGTTCTTGGAGAAGGCGGATATATCGTTCCACCAAAAGGCTGGTTGAAAAGAGTCCGTGAAATTTGTGACCGACATAACATTTTACTCATTTTTGATGAAGTCCAAACTGGATTTGGACGTACGGGAGAATGGTTCGCGGCACAAACTTTTGATGTCACTCCTGACATAATGGCAATTGCAAAAGGGATTGCTTCTGGTCTCCCTTTAAGCGCAACTGTCGCATCTAGTGATTTAATGAAGCAATGGCCGCTAGGCAGTCATGGGACAACCTTTGGCGGTAATCCAATTGCATGTTCAGTTGGACTTGCCACCTTGGAAGTGATGAAAGAGGAAAACCTTCTCCAAAACACAAGGAATATGGGAAAGTATGCAGTCGAACAGCTTGAGCGGATTAAAGAAAGGCACTCTGTTATCGGAAGCATTCGTGCTGTTGGTCTAATGATTGGAATTGAAATTGTTGATCCAAAAACTGGGGATCCGGATGGCAAGGCATTGTTAAAAATTCTTGATTTGGCGCTTGAAAAAGGGGTATTATTTTACCTTTGCGGAAATCATAGTGAAGTAATTAGAATGATTCCACCGTTAATCGTCACAAAAGAACAAATTGATGAGGGATTAAAAATTCTAGATGAAGCATTGTCTGAATATGAAGCCACAATTATGAACCTTGTAGAGAATTAAGTCTTAAGAAAACCCATGAAATGGAATCTCATGGGTTTTCTTATTTTTTATGTTAGTTATATAACTGTTCCAGTTCATCAATTAATGACCCCACATAAGAAACAGCTTTACGGATTGGGTCAGGAGTCGACATATCGAGTCCCGCACACTTAATGAGTTCAAGCGGTTTCATAGTGCCGCCTGCACGAAGTACTTCAAGCCAGCGATCAATGGCTGGCTGACCTTCTTCTTTTATCATTTGGGCCACAGCTGTAGAAACAGTCAAGCCGGCAGAGTAGGTATATGGGTATAGTCCCATGTAATAATGAGGCTGACGCATCCATGTAAGTCCTGCACCTTCATCGATCTCAACCGTATTTCCCCAGAATTCGGTAAGGACATCACTTGTCAATTCAGTTAATGTTTTGGCTGTTAGGGCCTTACCTTCTTCAGCGAGCGCATAAACACGGCGTTGATATTCGGCTTCAAGTAAATGGGTAACAAAGTTATGATAGTACGTTCCTAATAATTGCAGAATCACCCAACGCCGCATTTGTTTATCTTCTGTATTTGAGAGCAAGTGCTGCCCCAAAAGCATTTCATTCATGGTGGAAGGGGCTTCAACAAAATACATCGATGGGCGGACATTCATGATTCGTTGATTTTTATTGGCTAAATAAAAATGTCCGGCATGTCCGAATTCATGTGCCAGGGTGAAACAGCCGCGCATATTATCCTGCCATGTGATAAGAACATATGGATGGGAACCATATGGGCTCGAACAGAAGGCACCAGTTGATTTTCCAACATTGTCAGCTCGGTCGACCCATCTTTCCTTAAAGCCCCGTTCGATGATTTCGCTATATTCAGGCCCCATGATCTTAATTGATTCTAAGATTAATTGGCTTGCTTCTTCAAAGGTGGTTGATGGATTGAAATCCGCATCCAATGGGGCTTTCAAATCACAGAAAAGCATTTTGTCCAGACCTAAATGTCTTTGTTTCAGTTGGGCAAAGCGGCGCATATGCGGGGCGAGCTCTTGATAAATAATGTCAATTTGATTGTTATACATTTCTAGTGATACCTGGTGCGGCTCTAGCAGCATATGGGTGACGGAATCATATTTCCGCAGGCGGGAAAGGGTGACTTGTTTTATGACTTCTGCAGCATATGTTGCTGCCATTGTATTTTTATATTTCCTAAGTGTGGAAACAAACGAATCATATGCTTTTCTGCGAATCTCAGTGTCTGGTGAAAATTCATAACGGTTCTCAAATAAGGCAAACGATACAGGCAATTCGCTTCCATTCGCGTCCTGAATAGGTGCGAACTCCATGTCCGCTAATTTGCTCATTTGATAAATTTGGTACGGGGCACCTTGCAGCTCACCAAGTGCAGCCAGTACTTCCTCCGTTTCTGGCGATAGCTTATGTTTTTTCGTTTCAAGCAGCTCTAATAAATTTTTACGAAAAGGTTGGAGCTCAGGTTCCTGCTGAAGGTGTTTTTCTACCATACCATCCTCAAGGGCAAGAATTTCCGAATCAATAAAGGACAGAGCAGCAATGCTTTTTGTTCGTAAGGAATAGAAGTTAGCCAAATTGGCTTGATGATTGGGATCAGTTCCATCTGCAGATTGTTTCAAACTCGCGAAAGTCCAAGCTTTAATAATTTTCTTCGAAAGGTGTTCTTGTGCGACTAAACAATCTAATAAGGCTTTAGATCCAGTATGTAAGGTATCTTTAAATCTATCAAATTGTGAAATATCTTGTTCAATTACCTTTAATTCTTGTTCCCATGCCTGCTCTGATGGGAATAAATCATCGAGATTCCAAGTCAATTCCTCTGGTATTTCTGAGCGATTTAGCCGTTTTTTAACTGTTTTTTCCATCATTTTGCCCCCTTATTTATTTCGCACTACTAAATTTTATCTTATATTATTTGAAAATTAAGTCAACTGGAAGTTGGGCATAAAAAATGTAAGTTTTTTTCTGACATTTCTCTATCTTAATTAAATTTCTTAGTAAGGAGTCCTGACAACAATACTGAATTTCCGTTTTTCGTATGACATACTTACAAAAAGGAAAACGATTCTTGCTTTTTCCATAGGTATTGGAGGTACAAAAGAATGGTTCAATATTTTGCTCAGTTTTTAACAATCCTCGTTTTTTATCTATTGGGAAATGGGTTGGTAACTTGGTTTAGTCTCCCGCTTTCTGGAAGTATTGTCGGTATGATATTGCTATTCATAGCCTTGATATTAGGGATTTGTGATTTAAAATGGGTGGAGTCAGTGGCTCAGTTGCATATCAAACATATAACTCTTCTTTTTATTCCTTTTGCTGTAGGAATATGGCATTTTACAAGGATTTTTCGAAACGAAGGGATAAAGCTTTCTGCGATTTTAGCAGTTAGTAGTCTGGTTGTACTGTTTATAACAGCCATAATTGCAGAAATGATTGAAACTACTAGTAAAAGGAGCAAACGAAATGGAGAAAATGATTGATAATATTTTATTGTGTACTTTTATTACAGTTGCCAGCTACTTAATGGGGGTGCTGGTTTTTCAAAAATTTAAAAAGGCTTGGCTTAATCCGTTATATACTTGTACCGTTTTTATTATTTGCGTTTTGACTCTTTTTCATCTCAATTTTACTGGATACACTTCTGGAACTAATCTCTTCTCACTGCTAATGGGTACAGCAACGGTTTCACTTGCTGTTCCATTATATAAACAATTTGCTTTGATTAAAAAAAATTTCTTCATAATTGTTTGTGCAGTAATGACAGGTACGTTGACAGGTGTGGCGTCCATAGTATTGTTAACCAAGGTAATGCATATGAATCAAGAAATGATGATTTCGATGATTCCCAAATCTGTTACTGCTCCAATTGCCCTTTCTATCTCACAATCACTAGGAGGGATTCCATCCTTAACGGTTTCTTTTGTATTTGTTTCAGCCATTTTTTCACTGGTTATTGGACCGGGGTTATTAAAATACACGCGAATTAAGAGTAAAATTGCTAAGGGGTTAGCCTTGGGAACATCCGCTCAAGCAATTGGAGCGAAACGAGCGTTTGATTGGGGAGAAGTAGAAGGTGCGATGGGAAGTATCGCTATGATCACAGCAGCACTGTGTATGTCATTGATTGCCCCATTTCTCATTTATTTTTATCTCTAAAATGAAGAAAGGGAGTGAAGTCTATTCACTTCCTTATTTTTATAATATTGCGTCTATTCGTTGACCCTTTATTTTTTTCAATGGTATCATAAAAAGGTAAGCGTTTACAGTTAAGGGGGAGGAATGAAATTTGAGTTTTGGTAATCATGTTCAATTAAAGGTGTACCAGCAGTTGGAGAAAAATATTATTCCAGTTTCCTATGAAGAACTAGAAACAAAGGCGAAGGCGCTTTTAGATGCAAAACCCTATTACTATGTAGCTGCTTCAGCAGGTGCCGAGATTACAGCCAAACAAAATAATAAAGCTTTTGAAAAATGGCAAATCGTCCCTCGAATGTTATGTGATACATCTAAAAGGGACTTAAGCATTGAGCTTTTTGGAAAAAAACTCCCTTATCCGCTATTGCTTGCACCCGTCGGAGTGCAATCGATTGTACACCCAGAAGGGGAGTTGGCAAGTGCTCGCGGAGCAGCAGCGATGAACGTTCCTTTTATTGCAAGTACAGCTTCTACATACAGCCTGGAAAATATAGCGTCAGAAGCAGGACAAGGGGAAAGATGGTTTCAGCTTTATTGGAGTAATGACAGAGAAATTGCCGCAAGTATGGTCAAAAGGGCAGAGGCAGCTGGCTATAGTGCGATTGTGATCACACTTGACACACCGATGATGGCATGGCGGGAAAAGGATATTGAGCATGCTTACCTGCCGTTTTTGGAAGCAAAGGGAATTGGAAATTATCTTGAGGATCCTGTTTTTTGCTCCAGATTGGAGAAATCTCCTCAGGAGGATATGAATTCGGCCATCACGCTCTGGTCCCGCGTTTTCGGGAATCCAACCTTAACCTGGAAGGATTTAAAGTTTATTAAAAGTCATACATCGCTGCCAATCCTGTTAAAAGGCATCTTGCATCCAGATGATGCAAAACTTGCTGTCGAACATGGAGTCGACGGAATTATTGTCAGCAATCATGGCGGCAGACAAGTGGATGGAGCCATTACCGCTATTGATGCTTTACCTGAGATCGTTGATGCTGTTAAGGGGGAAATCCCTGTCTTACTGGACAGCGGCATTCGCAGAGGTTCAGATATGATCAAGGCATTAGCATTAGGGGCAAAAGCGGTATTAATTGGCCGTCCATTCATGTATGGACTTGCTTTAGCTGGCGAAGATGGGGTTAAACAGGTTTTGAGAAATTTGCTTGCTGATTTTGATTTAACATTGGCTCTATCTGGGAAACGTTCTGTGGACGAGCTAAATCGAGATTTATTAAAGAAATTATAAATTTATCAAACGATGAAAAGAGGGAGCACCTTGGAAGAAAAGATTTTAAAGGCCATTCAAGATGAATATCCAGAAGATTTTGCGTGGTGTTATGGCTGCGGCCGAATGAATGAAGAGGGGCATCATTTCCGAACAGGCTGGCAGGGGGAACAAACCATTACCATTTATACACCTGAACCGAAGCACATGGCACTTCCTGGGTTTGTTTACGGAGGAATCGTTGCCTCGCTCATTGATTGCCACGGGACCGGGTCTGCCGCATTGGCGCTGCATCGGAAAAATGGCCATGAACCAGGGGATGAAGCAGAACCGCCGCGATTTGTGACAGCTTCTTTAAATGTTAATTTTTTAAAGCCAACCCCCCATGGTGTACCGTTAAAAGCGATTGGAGCTGTGACCGAGATTCACCCGAAGAAATTTAAAGTGGAAACCCAAGTTTATGCGAAGGATACCCTCTGTGCCCGCGGAGAAGTCGTTGCCGTGGTCATGCCAAGTACATTCTTAGACAAATAAAAAGATAAAGCGCCTGGTCATCAAAATTTGATGTTCTCAGGCGCTTTTTTATTTGGAACTTAAAAAGATGCTTCTCCGAAATATTCTTCAACAAACTGTTCGAGCTGCAGGAGGTCTTTTTCAATTTCTTTTCTTCCAAATGTTTTTAATGAAAGGATGGCACTTTCGATGAGGAATCTACGTGGACTCTTGGATTCCATCAGTTCATCCTCAATAAAATCTAATAACTCGGTGGATTTTGATTGTTTCTCATTTTGAATAAAAGTACTTTTCAGTATAAAAATAGAATGATGGAGCTTTTTTTGAAAGGCGAGATTCGGTCTTCTGCAGTCAGGCAGCCAGCTTTCAAATAGCTCTGGCTGAATTAATTGATCATCAGATTCCACTAATTCATCGACTATTTTCATCAAACGCTTAACAGAAAATCGGACCACATGCCCAATATTTGCATTTGATTCATTTGCCCTTTGATGATATTTAAGATTTTCACGAAGAATCCCCATAAACATGATCGCACTATCCAATAAATAAGGTTTCCTTTTTTCACCAAAAATGTCGATTAACCGCTGATATATCCAACTTATATTTTTTAATTGGCCTTGTTGCATATATTCCTTAAGATCTGTATCATTTAAAACCATTACTTCTTCAAATAATGAAATTAAGTTATTCTTTCTATTTGTCTTTAATTGTATTTCCACTTGTTTAATAAAAATCTCTATATCTGAACGGTTTTGACCAATTAATAATTCATTCCGTTCTTTTTCCAATTCGACATAGTTCTTTTTGAAAATGGCCATTAATAGTTCGTTTTTTGATGCAAAGTAGTTATAAAAAGTACCTTTTGATATTCCACTATATTCTAAAATATCTTGGATTGATGTGGCTTGGAATCCTTTATCGATAAATAACTGGTGTGCTACCTTGACAACATGCTGCTTTCGGTCATTCATAAAATCACCTTGGTTTCATATTGTACTTAGAGTACAAAAATATAGTACATGAAAAACGTTTTCTTTACAAACCTTAATATTTAGCAAACTTTTTTATTGCAAAAATTGAACCATGCGTATATTATTATGTAAGTGTGAAACAGGGGTATAAAAAAATGAACAAGGGGTACACAGGGAGGAATACAATGGAACAATCAAATAAACAAACTAATCGTCCACCGTACGGAATTATTGCCGTTTTGATGATTGGAGCTTTTATAGCATTCTTAAATAACACATTGTTAAATATCGCGCTGCCATCGATCATGAAGGACTTAGATGTTGAAGCATCGACCGTTCAATGGCTGACAACTGGTTTCATGTTAGTAAATGGAATACTTATACCAACAACAGCATTTTTAATTCAAAAATATTCTGTCCGCCAATTATTCTTAACAGCGATGGGCTTATTTACAATAGGAACAATTTTAGCAGGTTTTGCCCATGTGTTTCCAATATTATTAGCTGGCCGGATGATTCAAGCTTCTGGTTCCGCTATTATGATGCCGTTGCTTATGAATGTTATGTTAACAAGCTTTCCGCTTGAAAAACGTGGAACAGCGATGGGGTTTTTCGGATTAGTATTAATGTTCGCACCAGCCATTGGTCCAACCCTATCAGGGTGGATTATTGAACACTATGATTGGAGAATGCTTTTCCATTTCATTACACCAATTGCAATTATCGTCATGTTGATTGGAGTCTTTAAGCTAAAAGATAAGAAGGAAAAAACGTATAATCGTCTTGATTTCCTATCGCTACTATTATCAAGCGTAGGTTTCGGGGGAATCTTATACGGATTTAGTTCAGCTGGAAAAGAAGGCTGGGATAGTCCAGAAGTGTATGGAACGATTGCAGTTGGGGTTGTTTCACTACTTGTCTTCATTTTACGTCAATTAAAACAAGAACGTCCGATGCTTAACTTTAAGATTTATAAGTATCCTGCATTTGCGCTCTCTTCAGCAATTTCCATGGTTGTTACAATGGCGATGTTTTCTGGGATGATCCTTCTGCCTATTTATGTTCAAACGATTCGTGGAATTTCTCCTTTAGATGCTGGTTTGATGTTGCTGCCAGGAGCAATTGTTATGGCTATCATGATGCCGATAACAGGAAAATTATTTGATAAGTTTGGCGGGCGTTTATTAGCGATTATTGGGTTAACGATTACAGTAGTTACGAGTTACTTGTTAAGTAAATTAACGCTGGACACAACATACCCACACTTAATTATGTTATATACGTTCCGGATGTTTGGTATGTCGATGGTCAATATGCCGGTAACGACAAACGGATTAAACCAATTGCCTGCACGATTCTATCCGCATGGAACAGCCATGAATAGTACGATGCAGCAAGTATCTGGGGCTATCGGAACTGCCTTACTGGTTACGGTCATGTCCACTCGGGCAAAAACACATGCAACTGAAATTGGTGCCTCAGCAATGAAACATTTGACTAAGCAGCCGACACCTCAGGTAATTGCTGAAATGAAACAGCAAATCATGATGAAGGCAATGCTCGAAGGCATTAATGATGCATTCTATGTGTCCGTCTTCATTGCTGGTCTTGCTTTAGTTCTTGCATTATTTATTAAACGGGCAAAACAAGCAGAAGATTCTGGCGATAAACAGTCAGTAAGTAATAAGGTAACAAGTAAATTAGCTGAAAATTAATGGCAAGGGGTGACTTTCATGGTCACCTCTTTTTTTCGATTCGAAAATTTGCTATTTTAAAGACAATCCATCAATATTAACATAAGATATTTGCCATAAAGGAGAATTTAATATGATAACAGAAAAAGATCCCAAAACACTTTTTTCTAATGCCTACATAGAACGCTGCAGCAAGGATACAGAAACGATGATTGCAGAAGAGTCTTCCGCCTTTTTAAACGAACCGATTGTCTATTTAAAAATACATAAAAACGAGTTTGTTTATATGGAATTAAGTTCGTTTGAAGAAATAAAGGTTGAAGCGGTTTCCTTAGAAGTCGATGATGTATTTGGAACCTATGATGTGATGTTAGGTTTAAAGCTGCAGAAGAAATATGAAAAAAACATAAAGGAATATTTAAATTCGAACCTAAATGGTGATGGGGCCAAATTTGATTTAATGTTTAGTCCTGAAGATGGTCTTTGGAACTTAAATTTTACTCTGAACTATGTTGCAGGGTTTCAAGAGGAAATGACCATTAGTGAAGCCTTTCAACTAATTTACAGTTTCTTATATAAGTTAGTTGCTGAGGTAAATAGTCCCGCATAAAAAACGAACGTCACTTTAGAATAACGATTTATTTTTTTCAACCATTCAGATAAAAAGAAAAAACCAGGTATCAATGGTTTTTAACAAGGGAAGAGAGCTCCAATGCGGATTATATCTTTGTGTCCAAGTAATACAGAATTATTGGAATATTTAGGATTAACTCATTTATTAGTAGGGGTAGATGATTTTTCTGACTGGCCTGAGGCAATTGCTGGCCTTCCTAGGCTGGGGCCGGATTTATCCATTAATATGGACCTTGTTGAGGAATTACAGCCGGATATGGTTCTGGCTTCATTAAGTGTACCAGGCATGGAAAAAAATGTTGTAGCTTTACAGCAACGTGAAATTCCCCATATTGTCTTGAATCCGCAATCATTAAAAGATATCGAAGAGGATTTAATTAAAACAGCGGAAGTTTTAGGAGAAAAAGAACGAGGGCTCGCTGCTGCCAGGCAATTTCGTTCCCGGATTGAAAATGTGAAACAACAAAGCAGGAATACTAGTAAGAGTCCAACTTTGTATTGGGAATGGTGGCCGAAGCCAATTTTTACGCCGGGGAAAATTAACTGGCTGACGGAGATTTCAGAGGCGGCAGGGGCCGTCAATATCTTTCAAGATGTTGATATGGCAAGTATAATGGCAGATTGGGAGGATGTTTTGAGCAGAAAACCAGATTATATTTGCCTTGCATGGGTTGGGGTTCGTAAAGCAAAAGTTCAAAAAAACGTGGTAAAAAAGCGACCTGGCTTCGAAAAGCTGAATTATCCAAGTGATGATCACATACTCATTTTAGAGGAAGAACTGTATTGCAGACCATCACCTAGATTGCTAGATGGATTGGAAAAACTCTATAATATTATTCATAAATGAAACTGTCCCATGGGGAAATCGTGGGACAGTAATAAGTAGTATTAACTAAGGCCCTCATCACTAACTGAAATCGCTGATCCGCTGGAGGTATGTTGATTGATCCAGCCAAGAGATGTTTCGGAAACCGCATTCCAATTTGGAATTTCCGCTTTATGCTGCTCAACCCAGCTCATGCAGAACTGAGGGTCGATATTATAATCAAGGCATTGGGCCAGGAAGGATTGTATGGTCGCTTCACTACAATTTTCCCAGGATCCGCACGTATAACTCCAGACATTTTCCATTTTTGTTTGGATGGAAAGTTCATTTATAAAATTGCTAAATTGATTGTCACTCATCATAAATTCCTCCTTGTCATAAATTTACATCCTTCAGTATGTCCAAGGAATAATAAACAATGTACATGAAATAAAAAAAACCTTTAACTCATTATATTCATCTATTCAATATTATGGGATTTTTTTAAATGTTATTAAAAAACCGCCTAAGGCAAGAAGGGAGAATGTAAATAAAAGAATGAATATGGGTGAAAAAACGGCACTAATTCTAGGTTCAAGTGGACTTGTTGGGAACGAATTAGTACAAATACTTCTCCAACAAAATAATTATAAAAAAATACATTTGCTAATAAGAAGACCGATTGAAATAACTGATTCAAGATGTGAACCGCATATAGTTGATTTTGATCAGTTGGAGAAATATTCAGAATTATTTAAGGTTACTGATGTTTATTGCTGCTTAGGAACAACCATTAAAAAAGCAAAAAGCAAAGAGGCCTTTAGAAAAGTTGACTACCAATATCCCATAGAGGCAGCAAATTTAGCCGTACAAAGCGGTGCAGAAAAATTTCTCATTATCACGGCAATGGGAGCTAATTCGAAATCATTCTTTTTTTACAATCAAGTTAAAGGAGAGGTAGAAAGGTCACTTAAAACATTAAATATACCTTCCCTAAATATTTTTAGACCATCTTTATTGTTAGGAGAAAGAAATGAATTCCGCTTAGGAGAAAAAATCGCCGAAAAGGCAAGTGGGTTATTAAATACTTTAATGGTGGGGCCGTTACGCTCCTATAGAGCTATTCATGCAAAATCAGTAGCAAAAGCAATGGCTGCGATTGCTGCTTCAAACAAAACGGGTGTAAGTATATTCCACTCCAATGAAATACAACGAATAGCAGATAAGCATTAGAAAGGATATGTGTGATGGAAAAGGGTCTATCAGGAAAAAAAGTGGTCATATGTGGATCGAGAAAAACTGAAGAAATTAGTACATTAATAGAAAAACAAGGTGGAATACCTCTTGTTCGGCCACTTCAAGGTACCGTTTTTTTAGCAGAAAAGGAAGTAGAGCCTGATATATTGGAATTTGTTCAAAATGGTGCGGATTGGGTGATCTTCACAACGGGAATCGGACTAGATACTCTCGTCACACTCGCAGACAAGTTAGGATTGTTAGCCGATTTCTTAAACCAAATACAAAAAGCAAAAGTTGCATCAAGGGGTTATAAAACACTTTCCGCATTGAAAAAATTAGAAATCATACCAGTGGCTGAAGCCGAAGATGGAACAACCAAGGGATTAGCACTTGCTCTCGAAAGCTTTAATTTCTCAGGGAAGCGAATTATGATCCAATTGCATGGTGAGACAGCACCTGTATTAACTAAGTTTTTTGAAGATAATGGCGGAGTGGTACATAAAATTCTCCCGTATCAGCACATTGCCCCTGAAAGAAAAATTCTTGAGCAATTATGTGCTGAAATCCAGAACAATGAGTGTGATGCTGTCTGTTTTACAACTGCCACACAAGTTCGTTCCCTTTTCGAATTTGCAAAGGAAAATAAAATATTTGAAATTATTGCTCAAGGTTTTACGAAAAATATTTTAGCTGTTGCTGTCGGAAAAGTTACTGCTGAAGCATTGAAAGAAGAGGGAATTGACCGTGTGCTTGCACCTGAGAACGAAAGAATGGGAGCAATGATTGTTGAGTTGGCTCAATTTTATAAGCGCTAATTTTGGAAAAAGTGTACCGGAGAATAATATGGTACCTGTAGGT
>NZ_JBALPP010000013.1:17404-106711 GCF_036965425.1 Neobacillus drentensis | reverse complement strand
GGGCAATGAAACGTTCTTTTATTTACTTGTACCTCACGTTCTACGTTACCGTAAACTTTTTATCATCCCGTTTTCTGTCACGTAGGCCCTTCCTACGTTACCCTTTTCCTCATTTATCTCGGATACAGTCACGTAAACCCTTTTTATGTTACCCTATTTCTCTTTTTTTCCGGTTTTCGGTCACTTAGACCCTTTTTGCTTTTAGAAAAATGAATTGTTTGACTCAACTAACAGACCCTTTATAAAATTTGTCCATAAAATTTTAACAATATTTTGACGCTTTAGTGTTCTAATGCGCTATAATAGTTTAAAAATGGTAAAAAGAAGATGATATTTTGTTATTTAAGAGCCTCGAATACAAAAATTCAACAGGACAAAAGATTAAAATCGTTGATATTCCTGTTCTGGATAAGAATAATCCCTATTTTTTTATGATGAAAGCTCGCCTGGAATCCTTTATTTTATCCCTTAATAAGAATCCTCAAGAAAAAAGCTGTTATTCCTTCCGTGATTATATGAAGCCAAAAATGAGATGGCCTGATTACAAAAAGTTATTCAGCCTTCAGGAATTTAAAAATAACGCTTAAAAATATAAAAAAAGCTTGCAGAGAACGATCCATTTCTCTGCAAGCTTTTTCATTTTTTATATTTACGCAGTTACTCTCGTTTTTTCATTGTCAGTACCTTTTTTGCTCATTTTTCTGATAAAAGGAACGACCCAACGGTCTAAACCGATTCTTCCTGCGTTATAACCAGCTGTTAAGATGATGAAGCCTAAGAAGATGTCTCTTGGGTTATGAGATACTGTACCTGCAAGGAAAAAGCTGAAGTTCATGAATAGTCCAAAGAACATCGCTGTTGTTGTTAAACATCCTAAGATTAAGCCTAAGCCGATTAGTGTTTCGCCCCAAGGTACTAATATGTTGAATACATCAACGTTTGGCAGGGCAAAGTGTTTTAAGAAATCTACATACCAGCCAAATACCACTGCACCATCTGGGCCTTTTACTGGATTTGCGATTGCTCCTTTTAAGAAGCCCGAAGCATCAAAACCGCCTGTTAATTTATGAAAACCTGCTGTAATCCAAGAATAACCGAGGTATAAACGTAAGACTGTTAAAATAACAGCTGAAATCTTATTTTCTCTTAAAAATTTGTTAAACATAAATGATTCCGCCCTTCAAAATTTTGTTTGTTCTTTATGGTATCAATATATTACTTTTTCCTATAAAAAACATGGCAATAGTGATAAGTTCACAGTTTGTTTGAAATCCTTTGACAAACTATTGAACGGCGTAATTTGTAAGTACTTTTTAAAAAGGGGATTTTTTCAATATGAGTTTTAACTAACATTAATTGGAGAAACTATCAGCATGTATTGAAATTTTCCTTTGGAGGTAATGATGATGAAAGATCATCGGAAAAATACGGTGAATATTGTTTCGAATGAAGCAGTACGGGGCAAACCCTATCTTGATATTGACCGTGTCATTACGGAGAGTAAATCAGAACAAGCGCAGGAAAAATATAAAACCACTTAAGAAATAGGGATGCTCTTTACTTTTAAGGCATCCCTTTAGACAGCTCTTTCACGATCTCGCAACAGCCACATTAATTATGATGGATGAAATCCAAAAATTTAGAAACGCCCAATTTGTTGAAACGGTAGTGTTTTTTAACCAGCCATAAATCCCTGATAATCTTTACTCCGATGATTATCACTTCTCGTAATGTCCCTTGTTCCAATTCTTTAGCAACCGTTAAACGCGGCAAGATACTAATCCCAAGGCCAGCCTCTACAGCGCTTTTGATCGCTTGGGTACTCCCTAACTCCATATAGCTTTCAATTTTATCTAAAACTCCATTTTCCCTTAGCATATTTTCTACGATCAGACGTGTACCAGATATCGATTCACGCCAGATCACTCTTTCATTTGCCAGCTCTTCTATGTTAATTTGCTCATCCCACGAATGATCGGGCGAACAAACGAGAATAAGCTCATCAACCGCATATTTCTCGACCGTCAGATTACCGTTGTCCACGATTCCCTCCACCATGGCCAGGTCAATGACATCATTGGTTAAATCCTCTAAAATGCCAGGAGTATTTTTAATCGTCAAGGTTACTTTGATATCAGGCATTTCTTTCTTGAACCGACCTAGCAGACTGGGAAGTAAATATTCCCCAATAGTAAAGGAAGCCCCAACATGGAGAGTGGTATTTTGCTCTCCTGTTGACTGTTTAATCACTTCGCTGGAACGATAAAAGTCGTTCACGATCGATTTGGCAAACGGATAGAGCAGCTTTCCGGCCTCTGTAACCCTCATCTTCCCTTCCGTTCTGTCGAATAACAATGTCCCATAATAATTTTCCAGTTGGTGGATTTGTCTCGTTACAGCTGGCTGCGTGACATAACTTAATCTGGCGGCTTGACTGATGCTTCCTTCATCCACTACCAAACAAAACATTTTCAAATTTTCTATGTTCACGAAACAATCTCCTCCTGGTATTTGGATTTCAATATAAAATATGGTAACACAGAAAGTATAAAAAACAGATACTTTTACTGGGGTATAACAATTTATTATACCCTATAATTTTGTTGCAATTTATTCCCCTTGACTCATCTGATATCATAATAGATGTGTGATAGATTCTATAAAAATATTATTCTAATATAAAAAGATCGTACTAAGGGAGAAGGGTAAATATGAAAGAAGAATGGAGAATGCTGTTCCAACTATTTTGGACCTTTTTTAAAATTGGCCCCGCTACCTTTGGCGGTGGTTTTGCAATGATTCCACTAATAGAACGGGAGATAGTTGAAAAGAAAAAATGGATAGAAAGTGAAGACGTTACGGATTTGTTTGCCTTAGCACAATCTGTTCCGGGAGCAGTCGCCATCAATTCGGCCTCCTTTATCGGACACAAAGTAGGCGGAGTCAAAGGGGCAATCGCAGCAATGATCGGGGTTTCGCTGCCAACCTTTTTAATTGTGTTAACTCTCGGAATTTCTTATCTATTCATTCATGATAATCCGAAAATCGAAGCTGCATTTGTTTCAATCAGAGCTACTATTTTAGCCATCATTGTTTATGCAGCTATTAAAACAATCAAAACATCCATCGTGGATAAAACGACGTTTTTTATTATGCTCATTGGCGTGCCAGCATTATTCTTCATTCATCCGGTCTTAGCCATTATCCTTGGTGCTGTAACTGGAACGGTTTCCATTTTTATTAAAAGAAAACTTGGCTACAAAATAACGCCAAGAAAATCCAAGGACAAAGTTACATCCTATACTAGCCATGATTATTTTATCGGGGATGGAATTTAAATGGGAGGAATCTAAATGGTTTTGTGGCAGTTGTTTAAAACATTTTTTATGATAGGTTTGGTTTCTTTCGGCGGGGGATATGCAATGATTCCGATTATAAGCTCGGAAGTCACCCGCTTCGGATGGATTCCGGCAGAACAATTTACCAATTTAATTGCCATTTCAGGGATGTCACCTGGTCCAATTGCAACCAATAGCGCCATTTTAGTTGGGTATTCAACATCCGGAATAGCTGGTGCCATCATATCGGCTATTGCTATTTTAATTCCCTCTATAATATTGGTTATTCTAATCGCTTCATTTTTTAAAAGGATGCATGATAACCAATATGTTCAATCCATGTTCTACGGATTAAAGCCTATTGTTACTAGTTTAATCATTTATGCCTCTATAAGTTTTGCGTTATCAAATCACTTGCTTACTTTTAATATCTCATTTCGCATGGTAAGTCTACTGGTCATTTTTGGACTATCCTTATTTGTATTAATTAAATACCGCTGGCATCCTGTTTATGTCATTATCCTTTCAGGATTAGTTGGTGTGGCCCTATATAGCTAAATCCAACAAGAAAAAGATATTAAAAGAGCTAAGCAGTATTTAATACCCGCTTAGCTCTTTTATATTCTACTTCAAATTACCTTGGTTACGCTTTCAAAAATAAGATTGGAAATGCAAAGAAATCCTATTCTGCAATTTCCACTTGAATATTGTTGGTGATGAAATAATCCTTTATTTCATTAGAGACATCTTCATCAGTAATAAATAAGTCGATTTCGTTTGGACGAGCAAACGTTGCGATTGAGCTTTTATTCACCTTACTGTGATCAAGCAAGGCAATGACTTTGTTGGCAACCGAAACCATGACCTTCTTTAATTCTACTTCATACAAACTAAAATCGGAAAGTCCGTCTCTAAATATTTCTCCGTTGATCAGCGAACATCGTTTCACCCTCCCATTTCATCTAGAATCATAGATGAAGAAAATCGCTGTCGGGCCAAAAGCGAAGGACTGCATCAACATAGAAATATCCTTAACGGAAAACATGAAGGCCGTGGCTAAAGCGCTGGGAAAAGATGTACAGGACTTAACAATAATCATCCAGGACCGAGAGCGTCATCAAGATTTAATAGATGAAGTCATTAAGGCTGGAGCAACAGTAAAGCTATTTTCTGATGTGGATATCACTTGGGCATTAGCCACTGCTTTCGAGGAAATTGACGGTGATATATTAGTAGGAACTGGCGGTGCACCAGAAGGGGTCATCGCAGCAGCTGCCTTAAAATGTCTCGGGGGAGACTTCCAGGCAAAATTGGTTCCTGATAATCAAGCAGAATTTAACCGTTGTTTACAGATGGGAATTCCAAACCCTGAAGCCCCATTAACAATCGGTGATATTGTAAAAACAGATGATTGTTTCTTTGTTGCAACAGGCATCACGAGCGGACCACTGTTGAAGGGTGTAAAGAAAAAAGAAAATGGGGCTACATTGACTCAATCTTTAGTGATTGTAGGCGGAGAAATGAAAAACTATCAATATGTTGACGCTACTTTTTTAAAATAGGGAAACATCGATTCTTACTAATTTTGAATTTCAGTACACTAAAAAACTAAAAAAAGACGACTTTCACCAATCAACAGGATTAAATGAAAGTCGTCTTTTTGTTTAAGGAAAATAAAGGACATTTTGCTTGTTCCTGAAGCAAGTTTTGTCCTTAAGAAGAGCTATTAGGGACATTTCGCTTGCTCCTGAAGCTGATTTTGTCCTCAAGAAGGGCTATTAAGGACATTTTGCAGGCTCCTGAAGAGAGATTTGTCCTTAACAAGCCAATAAAAATCGAAAGATTCCTGTAGAATTAGATGTAAAGGAAACAATGGATTCCGGTACGAAAAGTGCATTTAAATCACCTGTATAAGGCCATCTTAAGGTTATTAGAAGTGCCCATATGGATTTACCAATCTATAAATCAGGTATTTGCCAATCGATCTCCTTTAACCCGATTTCCCGCAAAATTTCATTCGTTCGGGAAAATGGTCCGCTTCCAAAAAAGCCCCTTTTGGCAGAAAGTGGACTTGGGTGAGGCGACTTAATGATGAAATGCCGTGAGGAGGTAATCAGCTGTTGTTTTTGTTGGGCAAATTTCCCCCAAAGGATAAATACAACTGGTTTCTCCCTTTGATTTAATGTTTCAATGACTTTGTCAGTGAACATCTCCCAGCCAAGGCCCTTATGGGAGTTTGGGGTTCCCGCCCTGACCGTTAAGACCGCATTGAGCATCAATACCCCTTGCTCAGCCCACTTCACCAAGTAACCATTGTTAGGAATATAGCATCCAATATCATCCTGAAGTTCCTTATAAATATTTTGCAGTGATGGAGGAACAGTCACCCCTGGCTTGACAGAAAAACTTAATCCATGGGCCTGCCCAGGACCATGATAGGGGTCTTGTCCAATAATGACTACTTTTACATCATTATACGGAGTTAAATGCAGCGCATTAAAAATATCATATTGATCCGGATAAATGTCTCTAGTTTGATATTCTTCCTTTAATATTTTATGAAAATGTTGATAATACGGCTTCTCGAATTCCCCCTCAAGTAAAGAGGCCCAGTCATTTTTTAAAATAGCCATCGTTAATACACACTCATTTCTAAAGATATTAAACTATTTCCGTTATAGTAGTGGACAGGTGCCTGGCACCATCTATATTCTGTAAGATTTTGACACTTTGCATTTTTATGGAAGAAATTCTTCAGTGAAATGATCTAAAACCATACATCCCGCACCCTGAGCGACAATATTGTAGGCTGTGGTTGATTTAATAATCTGGACAGGGCTATTTGGATAATGCATCATCCGCTTTTGTGCAATGTCAGAGGCAACCTCGAAAAAGAGCGGTTTAGGTACCAGGGTTCCTCCGCATATGACTATATCAGGACGCAGCAGATAAATTAGATTAGAAAGGCCGATACCAAAATAGTAAGCCGCCTCCTTCACTACCTCCAGACATAGCGAGTCTTCTTGCTCGAGTGCTTCCAAAATATGAAAAAAATTAATATCTTCCACATCAATGAATTTTTCTTTAAGAAAAGAATTTTGACCACGTTTCAACCTCTGGATCACTTCATTGCGAATAGCCGGCAGACTGCTGTATGCCTGCAAACAGCCATAGGATCCGCAGGAACATCGTTGTCCATGAAGATCCACAATCATGTGTCCAAATGCATCCGCCATTTCCTTTTGATTAGTAACCAATCTGCTATGGAGGATCATACTGCAGCGAATGCCCATATCACTTGAGACAAAAACTAGATTATCTGTTTCTTTCCAATAATGAGTACGATATTCCGCTAATGCCGCTAAATTAGTGCCATTTTCCAACAATACAAGCGTTTGATTTTTTTTGTGTAAATAGTCGATAATATTCAGTTGATCCCAGCCGCCAGCTGGAAATAAGTGTGGATTTAAGATAACTCCTTGTTCCTGATCTATGGGGTCAAGTACGCCTACACCAATTCCGAGCAATTTCCCCTTCGGAATGTTATGTTGATCCAGCAGCTCTTCGACAGTTCGGGACACAAAATCTAATGTGTACTCCCCTGTACAATGTGTATCCATTTTTAATTTTTCTCCACTTACGATACGTAAATCTAAATTAAGAAGGAGCACTGTCGTGTATAAATTAGTGATCTCCACTCCAATTAAATAGAAAGCATCAGGATCGATTACATACATCAGCGGCTTCCGTCCGCCACTTGATTTCCCTAATCCATTATCTTTTACCAGTCCCGCCTTAACAAGATCATCCAGCAAACGAACACATGTCGCATGTTTATAACCAGTCAGTTCTGTTAAGGTTTTTATCCTTACTGGTCCTAACTTGCGCACTAAGCTATATAAATGCTTTAAACTCTTCTCCTTTTGCGAGGATAAACCCACAAATTGATTCAGCATACTTTTCCTCCAACATACCATTATACGATTTGCCAACTCTTTTTAGTTTACTCGATTTATCACTAAAGAAGAAGGTATTGTTATTTATCTTTTTATCATTTTTTATAAAAGTTTATTATTATTATACTAATCATTGAAAAAATACTATCTTTAATTCGATACTTTTTATCAAAATGATTTTTAGTCTATTTACATAAGCAAAAGAATCATTTACACTTTTATTGAAGTAATGGCGCAAAGTTTAACAGCATGTCTTTTAACACATACGTTCTATTCATTCAAGGGAGGAATTTTTCATGCACAAATTACAAGATATTTTTGAGGCAAGAGATTTTATTATGAGTAAAACGGACTTCCGTCCTACAATTGGAATGATTTTAGGGTCAGGATTAGGAACTCTTGCTGATGAAATTGAAAATCCTGTCAAGATTCCCTATAGTGAGATTCCACACTTTGCTAAGTCTGAAGCTGTTGGACATGCAAATGAATTGGTCATTGGGGAATTAAAAGGAAAGACCGTAGCCGCTATGAAAGGCCGTTTCCACTACTATGAAGGCTTTACATTAGATGAAGTTACTTTCCCTGTCCGTGTCTTAAAAGCGCTTGGAGTTGAGAATCTAGTCATTACCAATGCTTGCGGCGCTGTTAATACAAGCTTTAACCCTGGGGATTTAATGCTAATTACGGATCATATTAATTTAGTTGGAACCAATCCATTAATTGGTCCTAATAATAATGAGCTGGGCACACGATTCCCTGATGTTTCTCAAGTATATAATCTTGGTTTACGCAATATTGCTGTTCAAGTTGCCAAAGAACAAAACATAACCCTTCAACAAGGTGTATACGCATGGTGGAGTGGACCGGCCTACGAAACGCCGGCGGAAATCCGCATGATTCGGACATTAGGTGCCGATGCGGTAGGTATGTCTACCGTTCCAGAAGCGATTGTTGCAACCCATGGAAATATGAAGGTACTTGGAATTTCATGTTTAACCAATATGGCATGCGGAATATTAGATCAGCCACTAAGTCATGATGAAGTCATTGAAGTCGCAGGAAAAGTTAGAACAACATTTGTTCAATTAGTAAAAGGTATATTAGAAGGAATAGAATAGACAGAAAATAAGCGGCTGGGGAATTAATCATCAGCCGCTCTTACTTTTTGCCTATCTTCAACTATTTAGCTTTTTGCCTCTAAAAACCGAACATAGAATTAAGATAAATAAAATACCTATACAAACAAAAATACTCACTCGATTCTGCTCACTGAAAGCAAATGCCACACAACTTATACTTAACGCTAATGCAGTAAAGGAGGTTACATATGGAAAGCCCCAGACTTTAAAATGCGGCAGCTTTGTATAAGTTTTCCGAAGCTTCAGTTGTGCTAAACAAATGCTGATCCACACTAAGGATACCGTAAACCCTGGAATGGCCATTAAGTACCCAAAAACACGGTCAGGTGAAAAGTATGCAACAAATGTCCCTCCAATAAGAATAATAGCGCTAAAGATAACACTATATAATGGAACACCGTTTTTAGAAACAAATGAAAACTGTTTCGGTGCTTCCCCTTCTGCAGCTAATGAATACAGCATTCGTGTACAGCCATAAATCCCGGAGTTTGCAGCAGACAAAACAGCTGTAATAAGGACGAAGTTCATAATGTGAGCTGAGCCACCAAATCCGACTGCAGATAACACTTGCACAAATGGGCTTGCTTGGCTGCCGATTTCATTCCAAGGAATTAATCCGCAAATGATAAGGATTGGGAGCGTATAGAATATCACGATTCTCCATATTACTCCTTTAATCACTTTTGGCAATATCTTCTCTGCTTCCTTCGTTTCAGTTAATGTCAATCCGATAAGCTCGGTACCGCCATATGAAAAAATGACGATTAGCAGTGCGGAAAACACTCCTGACCACCCATGCGGGAAGAATCCTTTGTGCTGTACATAATTTTGCACATAGTCAGTTTCATTACTCGGGATAAAACCGAATAAAATACCAGCTCCTAAAACTACGAATAAAACAATCATGGTAATTTTAATACCGGCAAACCAAAATTCAATCTCTCCATAACGCTTTACATTCATTAAATTAATAGCCACTATGAAAAGAGCACTAATAAGGCTTAAGGACCATAAAGAAAAGGAAGGAAACCAATATTGCAGAAAGCTCCCTGCTGCAATTACTTCAATGACACATACAACTAACCACATAAAACAGTACAGCCATCCAATCACAAAAGACACGTTCGTTCCAAATGCTTTATGAATAAAACCTTTCATATTTAGTCCAGGATAAGCAATGGCCATCTCCGCGATTGCCCCCATAACAACAAGAAGCAATAACCCTGCAAACAGATAAGAAAAAATAACGGCAGGCCCCGCTATTGAGACTGTCTCAGCAGTACCTTTAAAGATACCTGTGCCGATTGCTCCTCCGAGTGCCATCAAACGTATATGACGAGGCAATAAACTTTTTTGTAATTTCATTATTGTTTTCTCCTTTATTTATTTCCATAATAAAAAAGTCCCTACTGATTGTATCAGTAGGGACGATTATATCGCGGTACCACCCTAGTTGCAGACACAGTCTGCCTCTCGACTTTGTTAACGATCATGTTTGACCGTCTTTCCCTTCATAAAGGTCGCCCTTTACTTCGAAAAAAATGCTCCGGGACCGAAATTCATCCTTATCTTTGTACTGATTTTCACCTTCCATCAGCTCTCTACAACAGTGAGATAAGCATTACTTATATTCCCTTCATTGCTCAATTATTTTCAATTAATATAAAGAAGTTGCGCTTTACAGTAAGCATGCTTTGTATTATAGAGGCCGTATTAATATTCTGTCAATGATTTTAGAAATATTTATGAGAAGAGGCACCCAACATTAAGTTTGGGTGCCTCCTAAATTCAGTAATCAATAGTATGATGCTTAAACAAACACATCTAAAATTAAAACCAGAATAAAGGCGACAAAAGAAAGGAGCGTTTCCATGACCGTCCATGTCTTGAAGGTTTCTTTAACCGTCAATCCCATATATTCTTTTACCAGCCAAAAGCCGGCATCATTTACATGGGAAAGCATTAATGAACCTGCACCGGTCGCAATAACTAATAATTCCAGGTTAACACCTGACATATGCGCCACTACTGGAGAAACAATGCCGGCTGCTGTTGTTAATGCAACAGTTGCTGAACCGGTGGCGACACGGATTAATCCCGCAACTAAGAAGGCAAGGACAATCGGTGACAAAGACATTTGCTCGGACATTGCTGCAATCGCGTTTCCGACACCGCTTTCAATTAAAATTTGCTTGAAGGCACCGCCTGCGCCAATAATGAGAATAATCGATGCTAATGGCAGTAAACATTCTTCCGTTAATTTTTTAAGTAACATCTTGTCCATGCCCTGGCGGTAGCCCAAGAAGTAATACGCTGCAAAACATGAGATTAGAAGGGCAATAACCGGACTTCCAATAAACACCAGGAATTTTTCGATCGCACCTGGCAGTGAAAGATAGGGAGCAATAACCGTTAACAACATTAATAAAACAGGCAGCAAGATAATGAAAAACGAAATCCCTGTACTTGGTAATCCACTTGACTTAGTCGCCACACGGATTAACTCCGGTTCTCCCTCAGGAGTAACTCGTTTATGAATAAATTTTGCAAATAAAGGTCCGGCAATAACGGCCGTCGGAAAAGCAATAATTAATGAATAGAGCAGTACATGTCCTAGATTTGCATTATAAATGCCAATCGCCGTCATCGCACCTGGATGCGGAGGAACTAATCCATGAACAATCGACAATCCGGCAAGCACCGGGATACCAATTAACAAAATGTTTTGTTTCGTAGATTTACGAATCGAAATAACTAAAGGCAGCAAGATTACTAGACCAACCTCAAAAAAGACAGGAATTCCAATAATAAAACCAGAAAGAAGCATCGCCCATGGCAGGTATTTTACACCGAATTTTTTGATGAAGAAATCAGCTACTTGCATGCCCGCCCCTGAGTCGGACATCATTTTACCTAAAATCGTTCCCAGTGCTAAAATTCCAATTAAATGTCCAAGGACTGCGCCTACTCCCGTTTCATAGGCTGTGACAATTTTGTCCATTGGCACGCCCGAAAAAACCGCTAGGAATAAACCAGCAACTGTTAAACTGATGAATGCATGCCATTTCCACCATGATACTCCTAAAATAACGATCACAATGGCTACTAACGTAATACCTATTAAATATAAACTCATCTTTTTCACACTCCCTAGGTAATCGCTTACATTATTTACAAAAAAGCTGGTCACTGAATAGAATCATTATAAGTAACAATATAATTTTGCTTACCTGTATTATAGTAACCCTCGCTATATTCCAATACATTTCCTTCATCATCACTGGAACGACGAATCCTTTTTAAAACTGTTGTATCTTTTTCCAAATGTAATCTTTCACTAACATGACTTGGTGCAATCGAAACCGCAAACTCATCCCGGAATGATTCCAGTCGAATATTTTGCTCCTCTAAAAAGCGGTACAACGATCCGATACGGACATCTTCTACTTCTTCCTCAGTCAAGTCCAATAGGATGTAATGAGTGAAATGAATATAGGGCTCGTTGTCCAATAAGTAGAGTCGTTCAATTTGAATACAATGTTCCCCAAATAAAGAATAAAGTTCGGATTCCGTTGACAATTCTAGCCTCTTAATGGTTAACACCTTTTTGGTGATGTGGTGGCCTTCTTCAACTAATAATTCTGTAAATCGCTTCCCTTTTGAAAGCTTCGCAGTCGAAACATTGGCGATGACCTTTGTTCCTTTACCGCTCTTCTTCTCCAGATATCCCTCTTGAACTAATTCTTTAATGGCATTGCGTATCGTAATTTTGCTTACATTAAATTCTTCTTCTAATTGGGGCTCAGAGGGAATGTTCGTGTGAATCGCATAAACACCATGCAAAATACGATCCTTCAATATTTCTTTTATTTGTAAGTACATAGGTCCTTTTTTTCGATTCACATTCATTCCCTATTCGCTCCTTCATCTCTTTATATCATCAATGGTTCCGGCCATGGCGGACAGGATCTCTGCCTCCGTCGACATCGGGGTATCGCCAGCGATGGTGCAGGCAAGCATTCCTGCTGCTGCTGCAAATTGGACTGTTTTCTCTGGTGAAAATCCAGCCAGCTCGCCATGTAGAATCCCGCTTGTATACGCATCTCCGGCTCCAATTCGATCATATACGGAAAAAGAAATCTTTTCTGAGAAGTGTAACTGCCCATCTTTATACAAATATCCCCGTAAAGAATGGGTATTATCAGGATTAATCCCTCTGTGTGTTCCCGCAATTGTTTGAATATCAAATCGATTTGCCACCTTAGGAATGAGGTCCTGCACCTGTTCCTCCCTAGAGGTTTCCGCTGTCTCCATTCCTAAAATATACATCGCATCTTTCTCGTTCATCATAACGATATCAGCCAAAGCAAGCATGTCCTCATAATGGGGTTTCGCTTCACCGTAACCCCCCTCCCATAAGGAAGGGCGGTAATTACAGTCGAAACAAACCAATCCGCCTTTTTCTTTTACCTTTTTAGCCAGCACTTTCATACTATCACGGACACCATCGGTCATGGCAAGCGTAATACCGCAAAAGTGAATGATATCTGCCTGTTCTGCAATTAAATCGAGATCGTAATCCGAAATGTGAGCGGTATTAAAGCTGCTTTCTAGGCGATTCGTATAAGTAACCCTGCTCGCCCGCTGTCCAAAACCATTTTCTAAAAAATACAAACCCAGATATTTTCCACCTCTGGAGATGAATCTCCAATTGATTCCCAATCGCTGTAAGAAGGAAATGGCTGCCTCACCTAATGGGTTTTCTGGCAATTTGGTTACAAGATAACCATCATAGCCTAGCTTGGTCATCGCAGAAGCAACGTTTACTCCCGTGCCTGAAAAAGAGTATTGTAATGTGTTAGCCTGGGTCAGTAATTCGTATCCTGGCACCTGCAAACGCATCATGACTTCCCCGAAAGCAACAATTTGTTTAGGCATGCTTTTCAACCAATTTTTTGGTAATCGCTAATAAGGTCCTCACATCTTCCGGATTTGTTTTTCCAGTTTCTTTATTGATAATAGAAGAATAAACGTGAGGGATAATTTTAGGCACTTTTGCTTCCAAGGCAATATCTAAAATGGTCTCAAAATTATCTAAATCAATTCCGCCAGTCGGCTCTAACGCAAACCCTTCTTCACCACAGGCCTTCGCAACGGCACGGAACTCTTCCTCATGCTTTAAGCCTTTCATTGGGAAGTATTTCAAGGCCTGTCCACCCATATCCCGGACTAACGCAATTGCCGCTTTGATGGGAACAATCGCCGTTTCACTTGCTGCCGCACTTACAGGACCGGTAGAAATATTTACATACCCTACTTTTCCTGTTGGAGATACTAAAGAGTTAATCCAGCTATCTTTCTCTCCTAAATTAGCACGAGTTGCACCAACTGCAGGAAACACCTGATTGATATGACTTCCCGGATAGTATTTGGCGATTTCCGCTACGACTGCCGCTTGTTTATTATCCCCAGCGCCAAGGCCAATTGATACGGCTTCATCAATCGCTGTACCGTATTCCTTCATTGCTGTAACGGCAGCCTCTACTGTAGGGTAATCCTTGGAAAGCACGCCAACTAGTACATGCCCTTCCGCCGCTTCAAAAACTTCAACAGCATTTTCAATGCTATTCGCTAGAACATTTAAGGCGACACGGTTCTGATAAAAACGTTTTTCTATGTTTGTCATTGTTCGCTTCCTCCTAAAATTGCTCTTAATTGCGCTTCAATTACGTAAATGTCGTCACCCTGTAATGGTCGTGGATCAAGATCGAAAAAGCCTTGGCGAATTCCGTAATCACGGGTATAAATCGCAATTTCACCATTTCTTAGTTTGTCATTTACTTCCTTCGCCGTAGTTTTCGTCACAGCCGGATCGATTTGAATGCGAGCTCTGAAAATGGCACGGCCAGCTTCGTCCTGAACAATCGTTACTCTTACACCATCAATGGAATCTAGTGATTTGAGAACTTCCAGGCTGGCTTTTTCCTTTTCGCTATTGTCGGTTTTGACAAAATACTCATCCAATGCCTGCAATAAGCCAAAGGTTGTTTCTTTGCCGACCTTCATGCTTCGTCCGATGCAGTGGAGTTGGACCTTTACCCAATCGATATATTTTTGTTTTCCGGCCACGATTCCAGACGTCGGACCTTCAATGGCTTTCGAGCCACTGTAAATCGCTAAATCAGAAACTTGAACATATTTCTTTACATCTTCCTCTGCAGCTGCATCGACAATCAATGGGACATTGTTCGCTTGCGCCACTTCCCATGCTTCTTCCACCGAGATCATATTTTTTTGAACAGTGTGGTGGGATTTGACATAAAGAATTGCTGCCGTATTTTCTGTAATGGCATCAGCAATGTGCTCCGCTTTGCCCTCATTGGCATAACCGACTTCCACTAATTTTCCGCCGCCGAGGAAAACCATCGTTTCCACTGGAGCTCCGTATTGAACGTTATGACCCTTCAGCATGATGATCTCATTTTTTCGAATTGCTTCTTGGTGAAGCCTTTCACTTCTTCTTCGATTTCCTTCTGTCACGATTGCCGCAACTGAAAGAGCGATTCCACTTGATGCCGAGTTCACGACAACGGCTGCCTCCGAATGAAGGAGCCCAGCGATATGCTGTCCTGCTTTATCGACTAAATCAGCGATTTCAACATAATTCTGCCCGCCTATTTTCATGGCTTCCATAACGGTATCTGTTGGAGCCGAAACACCTAAAATACTCATCCGGCCGCTTGCATTGATAACCCTCTTTAAGCGATATTTAGCATTCAATGTATTCTCCATTGATGACCACTCCTTTTACGACAATTTTCTGTTCCGCCGTTCGTTCTTCTCCTTCAGAATCCATTAGCTTTGTATCGGAATCCTCTATTGAAAACAGTGTGAGGTTTGCTAGACCTCCCGGAGAAATACTTCCAAGTTCAGGCTTGTTTAACCACTCTGCTGCCTTAACCGTAACGGCATCAATGACCTCTTTTAAGGGATAGCCGAGATACAAAAATTTAGTAAGTACACTGGCCATATTATACACAGGACCGTGCAAGCGATTTTTGCGATAGATATCCGTGCTGATGGTATCGAAGTGAATATTATGCGCTTTCGCCTGCTCTGCCGTTTGGAAAGAGAAGCTGGCATTCCCATGGCCAACATCTAAATGTACTCCCCGTTTAATTGCATCCAGCAATTTCGGAAGAGGTTTTCCCGCTTTATCAAATAAATTGTTCGCCTTCCCATTTAAGAAATGGGTGATAATGTCCTTTTTTTCAAGCAAATCGAGGACTTCATTAATATCCGGCGGTCCGGAACCAATATGAACCATCAGCGGCAGCCCAGTATCCTTTGAAAACTTCCTGGCCACTTTTAATGGTTTCACTCCATTTGGACCGACGACACTTTTACTAATCCTCGCTTTTAGTCCAACAATAAATTCTTGGTGTTCTGCTATCGCCTTTTTTAGCGCCACTTCATCAAGCCATGTAAGGTTTGATAGTTCATCAATTCGCTTTAGGCCAATTCGTGAAATATTTAAAAAGGCAAAAACATTCGTCTTCGACTTTTTACAGCTGTTAATTAAGTCAGGCAACTGATCAGCGCCTGTACTTCCGGCATCGACAATTGTTGTTACTCCTGTTTTATAGCCAATCTCATCAACATCATCACCATACGGATCAAATTCTGGGAAGGCATGGACATGCATATCAATCCAGCCGCTGGAAACTATTACTTTATGCTTAAAGTCAATGACATTCCCGCTACTTCCAGTTCCCGCTGGAACAATATTTTGGATTTTTTTATTTTCTACGATGATGTCAACAGAATTGCCATCAACTAGTTTTATATTTTGTAATACGTAACATTCTTGCATTTCCCTCATCCTTTTCGGTAAACCTAATAAAATGGGTACTTGTATTCGGTTTCATCTACCTCTTTTTTTCTTACACGATTAGGTTACCACGTATTTTTACTTAGGTCAATATAACGTTATAATGTTTAGAGATTATATTGAAATTTTTTTAGGATCTTTTCTAATTTATTATTTCTCGAAAGAAACAAATGCAAGCACAAAAATGCCCCAAAAAGTTAATTTTGGGGCATTTTATATTCGCAATTCATAACCGTTATTTACCTTTTTTAAAAATTACAGAATGATAGCTATTAAACAATTTTAATGACAAATTCTTGGTGAATTCTTGTGCTTCATGAATAAACGCATTTATGGCTGGGTTCGTATATTCTGTTGAACGTACCTCAATCCCTAAATTTTGGTACACTTGCGGATTTAAATAGGAAGCAGTGACTTTGGATAAGGTTGAAGGAATGGCCAGCTCCGGAAGAATCGTATTTCCAACCCCTTCTTGAACCATAGCCATGATTGTTGCAATGTCACTTACTTCGAAATGAGTATTAGGAGATAGCCCTTGTTCTTTAAAAATGTCTCGAATGATATGGCTGCATTCTTTTGGCATGATAAAGGGTTCACTAGCGATATCCTTTACCTCGATATAGGATTGGTGACTCAACGGGTGGTTTTCTGGTACAAAAACGACCATCTTATCCTGCAGCAAAGGAATAAATTCGAATTCACTCTTCTCTTCCGTGACCACGCCAACATCTACGGCTGATAATTTAAGCCAATTTTTTACTTCTTCATAACTCCCTTCATATAAAACAACTTCTACACCGGGAAACCGTTTTTTAAAAGAGCTAATCATCCCTGGCAATAGTTTAGCGGACATGCCTGAAATACTCCCGATTCTAATCGTCCCTGTTTCAAGTTCTGTAATTCCGGTTGCTTCATTGATAATCTTTGTTTTAATCGTGATTAAATCCCTGATCAGGCTGGTGATACGTTCGCCTACTTTTGTTAAGCTGACTCCGTTCCTGTGTCGGTTCAATAATTTAATATTTAGCTCAGATTCCAACGCAGCTACCGCTTGACTAACAGCCGATTGTGAAAGCCCGATTTGCTCGCCAGCTTTGGTAAAGCTTTTCGTTTCCACTACCTTTAAGAAAACCTCTAATTGAAATAAGGTCATGTGACACCTCTTTTATATGCATTAGTTTTTACTAATGCTTAATATTCAAAGTATTAATTTTACTTATACCATAACCCGTCATATACTACAATCAAACGATAAGAAAGGTGTTGAGCTTCATGAGTATTTTACAGGCTGAGGGACAGGACATTTTGAAGGAAATTCAATCAAGCAAGTCGGTGCTTGTTGATTGCTGGGCTCCATGGTGTCCGCCTTGCAGGTTAATTGGAGCTGTTTTGGAGGAAATCGATCTAGATTTTGAGTTGAAAATTGTCAAAGTGAATGCGGATGAAAATCCCGAGTTTATCAGCGAGTATCAAGTACTGGGATTGCCTACTTTATTGCTGTTTCAAGATGGCGAGCTTGTGGGGAGAATAACGGGTTTTCGACCTAAAGATATGCTTATTGAGACCTTAAAGGATTATGGATTATTATAGAGTCATGAGTGCTTTTAAATAAGATGGTTAGGAACAAGAAAACTTTTTTTAAATGCCCGTCACTATCGTTTTTTCAGTAGGGCGGGCATTTGAACACTCTCCTAACTCCCTTCTCCTCCACTTTTTAGACGGGACGGGCATTAGAAACTTCTCCTATTTCCCCTCTCCTTCACTTTTGAGACGGGACGGGCATTAGAATCCTCTCTTAATTCCCTTCTTCTCCCTTTTAATAGCCGGATGGGCATTAGAATCCTCTCTAAATTCCCTTCCCCTCCACTTTTACAGCCGGACGGGCATTAAGATGATCAGAAATCACCGGAAACACCATTAACGTAACAACTTATTTTCTTGATATAATGAAAAAGTGTTTTTCAGTTAACATTTGAGCTGAAGATAAAATAAATAGATTAAAGGATGATAACGTATTGGATATCACTCCACAAAAAGGCACGACCTATATATATACTTACGCGCACTATGAGGATGAGCGCTCTCTATGTGCTTTAGAAATGCGCTCCTTTTTCGGTCAGGATTCAAACTCTAACGTCTTAGAAAGCTCCATAAAAATTGATCCAAGTCGCAGCCCTTTTATTAAAGAAAGAATTACGGCGATGTATGAAGCGGAAAACCTTGAGGACCTATTAAAGCAGGTTGAATCTTTTAAACTAAGCGGAACAACGTTTAAAGTTCTTTATGTAAAAAACAATGGTCTAGACAAAAATGAACAAGAAAGCTTCGAAAACCGACGTGCAATTGAGCGAGAGATTGGATTACACATAAATGGGAAAGCAGATCTCCGTAATCCCGATCAATTGCTTGGCATTATGAATGTAAACGGAAGATGGATATTCGGAGAGTATGTGAAAAGTGAGTCCATTTGGTTTCGACATCAACAGAAACCAAATGATTATTCTACTGCCCTAAGTACACGTGTTGCCAGAGCGGTCGTAAATATCGCCATCCCCAATCCAATCGGAATTAAGGCCATCGATCCTTGCTGCGGAATTGGGACCGTCCTTGTAGAAGCACTCTCAATGGGAATTGATATTGTCGGTAGCGATCGAAATCCACTGATTCTCCCTGGAGCCCGAGAAAACTTGGCACACTTTGGACTTAGTGCAGAAATCAATCGAGCCGATATACGTGATATCACCGATCATTACGATGTAGCTATTATTGATCTGCCTTATAATTTGTGTTCCGTGATAAACCCAGAAGAACAGCTCGAAATGCTCCAAAGTGCACGGAGGTTTTCAAACAAAGTAGTCGTGGTTACCGTCGAACCGATCGATGAAATCCTATTAAAAGCAGGCTTTACGATAATCGATCGGGCTGTTGCGAAAAAAGGGACATTTATTCGAGAGGTAATTGTATGTAACTGATTAGGACAAAAGAAAACCGGGAGATTTTGTTGATACGGATTTCGACATTCTTTTCTCCATTTCCCGGGAAAAATGCTTTTGATAAAAGGATTTATTCAGTTTCTAATTAAACGTTTGATTAGTAAAGAATGATGGCGGTACTTGTCGAATGGTGATCAATTACCGAAGGATATCCTTTTATCGACTTATTTTTTATTTTAATAGAAGAGAATCATTTCTATGTCGACAAAGTTTTGTTTCAATATAATGTTGAAAGCCTTTATTTATAAGTTCCGTTGCAATTTAATCAAACGTTTAATTAGTTTTTTTATAGGCGGAAAAAGTCGATATAAAAAAGGTTTGTGAAAAATGTACTTACGCTAGCGAAGCCGATTAACTTAAGAAGCAATTATTCCCCTTCCAAAATCAAAACCCCCTTCAGCTTTAATTGAAGGGGGTGAATATTAATCTTGCTGTTTAATAACGAATAAAACACCTATGAGAATTAGGATAGATCCTATCCAAAACATTACTCCTATGGTCTCTCCTAGAATAAGCCACCCGAGCAATGTTCCTACCACGGGTTGAAAGAAGAAAAATATTCCCCCGCTTGAGGCATTAAGTATTTGTAATCCACGGTTCCAAAGTAGAAATCCACCTGCAGTTGAGACAATACCTAAATACAAAAGTCCCCCCCAAATCGTTGGGTGACTCATTTGAGAAATATTAATCTCGTGTAACCGTGGCAAAACAAAAGGTGTCAACACAATTAGGGCTACCAGGATGGAATAGGTCGTTACCACAATTTGTGAATAGTCACTTGGAAGACGCTTAACAAGTACAGACATAAGTGCCCACGTTAAAGCAGCAATCAGCAGCCAGATGCCTCCAAGTTTACTGGATACATCCAAATGACCGACTCCAAGGATAAGAAAAACCCCAATTGTTGCTAAACAAACAGACAGAATTTTCTTTAAGGTCAACCGTTCTTGAAGTAGTAAACGAGCAAATATAACCATAAACGCTGGGGTAGACGAAGTTATAATCGCTCCCATTTGTGCAGATGATAGCATTGTTCCCGTTTCCTGAGCGACAATTGAGATGGCGTTTCCAATAATTCCAATGGTTATAATTATTAAGAAATATCGTTTCTCTATACGCCAATTTTGCCGTGTGACGAAGCCGACAATAAGGAGTGCCACAATAGCAACCAAATATCTTAACCACACAAGTTCCAGTGGAGCTATGACCGCTACTACAACTTTGACAACTACATACATACCGCCCCAAATACTTGAAGCCAAAATCAAAAATAAAGAACCTAATAAGGTGTTTTTCATTTTATATTCCCTCCGTAGTTTAATTAGGTCGAAATGCCCCTAACGGAGAGATGTAGCCACCCTTACTCCATTATGAGCAGAAGTGTGCTACTGGTACATCGTTTTCAAATAATGGAGTCCAATACAATTTACTTCACCTCTAGTCCAGTTAATCTAATTAAATATGAATTTATTTTAACAAAAAATTGTGAAAACTTGTACTTAAACTAACGGGGGCAAGAGTTCAAGATCATAATGAGTTGCGCCGGCAGCTCATTTTCTTATTGTGCGAACGGGGCAGTTTACTTCAATAAGCACAATACTTTGAAATATTACAATATCTAATTTCGTCTAAACTATGTGTTAAAATAATAGACATATTATTAAAAAGGATGTTGGACAATGTCAAGAGGAGAACATTTACTTCAAGAACAATATGGAACAACCAAGAGAGCATCCTCTTTTTATGAAAATCAAATGCTTAACTACCTAAACAATAAGATGACAGAGTTTATTTCGAAACAAGGTATGATGTTCATAGCAACGGCTGATTCTAATGGAAACTGTGACTCCTCTTTTAGGGCTGGCTCAACAGGTTTTGTACGTGTTATTGATGATAAAACAATAATATATCCCGAATATAAAGGGAATGGTGTTATGGCAAGTTTAGGTAACATCATAGAAAATCCCCATATAGGACTAATGTTTATAGATTTTTTTGAGAATAACATAGGGTTACATGTTAATGGTAAGGCAGCGATTATAGAAAATAACCAATTAAGCTCATTTAATATTCCTGAAGTGATAATAAATGATATTGAAGAAATAGAAGGAAACAAACCTGAACGCTGGGTTATGGTAAAAGTTGATGAAGCGTATATTCACTGTTCAAAACATATCCCAAGACTACAACAAATGAACAAAAAAATATATTGGGGAACTGATGATGAAAAACAAAAGGGTGGGGATTTCTTCAAGACAAAACAAAGTATGAAACAGTAAAACTTGTAAAGAAATGCACTTAAACTAAAGGCTGCGTTAGTTCAACAAGCCTTCCAAAATGGATATTTAAAATGGCTCAGTAGTGAACTGAGCCATTTTATTTTTAATTACAAAAACAGATACAAAACGCAGTGCCGGCAAATGTTATTCGGTAAACTTTCTAAAAATCAATGTGGCGTTATGACCGCCAAAACCTAATGAGTTTGATAGAACCACTTGAACATCCTTCTTCTTTGCCACGTTGGGAACATAATCTAAATCCAGCTCTTCATCAGGTGTTTCATAGTTGATGGTTGGGGGAATAATCCCTTCCTTGATAGCTAACAGAGAAAAAATAGCCTCAAGAGCACCTGTCGCTCCCAATAAATGTCCTGTCATCGACTTCGTGGAGCTAACAGAGAGCGAATAAGCATGTTCTTTAAAAACTTCTTTGATCGCTACTGTTTCATACAAATCATTATAATAAGTGGATGTCCCATGAGCATTGATATAATCGACTTGTTCAGGGGAAATGTCCGCATCATCTAACGCAAATTGCATTGCTCGCTGGGCTCCTGCTCCGTCTGGTGCGGGTGTTGTAATATGATGGGCATCACCTGTAGCCCCATAGCCTATCAATTCACCATAGATGCTCGCTCCACGGGCTAGTGCATGTTCTAATTCTTCCAGAATGACAATACCAGCACCTTCTCCAATGACAAATCCATCACGATTCTTATCAAATGGCCGGCTGGCAGTTTTCGGGTCTGGATTTTTTGAAAGAGCCGTCATGTTCGAAAATCCTGCGACGGTCATTGCTGTAATCGTTGCTTCTGTACCGCCGGTAATCATCATGTCCAGGTCCCCTTTTTGAATAACGCGGAATGCATCCCCGATGGAATTCGCTCCGGACGCACAGGCCGTAACGGAACAATTGTTAATTCCTTTTGCTCCAAGTTCAATAGATACTTGTCCTGCAGCCATGTCCGGGATAAACATCGGAATCGTAAACGGGTTGACCCTTCTTTGACCTTTTTCAATAAATTTTTGATGCTGTTCCTCGAACTCACCTAAACCGCCGATTCCTGATCCAATCCAAACTCCGACCCGTTCAGGTTGAACATCGACACCGATTTGAATGCCTGCATCCTTTACCGCCATTTTACTTGCGGCAACAGCGAATTGGCTATATCGGCCCATTCTTCTTGCTTCCTTTTTATCCATAAACTCTTCTGGTGCAAAGTCTTTTACTTCTGCCGCTATTTTGATATCTACTTTTTCCACATCAAATATAGTGGCAGGACCAATACCTGACACACCACTTTTAATCTGTTCCCATGTTGAATGAGCATCATTCCCCAAAGGAGTGACTGCTCCAACACCTGTAATCACTACTCTTTTATTCATTTAATGCTCTCTCCCACTAATTATTCGAAGTATAGTCTCTATATTTTACCTAATTTATGGTTGTTGGACAAATTGATGTATTTTAACAGCCACTTAGTTATTTTTTAAGAACAGCTAATTGGTTTCGTGGTTACTAACCTTAATGTGTACCGGTCACATCTAATGTACTGTTCGTGACATGCTTTTTCTCAAAAGTGGACGAGTTGATTTTTTGTTGTAATTTTTCATAATATTGGTCTACATCTACTGGTAATTCTACTGTTTCGTTTAACCAGGAGGATAAGTAGATGGCATTTGAAATTTCCAGTGCCTTTACACCATCCTCCCCTGGTGAAAGTAGCGGAGAACCTTTCACAATCGCATCAATCCAGTTTTGAACAATGATGCCATGATTCGAGTTTTCACTTTTTATAGGGATATTTATTTTTTTGTACTCTGGCTGACCAAATCCGCCTGTATAAGAGGAATTAAATTCACGCTCTGATTGTATTAATTGATAAAAAATAAGTTGCTCATTTTCAACCACGATTTTCCCATGGTCACCGACAATCTCGTAACGATTCGTACCCGGTGCTTCTCCTGTCGAAGCAATAAACACACCTGTTGCACCATTTTCATATTCCACAAATGCTGTTACATCATCTTCTACTTCAATATCATGATACTTTCCTATACTGCACACTGATCGAATGCGCTTTGGCATAACACCCGTTGTCCACTGCCAAATATCTAATTGGTGAAGGGCCTGATTTAAGAGGACACCTCCGCCTTCCCCTTTCCATGTGGCTCGCCATTTACTTGAATCGTAATAGCTTTGTGACCGGTAAGCATCCGTGGTAATCCAATTTGTCCGTTTTAAATCGCCCAGCTGGCCTGATTGAATGATATCCCGAATTTTTTGATAAAGGGGGTTTGCCCTTTGGTTATACATGATGCCGAACACTTTCCCACAAGCTTTCGCCGCAGCATTCATTTCCAGCACATTTTTCGTGTAGACTCCGGCCGGTTTTTCGATGAGGACATGTTTCCCCTTCGCAAAGGCTTTTTTAGCAAGCTCTGGATGACTGTAATGCGGTGTAGCAATTAGAATAGCATCGCATCCTGATTCATTGAAAAAGGTCTCTTCGTCCGTGAAAATTTTCACATCGCTCTTTACGTGGGACTTCACCCAGGCGATTCGGCTTTCGTTGCTGCTGCAAACTGCTGTTAATACAGCACCATTAATTTGTCCACTGTTCAGCATTTGAACATGTGAACTGCCTATATTTCCTATCCCGATTACCCCAAGCTTAACTAAACTCATCTATATCCCTCATCTATTTTTGAATTTTAAGTTAAAAGTTATAGGTTGATAGCTTTTAAACAATAACCGCATTGTGATACAGTTATATTGCATAATGGTTAAATCAATTATAGAGGTGCGAATAAAAAAAAGTCAATGAATATTCATGACACATAATCTATTCAAGTTTTAGTTATAATGGAATGGATATATAGGAAGGAGCTTATTCTTTTGAACAACGATATTCAGGATCAAACGAAAACATCCAGTGTTCAAGTAATCTCTCGTGCTGCTAATATACTGAGGGCTCTTCGAGATCATCCTAAAGGTTTAAGCCTATCACAAATTGCCAAAGAAGTGGGTCTTGCCCGATCAACCGTTCAACGAGTGGTTATGACACTGGAACAGGAAAGGTTTGTAACAGCAGCTTCTGCTAACGGCGGTTTCCGTCTGGGACCTGAAATTGCAATGCTTGCCGCTGCTGTCCATCGTGATTTAAGGGAAGAAATTAGGCCATTTTTAATCCAATTATCACAGCAAGTCAATGAAACGGTAGACCTCGCCGTATTAGATAATGGTAAGATGCTTTTTGTGGATCAAATTATCGCTCCGCATCCATTGCAAGCGACTTCACAACCCGGTGCCTCTTTTCCATTACATTGCACAGCAAATGGAAAAGCCATACTCGCGGCGTTGCCGATTACTGAGGTGGAGAACCTGTTACCAGAGCAGCTGCAACAATTTACGGATTATACAATTTCATGCCGGGATGAACTGTTAAAAGAATTAGAAACGGTTCGTAAGAACGGGGTTGCTTTTGCTAGAGAAGAGCATATTCGTGGGATTTGTGCCGTGGGTACAGTTGTTATGGATCGAATGGGAGGTTTAAATGCTGTTTCGATCCCACTCCCATCTACTCGTTTTTATGGCAATGAAGAGAAGCTAGCAGATGCCCTCTTCAATACTTGTCAGTCTATCAAGCGGCATTTTGAAATCAGTATATAAAAAAGGAACTTCATTGATCAAAGGGGGAAATGAAGCATGAAATCAGTGACGGTTTTTCATTATGATGCATTTAGTAAAGAGCCCGATAAAGGGAATCCAGCGGGAGTAGTTTTAAACGGTGACAACCTTACAAATAACGAAATGCAAGAAATAGCCTTTAAAGCAGGATTTAATGAAACAGCTTTTATCATGAATTCGGAGGCAGCTGATCTAAGAATCCGTTATTTTACACCTGGCCACGAGATGGACCTTTGTGGCCACGGGACAATGGCAGCCATCTATGCTTTAAAAAAGAAGGGATTACTAAAGCAAAAAGATACCTTAACTATCGAGACACTTGCAGGTATTTTGCCCATAAAGATTGGTGCGCTTTCAGATGCTGACATTCAGATTACAATGAAGCAGGCTTCACCACAATTTAAGGAATTTACAGGATCTGTAGAAGCTTTAGCTAACTCGATTGGGCTGGTTAAAGAGGATATTGATGACACTTTGCCCATTTTATATGGCAGTACGGGTATATGGACTTTATTGCTTCCAATAAAAAAACTCGAGACTTTTAAAAAGATGACACCGAATAATGAGCTATTTCCTTCTCTCTTAAAGGAACGGCCCAAAGCATCTCTTCATCCCTTTTGCTTAGAAACGTATGATGATAATGCCCATATGCACGCCCGGCACTTTTCCTCCCCTTATTCCGGAACAATCGAGGACCCTGTAACTGGTACTGCTTCAGGAGTGATGGGAGCTTATTTTGCCTCTTACATAAACAGCCATTTTGAAAAAACGTTAGAGCTCTTAGTAGAACAAGGGCAGGAAATGGATAAGGATGGCCGGGTAAGGGTGCATGTTACGAAAAATAAAGATAAATTTGATATTGAAATCACTGGAAGTGCCGTATACGTTAAAGAATTTGAAGTGGTCTTATAAATTGGGACACTTTTACGTTTCATCTTATGTATATTTGCCTTTATGGGTCATTCATGTAGACAGTTTCCTTGTTTCCAACTGATTTTCTGTCCTCATGAACACTCCATGAGGACAGGTTCCTTGTTTCCACCCTGCTTTTTTGTCCTCATGGACGCTCCATGAGGACTGGTTCCATGTTTCCACCCTGCTTTTTTGTCCTCATGGACGCTCCATAAAAACAATTTTCCTCTTTCCACGTATTTCAGACAAATTTCAGATGTTGCTTGTCACTGGTAAAATTCCGGCTTTCTGTGTTTTACGCTGGGCAGCTTTTCTCTGACTCGTTCGATCCGCTCTAAATCCAAATCGGCAAGAATAAGGGTTTCTTCTTCTCCTCCGCTTGCAATAACAACCCCCATCGGGTCCACGACCAGACTACGGCCGGCAAACTCAGGACCAACTAAGTCTGCTCCAAGGACGAACATCGTGTTTTCAATCGCTCTTGCGCGAATAAGCGTCTGCCAGTGATCCTCTTTCATAGGACCCGCCATCCATCCTGCCGGGACAAGCAGTACATCCGCCTCCTGAAGCGCAAACTGTCTTGCGATTTCTGGAAACCTCAACTCGTAGCAGACCATTAAACCAATTTTTCCAAACTCTGTTTCTACTACTTTATATTTATTTTCACCAGGGATAATGGTATCAGACTCTTTAAAACTGAATGCATCATATAAATGTGTCTTTCGATAGGAATGTAAGAGTTGGCCCGAACGATCAATAAATACAGTTGTATTATAAGCTCGCCCGTTATCACCCGCTTTCGATTCATACATTCCACAAACAACATAGATTTCGTTTCTTCTGGCGGCCTCTTTAAGAGCGGAAACAAAATGGCCATCCAATGGTTCCGCTGCTTCCGCCGGCAGCACGCCAGTCTTCGGAGTTGCCAGTACCATATAAAATTCCGGTAAAACCACTAAATCTGCGCCCATCCCTTTTGCCTTCGCAATGTATTGGATCGCCTTCTCTAAATTAGAGGCTTTATCAACGCTCGTAGATAATTGTGCAATAGCTACTTTCAAGGCAGGTACCTCCTAAATTTCACATTTTCATTTATTTTAATATATTTTGGCATGGTCTGACGAACTTTTTATTAAATACCCTGTCACATCCATCCCCCCTTAGTCGTCTTGATTTATGAAAAAATTTTTGGAGGTTATCATATGACTCAAAAATGGGATATTGTTATTGTTGGCGGCGGAATAGCTGGGTATGTTGCAGCTAATTATTTAGCTAAAACCAATTTATCTATTTTAATATTAGAAAAAGGAAAAAATGTTGGCGGGAGGGCTAGAACGAACAGGATCAATCAACAGTATTTGAATCAAGGCCCGCATGCCCTTTATAAAAAAGGAAAAGCCAAGTCTATTCTCGAAGAATTAAAGATAAATCTGAATGGAAAATCACCCAAAACAGGGGGCATATTAATTGAAAACAATATCGAGTATGCTGCTCCATTTTCTCCTTTAGAACTGTTTACAACAAATCTTTTAAATGGGAAAGAACGGTTGGAATGGGTTTCGGTTTTGTTGAAATTGATGAGTGCAGATCCGGAAAAATTGGCAGAGCAAACCTTCCAGCAATGGGTTCAGCAAACAGCCCGCTCTAAAATGGTTGAATCACTACTTTATACACTTGGAAGACTTGCAACCTATTGTCATGCTCCTGAAATGGTGAGCGCAAAAGTAATGGTGTCGAATATGAAAAATGCGATGGGCGGCGTACTTTATCTAGATAGCGGCTGGCAAACAATCATTGACCAGCTTCACAATAAAGCCATCCTCGCAGGTGTTCAAGTTCAATCACATACTCGTGTTAAACAAATTTCCCCCGCCCCACAAGGCCAATTTAAATTAGTTCTATCTAATAATGAAGAAATTCTCGGAAAATATGTAATTTGCACCTCTAGCCCTCAAGAACTTCACGAACTGTTAGTTGAAAAGCTTAATCTTGATCAAAACCATTTTTATGCCCAAATAACCCCAATAAGAGGGGCAACATTAGATGTTGCTCTAACACAGCTTCCTAACCCAAAGCAATTGTTCGCCCTGGGCATCACTGATCCCCTTTATTATTCAGTCCATTCAAATTATGCCCGTCTTTCCGATGATAATAAGAGTGCCGTTCTTCATGTATTTAAATATTTACACCCAGATGATCAAATTGATGGAACAAGTATTAAAGACGAGCTGGAACAATTTTTAGATAAGCTGCAGCCCGGGTGGCAGCAATATGTGATTTCAAGTCGCTTTATCCCTAACATTACGGTGAACCATCGTTTACCTCAAATAGGAGATGAGTCCAAGCTGCAGCGTTCTAAAACAGCTATTCCGGGATTATATATAGCTGGTGACTGGGCTTCTCCCGACTCCATTTTGGCAGACGGAGCCGTCAGAAGTGGAAAACAAGCAGCTGAAGAAATCATTTTTAACGAAATGAGGAAAAATAGTGCAAATATCGAACGAAGATTACCAACTATATAAACCATTGCTCTTTTCATTAGGATATCGGATGTTAGGTTCAGTAGCGGAGGCAGAAGATATTGTCCATGATACTTTTCTAAAAGCTTACCAAATCAATGAGGAGACCATAACGAATAAGAAAGCGTATCTCTGCAAAATGTTAACGAACCGCTGTCTTGATGTATTAAAGTCTGCAAGATCCAAACGAGAGCAGTATGTGGGACCTTGGAATCCAGAGCCATTATTACTAGAGAAATTACATGCCTTTGATCCATCTGAAATGATTATCCAAAAAGAAGGATTGAGTATTGCCTATTTACGAATGATGGAGCATTTGGCACCTGATGAACGAGCAGTTCTCCTTTTAAGAGAGGCATTTGATTTCTCATACTCAGAGATTGCTAACATCATTGAAAAGAAAGAAGAAAACTGCAGGAAAATTTTTAGCAGGGCTAAACAAAAGGTCTTACTTGTTGAAGGTGAAAGCTTAAGCTATGAAAGGAATAAGTCAATCATAAATCGCTTTATAGCAGCGTTTCAAATGCAAAATACAACCGTCTTATTAGAACTACTTTCGGATAATGTCACACTATTTTCCGACGGCGGAGGAAAAGTCACGGCTGCGGTACGTCCAATAGTGTCTGTACCCAACGTTCTTGCCTTATTATATGGGGTCATAAAAAAGGCACCTGATGATACTTATTTTGAAGTTAAAAATATCAATAGCCAACCAGCAATCGTGATATACATGAATAATAAGATTCAAAGTATCCTTAGTTTTTATATTTCTAATGAAAAAATAAATGAAATCTATATCACAATGAATCCTGAGAAATTACCTATTCGCTAAAAAATAAGTTAATAGTTTTTTAACAATTCTTTACATCCCCTTAATTAACATAGTGAATGTAGTTACCTATAATCATAGTTAAGGAAAAGAAAAAAAAGCCATATATGAGGAGGAATTTTACATGCTTCAAAATATTGGGATTCCGGGATTGATTCTTATTCTAGTAATTGCCTTAATCATTTTCGGCCCTTCCAAACTGCCGGAATTAGGAAAAGCCGTTGGCTCAACATTAAAGGAATTCAAAAAATCTACAAGAGATTTAGTTTCTGATGAAGAGCCGGAAAAATCACAGCCCAAAAAAGAGGAAAAAGCCATTTAAAACATATCATTTTTTAAGAGGATGTAAGAGGCTTGCATCTTCTTTTTTATAAGGAGGCCCAATGAAAACCCACGATATGGACCTTATTGGTCATTTTGAAGAACTGCGCAAACGTCTCATTTTCGTATTAGGAACCTTTATCTTGCTCTTTATCGCTTCCTTTATCTATGCACAAGACCTTTATCACTGGCTAGTGAAGGACCTGGAAGTAAAGCTGGCCATTTTAGGACCTAGCGATATTTTATGGGTCTATATGATCCTTTCAAGTGTTACGGCCATTGCTGGAACGATTCCAATGGCCGCCTATCAAACTTGGCTATTTGTCCGGCCGGCATTGAAAGAAAAGGAACGTAAAATAACGCTTGCTTATATTCCAGCTTTATTCCTTCTATTTTTTACGGGAATTTGCTTCGGATATTTTGTCATTTTTCCAATGGTTTTTCAATTCCTCCTCTCCATGTCAGAGGACATGTTTATGACCTTTTTTACAACCGAAAAGTACTTTAAATTTTTAATTAATATGACGCTCCCATTTGGTTTTTTATTTGAACTTCCGGTGATTATCATGTTCTTGACCAGCGTCGGAGTTTTGAACCCTTATCGATTGCAAAAGATTCGAAAATACGCCTACTTTATACTAGTTTTAATCGCAATCTTCATCACTCCTCCAGATTTTCTATCTGACATTTTGGTAGTCATTCCGCTGATCTTCCTATATGAGTGCAGCGTTCTATTATCCAGAGTGGTTTATAGGCGAAAGCAAGAAACCACTCTGGCTGTGTAAATGAAGAAAGAAGTCTTAGCTCCTGTGCTAAGACTTCTTTTTTTAGAAACAATTGTAATCGATTTTAAAACATAAGTGAAAAAGAAAAAAGATGTAAACCCGGTACGGTACGGGTTTACATCTTTTAATAGATTCATATAATGATTAAATCTTAAGTCCGTGGCGCTCAAATGCAGCCGCTTCAAGAATGGACATCCCGTTACGCTCAGCAAAAGCAGCTACCTTGTCTGAAACTTGTGGTGCAAATTGCTTTGAAGGAGCAGCGTAGGACATTTCTCTAGCACGTGCAGCGTTATGGCGCTGGAATGGACCCCAGATGGCAAAGGTTTTGCCTGGGCTTTGAATATTGACAAAAAGTGTGTTTCCGTCAGGCGAGAAGGTAGGGCCTGTCATTTCCGATGCATTTAGACGATTGTGGGCAAAAGGATAGATTTTGCCTTCAGGAGTAATCCCCATAAGGCGATCGTCTCCTGCTCCATCTTCTACGAACCAAAGATCGCCCCAAGGAGTCATGGCAATATTATCCGGCGATTCCATGTCTTTAGCATCGGTAGCCTCATAGAAAAGCTCCAAGGTATTGGTAGCAGGAATGTAGCGGTAAATGCGTCCAAGATTTTTCGCGCCTGCAGAGCTGTCATCAAACCAGAACACACCCGCTTGGAAGAACGCTCCTTCCAGCTTTTTAAACTTGATACAGTTTTGTTTAGCTGCATCCTCACGGCAGAAATGAGGATCTAGTTCCTTCCAAACAATCTTAAAGGTTTGTCCAGTTTTAAAGGTGCTTGCTGATGGGTCGGTTACCTCTTCAATCGCCGCCGCATAAAGCTTGCCGCCTTTTTGCAGGGCACCTGGTTTTTGGCTGGTGTCATTCGGGATAAAACGGTAGAAATAACTTGGAGATGCATCCTCAGTCAGGTATACATATCCTGTCGCCGGGTCGATGGCACATGCTTCGTGTGAAAAGCGCCCCATTTCCTTGATAGGGGTTCTGGACATTTCGTTCTCCGGCTGTGTCGGATCCACTTCGAATACATAACCGTGAGTTTCGGAACGTGTTTCTTCACAAGTCAACCAGGTTCCCCATGGTGTAGCTCCTCCTGCACAATTTCGGATTGTACCTGAAGAGGTTACATATTCTTTGATAACTTCACGATTTGGTGCTACAACCAAAGCCGTTGTACCTCCTGCTGCAGCCGCATCAAAAGGCTTGGTTCCGACTACCGGATTTGCGGCACCTGGACTCAATTCATGATTCCGAACCAGAATCGTCGTATTATTAGGACCTTCAAAAGCAGCCATTCCATCAAAGGCACCTGGGATTTTTCCGCCGTTTGTCAGTTGACCGCCCTCTTCGGAGATAATTTTGTAATGGAACCCTTTTGGAAGATCAAGAATCCCATTTGGATCAGGAACTAGTGGACCATATCCGCCAAAGCCGCTTGTTGGATTACTAGCAGTATCCGCAAATGCTTTTGAACCGAGTGTTAAGACCCCAGTTGTTCCAAGTGTAAGTGCAAGTGTGCTCATACCTCCCGCTTTTAAGAAATCGCGCCGATTCATGCCGTTTTGATTTTCCATAAAGTAAAATTCCTCCTTAATGTTTTTCAATCTATTGCTAGTTTAACTGGAAAACATTAAGCATTAATGGAAATACTGTATGGATTAGGTAAATACGGTTAAAGAAATGTAAAAATACTCTGAATCAACTAAATAAGAGTAGTCAGAAGCATATACACCTTTATTTACTGCATCGGGTTGGTAAAATCATTAACTAAAATCTGAACTTCATCATTTTCATGAATTTTTCCGGGCCTTTCTACTGCACATACGATGCCGCGCCGCTTATAGCCTGCACGCACAAAACGGAAAGACAACCTCTCGTGATCTTCGTAATGCTTTTGGATTTCATCTCCAGGCAAGGTACAAGGCATATTTTCCCCCATACATATTAGCCCTGCACCACTTGGAAATAGGATGCGCGAGCCCATCGTGAGTTTCGTTAGATCCGGAAATCCTTTTATAAAAAGATTAGCCCCCAGCCACTCAGGCAGCACCAATTCGACCTTTAATTCTTCTGCAATCCTGTCTAATTCTTCTTCGGACACAATCGTTATTTGACGGCGGTTCAGAATTTCTGTCCCTCTTGGATACATTGGCTGTCTCGAATCCGCCTTGCTCGTTATGCCAAAGTGGCGATCCCCGCGAATCCCGCCGAATTCCAGATTTACTTCTTTAATCCTTCTGGTAACAAATGTCTCTGGATCATCTGCTATTAATATGCCATTTACGGTTGCCCAAACTTTTTCCAAATGTAAATCTCACCTTTCCGTTTATCTATTAGGTTGAATTCCGGAGAGAGCTAAAGAATACACTCACTCTCAACGATTTCAATGAGCTGCTTCAATTGTTTGACACTTTGATCTAAAGAAAGAGAATAATAGCGCTGTGTCCCTTTCTGTTCTAGTTTAACAAGGTGATTGTCGCGCATGATTTTTAAATGATGGGAAATGGCCGGGCGTGAGAGGTTCGATTGCTCGGCAATTTCGTTTACACTTAATGGCTCCTGTTCTGCAAGCATTAGGATAATGTCCTGTCTTGCCGGATCACTTAAAGCGTTAAATAATGGGATACATGACCTGAAAACATCAATAGCTTGCTGTGCCATATTAAAAAATTCCTCCAACTATCATTACTTTTCCTCTGCAACATACTTGGCAACTTTAGCGGCTAGACTTCTTGGCATAAATTTAGCTCCAACTGCACCTGCCTTATTGAATCCTCCCGTGACCACCACGCGCTTCCCACTCATCAATGCTTTATATCCACTCTTTGCCACCTGATCAGATGCCATCGCCCTGCTGAACATTTTAGTGCCCTCAACATTGGCCACCGCTCCAAAGTTGGTTTTCGTTGGACCTGGGCAGAGGGTTGTCACAGTAACCGAACTACCGGATAGCTCTTCCACTAGGGCTTCAGAAAATGAAAGCACATAGGCTTTGGTTGCATAGTACACTGCCATTTGCGGTCCTGGCTGAAATGCTGCAGTACTTGCTACATTTAAGATTCTGCCAACATTCCTTTGTTTCATTTTTTGCAGACAGTAATAGGTTAATTCCGTTAGTGCAGTTATATTTAATTGAATCATATTTAGCTGTTTTTGGATATCCAGTTCATCAAATGTACCCATTAACCCGAAACCAGCATTATTAACGAGAACATCAATGATAATTCCACTATTTTCGATCTCTTTAAATACTTCTTTTGCTGCCCCAATGACACTCAAGTCTTTCGGGATGACGGTTACTTCTAATTGGGAATAGGATTGTTTGATTTCCTTTAGTTTCTCTTCGTCTCTAGCCACTAGGACTAAATTGTATTTGTCATTGGCAAACAATTTGACAAATTCATATCCTAAACCGCTTGTTGCTCCTGTAATTAATGCTGTCTTTTTCATTTTATCTTGTCCTCCAATATTTTCAAATGTTTATATGTTTAAGTGTTTAAACATATAATAATTAAAAATACAGAAAGAGTCAATAATATTTATCGATTGGTATCGAGCAGGACTTTGATTTTGGTATACAGAAATGGGTGCCATAGCTTAATCTGACACCCATTCTATTAATATACGATTTATAAGGACAGGTTTCGCTTTCCCTGCCTGTGTTTTGTCTTCATGAACGCTCCATGAGGACAGTTCCCCCTTGTCTTCTATTACTTTAAAAAGTCAGCCCTCTGGGGGGTAAATACATCTAAAATTACTGAGTTCTCTTCCAGTGCTTTGACCCCGTGCAGCGCATTGGAGGGAATGTAAATACTATCCCCTTTCCCTACCTTCTGAATTTCCCCAGCCAAGTTGAACTCAAAGCTACCTTGGCTGATATAACTAATCTGTTCATGGGGATGGGAATGGATGCTGCCAATGGCGTCTTTCTTAAACGTTACTTCTGTCATCATTAAACTCCCGCCATAACTTAAAACCTTCCTCTTTACCCCTTCTTCCGTTGGCTCCGACTTTATCTGCTCTCCAAATGTAAACATTCATTTTCCTCCCGGCAAATTATTTTGGTACATCTACTAAATATAGATTACAGACTCCCTCTCGGTCTGAGGCAAATAGGATTTTTTCATTGTTCCAGCTAAAGGTAGGATGGCAGTGTGTCTGTTGGTTATTCCAGCTTGTGTGGTGGGAACATAAGGTTTGAATCGATGCTGTTTTCCCGCTTATATCAATTAATACTAAGTCCTCCACATCATCACCGACTAATAGCGTATTATCACGATTGCTGTGATAATGATTGCAATAATATGGTACATCAATCTTTCTCGATAATTTTCCATTTTCATCCGTAAATCCTACAAAGGGGACTTGTTTGGTTTCGGGCTTTACTTGAATCGTTGCTTGGGTTTTATGTACCGTAATGGTTCCATCATGCCCCTTTCGGCGATTATCGAAAAAGATTTTTCCATCATTTGTCCAAAACTCATGTCCAATACAATCATCTTCCTCCTGCCGGTAAACCGGCTCAACAGACCTTGCCCGAATATCCAACAGCCAAATTCTTTGTTGAACAAGATTCCACGGACCCTCGTGACAAAAAGTGGCTAAGCTATTATGGATCGGTGAGAATTGAAAGTGACCTAATTGATGGGTATCCTCAAAAACATCAAAGGCCTGCTTCCCATCCAGACTGATCAGGGTAATCCACCCTTTTTTTATGGCAAACATGCTCTCTTTAAATCCTTTGTAATTTGCTCCTCTTTCAATTTCTACGCTTTCATTTCTAGCCATCCCCACATACTTTTTATCAGCTGAAATGTGCGGGTGCCCTAATTTAATTCCTGGCCTTTCCTCATATAGTACTGATGTTTCCATTGTAGTGACATCCAATTTCTTGAGTAACCTTCCTGTTACATAAACAATAATGTCACTTTCAGGTGGTTTGGTATGAAAGCTGGGAGCTATTCCTTCGGGTTCATCGGTCATTTGTATCATTTCCCCTGTTTCAAGATCCATTTTAAAAAGATTGTAGATTCTCGGTATTGGAGATGACCGATCAGATAAGAAATAGATTTCTTTATCACCTAGCGTAAAAGAATTATCAGTAAAGTAAAAATGAAAATTATTGGACCCATTAGATGTTAATTGTTTAACGACCTTTCCTGTTTTCTGATCAATATACTCTTTCATTTCTGAAGGATATTTTTTACCGATCATCTCAATTCCCACCTTTTCATTTGGTGATAAACAAAAGGTGTCGCTCATCTAAACGACACCCTGTTTGATCATGAATATTTGTAGGGTACCAGCATTTCTTAATTAAAAATGCTGTGTTAAACTTTCCTGTTGATTTCCGCTCCAGGCGCTTCGCTTTCCGCGGGGAGGTCCTAGAGCCTCCTCGGCGCTTTGGCGCCTGCGGGGTCTCCAGTGACCTCTATATCCCGCAGGAGTCTCGCGCCCTCCACTCCAATCAACAGGGGGTAAAAAATCAACAATGGTCTTAAACACAGCCAAATAAAAATACTAGCTACAACGTCACTCCGGTTTTAAAAATAGCAATCTCTCGAAAATCATTTTTTTCGTTATTTACCCATTCACCGCTGGCCACTGAAATGATGTATTGAATAAATTCACGTAACACCACATCTGACTCCTTTTCCAAAAGCACTCCGGCATTAAAGTCAATCCAATGCGGTTTGGCTTCGTAAATGGGTGTATTAGTTGAAATCTTCATCGTTGGTACAAAGGCTCCAAACGGTGTGCCGCGGCCGGTCGTAAATAGAACTAATTGACAGCCTGCAGCCGCTAAAGCAGATGAAGCAACAAGATCATTCCCAGGAGCGCTTAACAGGTTTAGGCCTTTTTGTGTTAATCTTTCACCATATTTAAGGACGTCGGTTACAATCGATGTACCTGCTTTTTGAGTGCAGCCGAGAGATTTATCCTCCAAAGTAGTAATACCGCCTGCTTTATTCCCAGGTGAAGGATTTTCGTAGACTGGCTGTTTATTTTCAATAAAGTATTCTTTGAATTCATTAATTAGGTCCACTGTTTTTTCAAAGACTTCCTTGTCAGCTGCACGCTCCATTAGAATCGTTTCGGCACCGAACATTTCAGGCACCTCTGTCAGCACCGTTGTTCCACCTTGGGCAACCAAGAAATCCGAGAATCTTCCTAAAAGCGGATTGGCCGTGATCCCTGAAAATCCATCAGAACCACCGCATTTCAGGCCAACCTTTAATTCCGATAGCGGGACGGTCTCTCGCTTATCGCCCTTCGCATTTTCATAGATTTCCTTAAGGAACGCAACGCCCGCTTCAATTTCATCGGTCACTTCCTGGGAAACGAGAAACTTCACTCGGGTTTCATCGTATTCTCCCAGGCTTTCTTTAAATTCATATAAATTATTGTTTTCACAGCCAAGTCCAAGAACCAGGACACCGCCGGCATTCGGGTGCAGTACGGCATCTCTTAAGATTTTCTTCGTATTGTCATGGTCATCCCCTAATTGGGAGCAGCCATAATTATGCTTTAAGACTAGAACATTTTCGAAAGGACTTAAATCGCCCACTTCTTTTTCGAACAGCTTAATCATTCTTTCGGCCACACCATTGACACAGCCTACCGTTGGAACAATCCAAAGTTCATTTCTTATCCCAACATTGCCATTTCTTCTTCTGAATCCCTGGAATGTTAGGTCCTCCTTTTCATATTGGACCGTATTAAGCTTTTGATTATATTGATACTCCTGAATCCCATCTAAGTTCGTTTTTGTATTATGGGTATGAACATGTTCCCCCACAACAATTGCTTTAACGGCATGCCCAATCGGATAGCCATACTTCACCACATGTTCATCGACAGCAATATCTTTAACCGCTATTTTATGTCCTCTTGGTACATCGTCCTTCAGTTCAATGATGACTTCATCCACAGTAAATGTTTGACCTGCAGCTAAATCCTTTAATGCCACTACCACATTGTCTATATCATGGATCTGAATGATATCCAACATTTGCTTTCCCCCCACTATTTGGCTGTCTTTTGACCTATAAGGGATTCTACCGCCTTTTTCATTCCCAATGATTCAATCTCGTAAAGGTCATTGGAAATCGCATCCGTTAATCCAGGCACTTGATTTAAATCCTGCTCCCACACTTTTTCGTACCCTAACACACTCCGAGCGATAGCCCTGAGACTTTCAAAGCTGCCATTATATTGACCCCATTGCTCCTGGAATAATTCCAATACATCCTGGTCGTCTGATAGTGCAATCGATTCCTGTCCTCTCTTTCCTTTATAGAAGGAAAGAAGTGCAGCAAAAGAGAAAACGAGTTTTCTCGGCAGTTCCTGTTTTTGATGATAATAGTCTAGTAATGTTGGTAAATCTCGTGTCTTAAATTTAGACATTGAATTAAGTGAAATGCTTAATACGAAATGTTGGATAAATGGATTCTTGAATCGATCTAATACCGCATCTGCAAAGGCATGTAATTCATCGATTGGCTGATCCAAGACTGGAATAATTTCGTCGTATATAAGTTCTTTTACAAATTGCCCGACCACTTCATGGCCAACTGCTTCTGCAACCGTATCAATTCCATATAAGTAGGAAACGGGTGTCATCGCTGTATGGGCACCATTTAGTATCCGGACTTTTCTCGTTCGATAAGGGGTGAGGTCATCGACAACTAAAGTATTTAGCCCTGCTAAATGGGCCGGAAATTCCTCGCGAATCCATTGCGGTCCTTCTATGACCCATTGCTGGTATTGTTCACCCGCTACAACGAGGTCATCTTTGTAGCCCAGCTCCTCTGTGATTTCTTCAATCGTATCCCGAGGGTAGCCTGGGACAATCCGATCGACAAGGCTCGAGCAAAAGGCATTCGCATCATGGATCCACTGGATAAACTCTTCACCAAGATTCCATTGTTCTGCATATTTCAGGACGATTTGCTTTAATTTTTCACCACTTTGATCAATCAGTTCACACGGAATAATGATAAAGCCTTTTTTCCGATCACCTTGAAAGGCAATAAACCGATGATACAAAAAGGCAGTTAATTTTCCTGGAAAGCTCTTTTGCGGCCGGTCTTCTAACCGATCATTTTCATTAAAGGCAATACCTGCTTCTGTCGTATTGGAAAAAATAAACCGCAGTTCAGGATTCGAAGCCAGTTCAAGATATTGATCATACTGATTAAACAGATTAATTCCTCTGCTAATGCTGGTGATGATGGAATGCTCCTTAACCGCTTTTCCTTCCTTCAGCCCTTGTAAATAGAGGGTATAGAGGCCATCCTGTTGATTAAGCTTTTCGACCTTTTCCTGGCCGCGCGGCTGTACCACCACAACACTGCCGTTAAAAAGACTTTTCTTATTCATGACATCAATTTGCCAATCTACAAATGCCCTGAGGAAATTCCCCTCGCCAAATTGCAGGACTTTTTCCGGATATGTTTGCAAATCTTTGACTAAGCCTTTATTTAATTGTTCCATTGCGCACCTCCCCGCCAATCGGGCAATTAAAATTGAAAATACTCTTTTGCATTTTTGTAGGCGATTCCTTGGACGATTTCACCCAAATACTCCGTATTATTCGGTACTTCACCATTTTCTACCCATTCACCAATGAGATAGCAGTATAATCTTCTAAAATATTCATGCCTTGTATACGATAGAAAACTTCGTGAATCTGTCAGCATCCCGATAAATCGGCTGAAAAGACCAACATTGGCTAAGGCTTGCATTTGATCAAGCATTCCGGACTTATTATCATTAAACCACCAAGCGGTCCCAAATTGGATTTTCCCAGGAATGCCTCCTCCTTGGAAGCTGCCGATTATCGCAGCAATAACAGCATTATCTTTTGGGTTTAACGAATAAATAATGGTTTTCGGCAGGGCGTTTTCCTGCTCCATCGCATTTAGTAACTGGACCAAAGGCTTGGCAATTTCTTGGTCATTGATCGAATCATATCCCGTATCAGGCCCCAATTGCTCATACATCCGGGCATTATTATTTCTTAAGGCATTAATATGAAACTGCATCGCCCAGCCTAACTCGGAATACAGCTGTCCAAGGAAGGTTAAGGTATACGCTTTATATTTCTTTTCAGCTTCAATGGAGATGTTCTTACCATCTAAAGCATCTTTAAAAATCTTTGCTGCCTCTTCTTTGGTTGTATCGGCATACATCATGACATCAATGGCATGGTCTGACACTCTTCCCCCAACAGAGTGGAAAAACCGGACTCTTGATTCAAGTGCCTGTAAAAAGCGGTCATACGAATCGATTTCAATACCCGACACCGCTTCAAGCTTCTTCACCCAATCTAGATAGCCAGCCCGATTAATTTCGAGCCCCTTATCTGGACGGAAGCTAGGAAGTACCTTTACATCAAAATCGTTTTCTTCTTTTAGTAGTTTGTGATATTCGAGGCTGTCAACAGGGTCATCCGTTGTGCAAACTACCTGGACATTAGACTTTTTAATAAACTCTCTTGCCCCAAAGCCTTCACTATTTAGTAAGGCATTCACTTTCTCCCAAATAACTGGGGCGCTTTCTTCGTTTAACAGCTGATCAATCCCAAAGAATCGCTGCAGCTCTAAATGGGTCCAATTAAACAAAGGATTCCCAATCGTCATGGGAACGGTTTTTGCCCAAGCTAGGAACTTATCATAATCACTGGCACTTCCGGTAATGTACTCTTCTTCGATTCCATTACTTCTCATTAACCGCCATTTATAGTGATCGCCGTATAACCAGATATCAGTAATGTTTTTGAATTTCTTATTTTCATAGATTTCCTTTGGACTTAAATGGCAATGATAGTCAATGATTGGCATATCCTTTGCATATTCATGATACAAACGAACCGAAGTTTCATTATTTAATAAAAAATTCTCATCCATAAAGTTTCGCATGATGGCACCCCGTCTTTCTTTAAAATTAGGCTTTATCGTATTTTTCCCTTAAGCATGCAATGCTTCCGTCAATAAATGGTTCCTTCGTACTTTCCAATAACATTGTCATATAGGGCTTTTTGTTTTTTAATAATTTGAATAACGCATCATAATTTAACATGCCATGACCCACTGGGACGATTTTGACCTGTTGATTCTCGATGATAAAATCCTTTGCATGCAGAATCACCATCCTGTCTCCAAACAGTTCAAACGCTTCTTTCATAACTGCTTCCTGACTTTGATAATTATCGAGTGAGATAAAGTTGGCCGGGTCATAGATAACTTGAAGATTATTAGAAGGAACAGCATCAAGTAATCGTTTCATCCGGCCAGGGGTATGTATTGGGTGATTGATTCCTCCTTCGATCCCTACAATCACCCCAAATCGTTCAGCCTCGTAAACTAGCTCTTTGACACTTTCGACTACTTCATGAAACGGCCGTTCCTTAAAGTTTTCCTCTGTATACGATATTTCGGCCTGAACATTTCCTGTCTCCGTTCCGACAATGCTGCAGCCGAAATCCCTCGCAAAGCGAAGATGCTCTTTGAAACGTTCCAATCCTTTTCTTCTTTCCGTTGGATCAGGATGGATCATGTTGATATAGCAGCCTAGTACGGCAATTTGAATATCCCGTTTATGAAAAACAGATCTAATCGTATGAGCAAAACCAGGACTTAAACTTCCTAATCCCGTATTAGTATTTTTTAAGGTTTTACTTAGTGCTAGCTGAACAGAGGTTAATCCTTTTGCTGCCGCCTCATTTGCTATCTCCTCTATGGAAAGGTTTTCAAAATCATGGGCCCGGATTCCTAAATTTATAACCATATTGATCCCCCGTTATTTTGGTAAAAGCCGTATCACTTCACGATGTGATACGGCTTTTTTTAATTATCTAGCCAGCCAACCGCCGTCAACTGCTAAAATATGTCCGTTCATATAGTCAGATGCTCTGCTCGCTAAGAACACCACCACGCCCATTAAATCGGCAGGGGTTGCCCAGCGGCCAGCCGGAATTCGTGAGGTGATTTCCGCTTTACGCACTTGGTCTTCTAGAATTGGAGCTGTATTGGCGGTCTCCACATATCCTGGTGCAATCGCATTGATTTGTACGCCATATTGCGCTAATTCATTTGCAAATGCTTTGGTTACCCCTGCAACCCCATGCTTGCTTGCAGTGTATGGCGGTACGAATTTTCCACCTTGGAAAGAAAGCATGGAGGCAACATTAATAATCTTGCCGCTTTTCTGTTCCACCATGACTTTGGCTACTTCTTGACTTAAGAAATATAGAGAGTTTAAGTTGAGCTCCATTACAGCATCCCAATCTTCTGGCGTATACTCAAGCAACGGTGCACGGCGAATGGTGCCAGCATTGTTTACTAATATATCAATTCTTCCATAAGCACTAACACATGCGGCTGCCACATCTTTTATGATTTCGCGATTCGATAAATCCGCTTGGAAAAACTCGACGCGGCGCCCCTCTTGCTCGATTAGCCCTCGGGTTTCATCCCAATTGTTCCCATGAGTCACTATAAATAGGTCAGCACCAGCCTTGGCAAGTGCCACGGCATAGCCTTGGCCTAATCCTGTATTACCTCCCGTAACAATCGCAACCTTACCGGTCAGGGAGAAAAAGTTTAGTGAGAAATTATTTAATTGGATGGTCATCTGTTATACCTCCTAGTTTGTTAATCTATTACGTTCTATCTCAAATCTTCCATTTTTACATGGTCCATATCATCATAGGTAATATTTTCACCGCACATTCCCCAAATGAATGTGTAATTGCTGGTGGCTGTTCCTGTATGGATTGACCAGCTTGGAGAAATGGCAGCCTGCTCGTTTTTAATGACTAAATGTCTTGTTTCATTCGGTTGTCCCATGAAATGGAAAACACGAGTTTCAGGTTCCATATCAAAGTACAAGTACACTTCCATCCGGCGCTCATGGGTATGGCATGGCATCGTGTTCCAGACACTTCCTGGTGACAACATCGTTAGTCCCATTTGCAGCTGGCAGCTTTCACAAACATTTGGATGAACATACTGATAAATTTTTCTTTCATTCAATGTGCCTGGCTCACCAGCCTCAAGCGGCTTAATTTTGTTGATATCGATTTTGACGGTTGGATACGTATGATGAGCAGGAGTAGAATTGATATAGAACTTCGCAGGATTATTGGCATCCTTTGAACGGAAAAGAACCGCCTCTGTGCCTTTGCCTACATAAAGACCATCACGGCGCTGCATCTCATATTCGACTCCATCAAGAATAACAGAACCGTCACCGCCAATATTAATGATTCCTAATTCACGGCGCTCCAGGAAATAGTTGACACCGAGCTGTTTATCAAGCTTAATCGTCAATTCCTCTTCTGCAGGAGTGACCCCGCCAAAAATCATCCGGTCCACATGTGTATAAGTCAGATGAACCATCCCTGGTTCAAAAAGTGTTTCCACAAGGAAATGCTTCCTTAATTCGTCTGTATTGTAACGCTTGATCTCTTCTGGGTGATTTGCATAACGAGTTTCCATATTGGAATCCCTCCTTCAATATAGTTAGCGAACAATTTTCCCTGGTGCCTGGCTGGCGAATTCTTTAATCTCATTCGGTGAGAAGATGTTGCAGTCACCATGCACGGTATGCTTCAATACCGATGCAGCGGCGGCAAATTCTACTAGCTCCTCGGGGGCCATTCCCTCAACGATCCCATATAGGATTCCGGCAGCAAAGGCATCACCGCCGCCAATCCGCTCTACAATATGTTCGATTTGATGAACCTTTGACTGGTATAACTCTCCATCGAGATAGTAATTCCCTTGAAGTGCATTAGTCGAGGCTGAAATGACCTGACGGAAAGTAGAGCTCATAAATCGGATGTTTGGGTACAATTGTTTTATTTTTTGATAATAATATTCGAGCTTGGCTCTGCCTTCTAATGCAGGCGCCGCTTTTTCAATTCCTAATAAATAAATCGCATCGAGTTCTCCGCAAAAGCATCCATCCACGTATGGAAGGAATGTCTTGATTGTGTCTGAAGCTTCTTCTTGGCTCCATAATTTTGCGCGATAGTTAAAATCAAAGCTTGTGGTAACTCCATGCTCCTTTGCTTTTTTCAAGGAGTGTAAAACAAGCTCTCGTAAACTTGGAGAAAGGGCAGCAGTAATACCGGTAACATGAAAAAGGGAAGCATCTTGAAAAATTTCATCAAAGTCGATTTCTTCTATCGTTAATTGTGAAAAACTAGAGTATTTCCGGTCATAGGTTACTTGGGCACTTCTAAGGCCGACCCCTGACTCTACATAATAGGTTCCTAGCCGTTCTCCACCCTTTAGTAAAAAATCAGTTTGGACTCCATTTGATTGCAAGTGTCTGTCGACAGCCAATCCGAGCATGTTTTCTGGCACCTTACTGACAAATTGAACATGGTATCCGAAACGAGCTAATGAAACGGCCACATTTGCTTCGGCTCCACCATAGTGCATCTGAACCTGATCGGCCTTGAAGAGCCTCTCCCCAATATTTGTCGAGAACCTAAGCATGATTTCACCTAGAGTAATAATCTTTTTCATCGTTTACGCCTCTCTAGCAATCTGAACTTTTTTTACATATTCTCTTGCGTATTCCGAGATTTTTTCAAAATGACCTGTTTTGGCCGGAGCTGATAAGTTCCCGCCTACGCCTACAGCCGCACAGCCATTTTTAATCCATTGACCTACATTTTCTAAGTCCACTCCGCCTGTAGGCATAATATTCACCTGTGGAAGCGGCCCTTTTACTGCCTTGATAAAGTCCGGCCCATAAGCACTTCCAGGGAAGAGCTTCACAATGTCACAACCAAATTCCAGCGCGTGTTTTATTTCTGTGATCGTCATACAGCCTGGCATATAGGGAATTTGATAGAGATTACATAATTTAGCTGTATCTGCATCAAAACATGGACTGACAATGAACTGTGCCCCAGCTAAAATGGCAATCCTTGCAGTGGAAGCATCAAGAACGGTGCCCGCCCCAATGACGACATCCGAATGATTTTGATAAACAGACGCTAACTCTTTAATCACGTCATCGGCACCTTTAACTGTAAAGGTCACTTCAATCCCGGATATCCCTCCGCTCACACAGGCTTCTGAGATTTTTACGGCCTCTTCGGAGGAGTCGGCTCGAACAACCGCGACTACACCGCAATCTGTTATTTTTGATAAAATAGTATATTTATTCATAAATTCCACTCCCACTATTGTGTCTGATTCGGAAATTTACATGATTACAGCAACTCACACGTTGATTATATAAAGCTATGAAAGGGGTTACAATTCATCGCGGCAAAGTCCTTAAAATCTCAAACGATAATCTTAAAAATTTGAACAATTAAAAAAACATCCAAATGGAGCCCTCTTTTTCAAAGAAGATTCCATTCGGATGTCTATTTAAACTTTTTCTTAAACTCAGCCGGTGTAAAGCTTGTATACTTTTTGAAACAAATACCAAAATATTGAGGGTTGCTATAGCCTACTTTTTCACAAACTTCATAGGTTTTTATATTTCCCCCACCTAATAGTTCCATCGCCTTCTTCATTCGTAATTCCAACAAGTAATCTCCAAAATTAAACCCTTTCTCCAATTTAAAGAGGTTACTTAAATAAGGGGTGCTGACATGAATGATCTCTGCTACCTTTTGAAGGGTTAAACTACTATCATGGAAATGGTTCTTCATATACTCGATCGCCTGGTCGACATGGCTTAAATAATTCTTTTCTTTCTTTTTAAACATCGCATTCGACCATTGCTCAATTAGTCCATGCAGAATCTCGGTCATTTCCGTCAGCGTCCGCAATTCCATAATATCCTTATAAATATCGGATGCGTTAAAGCTATTGGTATCTTCCTTTTTCCATTTTTCAATTTCAAAAAAGAGCATGGTGCTAAATTTTAATGCAAGGACCTTTAAATCAGATAATGGAACTGTTTTTCTCTCGACAATCGCTTTGCTTAACTCGCTCAGTACGTCATCGGCTTTATCAGGCAGTCCCAATTTTATTTGATTTTCTAATTTCCATTCTAATTCTTTGATGTAATCTTCTTTTTGTTCACATTTAGAAACGGTTTCATCTAGAGAAAACACGCGGCCGGTTCCCATAATATGCCTCATATCCATAGCCAGCCTGGCTTCTAGAAAGGATTTTCCCACTTCGAACATATTAGAATATGTCCTGCCATACGTAATGGTAATGGGATCCTTTGTTTGATGACTGAGTATATGGAACAATTCTTGAGCTAACTGCCCCTTCCTTGCATCATTTTCGTTTTCAAGGGAAAGCAGGACGGCAAATTCATCTGTATCCGCCTTCATCACCCTGCTGTTCATTTCGTTAAGAACCGTTGAAGACAGCTTTTTTTGTAAAAGATGAACGTCTGTATCCCACAAAGAAGGCTGCTTAACAAGAATAACCGCAAAATAAGGACCATCCATTTGGATCTCAAGCTCGAATAATTCCTTCTCTACATCGATCCGGGATTCATCCTCTTTGGTCAACCTTTGAAAAAATTGCTGTTGAAGCAGCGGCAAGGACTCTACCATTCTTTTTTCGATTACGGTTTCCTTCTCCCAATCAGCCGCAGCCTCCTTGGCCTTCTTGAGCAAATATTCTGAATCTACCGGCTTTAAGAGATAGTCATACGCTTTTAATTTGACCGCTTCTTGCGCATATTTAAAATCTTCATATCCTGTCAGAAAAATAATTCTCGTTTCGGGGCTTTTCTCTTTAATGTGTTTCGCCATTTCTAAACCACTCATGAACGGCATATTAATATCGGAAACGACCACCTGCGGCTGTTCCTTTTCGATTAATTCCAGTGCGATTTCACCGTCTCCTGCTTCTCCTGCAATCACAAAACCATGTTCCTCCCAAGGAATGGACTGACATATGCCCCTGCGAATAATTCTATCATCTTCTACAACGATTACTTTATGCATGCTCATTAATCTCCCCTTTTGTTTTGGGAATCGTAATGCTAACTACAGTTCCACTGCCAGGTTCACTTGCAATCGTAAGACCAAAATTGTTTCCGAAGTGAATTTTAATCCGTTCATTAACACTTTTTAAGCCAATACCAAGGTATTTCTTCTTCTCTTGGTAAGAGGCTTCTATTTCTTGCAAAATATCTTGTAATTTATCCGGTTCAATCCCATTCCCATTATCGATCACCTCTAAATGGATCGTATCATCCCTCTGATATCCCTTTATGGTGATTTTGCCTAATCCCCGTTTTCGCTTCACCCCGTGATAGATCGCATTTTCAATCAGCGGCTGTAAAGAAAGTTTAATAATATTATAGGATAAAATATCTTCATCCACAGCTATTTCATAGGAAAAATCGTCCCCGTAGCGCATTTCCTGGATAAACAGATAATGCTGAATATGTTCCATTTCCTCGCGAATAGAAATGATTTCCTTCCCTTTGCTAATTCCAATTCGAAAAAAACTCGAAAGGGCAGTTATCATTTGACTTGCATCCTTATTCAGCCCCATATCACACAATCCTTTAATCGAATACATCGTGTTATAGAGAAAATGTGGATTAATTTGGGCGTGCATAATCGCAAATTCTAATTGTCGTTTCTCTTCTTGTTCTAACCGAATCTGTTCCAATAAGGTATTGATCCGAACAATTAACTCTTTAAATCCTGTATGAAGAATCTTCATTTCTTCCGGGCCAGACATTTCAAACTCAAAATCAAGATGTTGTTTATCAATCATTCCCATTTGTTTGGCCATTTTATTAAAAGGCTTTGAAATATATTTTCCAACGATGTTGGTGAGAAATGTGGCACCAATGATCATCAATACAATTAATAAAATCGTAAAGTCTTTAATGTAATTCACTTTTTTTAAAATTTCATCTTGAGGAATAACAGCCGCTATTTTCCAGTTATTCGCACTTAATGTATCGTAAATCACAATCATATTTTCTCCTGCAGCATTTTCATAAGAGAATTTACCCTTTTCCTTTTGCAAATGTTGTAAAGAGTGAAGAGTGGATGGATCCAATTTGTAATCCTTTTTTACTGTTTTTGATTCATAGATTCCATCAGGACTAATCAAAGTCAGATATCCATTATCTCCGATTAATGATTTATTCAATACTTGCTCAAAAAATTCTGCTCGTAAATTAAATAATACAATCCCTTTTGCTGGTGAATGCTGCTTTTCCAGTAATCTAAAAATCGACAGGACTCGATTATTTTGATTAAATTCTTGATCATGATGAATATTTCTCCAATAAAAGCCTTCTTTGTTTCCGTTAAAATTGGCAAAATAGTCATTATATTTTATCGTTGGATTGGAATTATAGCTGCTATGATAAAGTAAAAAATCATTTTGATTAAGATTCACTAGAACGGAGTCAAGGATTACGTTGTATCTTGAATAAATAAACTTCAGATTATTATCAATCTCTACATACGACTCTGGCTTTATCTCTGATTTCTCTTTATCTATTAATGATAGAATCCTTGGATCATTCGATAAAGAGACTAATTGCTGAAACACATCTGATAGCATATTATCGAGGTAATTCTTTGTCTGGAAAATCGTATCATTTACATTTTTATAGGCATTCTCTTCAATTTGAGCCGTTGCCAGCTGGGTAGACACCCATCCAGTAATGAAAATAAAAATAACAATGATAGGTAAATAGAGAGTCATTATGGTCGACTTAAAGGAATAGAACAAATATTTGCGAATAAATTTATTTATCTTTACATCCATTATAGAAGGACCCCTAGTAGTTATAAAATTAATAAATATTCATCAAACCTTTTGAAACCGTTTTCCCGCATTTTATCATATTACAAAATTAATGGTCAATTAGACTTTTCACACAATTCCGAGATTTCTTCGAGAAATCTCGCAGTTAGTTGTTATTCTACGATATGGAAATTTATTGAATTAAGTTAAAGGGGATACTGGGGTAAACCATTCCTAAAAAATACAAACAGCAGCCAGATGATGATCTAGCTGCTGTTTTGACTCTTATTTTCCTTGCGGTCCAAATAACCTTAGAGCTTGAACCGCTTCATTACCATTGTTTTCAATCGTAAAACTGGATACTTGGGCAGGAATAAATAGCTGGGACCCTTTTTTGACTGGCAGACGTTCCTCACCTGTTATAAGTACGGCATCACCAGAAAGAATATACAATCCGGAAAAAACACCGTCCCCTTGAACTTCCAGCTGATCCTGGACTTCCACCAGGGTCATTCTAAAATAAGGTGTTCGTTTATAGCCAATCAGTTCGATTTCTTTACTGCCCTCTGACTCGCATAAAATTTCAGGAGCCACCTGCCACTTTTCAAGCGTTTCTGACCGTGTATACGTGTCGTACTTAAAAATATCAAACATTTTCTCAAAGCCTAAACCTTGATGAATTAAGAAATCATCAATGGGTAAGCCTGAAGGTGATTTCTTCTCCATCCGGATGGTATAATCTGAAGGCTCCTGAATCTCCACCAATAAGCAGCCTGATCCAATCGCATGCGGGACGCCTGCTTGTATTAAGAAGGTATCACCAGCATTCACTTCATATTTGTGTAAACAATCAAGCATACCTTTAACATCTTGTTCATCAAACAAGGCTTTCCATTGTTGTTTCGTTACACCCGGTTTAAAGCCAACATACACATGCGGTGGTACACCATCCATTTCCCTGCCGCCGACAAAGTGCCAGCATTCTGTTTTTCCATACAAAGAATTAAATAGTTTCTGAGCCTTCTCCCTGTCAGGATGGGTCTGAATAATCAACCGCTCTGCTGAATCAATTAACTTAACTAATACTCCTGTTTGTATACCGAATTGCTCTACATGATGAGCCCCTAAAAATTCAATCGGATTTTTCTCGATCAGTTCTTTCAATGAAATATCCCTATCAGGCATGTCCAGCTTGCTTAGCCCTTCCTCTTGAATATGTTCACGGTCGGCATTTCTAGTTGTTGATATAATCGACATCATCCATTCTTCAGGAAAATGACTATCTCCTGGCTGCTCGATTCCATGCAGCTCATCGATGAGTTTTCCTCCTAAATAGGTGCGCCAAGCCCTAGTTGGTGAAAGCTTGAGGGGCTGTGAGCCATCAATTTTTATTGTACTTACCGTCAAAATAAGAACCCCCTGTCCAATAGATAGAATAGAAAGCTCCCATTTCCATGGAAGCTCTCCTATTCATCATATTATTCTAAGATAATATTATTTTCCGTTATTTAGTTCATAAAGAGCCATACTTGCTAAGATAAATGCCCCCATGCCATGCAAGTCATTTTCAGACGTCGGACGAGATACGTAGTAATCGTATGTGCCTGCAGAGGTACCGATCACAATTCCTTTTAATGTAAAGGAAGAGTCGTCCGTTTCCACCATATGCTTTAATAATCCTGCATAGGCTTTCTGACAAACCTCACGATAAGACTCATCCACAATGCCATGCTTAATGGCTTTGGCAATAAAATATAAGAATAGTGCCGAACATGATGATTCCAGCCAGTTGTCTGGACGATCTCCTTTATCGACAACGTTATACCAAAGACCAGTTTGTTCATCCTGGAACTTTACGATAGCAGGAATGAAGCTTTGTAGGGAATGAATCCATGCCTCTTGACCACGGTTCTTTTCGCCTAAAATTTCTAACATATCAATGAGTGCTGCACCGTACCAGCCAACGGAACGTCCCCAGAAGTCTGGTGAACAGCCTGTTTCAGAATCTGCCCATGGCTGTACTTTTTTCTCATCCCATGCGTGGAAAAGCAAACCTGTTTTAGAGTCTGTCATATGTTTGCGCATAAGCTGTTCTTGAAGCAGCACGTGCTGCACTAATTCTTCTTCCTGAAAGTGCTTGCTGTACAGCAGCATGAATGGTCCACCCATAAATAAGCCATCCAGCCACATTTGATAAGGGTATTTTTCCTTGTGCCAGAAGCCGTTTTCAGATGTTCTGTTGATGGTATCTAATGCACTTCTTAATTTCTTTGCGGCAATCATATATTTTGGATTCTTTGTCTTTTCATATAAAGGAAACAACAGAATCCCTGCCATTGTCGAGTCGAGCTGATCTCTCTCGAATACAACGTTTCCTTCTTCATCGATTAGATGATCGAAATAGGCCTGAATGTAATTAAAGTACTCTTCATTGCCTGTTGCTTCCCAAACTCGGTACATTCCATATAAAAATACGCCTTGGTGATAATGAAACCAATTTACTGGAGGTAACTCCTCCGCACGGAATGTATTCATTAATGCTTGGCAAGCCTTTTCTGCCATTAATAACGGAGTTTCTATTTTGATTGGTTCAGTTGTAATTCCCATTCTCTCTAATCTCCTTTTTTAAACTAGTCTTAAATTTTTATTCACATAGAACAACTGGGTGCTAATAAAATCAACACCCAGAAGGAAAAGCTTTAATTACTTTTTAAATGTTTCATCGTATTTCTTTTTAGAGTCTTCGATTGCCTTTGCCCACTGGTCTAGGAATTCTTTCGCTGTCATTTTTCCACTCATGACTGCCTGAACACCTGGGTCTACGACACCATCAAGAATAGAGCGGTAATCAGGTAAATAGAATGGAGGCATATAAATCTTTGTTTTAGGATCGTTGTATACATCAAATGCAACCTTAATGTGCTGAGCTTTCTGTACCCATTCATCATCTAATACATCTTTATTGGTAGGGATTTGACCTGTTTGCTCATTCCAGTAGCTTTGTGCTTCAGCAGAGTTAACAAACTCAACGAATTTCCAAGCTTCTTTAGCATGCTTTGTTGATTTGAAGATACCAAGGTTAACGGCATTTCCACCTTCGGCAACATATCTGCCATCATCTGTCTGTGGAAGTGGAATCAATTTAAATGAACCTGCTGGTAAGGCTTTGCTGTGTTCACCGAAAGAACCTGGGTTGTGGTGTACCATTGCTACAACTCCGGTATCAAAGCCGGCAATCATTTCTTTATATCCATTGGTAATGTCGCTCTTAGGCGTAAATTTGTTATAGTAAGAGAAATACTTTTCAACAAATTCCACATGTTTAGGATCATTTATGTTGGTCTTCCCTTTTTTATCAAAAAAGTCTAAACCACTGTACGCAAACATCGCTCTTTGAATCGTGAAAGATGCACCGGCTCCGCCGCGGATCGTAAAGCCATAACGGTTATTTGCTTTATCCGTCATTTTTTCAACTACATTAAAGAATTCGTCCCATGTTTTTGGCTCTTGGACGCCCGCTTTTTCAAACCAATCGGTACGAATCCATAATGAATCCAAGTTTTGCGCATAAGGAATACCATAAAGCTTGCCATCTTGAGTGATTTTCTTATTTACATCTGTTGCGCCTTTGTTAATTTTCTTGCTGATTTCTGATTTATTAAAATAAGAATCTAGTGGAAGCAATGCTTTACGAATTGAGAATTCTGGAAGCCAAGTTGTTTGCAAAGACCCAATATCCGGCGTATCCTCTGCTGCAATCGCTGCATCATATTTTGATTTTGCTGAAGCATTTGGAATACCAACATACTCAATATCAATGTTCGGGTACTTGGCTTCAAATCGCTTAATAACTTCTTCCCATACAGGGGTACGAGCTGGACCAGCGTTTTCATCCCAAAATTGGAGGGTAACAGGTTCGTCTGTTTTAGTTGCTGCTTTTTTGGTTGTAGAAGAAGCTTTTTCTCCGCCTCCGCCGCAGCCAGTAAGCAGCATTCCGGTTGCCATTGTTAGTGCAAGAACGGAAGTAGTAACTTTTTTCTTAAACATGGTATTGCCCCCTTAAATATTTTTATTAAATATTATTTTTAATTAGCCTTTCACTGCTCCACCCATACCGTTTACTAGGTGTTTCTGTGCATAGGCAAATAAGATAACTGCCGGGATTAAAGCGATTACACTTCCAGCTGCCAAAGCTCCATAGTTGATACTAAATTCTCCCATCATTGAACTTAAACCGACAGGGAGAGTGAACTTGGCTTGTTTATTCGTTAGCATCAGTGCAATTAAAAATTCATTCCAGGTATAAATGAAGGTAAAGACTCCTGTTGCCACAATACCAGGCATCAATAAAGGAAAGACCACATGGCGCAATGATTGTAATTTCGTACAGCCATCCATCATCGCTGCCTCCTCTAATTCCTTAGGAACATTGGAGATAAATCCGCTCATCAAGATGGTGGTAAATGGAATCTCTACAGCCGTATACGTAATAATAAGTGAAAGCGGGTTACTGATCAGCCCGAGATTTTTGAAGATGATGAACAAAGGAATGATCATCATGGCCCTTGGGATGAACTGAGTACATAACAGCATGAGCATGAAGGCACGCTTGCCCTTGAATTGGTATCTGCTTAAGGCATATCCAGATAGAGTAGAACAAATGAGAACCGCAATTACCGTAAATACACCCACGATTAAACTATTTTTAAAGAAGGTAGCAAAACCGACATTGTTCCAAGCATTGACAAAGTTATCAACAGTTGGCGTAATCGGCATATACTGCAACGGACGTTTTACGATATCCCCTTCAGGTTTAAAAGCTGTATTAAGTGTCCAGTAAATTGGGAAGATGGTAAAACATAACATCATCGTCAAAGGAAGATACAGAGTTAAGAGTTTGTCTGCTTTTTTATTTGCTGTAAACATCTAAGAAATCACTCCTTTTCATAACGGGATAGTTTCAGATATAGAATGGCGAAAATGAGTAAAATACCAAATGAAACGACTGTTAATGCCGAACCATATCCAAAATTACTTCCATGAACGGCTAAATCAGCAATGTACATGGTTAGTGTTGTTGTGGAATGTGCAGGTCCACCGCCCGTTAAGTTAAACAACAGATCCACGTTATTAAATTCCCAGACAACACGCAGTAGGGTTGTTAAAACAATTGTATTTTTCAATTGCGGCAGAGTAACAAAGATAAATGACTTCCATCTGCTCGCACCATCTACCTTTGCTGCTTCATATAATTCAGCAGGAATACTTTGTAAGGAGGCTAGCAGGGTGATGGCAAAGAATGGGATTCCCCTCCAAAGCTCTGCAAGGATCACGGAGGTAAACGCAGTTGACGTACCAGCCAAGAATGCCTGTGGTTCATCAATCATTCCCAATTTCATTAGCAAGTCATTGAGTACGCCCATATGTTCGTTAAAGATTAGTGACCACATCGTGGATGCAAGCACTCCTGAAATTGCCCAAGGGATAAAGGCAACCGCACGCACGACACCTCTAAACTTAAAAGTTTGGTTCAATAATAAGGCCAAAATCATCCCAAAAATTAATTGAAGACCAACTTCTGATACAACCCATTTCAAGCTATTTAGTAAACTAGGGATGAACATCTTGTCTTTTGTAAAGATGTTGATAAAGTTTTCAAGGCCAGCAAAGCCATTGTAATATGGCGCTGACACATCATAATTTTGAAGACTGTAATAAAAAACTGTTCCTATAGGATAAAAAAGAAAACCTAAGACAATTAGGAAAGATGGGAGAATGAACAGATAGGGAACCCATTTTTCCTTTTTAGCTTTCTTTTTATTTACCGCCTTTTGACTCTCAATGACCGTTTCAGTAACACCTTGTGAATAACTCATCTAGTTTCCTCCTCTCTGCTTCCATATTAAATGAAAACGGTTTCTTTCATAATTAAAGATTTTAAGATGAATGGTTAAAATTTTAAGATATTTTAAAAAACTAGGTTCTGTTAAACTTAGTTGTTGATTTGCGCTCCAATCAACACGGAATGAGCAGAGTGACAGTCGATATGAAAGATTCATAAAGCCCGTGGATTAGAAAAATAGGACGCGGCAGTCGTTATGAGGGGTTCATAAAGCCCGTGAGCTTGAAAAAAGCTGGACGACGGTCGATATGAAGGGTTCATAAAGCCCATGAGCATCGGTTCAAATCCAACAATGTTCTTTTATCAGCTTTAACTAAAAAAAAGCATCCGATGCCAAATGGCATCGAATGCTAAGATGATTTATTTCACTTGGATATTTTTATATTGTTCATCGTATTGCCGTTGGGCTGCTTCAATGGCCTCTGCCCATTTTTCCAAGAACTCTTCTACCGTCATTTCCCCGCTTAACACCGCTTGTGTCCCTGTGTCCACAATGGTATTTAGAATTGTCCGGTATTCAGGCAGATAGAATGGGGGTTCAAATAGAATCGTTTCCGGATCATTATAGACCTTCTGGGCTATCTGAATATGCGGGGAAGTCTTGATCCAGTCCTCACTCAGTGCATCTGAATTGGTTGGAATTTGACCGACACTTTGATTCCAATAGCTCTGCGCCTCCTTAGAATTAATAAAACGGACAAATTTCCATGACTCTTTTGGATGCTTGGTTCCCTTAAAAATACTTATTCCAATGGTATTGCCGTCTTCCTCGACATAATGGCCTTCTATCGATTTTGGCAAAGGAATAGCCTGAAATTGATCAGATTTTAACGATGCGCTATGCTCGGCATAGGAGCCGATATTATGCTGGACCATTGCAACCGAACCCGTATCGAATCCTGTAATCATTGCTTTATAGTCATTGGTAATATCGCTCATAGGCGTATAATTTTGGTACAGGGCAAAGTATTTTTTTAAGAATTCGGCATGCTTAGGATCGTTAATGGTGCTTTTCCCATTCTTAAAGTAAGTATTTATGCCCGAATAGGCATACATCATCCGTTGTAACTGGAAAGAACCGCCCGCTCCTCCTCGTATGGTATATCCATATCGTCCCTTCGATTTATCTGTTAACGTTGTAACGTCTTGAAAGAACTCGTCCCACGTCTCAGGCGTCTTCAACCCTGCTGTCTTAAACCAATCAGAGCGGACCCACAGGACGTCAAGGTTTTGAGTATACGGAATCCCATATAGTTTGTGGTCGCTGACTATTCGCTTATTAAATCCAATGGCATCTTTGTTGATTTTGTCCTTTTGGCTCCATACTGAAAAATACGGATCTAGCGGCAATAAGGCATCGCGAAAAGAAAACTCCGGCAGCCAGCTCGAATACACACTAGCCACATCAGGCATCTCTCCAGCCGCAATAGCGGAATCAAACATTGCTTTAGCGGAGTCTTTAGGCAATCCTACATATTCCACATCGATGGTTGGATTTTCTTTCTCGAACTGGTCGATTATTTTTCCCCAAATAGGGGTCCGCTGTGGTCCTGTATTATCATCCCAGAAAGTGATTTTCACTTTTCCAGTAGCTTTTTGTCCTGATTCTTGTGATGAAAATCCTTCACCATTGCAACCTGTAAGCCCCAAGCCAATAACTATGGTCAGCGCAAGCCAAGAAGTTGTTAATTTTTTTATTAACATGCTTTTATCTCCTCGTGTCAAACAACTTCCTTAAAAGTATGGCTGTTTTATACTTGCCTGTTGATTTCCGCTTCAGGCGCTTCGCTTTCCGCGGGCGGTTCGGGGAGCCTCCTCGGCGCAAAAGCGCCTGTGGGGTCTCCCCTGTCCCGGACTCCCGCAGGAGTCTCGCACCTTCCACTCCAATCAACAGGGGTAAAAAAATCAACAATGTTCTTTAACACAGCCAAAAGTATAAAATTATTCTACTCATTTTGAAACGGAGGTGCAAAGCTAATTTCAACGGAGAATAGAAAAAAACATACTAATTGTATCAAGATTGACAATTAGTATGTTCTCTCTAAGTAATCCCCTTTGTTGTCAACCGCTTTTCATTAATTGGTTAATTGGTGATTGGAATGGTAAAGGATTTCCTTTATGCTAATTGGTTTCTTCTCGGCAACAGAGCGCCATACCCCTTCTCCGACCGCAATGGAATAGGCACCAGCCTCCGCTCCTGCTAAAATTTCATAGCCGCGGGCAGGATCCGGACCAAGGAAAAGGTCCTCTAATAACAGCGGATCTCCTCCGCCATGCCCTCCAGAGTTTTGAACAAGTTCTATCGTCTCTTTTGCGCCAAAAAGAGGATAATAATCAATTGTTTGATCACGATATTCAAACGGTATCCGCGATGGTTCATGGTATTCAGTCGTTTCGATTCTTCCCTTTGTTCCGTTAATCGCTAGACGGTATCCTTCATAAGGAGCTGAGAAGTTGATTGAATAACTGAGCAAGCTGCCCCCATCATACTTAACAGCTGCTACATACGTATCCTCTATCGAAATTTCCTCATCAAAAATACAGGCATCGGGACGATAATTCGTATAAGGAACGTCCTTTTCATAAACACCCGCTAATAGATGGTCATCTTTTACCGTTGTTGAGCCAATTCGCGGGTTCCAACGCCTAAAATAAGCACAGTTATTGCGAACATCGCAAGTCCCGCAAAAACGGCCCGATTCTTTCTTCGGATTCATTTCCCCGTCTTGTCCGTAGTAATTTAGTGCACCGTACGCAAATACTTCCTCCGGCTTTTGATCCAACCACCAATTGACCAGGTCAAAGTGGTGAGTGGATTTATGAATCGATAAGCCTCCGGAAATGCCGCGATTCCGGTTCCAGCGTTTAAAATAGCTTGAACCATGATAGGTATCAATATACCAATTTAGATCAATCGAAGTAATTCTGCCAACTTTTCCTTCGAGAATCATTTCCTTAATTTTTCGATGAAAAGCGCTGTACCGATAATTAAACGTGACTAATACTTTCCCTTTGCTCTTAGCTTCCGCTTGCATCACCTTATATGCATCTTCTGCAGTTGTCACCATCGGTTTTTCTGTAATCACGTTTACCTGTTTCTGCAACGCTCTTAAAATATAATCTAGATGTGTATCGTCTCTTCCTGTCACAATAACATAATCCGGTTTCGTTTCTTCAATCATGCTTTCAAATTGTTCTGGATCGAAAGTGGGAATCGGCTGCAATTGCGGGTATTTTTCTTTCGCAATGGTAAATCTTAAAGGATCAGAATCTAGTAATCCAACAATCCGATTATCTGTTGAGAACTCATTTAGGAGTGGTTTCATATACATTTCTAAAGCCCGATTACTAACGCCGCAGATCACATACTTTTTCATAACGGTGTCCTCCATTTTTTATAAAAGGCCTATTTTCTAGTCCCCATTTTATATGAAAACGGTTTCCGTCATAATAAAAGATCTTTAGACTTTTGTGTAAATTTTTAAGATATTTACTGTTTTTACCTTCTCGGCCTTTTTTTAGAGTTAAGGGGCTTTTTCCACACTTATTTTTGTCCTCAGGTTTATTTAAGCTACTACTTCCCGTTCATTTTTAAATTTTTCATATTGCTTTTCAGTCATGATTTTTTTAAGAATCTGAACGACTTTCCAAACTTCCTCATAGGAAGTATAAAGAGCGACAGGTGCAAGGCGAATGATGTTTGGCGCACGGAAATCAGGGATGATTCCATTTTCCTTTAAGGACTTACAAATTCTTGCTGCTTCATTATGCTCCAGGCTCACATGCCCGCCGCGGCGCGCGTCCTCTCTTGGCGAACCAACGAAAAATCCCATTTCAGCCAGCTCAGTTTCAATTAAATCTACTAAATATTGATTAATTTTAAGAGACTTTTCACGAATATTTTCAATACCGGCTTCTGTAAAAATTTCTAGAGAACCGATCAAGGGAGCGATGCTAAGGACATGAGGCGTTCCTATTTGGAAGGCTCCTGCTGAATGTGCAGGTGTTAAGGTATGCTCCATGTCGAATTGTTTTTCTTTATTCGAACTAAACCAGCCAGCGAGGCCAGGCATCTTACCAAAATGCTTGCGATTGACATATAAACCGCCAACACTGCCAGGTCCGCCGTTTAAATGTTTATAGTTGCACCAAAACGCAAAATCTACATCCCATTCACTGAAATAATGAGGAATGGCCCCAGCCGAGTGACAGGCATCAAACCCGATTAAAATCCCTTTCTTATGAGCTTCTTCTGTTAAGCGTTTGATATCCAATATCTGACCACTGCGGTAAAGAACGGTTGGCAGGACAATTAAAGCAACATCATCGGTCATTGCTTCGATAATATCATTCTCTTCTAAAAAGCGGCCGTCGCGGCTTTTTACACGGATGAGATGTGCATCTGGATTATATCCGTGGGTACGCAGCTGGCTTTGAAGCGCATAAATATCAGATGGGAAAGTTAGTTCATCTGCCAATATTTTCGTACGATTTCCGTCTGGCTGATAAAACGTTGACACTAGCTGGTGCAGATTGACGGTTGTGGAACCCGTTACAATAACTTCTTCAGCGGAAGCTCCTACTAACGGTGCAAGCATCTTGCCCAATTCCTCCGCCATAAAGAACCATGGATGGTCCCCCTGTGTCCAGCCGTCGATTCCATAATGTTTCCAATCATTTAACGAGTCTAAGAGCGCTTTTTCTGCTCTTTTCGAAAGAAGACCTAACGAATTTCCATCCATATATATGGAACCAGGCTTTAAATAGAACTCTTCTCGAAACCGTGCAAGTGTATCCTCATTATCTAATTGTTTAGCAAACTCTAAAGTTGGCAAAAAATTCGATGCCATCATAATCCACCCTTCCCCAATTGAAATCGTTTACAAAATCATATCAAAGAATATGACATGGTGTCAATATTTTAAGAATGGTCTGCCCTCCGCTTCTTTAACGTAAAAAAAGAGAATCCTTCAAAGGATTCCCTGCCAATTATTACTTAGTTTCCATTCCTTCTATGATTTTTCCACTAAATAATCAAATATGTGCTTACCAATTCTACTGATTTTCTGCTTTCCTACAAATGCATCATCCAGCTGATCCATTAAGACCACTGCATAGGCTGTTGCTGTTTTCCCATTATTCGTTATCACCGCACAATCATGTTCAATGTGAGGAAGACTGCCTGTTTTATTTGCCACTTTAACCCTATCAAATTCCATCATGGCTGGAAGTCTATCTTGAAATTGCTGATGACTTAGTATTCTTAATGCCGCTTCACGGCTTTGCTTTGCTAAAAAGTCACCTTCTTTGACTATCCTCAAACATGTCATCATATCCAAAGGGCTTGTGTAGTTATCAAGCCCTTGTTCAATCGCCTCGAAATCCATCATCTTCCTATTAAGGGCGGTATGCTTCAATCCCATTTTTTCAAAGGATCGTCGAATGGTATCCATTCCTAATTTATCTATGAGCAGGTTGGTGGCTGTATTATCCGAAACCGTAATCATTAATGTCATGAGATCTTTAATTGTCAAGAGCGCATCACGGGAAAAGGCCTGCAATACGCCTGACCCGCCTGCATGATTTGTAATGGAAACCAATTCATTCACGTTTAGTTTTCCCATCTCGCTCTGCCGGAACGCCTCTATTAAAATAGGTAACTTAATCAAGCTTGCGGATTGGAATACTTCTTCACTATTTACATAAAAACTCTCGCCCTCAATTTCGATAGCCAAACCGATTCTGCCGTTCGAGCTGCGGAGTTCTTCTTCGATTTTTGCCTTTAATTGTTCCATTCGTTACCTCGTGACAGCAACCTGAGAATAATCATGATCACCGGCTTTGTTTTTATCATAAAGATGACAGGCAATATAATGGCTATCCTCAACTTCCTGCCACACTGGTTTCTCCTTGGCACAAACATCCATGGCCAATGGGCAGCGGGTACTAAATACACATCCGCTAGGAGGATTAATCGGGCTTGGCAGTTCCCCTTTTAATATAATCCGTTCACGTTTGTCCTCAATATCCGGGTCAGGAATCGGGATGGCCGAGAGCAATGCCTGAGTATATGGATGCAGCGGCTTCTTATATAGCTCACTGCTTGTCGTTAATTCCACTAATTGCCCTAAGTACATGACACCAATACGGTCACTGATTTGCTTTACCATCGAGAGGTCATGGGCAATAAATAGATAGGTTAATCCCTTTTCCTTTTGGAGTTTGATCAGCAAATTAACAACCTGTGCCTGAACGGATACATCCAAAGCAGAAATCGGCTCATCAGCAATGATAAAATCAGGGTCAAGGGATAAGGCCCTGGCGATTCCAATCCGCTGGCGCTGACCGCCGCTAAATTCATGCGGATACCGATTGGCATGTTCGCGGTTTAAACCCACATCTTCTAATAATTGATAGACCCGATTTAACCGTTCTTGTTTATTGGGATACAAGCCGTGGACTTCCATGGGCTCAGAAATGATTTCACTTACCGTTGACCTTGGGTTCAACGACGCATATGGATCTTGGAAAATCATTTGCATTTGCCTATGAAAGGCAAATCGCTCTTTTGAATTAAAATTGTGTATATTTTTCCCTTTAAAAACAACCTCACCCTCTGTTACATCATAAAGCCCGATAATCGTCCTGCCAGCCGTAGACTTCCCGCATCCGGACTCACCAACAATTCCGAATGTCTCCCCTTTGTTAATATGAAAGGTTACACCATCAACTGCTTTTAAAACTTGATCTTTTCCTAGGTGAAAATGCTTTTTAAGATTGTTTACTTGTAATAACTTTTCCATAGTTATGCCTCCGTCTTAACCCAGTAGCGTCTTGCTGCACATAGTTCCTGCTCGTATATCGTTCCTTCTAATGGTATAATTTCCACCGTTTTTCCTGTCTTTGGGGAATGAAGCAATTTTCCTTCTCCATAATAAATGCCAACATGATGGATTCTTCCTTTTCCTTCTTCATAGGCAAAAAATAATAAATCACCTGGTTCGATATCTGTTAATTCAACTTTTTCTCCTGCTGCTGCTTGGTCACTGGCATCGCGGGGGATGACATACCCATTTGCCTTACACATCGAGTAACTGAACCCTGAGCAATCATAGCCGTAACTGCTCATTCCTCCCCACAAATAAGGCAGGCCAAGAAACTGTTCGCCTGCGGATACAATCTCCTGTCCATTTCCCCTTGCAGGTGAATCGGAGACAACGACATTCTCTGTATCTAGCACAGCAGTCCCATCTGGGGTTTTGACGTACACCTTGCCATCCTGTTCCTTTATGAAAGGCAGTTTCGTTAGATAGGAGAGTTCTATGCTAAAGGGATTATTCTCTTTAAACAACTTTGCCCTTTGGCTGGTCACAACAGCGACTGGGCCATCTGTTAAATTCCAGCCATCAGGAACCTCCACAAATTGGGCTTTAGGAACCCAGCCTGGATAGCCGCGATCTTCCTTTTTGGTGGATTGGCTAGGAATAATCACATGTGCCCAATCACCATTTTCCTCTAAAACTATAACTTCTTCACCATATAAAACTTGGGTTTGAACAAGGTTTTCGTTACATAATTCAAGCCTGGTTTCATATGTCAATCCCTCTAACCACGATTCAATCCTTCCAGGGTTGGATACTGCATCGTTATCGATTTCCCGTGGTGAATCAAAAGACGTCCATACGGTTGCGACCGGAACATTTACAATCCATTTAGCCAATTAAGACCCCTCCCTCAATGTCAATGCCCTTAATTCCAAGTCCTGGAGACTCCGGCATTGTTATTAATCTATTATTATATTGAACCCCGCCTTCCACGATTTCCTTTGCTAGCATTAACGGTGCATCCAAATCAAAACGGTTAATATTTTGCTTACTTGCAGCAAGGTGAGCTGCCGCCGTGATTCCAAGACGGGTTTCAATCATACTGCCAACCATACATTCGACACCGCATGTTTCAGCGAGCTGGTTGATGATTTGGGCTTGATAGATACCGCCAGCCTTCATCAGTTTAATATTTATTAAGTCAGCACTTCTTGTTTTTAATACTTGGAAGGCCTGCTTCGGGGTAAACACACTTTCATCGGCCATAATGAGTGTGTCGACTGCATCCGTTACTTGCTTCAAACCTTCAATATCATCTGCTTTAACCGGCTGTTCAACAAGCTCAATCCGCAAATCATTGTCTTCCATTTTACGAATGGCCCGGATGGCATCCTTCGCTGTCCATCCCTGATTCGCATCCAAACGGATCTTAATATCTTTTCCTACCCGCCTTCTAATCTCCAGGATTCGTTCTATATCGGCAGCGATATCGTCCTTCCCCACCTTTACCTTCAGGACATTGAAGCCTTTTTGAATATAGGAAACCGCATCCTCGCCCATTTCCTCTGGTCCGTTTACGCTAACGGTGAAATCTGTTTCCATTTCCGTTTTATGACCGCCGAGGAATTGATAGAGCGGCAGTTTGCAATATTGAGATAGACAATCATAAATTGCCATATCTACAGCTGCCTTCGGACTCGGATTTCCAACCAAAAGCGTCTTAAGTCCCTGAAAAATCACCTCATACTGAAGCAAGTTTTTCTTCTGTAAAAATGGCTTGATCACATGATGGATTGCCGATTCAATGCTCAAGAGGCTATCACCCGTAATAACAATGGTAGGCGGCGCTTCACCCCAGCCAACGATCCCATTATCGCAGGTTATTTTCACAAAAATGGATTCAGCTGTCGTCACTGTTCGAAGGGCCGTTTTAAATGGTTTAATTAACGGTACAGCAACTCGGAATGTTTCAATTTGCTCAATAATCATGGGTTATCCATCCTTTACAAGATGCCGCTATCGACAATTAGTTTTTTTTCATACGTATTCATGGATGCCTGTACACCCAAGGGAATAGCGATATGCGGGTTGCAATGCCCCATCATGAATCCCTTCATCGCCGGCCTGTCTGCGAGCTGAACATAATGGGCAATGACTTCTTCTAACGATAAGGTAAGATTCCTTTGTGGTGTACAATCACAAAAATCTCCTACAAGTATGCCGCTGGTATCCTTAAGTTTGCCAGCCATATAAAGCTGATTAAGCATTCGGTCAACGGACCGGGGTTCTTCATTCACATCCTCAATAAGCAGCAGCTTACCCTTCGTATCAATTTCGTAGTCTGTACCAAGAGTGCTGACTAGAAGCGACAAATTCCCACCAACAATTTCTCCACTTGTCTCACCATCTACTAAAATTTCTAATGGAGAAATCTGTTCCGTATAGACGAAAGAGGAAGGCTCAAATAATTGCATAAAACCTTTTTTAGACATTTGGTGTGTGTCCTCTTTCCCTATATCTGAAGCAAGCATCGGCCCATGAAAGGTCACCTGCTCCGCTTGTTGCCGAATGGCCGTATGTAAAAAAGTAATATCGCTATAACCCCAAAAAATTTTTGGATTCCTTTTAACTAATTCATAGTCAATTTGCTCGGCCATTCTTCCTGTTCCAAAACCGCCGCAGGCGCAAATAATAGCTTTAACATCTGAGTCAGCAAACATTTCATGAAAATCTTCTAGTCTTTCTTGATCAGAACCGGCTAAATAACCATTAATACGGGATACATGTTTTCCAACCTTGACTTTTAGTCCTAAATTCTTCAAAAAAGTGATCCCACGTACTAGATTTTCTTGATTCGGCGGGCTTGCTGGAGCAATGACTCCAACTGTATCTCCCTTTTTTAGCCGATTTGGCTTTACAGCATTCATTAAAAAACCCCTTTTCGGCACTATCTATAAATCTATGTTTCTAGGGTAAAAGGGATGTTCAATCGAACATCCCTTTTTATTAAAACTACCTTTGGCGATTTATTTCTTATCTGCCCATTTGAATTCTAAATATCCAACTGGGTGGCGAACGACGCCGGTTACATCCTTATTTTGTAAATAAACTTGGTTATAGAAGTGAATTGGAATGATTGGGGCAGCATCAAATAATACTTTTTCAGCCTGATACATCATCTCAAAACGTTTCTTTTCATCTTTTTCATTTTTTGCGTCTTTAATTAATTGATCAAACTCAGCATTGCTCCAGCCTGTACGGTTCATTGGAGAGCCGGTAATAAAGTTTTCCAGGAAGTTGATAGGGTCTGCATAGTCAGCAAGGAATGAGCTGCGTGACAACTGGAACTTTAATGCTTTTTGGTCTGTCGCAAAAACACTGCTTTCCATATTGGCAAGCTTCACGTCAACACCCAGGTTTTCTTTGAACATTTGCTGCAGGGCTTCTGCGATTTTCTTGTGCTCATCACTTGTGCTATACGTAAGAGTGACTTCCGGAAGTTTTGTGTAATGCTCTTCTTCCATACCTTTTTTCAACAATTCTTTTGCCTTGGCAACATCGGTTTTAAGGAGGTCACCGCTTTTCTTACGGAAGTCCTCACCAGTTGCATCTTTAAATCCGTAGGAAACAAAACCATAAGCAGGTTTTTCTTTATTTTTGGTAACTAGGTCTACCATTTGCTCCTGGTTAACCGCGAGTGCGAATGCCTTACGGATGTTCTCGTTTTGAAATGGTTCTTTTGTTAAATTAAAACGATAGAAATACTCACCCGCTTGGTCTTCAACCTTTACGTCGCCTTCTTTAAATAGCTTATCAGCTAATTCAGAAGGAACATCGGAGGAATCTAGTTCACCAGTCGTGTACATTTGATATTCCGTATTTTCGTCATCCACCATAGCCCAATGAATTTTATCCAGTTTTACATTTTTTGCATCCCAATATTTATTATTCTTTGTCATCGTGAAATCAGAATCGTGGTTCCACTCAGTTAGGTTGAAAGGACCATTTCCTACAAATGAACTTGCTTCCGCAAACCATTTTGGATTGGCTGCTGCTACTTTTTCATTGATTGGGAAGAACGCAGGATTCGCAATCACGCTTAAGAAATATGCCTGAGGGCTTGTTAGTGTTACTTCAAACGTCTTATTGTCGACCGCTTTTACTTTCACACCATCTGCTGTGCCTTTTCCAGTGTTGAAGGCTTCGCCGCCTTCAATGAAATAGCCCAAGAATGCAGCGGAAGATCCTGTTTTTGGATCTAACAGGCGTTTCCAAGCATATACGAAATCACCAGCAGTCAGGTCGTCACCATTTGACCATTTTGCCTCCTCACGAATATGGAAGGTATAAACTTTCCCATCCTCTGAGACATCCCAGCTTTTTGCTGTGGCAGCTTTTGGCTGATGGGTTTGATCTAAACGAGTTAACCCTTCCATAAGGTTGTTCAAGGCATTCCAGGATACGGCATCAAAGCCAATTGGCGGGTCAAAGGAAGTTGGTTCTTGACCATTGTTCCAATTAACCACTTTTTCTACTTTTTCCTTCGTCTTTCCTTTGCCATCATCTTTTGTCGGCTCACTTCCAGCATCTTTGTTGGCTGTACAAGCTACTAAAGCAAAAACCAGCAAACAAGTTACCAACATTGTCATAAACTTTTTCATGACTTTCCCCCTCAGTGTTTTTTATAGTTAAACAAATGTTGAAACCAATTTTTTAGCCCGTTCGTCTTGGAGCCAGCAATCTACTTGATGATGGCTGCTTAGCTGGGTTTTAAACGGGTAGGCTTTATCACAGACTTCCATCGCATAGGGACAGCGTGCCGAAAAGGCACATCCAACAGGTGGGGAAAATAAGTCAGGCGGTGTTCCTGGTATCGGAACGAGTTCTCCCTTTTCCATGTCAAGCCGTGGTACAGATTGAAGTAATCCCACTGTATATGGATGCTGTGATTGGTAAAAGATTTCCCGCCTTGTCCCTATTTCCACGATTTTTCCTGCATACATCACGGCTACTCGGTCCGCCACCTGTGCAACTACCCCCAAATCGTGAGTAATCAGGATAATCGATACCCCTGTTTTCTTTTGGATATCTCTAAATAACTCCAGAATTTGTGCTTGAATGGTAACATCAAGTGCGGTTGTAGGTTCATCAGCAATTAATACATCTGGCTTGCACACAAGCGCCATGGCAATGACGATTCGCTGCCGCATTCCGCCGCTAAACTGATGCGGATATTGTTTTAAGCGCTGCTCCGGACTAGGAATTCCCACAAGAGTAAGCATCTCGATGGCTGCCTTCTTTGCCTCGTCCCGTGATATCTTTTCATGTTGGATAATTCCTTCCATAATTTGCTCACCAATCGTAAGCGTTGGATTTAAAGCGGTCATTGGATCTTGAAAAATCATCGAAATATTAGAACCACGAAGTTTCCGCAGCTCTGGCTCTTTTAACTTAATTAAATCCGTGCCTTTGAAAAGGACTTCTCCGCCCGTTATTCTGCCGGGAGGACTGGGAATAAGCCTCATGATGCTTTGAGAAGTGACACTTTTCCCACAGCCTGATTCACCAACAATGGCTAACGTTTCACCTTTATGCAGGTCGAAGCTGACACCCCGGACGGCATTGACTTCCCCTCCATAAGTTGAAAAGGATACTTGCAGATCTTTCACTTGAAGAATTTTCTCCATGATGTTACCTCCTCAGTTTCGGATCAAGGGCATCCTGCAATCCATCACCTAGAACATTAAACGCAAACATCGTTAATGAAATGAACAGGGTTGGAAAAAACAATCGCCACCAGTATCCTGAGAGAATAGTAGATAAACCGTCATTCGCCATTACTCCCCAGCTTGCATGCGGTGCTTGGATGCCGAGGCCGATGAAGCTTAAAAATGCTTCTGCAAAAATAGCAGATGGAATCGTAAGCGTCATTTGGACAATGATTGGCCCCATCGTATTCGGCAGCAGGTTTTTTCTAATAATACGCGCAGTTTTCGTACCGAACGTTTTTGATGCCAGGACAAATTCATAGTTTTTGATTTGCAGGACCTGTCCGCGGACAATTCTGGCCATCCCGACCCAGCCGGTTATCGATAACGCAAGAATAATAGTTGTCAATCCCGGTCCAATTACGACCATGACTAAAATAACAACGAGTAAATACGGAAGTCCATAGAGGATCTCCACAAATCGCATCATTAAGTTATCAATTCTGCCGCCTTTATACCCGGAAAAACCGCCATAAACAACGCCAATAACAAAGTCAATCAGGGCCGCCATCAACCCAACAAATAACGAGATTCGCGCACCATAACACGTTCTGGTAAAGACATCGCGACCTAAATCATCGGTCCCAAACCAATATTTACTAGATGGAGGCAAATTCTGCAGTGTTAATGATTGTTTTTCCACCGAGTGGGGTGAAATGATTGGTCCGAAAATAGCCAATAAGGTTAAAAAGGCCAAGAATACCAAACCTGCCATCGCCAGCTTATTTTTTACCAGCCTGAGCCAGGAATCCTTCCAGTAAGACAGGCTCGGTCTTATGACAGCCTCTGCTTCAGTTTTGTTTCTTGCTTTTGGCACAAACCATTCATCAGGAACATCTGGCGAAATATTTCTGTTTTCCTGTTTCCGCAGCTCCATTATTTCGCCTCCTTTTTATGGAGTTTAATTCGTGGATCTAATACCCCATAGGCGATATCGACGATTAACAGCATAAGAATCAAAATGGCACTATAAAAGACGGTAGTTCCCATAATCACTGGATAATCACGTGTATTGATACTGTCAACAAAGTATTTTCCCATTCCGGGAATCGCGAATATTTTTTCAATTACAAACGTACCGGTTAAGATACTAGCAGCTAATGAACCCAAAACCGTCACAACTGGCAATAGAGCATTTCTTAAGGCATGTTTAAAAACAATTTTCACTGGGGATAGGCCTTTTGCTTTCGCCGTTTTAATGTAATCTTGGGTTAATACTTCGAGCATACTAGTGCGCGTTAAGCGGGCAATAATCGCCATCGGTCCTGTTGCCAGCGCCAAAATCGGCAATACCATATGTTTCGGGCTAGTCCATGTAGCGACTGGGAATATCGGAAATCTTACAGCCAGCTCCTCAATTAAAAATGTAGCCATGACAAAGTTCGGGATTGATATTCCCAGGACCGCAATGCTCATCGCCACATAGTCGATGATGCCGTTATGGCGAAGGGCAGCTAATACACCAAGTAAGATACCTGAAAAAATTGCGACTAAAAGGGTATAAAATCCAAGTTCAAATGATACCGGAAATCCTCTCCCCAGCATGTCGTTAACAGTCTGGGATGATTTTTTTATCGAAGGTCCGAGGTCTAGCTTGACAAGTGCTGTTAGGTAATTCCCATATTGGACTAAGAGAGGCTGATCTAGATGATAATAGGCTTCGAGGTTCTTTTGTACGGCTTCATTCGTTGTTCTTTCCTCATTAAATGGTGATCCTGGTACTGAATGCATTAAGAAAAAGGTTGCTGTAATGATGAGCCATAACGTGATAATCATCGCGGCAATTCGTTTAATGAAATATGTATTCATGCTTGTCCACTTCCTAACAGAATGTTGTTCTCATCGCCAATTCCGTCATTACTAGCATTGCTTGGTATGCTTCTAATATGTCTTTCGCTTGGAAACGAACAATCGTCGTTTCTGGGATGATTTCTGTGCCTGGCATTAAATTTGCCCATTCCGCTTCCCCATAATTGGTAAATTCAATCGCTAGAAGCGGCCTATCCGGTGGCGTAAGCGGTTTCACTTTATCTCTATTGTTTAGTGCGATGGCCGTTTTTTCACGAAGCAGCTGCCCTGCTTTTGCCGGCGTTAACGATTTGACTGCAGACCTTGAAATAGATTCCTTTACAACTGCGGTTGTCACACCCGGAATCAGTTGCTCTGCCTCAAAGGCGGCACGATCATCACCAGCTACCATTAGAAGAGGAACATCGTAATATCCTGCGACATAGGCATTGAATCCTAATTCGCCTACTGCTACATCATTGATGTACATATTGCGAACCCCAAAGATCATGGAATGGGACATGACCCCTTTTAAGGCTGCGCGGGCATGGTAGCCAACAAAGGCCGCCCCCGTAAAGGTTTTATCTAACCCTTGGACCATTGAAAATGGTTTCACATCGCCAGTTATCAGTTGTGTCTCAGGGTGAAGCCTCTCAATTAATAGATTATTCATCTTTGAGTGGCTGTCATTTACGATTACTTCTTCACATCCTGAATCAAAAGCAGCTGTAATGACATGGTTTGCTTCATCCGTCATAATAATCCGGCTGCGCTCATAGTTATGCTTGCCAGAATCAACTTGGGTATGGTCAACCATGCCAGTGATTCCTTCCATATCCACGGAAACATATAATTTCACCGAAATACCCCTTTCTATTAAAATATTATTTTAATACTATTATAATTTAAATTTACTAAATATTACAAACATATTAAAAATATAGTATTAAAGTACCATTTTTTGATTAGAATTGTTCGAAGATTGATTTTACGAAAGCAGACAAATAAAAAGACGTCTATTAAGTATGACGTCTTCATTTTTTCCTTTTTTATTAATGCCATCAATCTCCCTACTTTAAGGGAAGATGAATCCCGGCGTTTATTTTATTTATACTTTTAAGCGGTTGGACTTTTACATGAATGTCTGTTTTATCCAAGATGGGGAATTTTCCGCTTTTTTGATACCTTAACCAGTCATCGTGCATAAATCGATACATATAGTCCTCGAATTGATAGATATCTCCTCCGATTTTATGGCTATTTACATAGGCTTCATATACATGATCTCTAATTTTCTCTTTAATCTGCCTTTTAATTCTTGGAGCAAGGATGGTATGGTCAGATTCTCTGACTATAGCTGAAATCTTTATATCCAATCCAACCTGAACCTCATTTTGGTCTTTATTCATGATTCTTTTGACCTTAGGATTTAATAATTCTATTTGAACATGATCCGCTTTCCCATTTTTCCTTTCAGTAATGATCACAGGCGATCGTATAGCCTTATTGTTCACGCGGATAAAACCTTCAAGTTCCTTATTTGTTAAAAAACCCTTCATCTTTTCATCTTTCAAGACATATGCACCATTAAAAGTAGTCACAGGAAATTTTTCCAAGTTCTGCTTTATATTCTCCTCATTAACAGAAATGCTTGGAAGCAATATGTTTTTTGTTTTTTCATTAAACTGAAAAATCAATTCTTGCAGGGAAGTAGTCGGAATAGCCGATTCTTGCTGCTGCATATATTCGGGCTGATTAATTCGAGCATTCGAGAAAGCATAATTAAAAGGAACCTGCGAAGTAAAAATTTTTTCAATTGGTTTCTCCGTACCGTAGACCATTCCCGTTAGACGAATATTGAAATTGGTATCCAATGCCTTGAGGGTAAGTCCTAACCTATGTTCCAATAAAGACTTTCCAAAAACGAATAAACTTATCTGGTCATAATTTACAGGAATTTGAATACCATGGTAGATTTCAACGATTGCTTCTTGAACCGTCTTGCCTTTTCCAACTCCTAACCAGATAGGACTAGGCTTATCACTTTTACCTTGCTCGGTTTTTGCTACATTCGAAAAGTCTAAAAACTGCATAACCACGTGATATTCATCAGCTTTATAATCAATTCCTATCCCCACTGCATAGGCTTGGAATTGGATTTCGTTTATTTTAGAACAGCCTGAGAGAAGCAACATGGCATAGGTAATGTATAAAAATTTCTTCATCTATTCACCTGTTCTTGTACCATCTTTAATATGTAAAGAGGCATTTCGTTTTTTCATAAAGGAAAATGGGATTCTAAAAAAAGTGAACATGATATCTTTTCCTTCTGAGGAAGAGATTTCTGCTAATACTGGAACCCCAAAAGACTTTAGCCTTGTTAAATAGAGGAAGACGAACATAAGACTTATAAAAAACCCATAAATCCCCATACTGTAGCTAAAGATCAAAACGAATACTCTAATGAAAAATACATTTCCTGATATAGACTGATTAACAAGTGTAAAGCTGGAAATAGCTGTTACACCGATGACAACAAGCATCGTTGGAGAAGTAATCCCACCTCTAATAGCAGCATCACCAATAATCAAGCCGCCAAGAACGGCAACGGTTTGCCCAATTCCCTTTGGAAGACGGGCGCCGCCTTCTTTAAATAATTCAAACATGACAAGCATGAGCAGAACTTCAATCAATGGTGAAAACGGCAGGCCCAATCTGGAATTCGTGATAGTGGCAATGAGCGGAAGTGGTAATTGCCCTACATTATGTGTAATCAACGCCGTATAAAAACCAGGCAGAAATGTTGTCGTAAAAAGCCCTATAATGCGCAACGTCCGTTCCAATGACGCAAAATAAAAACTTGTGTTATCGTCTTCAGGTGTCTTAAATAGAAAGGAAAGATCCGCAGGTGCAATCAATACAGTCGGAGCTCCATCCACAACAATGGCGAACCTCCCTTGATTGATTGATTCCGCGACGAAATCAGCCCTGCCTGAGTAGTCTATCGTTGGAATGATCGTAAATTTATTTTCCATTAAATATTCCATCAACATCGATGTACTAGTTAATATATCAACGTCTAATGCAGCAAGCCGGCCTTTGATATCACTCAATATTTGTCCATTAATAATATCTTTAATATAAAGAAGTGAAACCCTTGTATTGGTTCTTTTGCCGATTGTGTAATCTTCAATGACCAAAGAGGACGTACGCAGCCTTTTACGAATTAGACCAAGATTGGTTGTAAGATCCTCAACGAAACCATCCTTCGGCCCTCGAATCGAAACTTCGGCAACAGATTCATCCGGCTGTCTGCTGGGAAATTTACTAATATTATAAAAATAGACTTTTTCTCCCGGAGGAATAACCATTAGTTTTCCTGAGAAAATGGCCTCCTCGATTATTTCAGAAGTAGTTTCCTCTCTCTCCAAAATCTCCATCTGGAGAGATTGATAAATGGAGTTGGAATGTTCACTGGTGGGCATGCTGACAAATTGAATAAGACTAGCATCCGATAAAGGTATACAGTAAACAAAGATGGACGGATCGGGATAATTTTGATCGGTTTTAATTTCTATATCGGATGAATGATTAAAAAGCTTTTGCAGATATTCAATAGAAAAATGATGGTCATTCATGAATTAACCCTTCCTCCTAACCATTTCTGCTTATTCTTCACAGTATAGAAAGTTATCATTGAAATTTGTATGATTAATAAGAAGAAAGATAAAGGTCGAATATATCCATAGACAATAGTCGCAAAAGGACTTTGGTCAAATGGGTAAATGCAAGCGATAAAAACGATGGAGTAAATAATTCTTACCACTTTTACATTCTCTATTCCTTTAGTAAGAATTCGGCTAGAGATGAAGAGAAATAGACTAATTCTGACAACTCCTCCTGAGAGCCATTGAAAAATCGCAAAAAAGTCAGCATGGGAAAAATATCTTCCAATGGAAATTATGCGCCACTCTTCATAGGCAGGGTATCGATATTTAGCGGCCGTTGCTGGGCCAAACTCAACAATCGCCCCAATGGTAGGTCCCAGCATTAAGCCAATAATGATCACCCCAACAATGAATAACTGCTTTTTTGTAACAGCTTTTTGTAATACTGGAGTTAAGAAAATAATAATGATAAATAACTCTAAAATTGGTAAAGAAGTATACAGAAGACCCTTCGTGACAGGTAATACTCCATCAGTAAATAATGGGAATAACAGTTCATAATGTTTTTTCTTCATGTTCGCAAATGAAATAAAAAAACCTAAAAAAAGAACGATTGGGCAAAGAATACTGCTTAACAGTCCAATAGAGAATAATCCCGATTCGGTGCAAATCAAACAGAAGATAAGCAGTACTAACCCCAGAGTGAAACTGTTGAACCCTTCCATATAGCTTAATTGTGACCAGTAGATAATTTCTTTCGCCGTAACAAAAGCATCAATTAGCATATATAAAGCGATTGGAAATAGCAGAATGTAATAACTGAATACACTTCCACTATCTTTTAAGAGATGGATGATTGACCGTTTGTTTAAAATGGAGACTATCTTGTATAGGAGATAAATCCATAAAGGCAGAATGATAAACGTTAATAGAATGCTTACCCAAGAATCTCTTTTTGCTATATTCAATAGGAACGGGATAATTTCAACATGTGCAAAAAGGCCAACAGATAGTAATATGACATACACAATGGAAATAAATCTTAGCTTATTCTGCATTTTTACATTTCCTTTTTTCCCATATTATTCTTATTACTTGTGTAAACTATTCTTGTTCATTAACATTCCCCTTGAGCACGCAAAAAAACCTTTGTTCTGCCCTATTAAAGGCATAAACAAAGGTTATATTGTAAAAGGCTCTACTATGAATTTGATAATTCCTTAATTTTTCCAACCCAATCCTTAAAACTTCCAAATTCACTGGAATTAAAGCCGAAATGCGCCTTAATTAAGTTGACGGTTTCGCTTTCTTCGTTTTGAAACACTCCATCTGAATAGATTAGTTTAAAGAGCTCCGCTAACACGATATTTCGTGCGCGTTCCGTTTTGAATTTATTGAGAATATCCTCCATTGCAAGGCCCTTTACTTGATAATCTTCAAGTCCTGTTTCGTTTTTGTATTTGTTAAGAATGGAAAATTCATATATAGATACATTTCCATCAATTGTGGCAATCATGTGGGCCAGTTCAAGAAAAGCCTCTTTTTCCTCCTGATGTAGTTCTGCTAGAAACAATATTCAACTCTCCTTAAAATCTTTATCCTATTTATACGAACAAGCCCGTTTTTGGTTTCAATTATATTCATTTTAAAGCACTTATCAAATTCAACCAATCATAACTTTCGTTAATTCTCTCAGCCAAAGGACCTCAGAATCAGATTGGGGATTACGTCCATACATTTCCCTTGCTTTAAAAGCATGGACTTCCGTATAAATTTCTTTCATTTGGTCATACACCCATTGTTCTGTTCTAGGTACTGGAGACCAGCAAAAAATGTCCATCATATTCAACTCATTCGTGACCATATGGATTCTTTCATAACTAATCGATTCCATCTTCAGGAAATCATTCTTTTCATAAAATCTTATTCGTTTTTCCGAGTCGGGATCTATAAGAGTAACTGGTTCAACCTCTAGGATGATTGCTTTTCCTTTTCGCTTCAATTGGTCAAGGACCACACTTCCTCTCCCAGTTCCTCTGGTATTTCGAGCCACTAGTATATAATCTACGAAGATATAATCAGCCTTTTCAAAGTAAACTAATACATGGTCCTGGCTTTCCTCTACTTGGTAGATTCCTGGTTTTTCTTGGAAAAGGATTTCAAAATGCTTTTTAGATTTCATTTCTTTTTCTGGAAAATAATCAGTCAATCTAGTATACCAGTCGCTCATCCTAATACCCCTTTGCCCGAATATTTGAAGATAAAATCATCAATTCTGATGTCTCCTCCATTTTAGTTACCCATTGTAAATCTTTTGTTAAGCAAGCTTGAAGTATTTGTACTATTTTTGTAAATCTGAAAATTACAATATTAAATTTTGCTACTATAGGGCTGTTAGGATCTTTTATATATTTCAAAAATAGGGAGAGTTAATTCAGATGAAACAGAACAAGGGTAAATTAACGGCATTACTGGGCTGGAGCCTGCAAGCAATTGAAGCAATTGACAAAATGAATCGACCATTTGTTGTTGTTGGTCCACCTGAATTTCAAAGTTTTGCTGACGCCCATGGCATTCAGTTTGTCCCATGGGTATTCCGACACTTAGAGGAACGGGCGGATGAACTCTATGAAAAATTAAAGGATCTTAATACAACAGTAGCAGTACCGATTTACGAAGAAACGGTCGAGTGGGCTGGCGCCATAAATGCTAGGCTCTGGAATAACCCGCGCATTTTCCATAAAACTCTGCTGCTCCGGGACAAAGGCTTGATGAAGCGTAAGGCACAACTTGCTGGAATCCGTGTTGGAGTCTTTGAAGAAGCAAACAACAAGGAAGATATCCGTTATTTCCTAAAAAGAATCAATGAAGCACTTTGCAATATAGATGAAGACGACTATGCCCCTATTCACGTTAAACCCTTTGATAAAGCCGGCACAGTCGGACATTACATGATTAGAAGGATAGCGGAGATTGACCAAATTGACGATTCAGAATTTCCTCTACTAATGGAAAGCCACCTGGAAGGTCAGGAGTTTTCTTGCGAGGCCTTTATCCATAATGGAAAGGTAAGGTTCCTAAATATTACTGAATATGTAAAGTTAGGACATTCCAACTTTGTACCAGCTTCTCCTTCACTTGAAAAATGGAGACCCCAAATCAAGGAAGCGATTGAGAAACTTGTGGATGCCTTTGAAGTTGATTATGGCATCATCCATCCTGAGTTTTTCATTACTCAAGAAGGGATACTGAGTTTTGGCGAGGTAGCGAACCGTATTCCAGGCGGGCATATTTTTGAACATATTGAAAACGCATATGGGTTCAGCCCTTATCAAGGCCAAGTGCTTTGCTGTAATCCAGATACTGCTGAGGAAGAAATTGAGGCATTTTTCCCTGAGGAAGTGGTATCCGCAAGAGGGTATTCTGGTAATCTCATGGTCTATCCTAATGTAAAAGTCGTTGAAAAGTTGAACATACCTAATAACCTCAAAAACCATCCTTTTTTTGTAAACCATAATATGTTTATTCCTGTTACATCCAAAGTAGCAGAACGGGTAGGATTTGGTAATCATTATGGAACCATTTTCTTTTTTGGAGAAGATGCAGACGAAATGAGATCCATTTTGCAAGATTATGAGAAATATAATTTCTACCAATAAGAAGGGGCGAATAAAAGGATGAGTACTTTGACGAAAAAGAAAAAAAGAATGGGTAAACAAACAGTAGCTTTAAAGGGTAAATTTGATGATGCTTTAGACAGGCTTGATCAGGCGAAACCATTCGCAAAAAGCCTCTATCAAACAGACGTGTACCAATTAACGATCGAACTTTCTTACTCCTACGATGGAATGAATATACTCTTTGAAAATGCTCATCGTTTTGATCAGGCTGGTGTCTTCCTTGGAGGTCAATGGGAGGATCCAACTAAAATGCAGCCTCCACTCGTTGGCGGTTCATTGAGGTCTAAACAGGGCTTCAATTCCATTATCGAATTGTTAAGTGAAATGAGAATGCTGGCCATTGCGAAAGGAAATTACATACATGAGGGCCTGAGCAAGGAAGAAGCCAATGCCTTTTTAAATGAAGTCATGGCTTTGAATCTCGATCTTTTGTTCACACCGGAAACAGAAGAAGGCCGTATTTTAGAAGATCATACGATTCGGGCTCAAAGCTTATTCCAATACTTGGGTGAGCAGCTTTCATTTCGAGCAATCGGTTATCAAATTGTGCAGGAATTAGAACGCCTGTCTGTCCAGCGTCCTATTATGACAGGTCGCATATTAAGCATGATCAGCCTTTCTAAACAATTAATAAAAAGCGGTATTGATGAAAAAACGAGAGAAGCACTTGAAAAATATATAGATGCCGCAAATGCTCCAACCCCTTTAAGTAAGGATGCGGCCGATCAAAGAGAATATAGACTCAGACTAGAAAATGCCAATGAAGATGCTCTTGAATCAGAAGCTAAAGCTTTCGCAAAATCAATGAAAGAAATAGGTCTTGTATCACCTTATCATGCCGTTCTGCTTCGGTTTCTTAACCGGAAGAACCAAGATAAAATTCAGGCGGCTCTTGATCTATCAGAAACAGGGCTAGCAAGCTTTAATGCCAATCAACACCTGATTCATGATATTATCCAAATTTCGATTTATCCTGAAACACGTCAAGCTGTATACGGACTTGCAAGAATGCTTAATCGGGGGGTTCTCACACAGGAACATGTACTTCCTGCGATTCGCCGGCTTTTTGATCTCCCTATTCATGCTCAAGTACGCCAGGCACTTACCAAATTTAAAGATGAACAAAGTGCAATTAGCTTAAATGGTCTTCTTATTGCTGGAGTTATGAGTATTCTTGGTCAGCCGCTTGGTGTCGGACAAGGGAACAATCCAACTTGCCAGTCAGCTAGAGCCATTTCCCTCTGGAGTCAGCATGGAATCGGTCAACTGTTGGAATATATTGCTCGAGCAGCCCGTGACAATGATATTGATATGACATTTGAAGGTGAGACCATTCACTCAAGCCTCCTTATTGGAGGAGTAGCGGGGGAAATCGGTCAGGATTTGGATCCAATATCTATGGTTCTCGTACCACATCTGGATAAAATTTATAACGAAATGATGAAAAAAACGCTGCTTCGCGGCGAGGACGGACATAAGTGGGTAAACCCGGAATTCTATGGTGCTTGGATTCCAAAGGGCTTTATTAATGCGATTGATCAATTGACACTCTATGTAACAAACTACTCTGCTTTTGTTAAGTTATTCTATGCCACCCACCATCCTGATTATAATGAAGGCTATGAGATGATTTATCCGAATCCTGTTGGCATTCTCATCACAAACGTCCATGGGGAACTGCTCGGCCTACATGCTGTATCGATTCAAAGAATTAAAAAAGACCAGCACGGAAATGTTCGAATCTATTTTTACAATCCTAACAACGACAGCGGCCAGAATTGGGGGCAAGGGATTATTGCAAGTGTTTCAGGATTTGGCGAACTTGAAGGAGAAGCATCCCTTCCGTTCCACGAATTTGTATCGAGAATGTACGCCTACCACTATAACCCTTTCGAACAGAGTGACACCTATATGGTTGAACACAGTCTTGTTGAAGAAGTGGAAGCACTGGCAAGAGAAAGCTGGGGCAAAAATTATCAGTGGGCATGATATCTTGCCAGTATTTCATTAAAATTAAGCTTTTTTCGTAAGGAATGATGGTTTTCGCTATTTTCAGAGGCCGATAGAGTCATACTTAAGAATAAAATTACATGAATTACTTATTAAAATATGATTTATCGGCGGATTTCTTAAGTTTATCGGCGAATCTGACCACTTTATCGGCGAATTTTCGATTTTATCGGCGAATCCGAACACTTTATCGGCGAATCCAAAAGGCAACCATCTTTTAAAACAGTTTTTGACCTATTCGGGGAGGATCGTAATGAAAGTATCTATAATCGGCACTACTGGATATGGCGGAGGTGAACTTTTTCGTATATTACATCATCATCCGGTATTTACTATTCAATCTGTTCATACCACAAGGAATGAGATTCCATTAATCGAAGAGTTTCCTCACCTAAACGGAATTACAAACCTAACACTTGAGCATATCGATGTGGAAAAAATCGCGAAGCATTCAGATATCGTTTTTATCGCCGCTCCATCAGGAGTATCTAGTAAGCTTGTTCCTGCCTTCTTTAGGACTGGCGTTCAAGTGATTGATTTATCTGGTGATCTGCGGCTAATCGATGGTGAAGAATATCGGAAATGGTATAAGCACGAACCGGTTGAAAGCAGTTTTTTGGAAAAAGCTGTTTATGGGTTGAGTGAATGGAATAAAGAAAAAATTATCAATGCGGAATTAATCGCTAATCCCGGCTGTTACCCTACGGCGACGTTACTGGGTCTTGCACCAGTGGTAAATGAGCGACTAATTGATCCGGATATGATCATCATTGATGCAAAATCCGGAGCTTCCGGAGCTGGAAGATCGGTATCTAAAAGCCTGCTATTCTCTGAAATCAATGAAAATTTCCGAATTTATAAGGTAAACGAGCATCAGCATATTCCTGAGATAGAGCAGCAATTGAACCGATGGAGTAATGGAATCTCACCTATTACTTTTAACACCCATTTGCTGCCGATCACAAGAGGAATCATGGCTACAATCTATGTCCAGCTTAAAGAAAATTTGCATACTGATAGACTCATTGAATTATATAAGGAACAGTATTTATGGAGTCCGTTTGTGAGGATCAGGCCAAAAGGCAATTTCCCATCCGTTAAGGAAGTAGCAGGATCGAATTTTTGTGATATTGGGTTGCAAGTTGACGAAAGAACTGGAAGATTAACGATCGTTTCTGTCATCGATAATCTTATGAAAGGTGCTGCCGGCCAGGCAGTTCAAAATGCCAATTTAATGAGTGGATTAAATGAAAAAACGGGATTAGAGTTTGTACCTGTGTATCCTTAAGGGGCCCGGAAATTTTAATGTAAAAGCATAACCTTTAACTTCAACTTATACAAAATGGAGGATTTGGAATGCAAACACTGTTACAGGATAAAATAGTTGAAATTGAGAATGGGAATATATTGTCAACACAAGGCTTTACAGCAGCAGGAGTCCATGCCGGCCTCCGTTTTGCTAAAAAGGACTTAGGGGTTATTATTAGTGAAATTCCGGCTTCAGCTGCAGCAGTTTATACCACAAATCAATTCCAAGCCGCTCCTTTAATAGTAACTCGAGAAAGCATTGAGAGTGAAGGTCTCTTACAGGCTATTGTTGTAAACAGTGCCTGTGCCAATGCTTGTACTGGAGTAAGAGGTTACAAGGATGCATTAAAAATGCGCTCCTTAACATCTGAAAAGTTCAACTTGAAAGAAATGTATGTGGCAGTTGCTTCGACAGGTGTCATTGGTCAGTTCTTGGATATGGATAAAATCGAAAACGGCATTCAATTATTATCACCTGGCATTGAAAGCAGTGATGCCATTGACTTTCAAACTGCTATTCTCACAACCGATATTGTGAGAAAAAGCTGCGGCTACTCAAGCACCATTGATGGCAAAACCATTACAATTGGCGGAGCGGCCAAAGGCTCGGGTATGATTCATCCGAATATGGCTACCATGCTTGGTTTCTTAACGACCGATGCCGCGATCTCGCCTGAGCATTTATCGACAGCCTTAAAACAGGTAACCAACCATACATTTAACCAAATTACAGTGGACGGAGATACGTCTACCAACGATATGGTTCTCGTAATGGCGAATGGGCTGGCAGAGAATGATCCGTTAACTCCTGAGCATCCTGAATGGGAGACATTTGTTGAGCTTTTAACAAAGACTTGTGAAAATTTAGCCAAGCAAATTGCCACGGATGGTGAGGGAGCTACAAAGTTAGTGGAGGTTGAGGTTTTTGGGGCAAGGGATCCTGAGGAAGCAAGATTTATTGCAAAACAAATTGTTGGGTCAAATTTAGTCAAAACAGCCATATTTGGAGGAGATGCCAACTGGGGACGCATCATTGGCGCAATTGGGCAGACTAATGCGGCGATTAACCCTTATACAGTCGATATTGCCATCGGCCCGATCCAGATGCTGGAAAATAGTGTACCATGTGTGTTTTCAGAGGACAAAGCTCGCGATTATTTGAATCAGCCATTTATTAAGATTTTGGTTGATCTGCATGTGGGGAAAGGTACCGGCAAAGCCTGGGGCTGTGACCTATCCTATGACTATGTCAAAATCAATGCAAGCTATCGGACTTAAGGATTGGTGAATTAGGGATGAGATATATTGTTATCAAATGCGGCGGCAGTGTGTTAGACGAGTTGACATCCTCTTTTTTCACAAGTCTTTCCAAATTGGAGGATCTTGGCTATAAACTGGTGTTTGTCCATGGCGGCGGCCCTGATATTAATGAAATGCTCGAATTAATGAATGTGAAACCACAATTTGTCCATGGACTTCGCAGAACAGATGAGCAAACACTAAAAATTGCTGAGATGATTCTATCGGGTCAGACAAATAGAAAGCTCGTTTCCAAGCTTCAGCAGCACCAGTTCTCTGCAATTGGAATCAATGGAAGCGATGGGAAATGTTTGCAAGCTGATTATATAAATCGGGAAGAGCTTGGGCATGTTGGCGAAATTATTAAAGTGAATACACAAATCTTTCATCTTGCCATGAATGGAAGCTACATTCCAGTCGTTACCCCAATCGGCATTACGGAGGACGGCCAAAAACTAAACATTAATGCCGATTATGCAGCAGCAGAGGTGGCAAAGGCCCTTCATGCAGAACAATGCCTATTTGTTACCAATGTGGATGGAGTATTCATTGAGGGTTCTTTAGCGAGCAGACTTTCGAAAGAAGAGGTCAACACCTATATTGCAAAGGGTGAAATTAGCGGCGGGATGATTCCGAAAGTTCAATCAGCGCTTAATGCTGTAGAAAAAGGCGTTGAAAGCGTCATGATCGTATCAGGTAAAAAAGCATTTTTTGAAAATGGCAAATGGAACGGTACGAGAATTTTTCAAAAGGAGCCGATTACAATATGAGTCACTTATTCCCTACCTATTCACGCTGGGAGATTGAACCTGAAATTACCGGCGGCAGTATGATGATAGATAAAAATGGACAAATTTATCTTGATTTCACTTCAGGGATAGGTGTCTGTAATCTTGGACACCGCCCAAAAAATGTTGAAGATGCCGTACTTAAGCAGCTCAATCAATATTGGCACGTTTCGAATTTATTTCAAAGCAGCACCCAAGAGACAGCCGCAAAAATGCTTGCTGAAGCTTCTGGGCTGGATCGCGTTTTCTTTGCCAATAGTGGTGCTGAAGCAAACGAGGCCGCCATTAAGCTGGCACGTAAAGCTACGGGTAAATCAAAAATTATCACTTTTAAACATTCTTTTCACGGCCGCACCTTTGCAACCATGTCAGCTACTGGCCAAGAGAAAATAAAGCATGGGTTTGGGCCAATGCTCGAAACATTTGTTTATGTTTCCTATAATGATATCCAAGCCGTTCAAAGAGAAATAGGAAATGATGTTGCCGCAGTTATGATTGAGGCTGTTCAGGGTGAAGGCGGCATTCATGTTGGAAAGAATGATTTTTTACAGGGTGTTGGGCAGCTTTGTAAACAACATGGTGCACTATTAATCATTGATGAAATCCAAACAGGAATTGGCCGAACAGGGAAACCGTTCGCCTTCCAGCACTTTGACCTAGACCCAGATCTCATTACATCAGCGAAAGGATTAGGAAGCGGATTTCCGATCGGCGCTGTAATTGGGAAGGAAAAACTTGCACCATATTTTGGTGCAGGAAGCCACGGCTCGACCTTCGGCGGGAATCCAGTCTCGATAGCAGCAGCTATTGCTACGATGGAGACTATATTTAAAAAGGAATTTTTAGATGAGGTAGTTGATAAAAGTGAGTTTTTCTTTAAGCAGCTGCATAATCTAAAACACTTAAGCACGATCCGGGAGATAAGAGGACTTGGGTTGATGGCCGGAATCGAATGCACAATACCAGTAACGACACTTTTAGCCAAGCTTCGAAATATAGGGCTTATCGCATTGCCAGCTAGCGAGAAGGTCATTCGGTTATTACCACCCCTGACTGTATCAAAAGCACAATTGGAAAATGGAGTTAACATGATTAAAGAAATTCTTGAAAAAGAAACATTCACCCATTATGAAGATGAAAGGTTAGTAAAATATTAATAAGCCCCAAAATTCATATGACCCGAAATATCATTTCGTGGTCCTTTTTTTGCATTAGTGCACGGGGGTTTTCTTATTGCCCCCCTGCCCATCTCCTAAGTGATGGTCAAACAAAAAAAGATTTAATATTTGAAATATCAATTAATATGTGTTAAATTAATCTAATAAAAACTTTAATTTAAAGAATATTCATAATATTAAATAAATTATTTCTCCTTGAAATTTAACTTTCCTCAGTTCACCTGCTAACTTTAGCTGAAAAGTCATCTCTTCTTTGTCTAATCGATGCATTTGTTTTTTCAACCAATAAATATTTCAATATAGCCAATTCGATACTGTAAAGGAAATTTTCTGGAAAGGAAATGGACATATGGGACTTTTTCTGTTTACTTCAGAGAATTCTTTTCAAAAAGCGCTTAAGCAGCTATCGCAAACCTCTACCCTAAATAAGAGTTTATTTCAGCAAGCCGTTCTCAGTGAAGCTGCTGCCCTTCTCACAGAACCGATGGGAATAGCCAAGATGTATAAATATGCGCATCTCTTTGATGAAGCTGGGCTGTTTGCCGGAAAGCCATGGGAGAATGTCCGCAAGCTCAATCCCGTTCTTGTTAGAGGCACCCTCCATGCCGGTGGAAATGCTTCAGCAGCCGAGACATTAAGCGAACTTAGAATTCTCGCCATTGCCAGAGGTGACTATGTGCATCCAGAAATGTCGGCGCAAGAAGCAACTGAATTTTTAACGAAGGTTATGGCTTTAAACTTGGATCTGCTGTTAATGAAAGAAACTGAAGAAAATCGAGTCATGCAGCTTCACAAGGATCAACAAGCGTCAGAAATTTTAAGATTTATCTCAGACCACTGTTTTTCGCCGCATGTTTTTCAAAGCCTTTATCAGGAAATCGATAATCTTGCCGTCCAAAGACCCATTGTTACAAACAAAATCCTGAAATTGATTGCCAGCGCAAAAAGATTAGCCAGCTCCATTGATAAAGCAGATTCAAGCCTATTTCATTACCAAAATGCCGTATATTCTCCCGCGGATTTGGCGGCAGCATCTACTATTAAAAATTATGAAAAAAAACTGAAAGCCTGTAATGATTTATTACTAATCCGGGAAGCCAGCCAGCTCCGGGCTTCCATGAACCAAACCGGGCTTGTTTCTCCGTTCCACGCGTTATTTTTAACCTATATAAATAAAGAAAAAACCGATTTGCTTCAGAGTATACTGTGTGTGGACGACACATCCAGGGAAAACCTGCGTTTGAATCTGCCAATTATTTCTTCTCTCATTCACTCTGCCATTACAATCAAAACAAGAAGAAGCATTTATGGTTTATTACGCCTTCTACAGAGAGATATATTTACGAGTGAATTCATCAGTGAAATCGAAAGGCTTTTACAAGTGCCTCTTCATGATAAGATTAAAAGCACACTTACAGCCGTTCATAAAATAACAGATAAAGATAGTCTTCGTTCCCTCCTACTTTCGGAAGTGATAAGCATATTAGGGCAGCCGCTGGGGATTGGTCAAGGGTTTAACCCGACATGTCAATCGACTAGAGCCCTCAGCTATTGGTCACAAAAAGAGCCTGTCATGCTGCTCACAATGTTTAATGATTTTCTGGAAAACGGAAAAATCACCATTAATTTCGAGGGAAGAATCATATCTTCCGATACACTCCCGCACATTTATCTGAGTGATCAGGACAATATTGATACTGTATCTTTACTCTTAATTCCACACCTTGATTCTATCTATTTTGAGATGTTAAAGGCTGCCCAAGGACGCGAGTCTGATCCCCATAAATGGATTAATCCCTCTTTTCATTTAAAAGGGACATGGACAGAGTTTTCAGATGCATTCAGTGACCTAGATTTTAAAACCAAATTCCGCCAACACTATCACCCGTCAAACAATCCAAACGTCAATGATGGCCTCCCTCAGCCAGCCGGTATTACTATTTACAACCAATCTGGGCAAGCGCTTGGAGCTCATGCAATACTTATTCAAAGAGTGGAGTCAGACGCAGAGGGCTGTATTCGCGTTTATTTTTACAACCCGAATAATGACAGTCTTCAAGTGTGGGCAAATTCCATTAGAACAAGCGTTACCGGTAATGGTGAATATGAAGGTGAATCATCCCTTCCATTTGATGACTTCCTGCACTGCTTATATGCTTTTCATTTTCCAAAGCAGGATTGATGGATTTTAATAATAATCGAGCATCTTCTGTTAGAGAAGATGCTTATTTCTGTTTTAAAAGCGCAGTTTAGACTCTATGCTGTTTTGTGTTGAAAATACCCTGTAAGTCAAAATAAATATGAAATTATTAAAACGGTCTACCCTTCTAGGGTACACCGTATGTTTACATATGATAAATCTCTTATTTTCCATATTTATCAAGAAAAGTTTCCAAATCATTCAAATCATAAAAGAGTTTTTCCATCATATCCCTCGGCCAATTCCACCAGGCGATTTGCTGCAATTTATCTGCGATCTCTCTGGAGAACCGTTCCTTTATCGGTTTTGCGGGAACCCCGCCAACAATAGTATAAGGCTCGACATCTTTTGTAACCACTGCTCCTGCAGCAATGACGGCGCCTGTTCCGACCTTGACACCTTTCATGATAATTGCCCCATGACCAATCCAAACATCATGGCCGATTTTTACACGATTTAATCGGCGCCGGTCAAAAATTTCCTCATCATCTGTCTTTGCAAATCCATAAGAGATGCGGCGATAGGTCATGTGGTGCTGGGTTACACGTTCAATTGGATGATGGACGGGATTTATACAGACATGGGAAGCTATCGAGCAAAACTTTCCAATTTCCGCGTAGTAGATGGTTACATCATCCATTGTATAGGTATAATCACCAATTTTAGATTCAATGATAATATTACTCGGGCCAATGGATGTCCAATCTCCCGCATAGCTATTTGTGATATGACTTGTTAAGTGGACCGAAGGCTCAGGTGACAGTTTCTTCTCCTTAAAAGGCTGGTGAATAAAATTCATTTTAATCCATCTCCTTTTATTAGCTTTCTATTAATCAATAATCTGAAAAAGAATCTTTGCAATTTCACTATTTTCCATTCTGCCGCTAAACAAATGTCTATTTAGACCATATGCATAAATGGGAACATCCTCTCCCGTATGCCCTTTCGTTGTCCAGCCCGTGCTGGAATAGTGATTGATAATGTTAATCAGTGCCTGCTTTGTATCCTCCACTTCCAACTCCAACGTTGTTTGGATGGTTTTCAAGTCCTCTTCATGTAGTGTAAAGTGCATATGATGCTTTAAAGTCTCCATATCTTTTGTTTCATGCAATCGTATGGCAATCACGAAGGGGGTGGAGGTAATCGATTTTATTACACTTGGATTCCACTTATAGTTATCATTACGATCGATGCTCATCCCTCCGGTTGAGTGATCGGCCGTCGCAATAACAATTGTATCTTCCCGATTTACCGCAAACTGTATTGCTTCTTTAAAAGCGGCCTCAAAGTCTTTAACTTCACTCATTGCCCCTACAATATCATTGTCATGACCTGCCCAATCAATTTGACTCCCTTCTACTAAAAGAAAGAAACCATTGCGATTTTGCTTCAAGCGTTCAAGGGCGGCTTTTGTCATTTGAGCAAGGGATGGGACAGTCAGACCGCGGTCAATCTGTTTTGGCAGTTCAATAGGAGCGAATAAGCCCAGCAGCTGCTCATTTTTGTTCATAACAAGATCTTGTAAAGTTGTGACATAACTAAAATTATTTCTAACAAACTCTTCTATTAAATTCCGGTCTTTTCGATTGAAATAAGAAGTGCCTCCTCCTAGCATCACATCAATTTTCTGTTTGCCTTCTATTCGTTCATCAAGATAGTCATCGGCAATTTGATCATATTGATCTCTCGATTCGATGTGCGAGGCACAGGCTGCCAATGTTGCGTGATTAATCTGGCTCGTTCCCACGAGACCAGTAGATTTGCCGCGAAATTTAGCATATTCTAAGATCGTTGGTACGGTTTGTTTATCAATGTTTAAACCGAGAGCTCCATTATAGGTTTTATACCCTGTCGATAAAGCAGTACCAGCTGCTGCCGAATCCGTGATATTACTTTCAGTATCTAATGAGTAAGTGGATTGAGAGCCAACAAAGAATTGGTCAAATATAGTGGGGTTCATTAATCCTTGTTGAGAATCATGATTAAAATAACGCAGTCCGGTGGTATAAGAAAAACCCATTCCATCGCCGATGAGGAAGATTACATTTTTTACTTTTTGGGTTCCGATATATTTCACAAAAGGACTAAATGGATTTAAACCAAAATCATGCTGCTGAGCGGTGGAATTTAACAAAATAAACAACACCTTTCATGTATGAATTTAACTTTCCTTTTCAAAGAAACTAACGAAATTTTGGATGACACTCCTTTTATAACATGAAAAAAAGTAAAACAATTATGTAATACAATAGTTTTACAAAAAAACAAAAGATTCTTAACATTACGGTTGTTCTATTAATGAACCAAATCTTTACAATAAATTAACAGTATCTCAAGAAGAATAACTACATTTATCTAATACAATTAAGGGAGAATTTATCATTTGGGAGTTTAGGGGGAGTATGTTATGAGAATTGCCATTTTCACTGATACCTTCCATCCAGACATCAATGGGGTTGCGCGGACGCTGAAACATTTTACCAACTACTTAGATGAACAAAACATTACTTACAAAGTCTTTGCACCGGATTCTCGTTCAAACGAATATATTTCTGCTAATATTCGCCGCTTTAAAAGCTTCTCTTTTTTCTTATATCCGGAGTGCCGTCTCGCATTTCCCAACCTCTTTCGCATCAAAACTGAATTAGAAGATTTTTCACCCGATATCATCCATGTTGCTACACCATTTAACATGGGACTTTGCGGTGTCTACCTTGCCAAAAAACTCAATATTCCACTTGTCGGTTCCTACCACACCGACTTTGATTATTACTTACGATTCTATGACCTTCAATTTCTTTCAAAATTCGTTTGGAAATACATGAAATGGTTCCATAAACCCTTTAAAAAATTATTCGTCCCTTCTAATGAAACGTTAACGCAGCTAAAACGTCATGGATTTACAAAATTAGAAATTTGGCCAGGCGGTGTGGATTGCCAGCTTTTTCACCCTTATTACGAAAAACAGACTATTCGTGAGGAATGGGGAATCACAAAAAAGTATCTTCTTACCTATGTAGGCCGAATAGCACCAGAAAAAGATGTGAAAACACTTCTAGCTGTTGCTAAAGCTCTGCCAACAGAGATGCATGAACAACTTCAATGGTACGTTGTCGGAGATGGTCCACTTAGGGAAGAACTTCAAAAAGATGCACCTTCTAACATGACATTTACAGGATTTTTAACAGGAGAACGATTAGCGGAAATCTACTCGGCATCAGACTTATTTGTATTTCCTTCTCCTACTGAAACCTTTGGAAATGTCGTCATTGAAGCACTGGCAAGTGGTACACCCGTTATTACCGCCAATTCCGGTGGTGTAAAAAATATTATTAAGTCAGGGGTAACAGGCTATTTGTGTGAAACGGGCAATGAAGCGGAGTTTGTTAACGCCATTTTGAAGCTATTAGAAAATGATAATCTGCGAAGTCAATTTGGGATAGAGGGAAGAAATTATGCACTGGCACAAAGCTGGGAGAAGATCTTTGCTCAATTAATTTGGCATTATAGGATCGTTGTCGAGGAACCTAAGATACCAAAATACGCTTAATTATTAATTTGAGAAGGTGTAACCAATTAACAAACTTAGGGAGTGATCGAGTGGATACGTTTTCTCATATTGTGATGGGCTTAGGTATTGGTGCTCTGGCTCAAATAGACCCTGTAGTTGCCGAAAATCCTCTCTTAACACAAGCAGTCGTTTTAGGTGCAGTTATCGGTTCCAATGCACCGGATTTTGATATTCTCTATCGGTTGAAGGGAAAGGGAAGCTATTTCAGAAATCACAGAGGTCTGTCACATTCACTTCCTGCGATTCCTTTATGGGGCATCATTGTTTCTGGCCTGCTATATCCCTTCTTTGCTGGCACAGGATTTCTCCATTTATTTTTATGGACATTTTTAGCGGTGATTCTCCATGTTCTTTTTGATTTATTCAATGTGCACGGAACGCAAGTTTTGATGCCTTTTTCCCGAAAATGGATTGCCTTTGATGCGATTCCTTTAATGGACCCCTCTATTCTATTGCTCCATTTTCTAGGTTTTTGTTTACTCTTAATTTATCAGTCAGGAATAACCTTCTTGATCATATATGTATTTATTTTTTTATACCTGGCCTTAAGAACTTTTTCAACAGCAGCAGCAAAAAAACATTTACAAGAACACTTTATTAGGGCAGAACGGATCAAGTCAATTCCCTGTTTAGCCCCATTTAAATGGAATATTATCATCGAAACAGATGCGGATTTCTTATTCGGTGTATATTCAGATAATAACCTTGCTATTGAACATACTCTTTCCAAAAAAATCGATTTTCCAGTATTGGTTTCAGATAGTACAAACAACCAGTCTGTTTCGGACTTTCTCTCCGGTACAACATTCGCATATCCATTTGTTGTTGTTAGAAAGAACGGATATTTAGTCTTTTGGAAGGATCTTCGATTTCGAACAAAAAAATTTTTTCCTAACCTTGCTATCATGTTTATTTCCTCTGACTTCAAAATTAAGAATAGCTTTAT
>NZ_JBALPP010000013.1:0-17397 GCF_036965425.1 Neobacillus drentensis | reverse complement strand
CACGATAAAACATTACAAAAAAGTGTTAAGAAGCTTAACGAATTCCTCTTCATCTATTAAGTAAAATCGAAATGGACATCTTTAGATTCCGAAGATGTCCATTTTTAATTATTACTAAGTTGTGATGAATGTTCATTTGACTACCTTAGGGAGAAATATTTTTTAACTCCCTTGAATATATATCACATATGTTAAAAAACAATTTCACTGGAAAGGGGCAAATAAGTTATGGAATATTGCATTTCTTGTGGAATGGAATTGTCGATTATGGAAAGGAATAGGGCTGAATGCTGGGAGTGCAGGGATACGACCACGGAAGCTTATGAGGAGGACGAGTAAATTTCCATGTACCTTCCTGATGAATTAGGTATATAAAAGCTGCTCCTGAGACATTGTCTGGGACAGCTTTTTTAAATATTTACAAATTAACTAATATCGTTAATGATGAAACATGAGGTGATTTTTATTCAACCATTAACGATCCTACAGCGAGTCATTGATTATATTGAAGAGCATATCAAAGATGAAATTGATCCTATACAACTAGCGGAAATGGCCGGTTACTCTCCTTTCCATTTTTATCGGATTTTTCAAAAGCATATTGGTTATACCGTCATGGATTATGTTTTAAAAAGAAAGCTCCAGTATGCTTTGCATGAATTGGTCCATGGCAAAAAAATCATTCAAATCGCCATGGATTATGGATTTGAAACCCATTCTGGTTTTACCAAAGCTTTTAAGAAATGTTTTGGCAGCCCGCCAAGCTTATATAAACTGCACTGCCCAAGATCGCTGCCGCAAAAGTTAGACCTGATGAGCCTTCAACAGAAAAAGATTGGCGGCATTGTGATGCAGCCGAAGATGATTGTCAAACCAGCCTTCTCTGTTGCTGGCAAAACATTTGAAAGTATTATCGAAAACGTTTCGTATACTAGAGATCTGCCGGCTTTTTGGGATCAGAAGGGGCTGACAGATGGTTCCACGGAAAGAATGCTATATCAACTATTAGCTCCCCAAAAACATGGAGAATATTGCATCAATTTAGGCAGTACAGAATATGAGGATCGCTTCACCTACATATTTGCGGTTGATTTGGATTTAGGTGTTTCACTTCCTGACGAGCTTACTCATCTGGAAATTCCACCGGCAACGTATGCCATCTTTAAAACTCCTCTTGTTGGTGTGGAACAGTTCGTTTCTGCCATTAAAGGGACATGGCAGTATATTTTGGAGGATTGGCTTCCGCATTCAGCTTATGAAGTGGATGAAGCCGCTTTTGACTTTGAATATTATGATGAACATTGCCATTACTGGGATTATGAAAAAATATATATGGAGATACATATCCCTATTAAAGAAAGAGAGTGACCGAGCATCACTCTCTTATTTTTTCAAGATTTTTCTATATAAAACTAGGACCGGAGTTAATAGGAATGCACATGCTAGAATAGCTGTTTTAATCGTAAAGTTCAAGGCGATCAGACCAATAACCGGACCTCCGCTAATTTGGCCAATGGCATCTACCTGCCCTTTAACGGAAAAGAAAGTGGCTCTTGTCGAGGAATCCGGGATCATTTGATTTAGCCAAATATCCTCGAGCGGGTGCATCACATATCTAGCTACTTGGATGATGATATAGAAGATTAACAGAACAATGAGATAACTAGATAAAGCAAACCCCACTAAAGAGCATATAATCAGGACACTTCCTGCAAATAAGGCAGCATAAATCGATGTAAGTTTTTGATAGATCGAGCTTTGACTTATAAAATGGAGGGCTAGAAACGAAATGATTACGACGATAAACTGAATTCCTCCTACAAGAAATACCAACCTTCCCTCGGGTAAATCTATTAGTTCCATCGCCTTCAAAATATGAGAGATCCATAGACGGTCGAAGCCTTCGCTATAAAATCCAAAAAACAAAGCAATGAGAAAAAGGATTCTCATAAGGGAACTTCTTTTCGAAAAAGCTATGATTTGGTTCATATTATTCTTGATGGTTTTCCATGTGGAGACTCTTTCTGAGTGATCCGCTGGCTTAAACTGTTCCTCTTTCATGAAGAAGAATAATATAATGGAAAGGCCAATCATACCAAAGCCACCTAGGACGATAGGCAGATTAATCATAAAGTAACCTGCTAGCATACTTAGCGGGATTGCGATTATTTTTCCAAGATTGCCAGCCTTCGCTCCTATTATAAATGCGTCTCGGGCACGCTCTTCTCCTATTTCATCAGCAATCCAAGCCTGCTGGGCCCCGCTGGTAAAGGTGTATCCAATTCCCCAAACAATTTGCGAAGCAATAACCGTGATAAAATACGGGAACATACCTTCTAAGATAAAACCAATTCCGATTAAAAAATAACCGATTAGAATCGAAAGCTTCCGGCTCTTCAAATCTGAAACAATACCCGTCGGAATTTCAAACAGGAAAACCGATGCTTCCAAAACGGTTCCGACTAAAACTAGCTGCAGCGGGTCGAGCTTTACGATTTCAACTTGATATAACAAATTCATGGTAAAGATAAAAGTAAAAAATAATTGTGATAAGAAACAAGTATAAATATAAACTTTATATGGATCTTTTTTGAAAAATAAATTCATTTTCTTTTCCCCCTTGAGAACAGTATAAAGAGGCAGGAAAATGAAAACTGTTCCAAATTTGCGAAAATAAAGTTTCTTTAGGGTGTCACGGACACGCTTTAAATTTCATTGGTGTATAATAAAAATTGTAAACAAGAGAATGGATAGAGGTGTAATTATGAAACAAGAAATTGCATTTTTTCAAAGAGAAGAATTAAAGGTAAAGCCTGATTCCGCATCACTTGGTTTTGGGAAGTATTACAGCGATTACATGTTTGTTATGGATTTTCATGCCGAACTCGGCTGGCACGATCCGCGAATCATACCTTACGCTCCATTAACACTTGATCCGGCAGCAATGGTTTTTCACTATGGACAAGCCATCTTTGAAGGAATGAAGGCTTATAAAACAGCAGATGGAACCATCCAGCTCTTCCGTCCGGAAAAAAACATGAGCCGTTTGAATGAATCCTGTGATCGGTTATGCATTCCCCAAATTGATGAAGATTTTCTATTAAAGGCGATTAAACAATTAATTTTCACAGAAAAAGATTGGATTCCTGAAGGTGAAGGGCAATCCCTTTACATTCGCCCTTTTATTATCGCAACGGAGGCCTATCTCGGCGTCCGCCCTGCCCGCCAGTATCAATTGCTCGTCATTCTCTCGCCATCTGGAGCCTATTATGGCGACCAATTAAGCCCTGTGAAAATATATGTCGAAGAGCAGTACGTCCGGGCCGTCATAGGCGGGGTCGGCCATGTGAAGACCGCAGGAAATTATGCCGCCAGCCTGAAAGCACAGGAAAAGGCCGATGCAAATGGGTTTGCCCAAATTCTTTGGTTGGATGCGAAAGAGAATAAATATGTTGAAGAAGTTGGCAGCATGAATATTTTCTTCAAAATTAATGGTGAAGTTGTTACACCAAAATTAAATGGCAGCATTTTACCTGGTGTAACCCGTGATTCGGTTATTCAACTTCTAAAATATTGGAAGGTGCCAGTGCGTGAATCGAAAATTTCAATTGAAGAGGTTTATGCCGCCCATGAGCGCGGTGAATTGGAAGAAGTCTTTGGTGCAGGAACGGCAGCCGTCATTTCTCCTGTTGGCGAATTAAACTGGAATGGTCATACCATCGTCATCAATGATCATCAAATCGGCCAGTTATCTCAGGACATCTATGATGAAATTACCGGAATACAGCTTGGAAAAAAAGAAGATCCCTTTCACTGGACGGTCAAAGTCAGCACTGTCGAAGTTTAATCATTATTGATTTACAATCATTCTATAAAAAAGATGCCTGATCCAGCTGTTCATTCATTTCAGCGAGAGATGAGGCATCTTTTTTGTACTATTGCGGAAGGGTTAGAGTAAAAGTGCTTCCCATATCCTCTTCACTTTCAACAACAATTGTTCCTTTATGCATATCCATGATTTTTTTGACAATGGAGAGCCCTAATCCACTGCCTCCTTTTGATCGTTCTCTTGCCTTATCTGCTTTATAAAAGCGTTCAAATATATGAACTTGGTCATTTTTTGAAATGCCAATCCCGGTATCAGATATTTTTATTTCCGCTTTGTCATCTATCTGGCTTAGACGAATACTAATTTTTCCGGAAGTCGGGGTGAATTTAATGCTATTGTGGAGCAAATTGGTCCATACCTGGCTCATTAAGTCCTCATCTGCAAAGATGGTGACCTTTTCAAGCATGATGTCCATTTCAATTTCTTTTTCCACCCAAATGGGTTCACAGGCCAAGATAATGGTTCTTATTTGTTGATCAAGCCGATAGGTTTTACGCTCAAATGGATGATGATCAGATTCCAGTGAAGTAAGCTTCAGGAGATTATCGCTCAATTTTGATAATCTTCTGCATTCTGTTTCAATCACATTGAGGTAATGGCTGCGTTCCTCAAGGGTTAATTCATCATCTTGAAGCGCACGGGCAAAACCTCCGATGGATGTTAGTGGTGATTGAATTTCATGTGAGACATTTGAAATAAACTCCTGTCGCATGTCTTCCATTTCCTTTAATTGTTTCGCCATATGGTTGATATGATCAATGAGAGTAGTAAAGGGATCTTCTCTTTTCAGCGTTTCCAGTTGCACATTAAAGTCACCCCTGGCAATACTCCTGAGTGCATCAATGACTTCTTGAAAAAGATTGCGCTGCTTGGAACGGATAATTTTCGAAAAACCAATCCCAATCCCCGCAAAAATAAAAAATCCAAGGATGGTCGTAATTAAATGCTGTATATAATTCGATAGTTGAAAACTTAACAGGCTGAATAGATAGGCTGCAAGAAAGTAAGACACTGAAAAACTAACGAAAATCATCACGATAAACATGAAAAAACCAACTACATGCCGAAAAAACTTTTTTCCCTTCATGGTTTTACCTCGAGCCGATATCCTAATCCACGTATGGTCTTAATCTTGAAGGGGAACTCTTCCTCTGAAAATCTCTCTCGCAGACGCTTTATATGAACATCAACCGTACGATCGTCCCCTTTATAATCGTATCCCCAAATGTCTACAATGCAGTCCTCTCTGGAAAACGTCTTTCCAGGATAACTTGCCAATTTGAACAATAGCTCGAATTCCTTCAACGGAATGGTATAGTCCTGCTCTTTAAAAGCAATTTCATGTGTTTTTCGATTTAACTTAAATTCCCCAATCTCAACGGTTTGTGAAGAAATTATGTTATACCTCTTTAGCAAAGCTTTGACCCTGGCCACTAACTCAATCGGGTCAAAGGGCTTCACCAGATAATCGTCTGCGCCAAGTTCAAATCCCTTAACTTTTTGTGCAATTTCCCCTTTGGCGGTTAACATTAAGATTGGAATATCACTGAACTCCCTAAGCTCGCGGCATAACTCCCAGCCGTTCATGTTCGGCATCATGATATCGATGATGACAAGGTCCATCTTCACTTTTTCCATTATGTTTAATGCCTCCCGTCCATCGGATGCCTCATAAAGCTCGAACCCCTCCTTTTTTAAAAAAAGGAGAACGAGTTCGCGAATATAGGTATCATCATCGACTATTAATAATTTCGCCATTGCTTCCCATTCCTTTTAAACAATTTCTTTCAAACGTAATTGCTGCTCGGCAAATTCGCGATACAGGGAGTGAGTTTGTAATAAATGTTCATGTGTACCGCTTCCTGTCATTTTTCCCTTTTCTAAAAAGATAATTTGGTCTGAATCAATCACAGTGGATAAACGGTGAGCAATAATGAGGGTGGTTCGACCCTTCATCAAATTTTGTAATGCCTGCTGGACAACCAATTCCGATTTACTATCAAGGCTTGAGGTTGCTTCATCTAACATTAAAATTTTCGGATTTCTTAAAAAGGCACGTGCAATCGCAATTCGCTGTCTTTGACCACCTGATAATTTCATTCCTCTTTCCCCAACCTCTGTATCATAGCCATTAGGGAGCTCGGAAATAAATTGATCCGCATAGGCCATTTTGGCCACACGTTGCAAGTCCGCATCTTCAACCGTTTTTTCGATGCCGTAGCAGATATTATCACGAATGGTGCCCGATATAATAGGGCTCTCCTGTGATACATAACCAACTTGACTCCGCCATGATTGTAAAGAAAAATCATTAATCGAATTTTCGCCTAAACAAATGTCACCACTCTGCGGTTGGTAAAAACGCTCCAGTAATGAAAAAAGCGTTGTTTTTCCACTGCCGCTAGGACCCACTATCGCTGTCACCTTTCCTGCTTCAACAGAAAAACTTACATCCTTTAGCACTTCTTCCCCATTTTTATAAGAAAAGTTTAAATGGTCGACTGTAATGGTTTGATGCACGTTTTGAACAGGATGATCGGCATTGTCCTGTTCCTCAAGCGAATCCATGATGGCGATTATCCGTTCAGTTGCACCAGTTGATTTATTAAATTGGGTAATAAAACCGGCAATTTGCCCCATGGGCATGACGATCTGGAAAAGATACATAATGAATGCGACTAAGTCGCCAGCTGTTAGAGCTCCTGAAGAAACTCTCATGCCGCCATAGCCTAGAATGACAACAAGTAATATCATGATTACAAGGCCAATGAGCGGAGTGATTAAGGCTTGAATCTTCGCCTCTTTTAAGCCATATTGAAACAATTGAGTAATCCCTATTTTTCCATTCTTATACTCTAAAGGTTCCGCATTCGATGCTTTGACGAGACGTATTTCAGATAACACTTGCTGGAGGACTGAAGTAAATCGTGCCGTTTCGTCCTGCATCCCTTTTGATACCTGATGCATTTTTCTCCCTAATACCACTAAAATCAATGCCGAAAGTGGAATCGCAATAAACATTAACAATGTCATTTTCCAATCCAAAATCAGCAAAACAACGAGTGAACCAATGATGGAAATGATGCCGGTTAAAAAGCCGGAAAGATGCTCCGTTATCAGTCCTTTGACAACTGCCGTATCATTTGTCATTCGGCTAACAGTATCTCCTGATTGATGTTCATCATAAAAATGAATCGGCAGGACAAGGAGTTTCTTCCATAATCGATCTCGTATTCCCGCAACAACCGATTGACCGATATGGCTTAATAAATAAATGGATATTCCACTGGCAATGGCTTGAACGGAAAGAGCACCAACAAGAAGAAGGATTCTCCCTGTGCTTAATGCACTAATCGAAAAATCATTGATCAGATTTTTGGTGAAAAGCGGAACCAACAGTCCCACCAAAGTTGTACTTACACTTAATAGTAATGCGATGCAAATTAAAAGTTTAGGCGGCTTTGTCTGCTGCACCAGGCTAATAAATTGGCGCCATCCTTTTTGATTCTTTCCTATTGTCATGTATATTTACATCCTTTCATTTCTTTATATAAAGGATTATACAAAACATATATGAATTGAATATGAACTGGCACAATCAGACTAATGAGTAAAGGCATCTTCTTTGTCAGAAGATGCCTCAATATTTTTGTTGTTACGGGTGCTGGGCACCCTAGGCAACTTCGTTTTCGATTTTTCCCTTTTTCCTTTTTTTATTAACACCAAGTACTTTTAACGATAGATAAATTCCTGATCCTGTTAAGAAAATCATTGCGATTGCGGTCAGATCGATTAACCATTTAATATTGGTTGTTCCAATTCTTCCTTCGTGCAGACCTCTAATGATACTCATGAAGGAACCTTGGGAATTTTCTCCTCGTGAACCGCCTTGGCCTGGAAACTGGCCGTTTATGTTAGCTCCTGTTTGGTCTTGGGTCTGGTTATTAGTCTGGTTATTGGTTTGGTTTTGTCCGTTCGTCTGTCCTTGTGGTTGTCCAGCTGCTTGGCTTGAATCTGAGCTTGTTCCTGGCAATTGGCCTGGGTTCATTTGCCCTGGCTGGAAATTCCCCAGTCTTTCCGTCTGTGATTGTCCGATAAGCCACGGCTCATTCATTAACAACCCCGTAATAGATTCCATGAAAATAAAGATAGAACAAATTAACCCAATCCATAAATGTGCTTTTCTCGTTTTTTTCATTATCATTCTCCTCGTTTTAAATTATTAATTACCGCTCTTTCCATTTCCGCTTGGTGCACCCATTCCGCCGCCATTTGGAGGCATTCCTCCTCCGGCCATTCCTCCCATACCGCCCATACCTTGCATCATCCCGCCTTGGTTATTAGAGGAACTGCTGGTAGAAACCTGCGGTAAAAGAATATTATCCCCTTCGCTTACTCCATCCGTTATTTCCACATATTCGTCTGTAGCAATCCCTGTTTTAACGGTCTGTTGAACGTTCGTGTCAGCAGCGTTATCTGTGTTTGTGGCGGCTGAAGCAATAAGGACATATTTTTCATTATTATTTTTATGAACGGCATCCACAGGTACATAAAGTGCATTTTCTTTGCTATTCGTTAGAATGCTTGCTTCAGCACTCATGCCAACCTTTAGATTGTCAGGCTTATCAATATGGATTGTTACATCAAAAGTAGATGACCCGTTTGTTGAGGTGCCTTCCTCGGCTACAGCAGTCACTTTCCCTGTATAGGTTTTATCTGGATAGGCACTCACCGATAAGCTGACAGTTTGATCCTTTTTAATCTTCGGTATGTCCAGTTCATCCACTTGGACAACTGTTTGTAAATCCTTGTAGTTGGTCAAATGCGCCACTGCCTGTCCGTTTGTGACACGCTCTCCAGCTGCTACTGAAACCGTTGTTACCACACCATCGGCTGGTGCCGTGATAGGGTCACTGTCATCTGTGAAGGTAATCAGTTCATCTCCCTCTTTCACTTCCTCACCGGCTGTAACCAGTACTTCCTCTATTTCGTTATTATCAATTGTTGATTTTATATCCTCGCTTGTAACTGGCTCCACCGTACCTGAGCCGCTGATTTTCACTTCTAACTTTCCTTTTTGTACGACGGCGGTCCTTGTTTGTGTTGTTACTTCACTGCTGCTTGATTTTGAATGAAACCACTGGTACCCTACAAATCCAATTACCAAAACGCTTACTATAATCCAAATCCACTTTTTCATTTATCCTGCTCCTTTCACCAACGATCGAGTTGCGACCATTCTCCATGGAAGCTTTTTATTTGATAGGCCTATTATCATGTGCCAACCTTAACTTATACTTAACAAAAACTTGGCTGTTGATTTGCGCTCCAGGCGCTTCGCTTTCCGCGGGCGTGCCGGGGGAGCCTCCTCGGCGCTTAAGCGCCTGTGGGTCTCCCCTGTACCGTACTCCCGCAGGAGTCTTCGCGCATTCCGCTCCAATCAACAGTATGAAAAATCAAAGTTGGCCTTTAAACAAAGAAACAAAAAAAGCGAACAGTGACAGGCACTGTTCGCTCATATATTAACTATGCTAACCAGTTGGCAGCTTCATTTTATCCCAGATGGTTGAAAAATAATTTCTGACCATTCCAAATTTGTTTCGAGACGTGTTAGTTATGATTGGTTCGGCAACGGTCTTTTTCAACAATTCATTTTCCTGTTCCGTATTCATGGAACCTTCGTCCATAAGGTCCGGGCTGTAGATGGTATTTCCAGCCATGATGCTGCGAATCGAGCAGACTAATTCATCGCTTGGACCATCCTTCAATAAGTATCCCTTTGCATCCGCCTTTAGAGCCCGCTCAAAATAGCCATTCCTTGCAAAGGTTGTTAAAATGATGATTTTACATTCTACTGACTTTAACGCTTCCGCTGCTTCTAACCCGCTCATTTTAGGCATTTCTATATCCATGATACAGACATCCGGCTGTAATTGATGCACAAGAGCAACGGCCTCTTCTCCATTACCGGCCTGCCCGACCACTTGCATATCATCTTCCATATTCAGCAGGGAACCTATTGTTCCTAACAGCAGTTCCTGATCCTCGGCAATGACAATTCGAATCATCTACGTTCTCTCCTATTCGGGCAGTGCAATTAAGCAGAAACTCCCCATAAATGCAGGGGAGTCAGCCATATGGTGTAGTTAAAGTTCAGGTTTAGCTTGAATAGAAATTCTTTTTTTCGCAACCGTTCGAACATCTTTAAAACTTACAAAATTTTTGTTCTCCTCATCCCATAAACGGAATCGGAGTGACTTTAAACTGGTTGCAAGAGAAATCGTTGGTACATTTTGTAATGGAAGGGTGTTGTTGTGCGCCTCTTCCAGTTTATAATTCGGCACCCTTGGACTTAAATGGTGAACATGGTGAAATCCAATATTTCCTGTCAGCCATTGTAAAACTTTTGGAAGCTTATAGAATGAACTACCTTCCACAGCCGCTTTTACATACTCCCAGTCTTTATCTTCCTCGAAATAAGAATCTTCAAAAGTATGCTGTACGTAGAACAGCCAAATGCCTGCGGCACCTGAAATCATGAAAATGGAACCTTCCACTAAAAGAAATGCTTGCCAGCCGATTGCCCAGATGAGTAATCCGATTACAGCTGCAATCAGTATATTCGTCAAATAGGTGTTCATGCGTTCATTCTTTTTAGCACCTTTACGGTTAAATCTATTTTTAAGAAGGAAAACATAAATCGGTCCTAATACAAACATAACAAAAGGATTTCGATAAAAACGATAGGCTAAACGAAGTTTAAGTGGCGCTGCTAAATATTCATCCACTGTAAGGGTCCAGATATCACCTGTACCGCGCTTATCCAAATTACCGCTTGTTGCATGATGAACGGAATGCTCGTGGCCCCATTTACCAAACGGGAATAACGTTAATACCCCCATCACAGTCCCCAATATTCTATTGGCACGGCGGCTTTTAAAAAATGAATAATGGGTGCAATCATGGAAAATAATGAAAATTCTTGTCAGAAATCCTGCAGCTATTACACATGGTACTAATGCTAACCAATAAGAAACAGACAGGCTGATGTAGGCAAGGTACCATAAGATCATAAACGGTGCGACTGTGTTAATAATCTGCCAAACACTTTCTCTTGTTGTAGATTTTTCAAAGGGAGCAACTTGCTTTCTTAAATTTTTAGTGTCTTGTAAGGTCATAGGATTGGAATTCCCTTCTTTTATGTGTCGTTATATCAAAGTATATCGGAAGAAAAATGGACTTGTTAGTAGCAGGTGTCATGTACGGGACATGATAAATGTCATATTTAGTAGAAAAATCGGTGTTAATCCTTGATTTTGTGTTTAGCAATCATAACGATTAAAAACAATAAGTATGGCTCAGTATGTTTTTCATGAAAAGGAATAAACTCGAATTAAGACCAATTCAATGAAGAGAGTGATAAAAGTGACAGAAATTACCTTTAAAGCCTTTGCGATCACGAATGAAATTGATTTGAACAAAATCGCCATTCATTGCGGCATTCCGAAAAAATTCACCTGGGAAGAGCCCCTAATCTTAAAAGGCGATATTTTAAAAGCCATACTGACAAAAAATGTAGATGACTCGCAAATGGTGCTCATTTTTTCTTTTGGCAGCATCGTCTTCATTAATCATACTACCGAAAGTGAAATGAAAGATTTATTTTCCTACATCCATTCCTTCGAGCCAGATTTTGAAATTGTACATGATGATAGATACACAGACGATTACAGTCTTCACATCCAAGAAACCGAAAACATCGAATTAACCGATGAATATGTGGTGGTACCTGAGTATGAAGAGTTTTACCCAGAATTGATATCCACTGTCCTCGCAAAATCGGTGGCACTCGAGAAAACAGAAGAACAGCTCGGAAAAATCCATGATAAGCTTGAGACGATGATTGACAGATTGGAAAAAGGCCGTCTGAGAATCGGGAACAAGGAACTGGCAAGAACGACCGCGAAAATCGTCCGTCATGAGTATAATACCCTTGCCTATATCATGATTCTCGATAAGCCCGATATTACCTGGTCCAGCAGCAGTGCCAGCGAATTTTATGACAAAATGGGTGATTTCTTTGAATTGAACGACCGCTATAAAATCTTAAAAAGCAAAACAGAAATTCTGTATAGCATCATGGATGGTTTTTCTACCATCTCCCATTCCATCCGCGGCCTTTTTGTTGAATGGATCGTCGTAATTCTCATTGTCATTGAGATTCTCCTAACTATTTTTGAAATAGCGGGATGGCTTCCAAAATAAAAATTTATTTAATTCACAAAAAATTCAAGTAATGCGACACTTACTATTTCTAATTAACGATATAATACGAGTGTCACCTCATTAGTTCCCCACCTAAGCCTCGCTTGTATTTTAAAAAAAATTTAGAAAGTAGGTTGATTGATTTTATGAAAAAAAGCGGCACAACCAAAGATTTTTTCAGTGGCAATAATCTGCAGGTAACAGCCTTTACACATGAATTTGCCAATCCAAAGGAACGACAGGAATTTTTAATGAATTTAGCCATAAGTTCTGAATTTGACATGAGACACCGAGGTCTTCTGCAATATTACGGAAAGGATTTCATTGCCTACAAACGTGAAAAACCCTCCGACCATAACCGCAACGAATTTCTCCGTGTCATTTCGAAATTTATGGCCAATTGCTTAGAGGATAACTGCCCGCCCTCATGGCAGCAATGTCAATCCGCGTTTTGGGAAGAATTGATCTTCACCTTTTTTCCACATTCCATGAAAATTACCCCAAACGAAAAAGAAGTAGAAACCTTCCTATTCCAATTAAAGAAATTTGTCAGGTGGCTTGACCGCCGAACAGGTACCTCTTGGTATTCCGTAGTCGAAAAATTTGCCCGAGAGGCCGGCTCTGAACTTACAATTTGCGAATGGCTGCTAAATGCCCTCTTTTTAAACGACTTCCCTCGAATTCATCATAGTGATTGGAATCGCAATCAAGATATTGAGAAGGTGCATCAGAAATTTAACCAATGTTCTGATAAACTTGATAGTATCTTTGAAGTGACCAGCAGGATCGAGGATACCGTTGTCTTGACTGAATTCGATACAAATCGGACTTATTACATAAAAGGGCTGCCAAGCAAATTAATTGAAACAGGTATTATTATGAGTGGTATGATAGGCAAAAGACGCGGGGAATTGGTTTGGAACTGGTTCCAAACAGAGGGAATCTATCCACAAAGAGGGAAAAAGTACCTTGCTTTGAAGACGAATCCTGAGTCCAATTAATTATTATTGGAATTTTTTTGTTAAATCCTATAGAACATTATTAAGTTAGTATTTAAAATAGGAATATAGTATTCTTGACTACTTTGGAGTGACAGAAGATGGGCGAAACAGAACCGTACTATATAACTCAATCTAAGAGATTCTGTAAAGAACTCGGAATGGACCCTAACGATTTAGTAAGTCCACAAAGATTTTTAACAAAAAAAGAGCTTTTTATAAAAACGAAAGCCTATAATGAGATCTTGGAAGTTGTAAGTTATTTTTCAACTAAACTTTTAGATTCATTAAAAGGAACTCCTATTCTAATCAGTGTTTCTGATTCAAACGGATACTTGTTACATATGGCTGGCGATGAAACCATCAAATCTACTGTCGATGAATTTGGTATTAAGATAGGAAGCCTTTTCACTCAGGAAGATACGGGGACAAATGTCATTAGCTTAGTCTTACAACAAAGGCACCCTATATCCTTAATAGGCAAAGACCATTATCATAAGTTTCTATATGAAATAGCTTGTTATGGTGCACCGATTCATTACACCGATGAAGATCATTTATTGGGCAGTGTAAGTATCATGGTGCCGATTGTTTTTCAAAATCCTTTATTACTAACGATGTTATCCCAGGTAGTTGATTCTATCGAAAGAGAATTGCTGCTTAGAAAACAAAATAGAAAGCTTAATATCTTAAACCAAATTATGATTAGCAGGACTAGAAATGGCATCATCGTAACTGATGAAAAAGGAACTACAATAGAGTTTAATGATTTTGCCCTGAAAATTTTTAACCAAAGCAGCAATACAGTAATTGGAAAAAGCATCTATGATTCCGTTTTAATTGGAGAATATTTTCGACGGGTCATTGAGTGTGGAGCAAAATATGAAAACGAAGTGCTTACATTTACAAACGAAAATGGTGATGACATCGTTTGTTTATTTGATGCGCAGCCAATTTATGAGGAAGAAAGATTAATTGGAGGATTTGGTCAATTTCGGGACATCACGGACAGGTATTTATTTGAAGAAAAGATGAAAGAAGCTGAAAAGCAAGCACTTGCTGGTCGAATTGCCGCTGGTATCGCCCATGAAATTCGGAATCCGCTGACCACCGTCAGGGGCTACCTGCAATTTCTTGAAAAAGAAGTTGACGCAAGTACCTCCCAGCTATTTTCTAATTTGTTAATCCCTGAAATTGATCGGGCCAATAAAATTATTACAGATTTCTTGAGTATCACGAAGCCATCGATTAAAGAGTTTGAACTCATTCAAGTTCAGCATTTTTTAATTGATTACCTTTTGAAGTTTCTTAAAAGTGAATCGTTATTATACAGTGTTGGATTGGATATTGAGATTCCTCCTGATGCTAAAAATCTTACCATCCTATGTAATCGTGAGGAGTTATTGCAGGTTTTTATTAATTTATTTCAAAACTCCGTACAGGCCAAAAGGGAAACTCCTTTAAAAATAAAAATCTTCACCAGAGTAGCAGATGAACATGTCCAATTTATTTTTAGAGATAACGGGAAGGGAATTCCCCTTTCCATCTTGACTCATATTTTTGAACCGTTCTTTTCCACTAAAGATTGTGGAACCGGTTTGGGCTTACCAGTGTCTCAAAAGATCGTGGAAAACCATAAAGGAACGATGCAGGCCAGCAGTGACGGAATGGGCACAGAATTTATTATTGAACTTCCAATTCATAAATTGGCCTAAAATTTTCTCAGGGGACCATCTATTCAATGATGGCCCCCTTTTATTTTTTACGTTTATTGATCATTTTTTTGATAATGCGAATTTGGCCTCTGTGACTTAATTCGTCCTCGAACACATGAAACCATTTGAAAAAATTGTTGGCTGGGCGGTCATACCAAAAAGGAGTTTGCTCATATAGCCATTCATCAGGAAGTGTTTTAAACTTTTCAATGGTTGTGTTTCTAACATCGGACAATTCCTGAAGATAATCTTCAATTGTTTTCCCTTTAAAATGTTCCTGCCCCAGGCTCCCTAAATCCAGCCCAGCTTGTAAGTGGCTAAACTCCTCCTCAGTCAGATCCCGATTTTCAAAGGTCACAATCTGGTAAGTTTTTTCTACAGCCGCCAGATGTCCTAGCAGCATCCCGATAGAATTAGCCTCCTCATCATAAAGAAAGTCCAGTTCCTCTATTGTTAAATCCTTTACGGCTTGAATCGTTGTTTCTCTCGTATAATTCATCATCGAAACTAATTTGCTAAACTCCAGGCCAAAGCCATCTTTTTGGTCAATTAAATATAAGGTTGCTTCATCTACCTTCACAAATTTCACCTCAATTTTTCAGATAGGTACTATAATTCTGTTTAAAACTGGAATATCCTTCAAAAAGGTACATGACACCACTATATTTCGTGGTAGAATTCTATTATATCTAGAAAAGCAGGTGATCTGAGTGACTAACTCCCAAAAAGTAACCCTATATTTTGTCCGTCATGGAGAAACGCAATTTAATGTGGAACGGCGATTGCAGGGATTTGCTGATTCCCCGCTTACTGAAAGAGGAATCGCCCAGGCTCAGGCAGTAGGAAGAGGATTAGCGGATGTTGAATTCAAAGCAGCCTATTGCAGTGAGAGCCAGCGGGTGATTGATACAGCCACTCATGCATTAGGAGAACGAAAAATACCGCTATCGACCGATGTACGCCTTAAAGAAATGAACTTTGGTGCCCTTGAATCCTTAATGAGATCCGAAATTACCGCTCGATACGGGAATATACTTGAGACTTTATTTAGTATTACTGATCTTAATCTGGCGGCTCCTGAAGGGGAGTCCTATTCACAGCTCTATTCACGGACTTGTTTAGCGATTGATGAAATTCTTAAAAATCATGAGCGTGAAGGCGGAAATATACTTGTATTCTCACATGGCGTAACCATCGGTAATTATTTAATGCAATTAACCAAAAGCGCAAAATATCTTCACCATGATAATTGCAGCGTATCTGTAATCAGCTACCTGGACGGGGAATTTCAAGTGGAACGGGTTGCGGACACGTCTTTTAGAGAACGCGGAGGGCCTTTAACTTCTTAAAGAAAAAGAGCGATTACTTTAATAGCAATCGCTCTTACTTATAATTTATTTCAAGTATTTATAGTGGGCCTAAATGGACTCGAACCATCGACCTCACGCTTATCAGGCGTGCGCTCTAACCAGCTGAGCTATAGGCCCATAAATAATGGAGCGGGTGATGAGAATCGAACTCACAACATCAGCTTGGAAGGCTGAGGTTTTACCACTAAACTACACCCGCACTGTGGTATTAAAGAATGGCTGGGCTAGCTGGATTCGAACCAACGCATGTCGCAGTCAAAGTGCGATGCCTTACCGCTTGGCTATAGCCCAATATTAGGAATCTAATGGGGCGACTGATGGGAATCGAACCCACGAATGTCGGAACCACAATCCGATGCGTTAACCACTTCGCCACAATCGCCAAAATCTATATATTAATAGCAGGGGAACTGCTAGAAAAAAATGTGGCGGTCCGGACGGGACTCGAACCCGCGACCTCCTGCGTGACAGGCAGGCATTCTAACCAACTGAACTACCGGACCATATTGCGGGGACAGGATTTGAACCTGCGACCTTCGGGTTATGAGCCCGACGAGCTACCGGACTGCTCCACCCCGCGACGATGAAAACATATTATTTTGTTCATGCTCTTAGATGCATGACTGTATCAATCTCAGAAAGCTTATTCAAGTAGCAGCTCGATTGATACAACTCGCAGTTTATTCATAGAAGCAACGCTCGTTGCTTCACCCCGCGACGATAAAAAGTTATAAACCATAAATTATTATGGCGGAGGAAGAGGGATTCGAACCCCCGCGCGGTTTAACCCGCCTGTCGGTTTTCAAGACCGATCCCTTCAGCCGGACTTGGGTATTCCTCCGTTTAATAATATGGTAGCGGCGGAGGGGATCGAACCCCCGACCTTACGGGTATGAACCGTACGCTCTAGCCAGCTGAGCTACACCGCCGAAATTATAGATTCTTACAAACTGCGACTGGTCGGGAAGACAGGATTCGAACCTGCGACCCCTTGGTCCCAAACCAAGTGCTCTACCAAGCTGAGCTACTTCCCGAGATAAATAAAAAAAATGGCGCGCCCGAAAGGAGTCGAACCCATAACCTTCTGATCCGTAGTCAGACGCTCTATCCAATTGAGCTACGGGCGCATATTGAAAATTATTTTCGCTATCGCGAAAAAA